>NZ_KL370777.1:0-68898 GCF_000701345.1 Bradyrhizobium sp. URHD0069 | reverse complement strand
ATCAGCTACCAGTGGCAGCGCGACGGCGTCGACATTGGCGGGGCGACCGGCACCACCTACACGCTGGGCAATGCCGATGTCGGCCACACCATCGACGTGGTGGCGAAGTACGCCGACGGCCATGGCACGGCAGAGAGCGTGGCCAGTGCGGCGACGGTGGCGGTGACCAACGTCAACGACCCGCCGACCGGGACGGTGACGATCAGCGGCACCGCGCAGGAGAACCAGGTGCTGACGGCGTCGAACACGCTGGCGGATGCCAACGGGCTCGGCGCGATCAGCTACCAGTGGCAGCGCGAGGGCGTCGATATTGGCGGCGCCACCGGCACCACCTATACGCTGGGCAGTGCCGATGTCGGGCATGCCATCGATGTGGTGGCGCACTACACCGACGACCATGGCACAGCGGAGAGCGTTGCCAGTGCGCAAACCACGCAGGTGGCTGGCGTCGGCGTCATCATTGGTGACAATAATAGCAATACACTGACGGGCACGGCAGGAAACGACACGTTACAGGGTTTTGGCGGAAACGATTCGATCATTGGCCTGACCGGCATCGACCGGGCCGTCTACACCGATGCGACCGGCGGCATTACCGCCGATCTGGCGGCGGGGACGGTGTCCGGTTCGGGTGTCGGTACTGACACATTGACCGGGATCGAGGCGATCCAGGGCAGCAATTTTATCGATCATTATTCGGCTGCCGGTTTCACGGGTGATGCCGAGGTGCCGGGCGTGCCGGTTGACTTCAATAGCTTCGAGGGCATGGGCGGGGATGACCTCATCATCGGCAGTGTCAACGTGCAAGGCCAGGTCCTGACGCGCGTGGTCTATTCGAGCGCGACCGGGGCCGTCACCGTCGATTTTGCCGACGCCACGACGGTCGGGACCGATCATTTTACTGGCACCGCGATCGGAGACGTCTCGGTCGGCACCGATCACTTTACCAACGTCAATACGGTTGTCGGATCGGGCTTCGGCGATACGCTGCGCGGCAGCAACAACGCCAACGGCACCTACGAGCAATATGACGGTCGCGCCGGCAACGATTTGATCGACGGTCGCGGTGGCTATGATTTCGCCGTTTACAATAACGACCCGGCCACGGTTTCGGGCATCACCGTCAATCTTGCCGCGGGCATTGTGACCGGCGACGCTTCGGTCGGCATCGATACACTTCGCAACGTTGAAGCCGTTCGCGGAACCAACTTCGCCGATACCTATAATGCTGTCGGATTCAGCGGCAGCAGCACGAATGCAGGTTCGCTTGGCACCTTCAATAATTTCGATGGCGTCGGCGGCGATGACATCATCCTTGGCAACGGCAACACCCGAATTCAATATACCAATGCACTGGACGCCGTAACTGTCGATATCGTGCTTGGCAAGGCGCATGGAACGGCAGCCGGTGACGCGGCTGGCACCGGAACCGACACCTTCAGCGGCGTCAACGCCGTCATTGGCTCGATGTTCGGCGATACAATTTCAGGTAGCGGCAACAACGAGACCTTCATGGGCCTCGCCGGCGACGACACGATTGACGGCCGTGGCGGCTTCGACACTGTCCAATACAATAACATGACATACACGACCGGCGGGATCAGTGTTGATCTTGCCATCGGCAGAGTGATTGGCGATGCCTCGACCGGCACCGATACGCTGCGGTCGATCGAAAGTATTCAGGGCACTAATTTCAACGACGTCTACAACGCGGTGGGTTTCGGCGACTCTAGCCACTTAGACCCCACGCTCAACAACGTCGGCAACAACGGCACCTACAATCAGTTCGAAGGACTGGATGGCGACGATCAGATCACCGGTAATGGCAATACGCGAGCTGTTTATCTCAGCGCCGCCGCGGGCGTAACCGTCGATCTTGTTCTTGGCACCGGAAAGGGCACCGCGGCCGGAGATCTCGCCAACGTCGGAACCGACACCTTTATCGGTGGCGTGAATGGCGCTGTCGGCAGCAATTTTGCTGACATGCTGCTCGGCAGCGCTAATGCGTCGGGAACTGTAGAGCAGTTCGATGGGCGCGGCGGCAACGATACCCTCGATGGCCGCGGCGGCTTCGATCAGGCGACTTATGCCAACGATGCGAATGTAACGACAGGCATTACCGTCGATATGTTTTCCGGTACCGCCGACGGCGATGCAGCGGTCGGGCACGATACCTTGATCTCGATCGAATCGGTCATCGGTACCAGATTCAACGACGTCTATAACGCTGCGAATTTTACCGGAGGCAGTTTCGGCACCTTCAACGAATTCCAGGGCTATGGCGGCGATGACCAGATCACCGGTAACGGCAATACTCAACTCGGGTATAACAATGCCACCTCGGGCGTGACGATCGACATGACCACGGGGAATGCTGCCGGCGATGCGTCCGTCGGACACGATACGTTTACCGGTGTGAGCAGTGTCATAGGCTCAAACTTCGACGATACGATCTCGGGCAGCAACGCCAGTGAAATCTTCAACGGCGGAAGCGGCAACGACACTATCAGGGGAAGAGGCGGCAACGACGCCATGACAGGTGGTGCCGGGGCGGACACGTTCGTTTATGCGACCGGTGATGGGGCCGACCAGATCACAGACTTTCTCCATGTACAGGGGGACAGGATCGATGTGACGGGCGTCGGTGGTGTTCTCGGTCTTTCGGACATTGTGTCGCATGCCGCACAGCAAGGATCGGACACAGTCATTACCTTCAGTCCAGGCAATAGCATTAGCCTGCAGAACGTTACCCTGGGAAGTCTTGTCGCGAGCGACTTTATCTTTGCCGCTGCCGGCAGCACGCCAACCGCCAACGACAATAACAATTCGCTGGTTGGGACGGGAGGGGCCGATACACTGAGCGGTCTTGCCGGCAACGACAGGCTTCAGGGCTTGGCGGATAACGATCTGCTCGATGGTGGGCTAGGCTTTGATCGCGCGGTCTATACGGATGCAACGGGTGGTATCATCGTCGATCTTGCGCATGGCAAGTCGTTCGGTGCGGGCGTTGGCAGCGACACACTTGTGTCCATCGAAGGCGCTGTCGGCAGCGAGTTTGCGGATATCCTCGATGCTTCCGGCTTCACGGGATCGAGCGGCGTTCCCGGCACTCCCATCGGCTTCAACGAGTTCGAAGGTCGCGGCGGCAACGACACAATCACCGGCCTCGTCAATAGCCAGGGCGCGACGCTGACGCGCGTGTCCTACGTCAACGCAACCGCGGGCGTGACGGTAGATTTTGATGCGCACTACGCGGACGGAAATGCATCGGTTGGTCATGACACCTTCATCGGCGCAGGCGTCGCCAATGTGTTCGGGTCCTCGTCTGTCGACACGCTGCTTGGCAGCGACAATCCGAACGGTACCGTGGAAACGTTCGACGGCCGCGCCGGCAACGACACCATCAACGGTCGCGGCGGCTTCGACCGCGCCGACTACAACAACGATCCGGCCGTTACGACCGGGATCAAGGTCGAGCTTGCGATAGGAAAAGTGTCGCCGATCAATCCGCCCGATCTCACGATCGGCACCGACACGCTTCTGTCAGTCGAAGCGGTGCGCGGCACGAGCTGGGACGACACCTATGATGCGACCGGTTTTGGCAGCGGTAGCGCGAACGTCGGCTCCAATGGCACCTTCAATGAATTTACCGGCGTTGGCGGCAACGACACGATCATTGGTAACGGCAACACGCGTCTCAGCTTCAACGGCGCGACGGCCGGAGTCACGGTTGACTTTCAGACAGGCCCTACGCCGGGCACCGGAACCGCCGCCGGCGACGCGTCGGTTGGAACCGACAGCTTCAGTGGCGTTAATGCCGTCCAAGCCTCGATGTTCGACGATACGTTGTCGGGCAGCAGCAATAACGACACCTTTACCGGACTCGCCGGCGACGACCACATCGATGGTCGCGGCGGGTTCGATACGGCGAGCTATAACAATATCTATTTTACGACCGGCGGAATCAACGTCGATATGGCGTCGGGTGACGTGACGGGCGACGCCTCGATCGGTCACGATACGCTGCGATCGATCGAAGCCATCCAGGGGACCAATTTCGGCGATACTTTCGTGGCGACGGGATACGGTCTCGCAGGCGCTCTCAATATTGGCAACAACGATACATTCAACCAGTTCGAAGGGTTGGCCGGCAACGATACGATCACCGGCAACGGCAACACGCGTCTTATCTTTACCAATGCGACCGCCGGCGTGACGATCAATCTTGCCACCGGCGATGCTAATGGGGATGCATCGGTCGGGCACGACACGTTCATTGGTGTAAACAGCGTCACAGGCAGCAATGCTGTCGATACTTACGTGGCGACCGGGTTCGGCTCGTTCAACGCATTTCAGGGCATGGGCGGTGACGACATCATCACCGGCAGCGGCAATACGCAGATATTCTTCACCAACGCCACCGCAGGCGTGACGGCCGATCTCGCCACGGGCAACGCCGGTGGCGATGCATCGGTCGGACACGATACGTTCACCGGTGTCAACAGTGTCCTGGGTTCGAACTTTAGCGACACGATCTCGGGCAGCAACGCCAACGAGATATTCAACGGTGGGAGCGGTGGCGACATCCTGACTGGCGGGGCCGGCAGCGACAACTTCGTCTTTAGGTTCAGTTCAGGCAATGACACCGTCACCGATTTTACGCACAACCAGGATACGATCGATATCCACGATTACGCGACATTTACACAAAACGATTCCGCTTCGTTCGCGGCATGGATCGCCAGCGCGGCCGTCGAGGAGCAGGGTGCCAATACCCTGATTCATCTCGATACAAACAACTCGGTTCTGCTTTCGAATGTTGCGAAGGCAAGCCTTGCCATGAACGACTTCATCCTGCATCCCGCCGGCCAGTAAACGACGGCAGTGAGTGGTGCCCAAGCCGGCTGCCTATCACAGCCGCGGAATCCCAAGCCGGTCGGCCTCGGCGATCACTGCGGCGAGATTTTGGTGGCCGGCGCCGAAATGGCCTTTGCGCTCGCCGAGCGGGATCGTGTGAACTCCAGGTAACCGGTAATGCCGGTCGTGGACGAGGCATCGGTTGCGGATCAGCGGCCACAGCATGAGGCCGAGCATGCGCTGGTCGTGCCCGTATTTTGCGGTCGGCCCGAACGTAAAATAGCGCCGCATCACCTCGACGATATCGATGCCGCAGTCGGTGCGCCCGGCCCACGTGCAGCCGATCATCAGCTCGTTATGCATGACGTGATCGCGCACGGCGTGAAAGGGATAGCCGCTCTCGATCCATTGCTGGACCAGATCGGCTTCCGCGGCGGACAGCCGCGCATCGCAATCGCGCACCAGAAAACGCCCGACGCTGCGATCGTTCATCACCAGGAAGCGTTGAAACAGGCCGACGCTTGGATATTCGTCCTCGATGTAGCGCACATCGCCGCCATTCTCGCGTAAAAAGGCGACGCAGGCCGGCGGCACCGTCGCATCGACGTAGAAACGGCAGGTCCAGCCGGGATATACCGTGCGGCTGAGCACGAGATTGATCATGGCGCCGTAACTATAGAAGGGCGCTGTCCCCCAAAGCGAAAATGAAATGACGTTATGCCCCGAAGGCGGGCTGTCGGGCTCCTTCAGGGAGAAAGGGGGTGGATTGCCGCTGACCTCGGCGTCCCGCAGGTCCAGCGCGCGTTGCCCGTACCGGATCGCCTCATTGGTCCTCCCGGTGTAGAAGGTCGCGACCTTGAGCGTATCGAGGATGGTGAGGTCTTCGCCGTGACGCTCGAGGTACCGCGACGCCTGCACGATCGTTTCGTCGTAGCGTTTCAGGTTGGTGAGCGTCGCGATCCGGGCCTTCTCCAGGCGGGCGTTGTCCGGCTGGCGGCGGGTCAATTCTTCCGCGAGAGCGAGCGCCGGCTCCCAATCGCGCTTCTGAAAGAACGCATCGAATAGCAATTCCCTGGCAACGAAATCGTCGGGACCGGCAACGGTGATCGCGCACAATTGGACGATCGCTTCGTCGTTCTTGCCGGCCCGCAGCAGTCCGCGAATGACGTCGTAACGTCCCGCAGGTCGCGGAAGCGCCCCGCTCAAAGGGTTGGACATCGGTGGCTCTGGTCCGGCTCTGGCGCTATTTTCAAATGATGCAACCTTATTTAATAGACGAACCGGCATCTGTGTTAAATAGTCAGGATCTGATCAGACGAGATTTGCCCGGACCCCGCGGCCTCAATTCTTATAGTTCGGATGTTTTAATAATGTGCCTTATACGAAACCGGTGCCGCAATCCGACCGAGCGTGATATCTGAATGGCATGAAGCGGCTGCGGGTATTGCGAAAGTGGTTCGGGCGGAAGTTCGGGTATGCGAGGCTGTTGTGCCTTGCGCTCCTGATCTCGCTTGCGGCGCTGCGCATCGCCGATCCGGCTGCGATCGAGGAGCTTCGGGTCCGAACCTTCGATACTTTCCAGCTCATCGAGCCCCGCGTGAAGACCGCCAGGCCGGTCACCATCGTCGATATCGACGAAAAGAGCCTGGCGAAGCTTGGCCAGTGGCCGTGGCCGCGAACGCGGATCGCGGATCTCATCACCAACCTGACCCGTCTCGGCGCCGTTGTGATCGCCTTCGACATCGTGTTCGCGGAGCCCGATCGGCTCAATCCCGGCGTCGCGGCCGATACGATCCGCAATCTCGACGAGGAAACCCGAAACAAATTGCGCGCGCTGCCGAGCAACGATCAGCTTCTCGCCGATGCCATGCGGCGCTCCCGCGTGGTGTTGGGCGTATCGGGACTTCCCTACGTCCTCACTGAATTCGACAATTCGCTGCCGATAACCGGGCTTGCGATGTTGGGCGCAGAGCCTCAGCCGTTCCTGCTGAATTTCCCCGGGCTACTGCGCAACGTCGATGTTCTGGAACAAGCCGCCGCCGGCCGCGGCCTGTTCACGATCAGGACCGAGCGCGACGGCATCGTCCGGCGCGTGCCGATAATGATGCAGGCCCAGGGCGCGACCATGCCGTCCCTGACTTTCGAAATGCTGCGGGTCGCGACCGGTACCGACACGATCTTCACCAAAGCCGACCAGGCCGGCATCAAGAGTATCGCCGTCAAGGGATTCGAGGTGCCGACCGACCGCAACGGCCAGCTTTGGGTCCATTTTGCGCGGCGCGATCCTTCGATCTATGTCTCGGCGGCCGATTTGCTTGAAGGACGCGTTCCCCCAGAGATGATTGCGCGCAAGCTGGTGCTGGTCGGAACGTCGGCGGTGGGGCTTCTCGACGTCAAGACCACGCCGATCGATCCGGTAATGCCCGGTGTCGAAATTCACGCGCAGGTGCTCGAAAGCGCACTGACCCGCAGCGTTCTTTCGCAGCCGAATTACGCCATCGCTATCGAATTTTGCGCCGCGATCGCACTCGGCATTCTGGTGATCGCGTTTGCTCCGCTGTTCGGCCCGGTTACCTTGGTTGTCGTCGGCACCCTGTTCGCAACGCTGTTGATCGGAACCTCCTGGTACTTTTACACCCAGCACCGGCTGCTGATCGATTTTACCTACCCGCTGCTGTCGACCACGTTGATTTATCTGACCCTGATCTTCACCAGCTTTGTCAGGGAGCAGGCGCAACGGCGGCAGAT
The DNA here is from genome assembly GCF_000701345.1 of Bradyrhizobium sp. URHD0069. GTDB lineage: Bacteria > Pseudomonadota > Alphaproteobacteria > Rhizobiales > Xanthobacteraceae > Bradyrhizobium. The sequence continues at coordinate 61,293 of NZ_KL370777.1, read as the reverse complement.
CCGCTCGGCGTTCGGCCAGTACCTGTCGCCCGCGCTGGTCGAGCAGCTCGCGCAGTCGCCGGAAAAGCTCGTGCTCGGCGGCGAGGAGCGCGAGATGACCATCATGTTCTCTGACGTCAGGGGGTTCACCACTATCTCGGAGTCCTACAAGCACGACCCGCAAGGGCTGACCGCGCTGATGAACCGCTTCCTGACGCCGCTGACCAACGCGATCCTGGCGCGCAAGGGCACCATCGACAAATACATGGGCGACGCGATCATGGCGTTCTGGAACGCGCCGCTCGACGACAAGGAGCATCAGCTCAATGCTTGCGAAGCCGCGGTCGACATGCTCGAGCGGATCGATGTGCTCAACAAGCAGCGGGCGCAAGAAGCCCAGGCTGGCGGCCACGCCTACATTCCGCTCAATGTCGGCGTCGGGCTGAACACCGGCGTCTGCGTTGTCGGTAATATGGGGTCCGACCTGCGTTTCGATTATTCGGTGTTGGGCGACAGCGTCAACCTTGCGTCGCGCCTGGAGGGACAATCCAAGGAGTATGGATTTCCGATCATCGTCGGCTCGAAGACCGCGCTCGCGGTCAAGGAGAAGTTCGCGATTCTCGAGCTCGATTTCATCATGGTCAAGGGCAAGAAGGAGCCCGAGGTTATCTATGCCATTGCCGGCCGCGAGGACACCGCACAATCCGCCCGCTTTCAGCGACTGCGCAACCTGACCATCGAGATGCTGGCGTGTTATCGCAGCCGCGACTGGGATGGCGCGCTCGCCGCGATCGAGCGGGGCCGCCGGACCGACGAAGCCCACTCGCTTGAGTTACTCTACAATTTGTATGAGGCGCGAATCCTAGGATATCAGAAAAGTCCACCTCCGGAAACTTGGAACGGCGCCTTCGCGCTGCTGACGAAATAGCTGCAACGAAGGAGAGGTAGCTCCTGGCGTTCAACCTGTGCAGGGCCGATGCCGCCGCCAATGATCGAGTGGACTTCGCACAACTCAGGTGGATAGAGCGTTGCCCTCCGAAGGCAAAGGTCACACGTTCGAATCGTGTCGGGTGCGCCAATTCCTACAACAACTTAGCACACTTTTCGCGGCGCTCCGATTTCGGTGTGTCCGCTGAATGTCCGCGTAACCTGTTCGCACCCCGTTCTTTCGGGGGGCGGCGATGAGCATTCAAGCCGTAGCGTGGGCGTTGGATCAAGATATTCGCGATCCTTATGCCAAGCTACTTCTTATTTCCCTTGGAAATCATGCCGATCACAGTACCGGCTTTTGCTATCCGACGATGAGGCTGATTGGGAAGGAGGCTTCTTGCGACCGCCGAACTGTAATTCGCAAATTGCCCTGGCTCGCCGATTCTAGATACATCCGAATCATTCCCGACAGGCAGGGCAAGCAACGCCTAGCTCATTACTACCAGCTACTTATGCCGGGCTGTGACCCACAGTCACAACCCCCTCCTAAGAAGCAAGGCGGCTTTGCGGCGAAGCAGCGGCCGAAAGTCACAACGGGTTACGACTCTCAAGTCCCAACTAAAGACCTTCAATCACCCGTCACTCCTCCCTTACCCTCCTCGCTTCCGCCGGAGCTACCACAGAAAGGGGCTATCCAAGGGAAGGAAGTGGGCCGCGAAGGGCGGCCCAACGGAGAACGGTCAGAGGTGGTTCAAAATCATCTAGCAAAACGCCTTGGCCTTGGAGACGTTGCTTACGGGTGGGAACTGCTGGGACTGTTATCGGACTCCGAAAGGGATCAACTGACCGCTCAACAGAGAACTGGTCGACTTGACGAGGCTGCATTGCTGAAAGTCCGCCTGCGACTTGAGCACAACAATCGCTGAGGGCGGACATCAAATCAGTAGTCCGAGTTCGGCCGCTGTTCTGCCCCTGGTACATCTCGCAAAATTCCCCACCGATATTCGTCGATCTTTAAGAACGCGGCGTGGGCAACCTGTGGATCGATTCCTTCGGCGACCACGATCAAAATAAAAAGCTGAAACATATGCTTCTCGCGATTGGGCATCGTCCGCCACTCAGCAGCGAGCGCCCCCTCAGTTTTTCCAAATATACTCGTCCAGCGACAATCGCGAATTAGTCCTACGTCAATCCTGCCCGCTGTTGGGTGCCAATCCCACTGTTCAGGAGTCCAGCCAATGACAGCATCCTCCAGCCTCATTCTTTTCTCCCCATGCGCGTTCAAACGGTGCTTAGACCCCTCACGCGCATGCCCAGACATTTCTGCGCGTTATTTCGGCTGGTCGGCTAGCTACCTAGCAGGACCCGGCCGGAAGCCAAAATAGTGCTCAGGAATGGTCCCAGAGGGAGAGGGGAGCAATCGAGGGGTTTCGTGCAGGCGCCTGCACCAAAAGTAAGTGGCCCGATCCTAACGCTGTTGCAGCATTCTCAAACATGTCTAGGCTGCTGGAAAGCAACCGCAGGAGCGAAGTCGAGATTTTTGCGACGCAGGGGTGTTTTATGAAGTATGGCTCCATTGAGTACCAATATGCTGCACCAATTGCTCAGGCGCTGGTAGACGATCCGGATTTTCGGCGGTGGGTATTATCCAAATCCGTATTTGCAGAATTCGTGGATGCCCGCATTCTGAATAAAGAAATTGGCCGGCATAGAAGCAATCCGACTGCAGAATGGTGGAGGTTTCATTTTACAGAAAAATGCCGGTGTGACGGCTGTAGCGGGAAAGAAACTGACATCTTCACAATCTTTGAAAGTGCATCAGGCGTTCGCTTCGCTTTACATTTCGAAATCAAGCAGCCCAAAGACAAATTCAAACAAGATGGTATCCAGTCGAGAGGCTATCCGCTTCGCGCGCAATGCTGGGCGGACAAACCTCCAGCCAAGGTTTTACCTCATCAGCGAGCGTCGACAGGGATTTTCTTCAGTGAGGAAAAGCGGGAGGAATACGAGCCTCATCTGCAGCACTTTAAAACTCTGATCACGTTCGAAGAAATTGAACGAGAATTTCCTCATTTAGCAGTCTGGCATGCAACGTTGAACGGAAATGCAGCAGCCAAATAGAGGCTAGGACTTAGAAGGGATAGCTCAACGCGTCGCATTCAAGCAACGTCCTATCCTCCGTGACCATATTTCTTCCCGTCAATTTGATCTAGAAATTCCAATCGCATGCGAAACTGACCCACGCCTTGAAGCGCGGCCAAGAAAAACCCCCACGCATTTGACAAGAATTGCTCGACGACTTCAGTATCGCTAATCGATCTGCCGTGATGAGTTCGACCGGACCTAGCCGCATAAGCGTCGCGCAGGTTCTGAGCAATTTGCTGCCTTGAATTAGGATCATCAGAAAGCGCAAACGCCAACCGGTCTGCAAGGGCAGCTTGGATTGGTTCGTTATCGCTTCGCAGGGCGAACATCTCGACGGCTGTCATAACTTGAAGAAGCTTGTCATTGGGGTCAAGCTGGTAGCACGCTCTCCCATACACGAGTAGGCTACTCAGCAATCTTTCCTCGTAGTCACAAGTGGGGCCGCACGCCAGCTTTGACAGAATGGAAAGTCCCATCTGGTTCATGAATGCGCAGTGCTGAGCGTCGATCACGAGCTGATGGGTCGCCTCCGCGATGCTCTTTTTCTGTTCGAAAAATTTCGGCGCGAATACGATGCATTCGTCGGTACGGTAAGGGCGAGCGCCTTTCGGCGCGACGTGAGAAGAAAGCGATAGCACCATCGCCGCCGAGGTATAGATTTGAAGCAGGGTCATATAATCTGCTGCTTGCTCTAGAGCCAATTCCCGCGCCCGCGCCGGTTCAGCCGTCAAGTTTAGCCGCATGATGGTTCTGCCCGCCCACTTCGCATGAAGTTTTTCGCGTAGCTTCATCAAACCATCAGCCGGGGCGCCAGTGCATCCGTCTTGAACTATGGCGTCTAGTTCGGCTTTGGAAACCGGAGACAGTGTCGCGGTCGCAAACTTAAATTCACCGTCAACGAATACTTCTTCGATTGGTATCCAGACCGACAGCGATTGCACTCTCTCGTCGACTATCTGCAAAAGCCGATCTGACAAGGAGGGTGTTTGTAATTCTCGGGCCTTGGCCCCGACAAATGACAAAAGCAGCTCTCGTACGGTGTCTCGGCTTAGTATGTTGACGAATTCTTTTCGTGACCAAATGCGCTCGACTGTTCTTTCGGCTTCATTCATTGAAGCGCCGCTCAGTCCGAGCTGTCGGCCTTGGTGAGGAAAAAACTGCGCGCTAAGCCTGCCCGTCGGCTCAGTGATGGATACCGAAATCTCCCCAATGATGTCCTCCCGTCCAAATTTTGTGACCGGGTGATCCGGGTGGAGGGCGCCCGTGCTCCTTGGAAATTCATGGGTTATGTCCCGGACCTGCCCGGCGAGATTTTCGCTCTCGCGGTCAATCCAAGCAGCAAAGTCAGCGTTCAGTTCGATTTTCATCTCTTCTCGCTTCCTAGATCCTACTTGCAGGCAATCGGGAGGCGGCGCGGATTGGAGGCCCGATCCGACGCGCGAGGACAATCCGTACAATCGGTTCATCAAGGAACCGATGGCTTCTTCTTAGACTTCGTTTTGACCTCAGCGTGGACCTTGTTGAACGCCGCATCCAGTTGCTCCAATGCGAGCCGCTTGCTTCTTGCGGCCAAGTGGTCATCCAAAATGACCATGATGATTTGCTGCAGAACCGGAAAGTATCGCTTGCACGTCGCTTCATCGAGCGTGTGTACGCCGGCACTCAACACACCATAAGCAAGCTTATACTTCACTAGAGCCGGCGGTAGTCGATGCTGGAGAGCCTCGATCTTTTGGTCCAGCCGCATGTCATCAAAACCGGTCAGGGCTTCGCCCGCCTTGCGAGCAGCTTCGGCCTCGTCGTGGACCAGCTTTTCAAAGACGCGCCGTAGATAGACAAACGCGCCGGCGCCCACGCCGTGTGCGAACAGACCGAGAGCGGTCTTTAGTTCCTTCAGATATGCCCTCTCCAACACGGGTTCGTAGTTGTCGAGAAGGGGGAATGCCAGCTCGGCAACGGATGGTGATTGCCCGATTTTCTGGAGAACTTGCCGCTTCACCTCAAAGACATAAAGGTACGAGTGCTTTTCATTGCGCTGACAGTACGTCGTGATCGAGAACACCCGATCACTGAGATACGTTTTGTCTTCGACAGGCCGCATGCCGGCGCCGCTGCCGCGCATGACCTTCTCTTTGAAGGTGCTCATCTGCTTACAGTAGACGCAGTGAGCATCAAACTGCTGATCGGGACCAACGATCATCCGTTTGATGTAGCCCCAATCGCCGCCTAGATCGCGCTCGCGGTACAGGCCATCCTCGAGAAACAGCGTTTTGAGCGGCGGCAATTCCTCTTCGTCGTCTTCAATTTCGTCGTCAGCCATGCGAGTCCCCAGCTTCCCAATTTTGGATATAGTATGCGAGCGTCCGTGGTACACTGCAACCTATGAATAATGCAGCGTCGGAGCTAGGAAACTTATCAGCGGCGGCGCGAAAGAAGAAGTTTGGCAAAAAGGGCATGAGCGAAGCAATGCGCGCCCTCTCCAATAAGCGCCACGCGAAACTTGACAAAGAAGCGTAATCAACGCCGAGCGTTCGCATGTGGACAACTCGACTTGGTAGCGAGCGTTCGCATGGCACCTCTGAATGAGTATCGCTCTTGGCTTCGGTGGAACAGGGGCCGCGCAGCGAAATGAACTTTGACAAGTTCGCAGCAGCGAATGGGGAGGCGGCTAGCGCAGCTCGGCTTGTTCACGCTCCTGAGCACTTACGGATCGCACTCGATTTACCGCGTTCTCGCCTTCATCCGCACTTTCCTACAGGAAGTCGGAGACGCCATGGACTACTCCGACTATTTCGGAAGTGAAGCAAAAGCGGCGGAGAGAGAAAACCGCCGCTTTTTCTTATGGGGTCGGACCGGTGGGTTCGCTATAGTGCGTGCCGGCGTCGAATTTGAACTTGGCGTCTATCATTTCGAGATACGCGGGAGCGATCTCCTTGCCGATCGCGCCCAACCCCTCGACCATCCAGCGGAAATGGTCGTCCAACAGCTTCCAGTTCTTGTTCCACGTTTCGTTAGCTGGAGTGCCTTTGCGGCGCATATACGGGACGAGTCGGTGGATCATCCAGTTCGTCTCCGTTGCTCGATTCACAAACATGGGGTCACTGACTTTATTGGGACCGGACGCCAAGCTCACATCCAACTTGTGCTCGACGAGCAGCTTATGAGACTCGCCGAACAGCGTAAAAAGGCCTCTGTGAGCCTCCGTATTGAACATTCCGTCCACTTTGATGAGGAGCTTGATTGTCTCGGGCTTTAGACCGGATTTTGAGCCGATAATCTTTTCACGGATCTGGTTCTCAATAGTGCGCCGGTTCTTTATGGCCTTTTGATTGTCGTCCTCGGTCCACGGTTTGTCTTCCGGCAAACCTTTCCATCCAAAAAGGGTTCCAAAATCCGCCATGTTGTTCGCCGCCGCACAGAGGATAAATGTCTGGTCCTTGATGCTCCGTTGAATGATATACCCCTGCATCGGGTAGGCATTGCTCGCGGCCACATCCGATGCGCGGACGCTCCGGAAGATGGTCAAGTACATCAGTACGCAGGTCGCGTAATTGGCTTCCACTTGCGGCCAACCCTTCGCGTTGTTGAGCTCGATTTGCTCCAACAGTGTCTGCCCAAAGAAATCAAGAAAGCAGTCCGTCAGGATGCGGGAGCCGTGGTAGGTCTCATTGAAAACGGCCCCCATCTTTTGCTCGGCGTCAACGACCGATGCGAAATACTTGCCGCCATACATCCCGTCATGGCCAAATGCCTCGAACAGGAGGGTCTGCCGCCGCTTAATTTCGGCGGTTTTATCTTCGGCTTTTTCCTCTGCCATTTCCTATCCCATCCCCTTTATTTCACCTTCAGGTGGCATGTTACAGTATCCCTATGGTTCAAAGTAAGGATAAGGCGCAGAGCGTTTCGACTTTCGGCGCTTTCCGCGCCTTACTGGCAACCATCGCTTAATCCCGCCCTTACCGGCGGGGTTTTGCGTGTCCGGCTACGCGAGGAGCCGAGCCTCGAAACCGCACCACAATAACAAAAACTGCAATTCAAAATTAGATTTGCAGGAACGTCTGGTAGGTGGCTGAATATCGTTCTATCCAACGAACATTGCTCACAAAGTTACGGCGATGAATATTCCGAACGGAAGGTATATTTCCTACTATCGGGTTAGCACCGCCAAGCAGGGCCGCAGTGGTCTCGGGCTTGATGCACAGCGGCAAGCCGTCACGGCCCATTTAAGGGGTATTCAGCCGATCAGCGAACACGTCGAGATCGAAAGCGGCCGCCGGGCAGACCGCCCGAAGCTTGCCGAGGCGCTCGCCGCTTGCCGGGTCCACAGGGCTGTGCTGGTGATCGCAAAACTTGATCGATTAGCCCGGAATGTTGCTTTCGTGTCGAAATTGATGGAAGCGGGCGTCGAATTTGAAGCCGTCGATTTTCCGCAAGCCAACCGATTGACCATTCATATTCTGGCGGCGGTGGCAGAGCGCCACAAACTCAAGCGCCTTGGTGCATTGCCGCAGCCGCCAAGCCCTTGATCGATTATTGGGAAGGTCGCACGGTTGCTGAAATCACGCGAGAAACTTGCCAACGGTATGTTCTAACGCGAAAACGATCCGCTGGGACGACCCGCAGAGAACTTGGAGTCCTCAGGGCCGCAATAAATCACGCTCATCGAGAAGGCAGACTAACAAGAACCGTCAGCATTGCGCTCCCCCAAAGACCAGAGTCGCGCGACAGGTGGCTCACAAGAAGCGAGGCTGCAAGGCTTCTTAGGGCGGCGCTGCGCGAACCGCGGGTGCGTTTGCATCTGCCGCTTTTCATTTTGTTGGGCCTATACACTGGTCATCGCAAGGAGGCTATTTTGGCCTTGCGGTGGTCTCAGGTCGATCTCGATGCCAGCAGGTTGAATTTCAATTCCGGAGGCGATCGGCGTTCCAACAAAAGGAAGGCTCTTATTCCGATTCCTCGAAAGCTCCATAACCACTTGAAGCGGGCGAGGCAACGGGGATCAGAGCTTGGATTCGTAGGCCACGAAAACGGGCATCGGCTAAAAGATATAAAGGGGGGATTTGCTTCAGCCTGCATGCGGGCTAGTCTCCGCGACGTTACCCCGCACGTGCTACGTCATACATGTGCAACATGGCTGATGATGAAGGGCGTTCCGGTCTGGGAAGCCGCTGGTTGGCTCGGCATGTCGCGCGAAACCCTCGAACGAGTTTACGGTCACCACCATCCGAACTATCTTCTCAGCGCCGAGCAAGCATGCCCGCCAACTCTAGTTCGCTAGCCCGTCCTGCGCCACCCAGCAGTTCTAATAATCACCTATTTTCTCCGAGTTGACCCGCCGCGAGTGAAGAATCCCGGCGAAACGTGGCAGCCCATAGCTCTTTAGCGGTCTCCATTGGGGCGATGTTCAAATTGGCCCACCAGGCGGTCTCGTTGCCGTAGTGATGCAGTTGCAAATGATGGTCACGGCATAACGGTACGGTGAATTCATCGCTGACCTTGCGGCCGAGAGTTCGGGGCTGGGCGAATTTGAGATGATGAGCGTCGCTGGGCGCGCGTTGACAGACAAGACATGGCTGCGACGCGACAAAGGTCAGATGGGTCTTGTTGCGCTGTCGTACCGGTTTGCGCAGCGGCATGACCTTCTGTGCACTCACTTCCATAGAACGAGGGTCGTTCACTGTGGCCGATGATTGAACCGCCTTGGACGCCTCAGCGGCCGATGGAGTATTTGTTGCTGGTGTTGGTCCAGTAGGCTCATCCACAACGGCGGTCTCTGGGGCATCGAGTATGGCTTGATAGGCCGCCTCCACGATGCGCGCGTCCTCGACAGTGAGCCTGTTTTTGGCCGACAGACGCCGGTATGCCCAAAGAGCCAGATCCTCGCCGTCCTTTAGCCTCCCGATCTCTGCCAGCAGTTCGTCGCGCAGCTGTTTCGACGCTTCGTGGTCTAGCACCGGGGGTCGGTGCAGGGTCCCCTCGGAAGGCCTTCTCTGGCTTTGCGACGGAACAGTAGGGAGGTCCGGCAGTTTCGCCGGCGAAGGCTCGATGAGAGGGTCCGGTGCATCAAGATCGTCCTCACCGGCGATGCCGACCAGCGCAAACAGGGCATAGCGTCGGGCATAGGTGAGGGCCGCTCCCATACGATGGGGAGTAGCAGTCTCGCTGATGGCGCAGACCGGCCAGTCCGAGGATATCCATTCCCCGGAGGCATGCGCCAAGAGAGTGGTGAGCTGGATCTGGCCTGAGGCCTGGTCGATGGCGGTGGTCTGCACCGTTGCGATCTCATGCTGGCACAGGCTCTTGCGTACGATATCGAGGCCGCTCGCCAGCGAGGCGTAACGGAAAGTCCGATCGCCCTCGCGGGGAAAGGGCGAGCGGATGGTGGCAACCAGCGATTTCTCGGGGTTGGTGAGTTCGCCCTGCGCCTTGGCCAGCGCCGAGGCGATGGCGCCAATGGATTCACTGGATCGGTGCATGATTCGCCTCCAGATCCATCAAGTCGAAGCTGACTGCCCCGGATTTCGAGCGTTTGGCCCGGATCCCATGCCCGATCGCTTCCTTGGCATCCTCCGGCACCAGTTTTTTCAATTCTGCCTTTGCGACTTCATGCTTCAAAAACACCGGCCGGCTTTCTCGATAGGCGGATGCAAATTCAGCCCATGAACTGGAGGCGCTCATATCGACGATACGGACCGCCTCCAGCCGGGGCCGGGGAGGCTCGACCCCGAACAGGCGAGGAGTTTCCCCGCCCATCACGCAGCTCCAGAACTTCTTCTCCGCGGTCAGCAACAGATGCTGGTACAACGGATCGGCACAGATTGTGAGCTCCACCCATTTGCCGCCGCCGGTGATGATTGACAGTACCGCCGATTTCGAGTTTGCAACCCACATGTTGTGCTGCAGCTGCGCCATATGTTTTTCGGCAGCGGCCTCTTCCGAGAACGTCCAGGGCAGCATGAACTTGGCCTCGAATACCGCCCCTGTGCCCTCCACGAGACCGTCCAGGGTCGCCGCCATCCAGCCGATCACGGGATGCTGGACCCGCCGTTGCACGTCCTTGATGGCGTGGCCGGTGTTGCGCTCGTACCAGCGCCGGTTGAGGTCTTCCGTAACCGTCCCCAGCTGGACGATCAGGTTGCCGGATAGATCTTCCGGCTCGACCTCGCCGCGCTTCTCGCGCCAAAGTCGGACCAACATAGCCTCGTCACCTCCCATGATGATCCGGGCGTCGGAACCGCCGACAAACGAACGGCGATGCAAATGTGTAGACAAAGAGCTTTTAGGCACTACGACTTCTCCATATAGAGGAAGGTATCTTTTCAACTAGATACCAAAAGTATCAAAAAATGCTGAAGTCGTCAATACTAAAAGTATCAATACGGCAAGTTAAGGCGGCACGCGCTCTTTTGGGCTGGTCGCAAGAAGAGTTAGCAGTGGCCGCCGAAGTGTCCCTTCCTACGATAAAGCGTTTGGAAGCTGACGACGGTCCCCTCGGCGGTCGCAGTGAAACAGCTGACAAAATTCGAAAGGCCCTGCAAAGCGCGGGCGTCGAGTTCATCAATGAAAACGGAGGAGGCGCGGGCGTACGTCTAAGCAAGCCCACAAGAAAGAGGACTCGCGAATAGGCGAACTGCGGGTGGAGTGACGGATTTCTACTCCGTGGGTTGCAGGTTCGAATCCTGCTGGGATCGCCAATAAAAACCCTTGGTACTAAAGGGTTTCTTGCATTTTCGTTTTGTTCTTTTGGCAAAAAACCGTGCTGCTACACGCTCCAAGCAGATACTAGCAAAATCAATCTCTTACCAAGGGCTACCAATGGTTCCGAGCAGCACGGAAACAGCATGGCGCCTTCACGTTCCGTTCTAGTTCGAGGTTCCGCTATCTTCGTACAGCCCATCTGGAAACATTTCCTTCAAGGTGCGGCCCTCGCGCAATCCGACCAGCACCTGCGGCCAGCGATCCTCGCCACCGCGCGTGACCTCGAACATGCAGCAGTACATCGCCTTGCCCATCACATCGAACGCCACTTTCTCCGACAGGCCGCGCTGGGTGAGCGCGTACAAGGTGGCCATGGCCTCCCCGCCTTCCAGCAGCTGCGCCTTGAGCGTTGCGGACACGACCTTGATCGTTTGCTGGGCCAGCTGTTGCGGCGTTGGTGGCCGGGCGCCGAAGTCGGTGCCGTGCTTCTCATGGCGCTCGAGCGAGCGATTTATATCGTCCGACTTTTCCTGGTCGGTCATCTCGCTCCAAGGCTTTGTCTTAGGTGTGTCGCTCATCTTACTCTTGCCTCTCCGGGATCAAGACTAGCAGCAAAAACCCGCCGGCGTGAACGGGGCGGCCGGGAATGCCACTGATGCGCGTCCAAGGCGCGCCCCTGCCGTTCAGGACATCGGCGGAAGCTGAACCAGGCATCTCGTCATCTGAGCGGCGGGAGCGTCGCGCGCCATTCGTGCGAGCAATCGTTGGCATTCGGCACGGCTGCGGATCGAATAGGTGAGACCATCCGCCCATCCCTCAGGAATATCGAGCCCGTACCGCAGGCGAACGGTCGGCGCCGCCGCATGTGCGACCGTCGCTACGGTCAGTAGCATGATTAGAAATATACCTCTCACGATATTCCCCCAGTCGAATCGAATCCCGCCTGCACGCACTCTGCACACAGGCGGGGAATCTTTCACCGGCTTTCCGCGAAGCGCGCGACGTGCGCCGCTCGGGGATCGCCGCTTCGTCTCAACCGGAATAAAAAGGAAAGCAAACTGCGCGATCCTTTTGCCTTATTGCAGGGTTCGCACACGATCGCGCGATTCGCCGGGTCTGCCAGCGTGAACCCTTTGCTTCGAGGGCGGATATGGTCGCGGGTCGGGCTTCTCTTATCCGCCGTCATTGGCTCGCCGCAGTAGGGACATGGCGAGCCAACAGCGGCCCGTAGGATTGATCTCAACGCCCGATCAAGCCTGGATGGTCGCGCGCTGTAGCGCTTCCAATAGAATGCGATGAAGGTAGTAGAAAAAATCTCCGCTCTCGGCGTCGTCGCTGGCGTCTTGCAAGCTATCCGGCCAGAGATAGCCAGCCTCGGCATGTTCGATTGCATAGGCAAGCAGCGCGGCGGCCCCAGCCAAGGACAAATTGTCCACCGACACCAATTCGCCGGCGATCTCGTCCGTCTTCTGCGACAGCTCTACCCATTCCTTGGTGTAGGCGATCCACCGCGGATCGTCCGTTTTAACTATGTCCAACTCCCGACCGAAAGAACTGCTTTTACTTTTTGCGGCCGGAATATCCGCCAACTGCTCCTCACGCCTGCAATGCGCGTCAAGGTCTTTCGTCGCCTGTTTGTGCGCGTCGATCAGCGCGAAGATCGGTTCTGGTGCTTTAGCGGCCGCAGAAGGGCTGGACCTGAGGGCGGCAGCAGGAAGAGCTACGCCGGCGGCAGCAGTTGCGAACAAATTCATGGCGGTTCTCCTTGTTAGGATGGACCTGCCCCGAGAATCGCCCGTGAGGGATTCGTGAGTCGTTTTCATGGCTCACGCCTCCACCAGTTCGGGGGAGACAGCGGCGCCGCCGATCAGTCCGGTCTGCGGGATGACCGGGATGGCGAATTCGTCGCCCAGGTCGCGGCCGGCCTGCCAGAAAATGCGGCGAAGCTTCCAGCAGCGAACGAGCGAATATAGGGGAACGGTGGTAGGATATTCGGTAGCTCGTGACATGAACTGAACCTCATGTTTGCGGGTTAGGCCCGTTTCGGTGTGTCCAGCACCGTTGCGGGCCGCTTGCTTTTCAAGCCTGTATAACATATATGCCCTATATGCGGTTGTCAATACCGCATATGCGTTATAGCAGGAGCTTGAATTTGCCCCGTCCGGAGCTCTACCCCGTCAAAAAGGTCGTTGGTTTCGACCGGGACATGCTGGATGCCATCGAAAAGTGGCGCTCTAAGCAGAAACCTATTCCAAACGTGTCAGACGCCATCCGTCACCTGCTCGAGCTCGGCCTCAAGGTCAAGACGACAACGAGGCCCGTCAGTAAGCCCGGTCGGAGATTGCGCGCTCAGGAGCTCGCCACAAAGGCGATCGAAAAGATTATCGATCCCTCCGCGCCACCGGAGGAACGTACCCAGCGCAGACGTCGGCTCACCAAGGGGCCTCCGGAGTTTCGTGAGGCTCGCGTTGATCAGCCGAAGGCGAAGGGGAAATGATGGAACGACGGCGCGTTGACACTTGGACAGAAGCAGACGATGAAAGGCTGCGGTCATTAGCAGTCGCCGGGATGAATTCTCGAGAGATCGCAATGGAGCTAAACCGCTCCGTATTCGCCGTCCGAGCGAGGTCCGCAAACCTTGGGGTTTCGCTAAAGCAGGTGATGGTCAAGCGGCGCCCGTAGCCGAAGGCGAATGGGAAATGAGCGAACTGGAGCAAGGCGAGTCTTCGCAATGGCTTTGGTTTTGGGCGGCACTGCTCGCGATGACTGTCATTTCGTTGGTCGTTAGTTTCCCGCGATAGGGCCGATTCGGGCGGTCTTTTTGTTTGGGGTTGTGAGCTAGTTCACATTCCCGGCGCAAGCGCTGGGCTAAAAGCATCTGGCCGGACATTGCCCCACGCCCGGAATGCCCTGGCAGAGCCGTCAAGCGATCATATCCCGCTTGGCGGCTCTGTTCATTCAACCCAACGCTCCGCCCTTCCCCAACCGTCGATCCATGATCCAAGCCCTCACGGGCGGCTTTCGTGCGCTTTCGCCCTTGCGCGCGCGTCCTGGTTGCGGGAATCCTTCGGAGCAGGGGGCGTCGTTTGATGGCGGCGTGGAAGCCGAAATATCCGGATCCGCCAAGCTCAAGCAGCTTGTGGTCTCGCCTTAGGCGCATGAAATCGCGCATGGCCCGGGCCGTTACTCAACATGCCAAAGTGGCGATACCATCGGCGTTAATCGGTGCGGCGCTGTGTTGGACGCTTCTGAGCTTTATCCCATGGCATCCGCTGCAGGTTCTTAAGCATGTCGCAGCCTTTCCGAATTGCTCCGCCGCCCGCGCGGTAGGCGTTGCACCGTCATATCCAGGTCGACCGGGCTATTGGTCTAAGCACGATGCGGATAATGACGGCATCTCTTGCGAGATTTGGCCACGAGGCTGATGGGAGAACGCCAGCGGCCGCGGCACCTCACCAGTGAGCCCTCACGGGGCTTTCGCGCGCCTGGACTTGCGCGCTCGCTCAAGTTGCTGGATGATTTGCCCAATTTGGGGGCGGCAGGTCATGAAACATAACTTCACAGCCGTTTTGGCTGTCTGCATTTTCTGCGGCAGTTTTGCAGGCACTCTACTGTGGATCAGCAAAAGCGAGCCCGCTGATCCGACGGTGCAAGCCGCAATTACGCCGCTGTACTTTCCAATCCCCCCGGTTGCCACTCCTGCGGCGGCGAAGGAGAAAGCGACGGTGGCTCCGAGTGTTCAGCCAACTCCAAACCTTGAGGAAGATAACCAGCAGAGAAAAAGCCTTGTTCTCCGTGAAATTGCAATATCTCCGATCGGAGAGCGGATGTACTTGCCAGAAGCATCCATGGTCTCGCGGTTCCAAACATACGATCGACAAGAAACTAAGCCATACGTTGCACGAGCTGTGCAATTTGCGCCGCGAGGAAAGCAACAAGTATCAATCAACAATCGAAGCTTGTACGACATCCGAGACTTGGAAATTGAATGTTTCCTACTTTCCGAAACCGGAGTACCGCTCGTGAAGCGCACCGAAAAGCTCGCCTTCTTCTTTGTGAGCGGCAAACCAAAGACCGTAGACCTGAATGGAATTCCGGCTCGTGCTGACGTCGTCGCGCTTTCGTGTGTCGCTAAGAATTTCGAATTTGTTGCCACACCCCCAGGCTGATTTTTTTCAATCAATCTGCGTCCCTGCCGCGCGAATAGGGGCCGCTGGCTCTCGACGCCTCTTGCTGGCGGTCCCCGTCCTCGCGCGCCAAAAGTTCCAGACATTCCCAAGCCTCACTTGGTTTTGATCAGCGATCGACAAGGATCGATTCAATTACAAATGACTTGTTCAAACGTCGCGTAGGGTTGGTTGTGAGTCGCATCACCACCACAATTGGAATTGCGCGGCAGGGGCCGCCGGTTATTTTCACGCTTCGCTGGCGGTCCCACCATCGCGCGTCACGGCCCCGGTGTAGTCGGTCTTCGGCTTTCGCTTTCGGACATATGCCCTGCGCTCTTTCGGAGGAGGTGGCGGCGGCTCCATGGTCTTCAGAAGTTTATTGTTCAAAGCCATGAACAAGTAGTGCGAAAGCGACGTCTCCTTAAACAGGTCTAGCCCGCGCATGGTGTCGACGATCTCGAGCAACCGAAGAGAATCGAAAGCCTCGATCCAGGCGAGCCCCTTGTCAGTCCATTTCGGGTGAGCAGACATAACGGACGACACGGCGCTGATGATTGGCTCGATCAGCGCGCCCTGATTGCCTTCTGACTCCGTGATGGTTCGGATCAAGAGCGTGACGTGCCCTGCTCCTGATCTCTCCAGTAGTCTCTGCAACCTGGCGCGGGCCGGTTCATCGATAGGCGGCGCCTCGAGATCCAAAAGCAGTTGATTCAGCTTCTCGGCCGCCGCCCGCTCTCTTTCGACCCGATCGTGCGTGTGGACTATCGTGAATGCCAGCGGCTCAGGAAGGCCAGCTGGCGCGTCCGTGGCCGGCGTGGACTTTCGGGCACGCTTGGCCGGAAATGCCACCGCGGCTGCGTTGTGAGCAACGGCGGCCTGCATTATAATCCCTCCCTTGCCCCGCACGCGCCGCAACTCTGGCACCGTGCGCACGTTGGCTCCAGTCGCCTCAGTGGACTGCCTGCGCGTCTCGCTGGGCGTCCTACTTTGCGCGACAGGGGCCGCCGGCTTTGACTCTTTCGCCGGCGGTCCCACTGCCGCGCGTTACGTCGGCCCCGGCGTGTAGTCGGTTACTGTGCCGGTCTTGGTGAAGTCGCCGCCGGTGCCCTGGTTCACGATGAAGTCTTCGGCGCTGCCGCTGAACAAATAGGTCTGCGTTCCAAATTCCGCTGCGGCAACGGATGGCGCGACCGGCCTGCCGCCTGCGGTTATGAACTTGGCAATGTGAACGGTTGGATCGATGCATTGCCCAACCCATATTTGCACGTCACCCATTTTGATGCCGCCGGCATTCTTGCTGATCCTATTTCCAGTCCGTTCAATGCAATGTCCCATGCCTGTCTGGAAATCGTGATGGAGCTTGGACTCGGCGATCCGTTGTCGCCGCATAAATCATATCCGCCCAATGGCGGGTCGTTCGTAAATGGAGTGTTCCAGCCACCTCCGTTGCCGCCCATTACGAGGGGGAGCACGGCGCCCCTTGTGGGCACGGCGACCGTGGTATAGGGATTCCCACCATTAGCGTAAGGGATATCGATTGTGGTTGGCGTGATATCTACGCCATTGAGCCTCAGATAAAGTAGTTGAGTTGAATTAATTGTTGGGACATTCGTGAGAGTGTCTTCGCCTTCAACAAAAGAAGTCGTCACACTTGCTGTTGCTGACACGTCCGCGGCGACGAAAATATGCTGCCACGTATCAGCGAGGAAATTTCCGCCAAACTGAGATATTTTTTGCTCGGGAAAATCTGTTGTCGCGGTTGCTAACACGGATGAAGGCGCTGGATAACCCACCACGCGCCCGCGCTTGGGCCAATGGGGCTGCAAGCCTGTGCGATCGGGTGAAAGATTTTGGGTCCCTTGAACCCGACAAGAGCCGGTGGGTTGGCGCGACCGCTAGCTTCGAGCATATCCGGGATTTCAGGAAATTGAGTTTCGTTTCAAGTTTCGACTTCCTAAATATCGAAGGCCAAAGTGAAACTGAGGGGTCGACAATTCCAACGCCTATTGCGGAATTGACTGGCTATTCCTGCCGCAAAGGCGCTGTCTGATCCATACGGTGACAGCCCCTCTTAATTTCAAGTTTGTCGACCATCTTCGGCCTCCGTGCTCCAAATGCAGTAGGCCATTGATATTGACCCGCTTCGAACTTGAGGAGCCGGGTTTCGGTCTTCGCGTCTACTATTGTGCGGCCTGCGAAGCGAATGAGACCATCATCGCGCCTGTCTGAATTGGAAGAAAGCATCGAGCACAAGCCGGATTGGGAGAGCGAACCATGAGCGGAGGCTGGCGAGAGCTTATCGGGCACTACAAGTGCGGGTGCGGGGCCATCTATAGAAAGACTTTCACCACAACACCCTTTGACACAGACGACGCCGACTGTGAGGTTTGCGGCGAGCGGATGGATGGCTGGTACAATACGACTGGCTTCCGCTCCTTCGAACTGATTAGCAGGCCAGGCGCCCAAACGCTCTAGGGGGCGTGGTAGGCTTGGCGAAGATCCGGAGAGGCTAAGCCGGAGTAGGCCGCCTCAGTTGGCGGCCTGTTCGACCTGGCCGACGACATGCGCAAGACGATTGCGACTAAAAAGCGCGCCGGGCACAGTATGTCAGTCACTGGACAGACCATTCTTTGAAAGCTGAAATATGGTCACCCCATCCGTCGGGGGGTTTTCGGGTGGCAGAATAAATTTAGTCGCTATCTCGACATTCACGGCGCATGGTCCCCAAATCACCGCCCGCCATCGGCTTTCATCGGTGACAGAGAGTGTTGCGCTCCCGCCTGAAGCAAGGTGGAATGCAATGACAGATTACCCAGCCGCAATCCGACTGTCCGCAATTGAGCAACTTCGCTGCCCAAAATGCCGAGCGCGCATGAAGCTTGCGCGCGTCTCGTCGGGGCCTATCGGATTTGAACTTCGCACGTTCGACTGCTCCAAATGCGATCACGTCGAACAAATCGCCATCCCGTTGGATGATCGGATGAAATCCGACGCTGTTGGCTGGTTCACTGGTGAACTACGTCCGCCGAAGTAAGGCCACCTCAGTGGGCTAAGCTTATGGGCCGCGCGATGCAACAGGCGCACCTTGCTCAAGCCGAGCGACACATCGCTAGCGGTCGCCGCTATATTGAGAGGCAAGAGCAGATCATTGCTGACCTAGAGCGTGACGGGTGCGACATCACCATTGCATTGGACCTGCTTACGACCTTTCGCCACATGCAAGATCAAAACGTTGCGCAACGCGACCGCATTCTCAAAGAGCTAGAGCAGTAAGGCCGCCTCAGTTGGCGGCCTCTTTCATTTCAAGCCGGGTTATTTAGATCGGGTCGCTACCCCAACAATCAACTATCTTTCGCGCGCAAGTAGTAGCAACCTGCGACCAGCCGGGCCGAAGCGATCCGGCCAATTGGAGTAAACCAATGAAAAGCCTAACCGCCGTTTTGCTGCTCGCATTAGTTGCTTCGTCTACGCATACGCCAGCTTCTAGCCAAGTTTGGAACAATACGAGCGGCAAAACTAACGTCCACAATCCCAGCAAGTCGTGCAGCGCTTACGCAAATGCTTGCGTTAAGGCAAATGCCGGTGCAGCTGCCAAGTGCCAGTCGGCACGCGCAAGCTGCATGGAAACCGGCACGTTTGCAGGAGTGCAGGGCCAATCGTTTTCGGGTCTGGCGAAACAGTAGTGCCGTCGTCTTGTAAGACATTCTTCATGGATTACTTAGGAATTTGGCATATCTTGATTGAATGGTCGAAACTCGGATCGCACCTCGCTACCGCGTCTTGAAAGCCGCAAAGATTGAGTGCGGCGGTGCCACTATTGATTGCACGGTCCGCGACCTATCGACTACCGGAGGTGCCCAGCAAAATGGGGATCCCTGCAAAGTTCACATTAGTTGTGCCGGGCGATGGATTGCATCTGCCCTGCCATGTCGTTTGGCGTAAAGAATTTCGGATCGGCGTGGCTTTCGATTAGGCCGCCTCGGTTGGCGGCCTCGTTCGTTTCGGCGCGGAAGCGGAACGATGCCGATGGCCGCAGGCAATAGAATCCACGACCGGCGCGGGCCGCGCCCGCCCGTATTCGCCACGTGGCTTGCGATCAAATCTCGCGGCCCGCTCTGTGCGCGCTGGTGCAACTTTGCGACCTTCCTTGCCGACGTCGGCCCGCCACCGTCGTGGCGGCACCTGCTCATCCGCGACGATACCAGCGGCGAGTTTAGGCCGGGCAATGCCCGATGGCGAATTGCGGCGAGGTATCGACGGTCGCGATCACCATGACTTAGACTGCCGAGTAGGCTTTCTCTATGGCGCGTTCCCTTGCTGCCGGATCATGGTCCGACAGACGTGGTCCAAATGGGCGTGCGGTTTGGTTACCTCAGCCGCACGCCTTCAATTCATTTCGGAAGGGTCTCAGTTTGATTGATCTCGCCGGTGGCGATCTTAGCGATCAATGATCGCGTTGCCGATGGCGTCGGCTGGACGCTTCTCGCCTTTAGGGCCGCGTGGCATTTGCTTGTCCCTCCGGTACGATTACAAGGTAAGCGCTGGCTACGTTATTGCTATGCGGAAGCCTTGCACTATGAACCACCTTATGCACACGGAGGTGAAGGTCACCGTCCAAATCGGGAAGTCGAACGAGGTCTCCGACGCGGGGCTCAAATTCAAATGTCAGTTCTCGAATCTCTGGGTGACCTTGGACAATCACCCTGTAGGTCTCACTCATCATCGCTCCAGTGCTTTCCGCTAAGTTCAATAATCCGCTGTTTGAGAGTCTTGTTAGGGTCTTCCTCTGGTCGTGCTTCGTAATATAAAGCCCTTGCGAGTGCCTCAATGCTTTCCGGCTCGTGAACCAGAGGTGCAAGCGATTCGAGCGCCTTCAGCCCGGGCCGCAAAGTTTGGCGGAATCGACGGCCAACTAATTGCACGGCCTTAACTTCTATGAGTTTGGTTGAAGCACCATCGGTAAAGTTTTCGATCTCACGGCGCAACGCCGATAGTCGATAGTGAAATTCCATCAAAACCTGTGTCGCGCTTCCCAACAAAGCAAGTTGCTCTGCCGTCGCAAGATAGATCACTGGAACGGAAGGTGTGAACCTGCGCAGCCTCGCTACATCCATTTCATCAGGTCTAACGGGCCCCTGCCAAAAGGCCTTCCACGGTCTTTCGGAGTCGAAACAGCATCTCGCTACAAGGTGAGTCAATTCTGCGTATAGAATTCGCGCAAGATCAGTTTTCTGTAGTTCCCGCTTGTCTGCTTCAGCTTTTGTTTGCGCATCGATCTGTCGCTTAACGGCGAACCAAGCGAACGTCGCCGCGATCAGAGTCATGGCACCAGCAACAACGTTCCCCGCAAACCCTATCCAGTCGGACGACTTAATAGCGTCTCCAGTCGCAATCGACCCCGGAATCATCACAACGATTACGCAACCAAGTATCAAGCCGAGCGATATCAGCCACAACGGACTAAGGCCGGGGAGATTGTGCTTTTCCATTCGAGCAACCTGCCGTGTCCCCGGTCCTTTGTCGAGGAAGACCCCGCAGTTTTCTGCGCCCTTTTTGACATCGACCGTCTAACCGGAGTCTGGGGATAGCATTCCGCCGTCTATATCGCCAAGTTGCAGTTCCGGTATGATGCCCGCTTAACGCAGACATTTTCGGAACGGCGATTGAGGCCACCTGAGAGATTCAAATGAAAAAGCCAGCCGCGAATCCGACTGAGCAAAAATGTCCGGCATGCAACGGCACCGGGTTTGCCGTGGTAACGCAGCCAGCGCAGCCCAACCGCAAAATCTATCCTCCGCCGTGCAAGGAATGCGGTGGTAAGGGGCGGATAACAGAGGCGGCCAACTGAGGCCCTTAATTTAAGGAGCGGAACAGGCCGGATTGCGAGATCATTTTGGCTTACGTTCCAGTCGGATTATCAAGCGTGCTCCGCTCCGAAGCTCTATGTCGTGACCATCAACTAGCTGCTTTGCCCACTCGATTGCGTCGGGATCGTTATCGCAGGAGAACGCTCGGGAGTTGATGAAATGCCCGTCGTCGCCGATGGTGTACACACGGTAATCTGCCATTCCCACTTTCCACCCGACTCTTTTTGGTCCGTGGTGGTATTCCAATTCCTCTTCATGAAATCAATGCGGCGTCTGGTCCCGGACTCAGATTCAATTTAGGCCGCTCCATGCTGGCGAAACCGCCGAACAGAAACCGTGCGCTGGAATATCTCGCGGCATCGGGCGCGGTGCCGATCACCATCATTGAGCGCGATGGCGTTTGCTCAATCCGCGCTGGCGGCAAACCCGACAGGCTGTCGGATTTGGTGTCGACGGTATGGCTCTCGATCAGCGTTTTACCGGCCATCGTTTTAAACACGTCAATTGAGGGAATGTGACGCTGCCACAGACGTAGCTTTGCGTCGGCGACGCGGCAACGGTCCTAACGGAAGCGGCGGCGCGTCCTTGAAGTTCGATGGACCACTTGCAAATTCGATCGGCAGCATGCCAGCGAAATTGCGCTGGTTCAACCATAGATAAACACGCATGGCGAGCCAGGCATCCTCGAGGGCACCGTGCAGCTTGCCGTTTCGGGCAGCGCCGATTTTCTGACAAACGGCATCCAACGAACAGCTTCCTCCGAAGCCTCGCTGACGATAGGTACTCATCGTGCAAAGACCGGGAATGGCAATGGGCCGCCGCGCCGCCCGGTCCATCTCGCGGTTATAAAATCCTAGGTCAAACTCGGCATTGTGGGCGACCACCAGGTCGGCAGAGTTGAAAAAGCTCTCAATGGTCTCAGCGTAGGCGCCGAAGCCATCCTGATGTCGTAAAACCCAATCCGAATAGCCGTGCACCGCTTCTGCCCTGGGGTGGCTTTTCTTGCCCGGATCGAAGATCAGATGCAGATAGGCCAATGAGGCCGTGCCGGTCGCCAGAAGGTCTGTATCCAGCAGTTTCACGCCGGCCAATGTGACGACACGATCTTTCTCATTCAGGCCAGTTGTTTCGACGTCCAAAAATGCGATGCATTTCGGGATGCCGGTTGCAATGACCGGCGCTGGCAAAGTGCGCGGTCGTACTGTTTCGATCGGCTTCCATTCCGTCTGACTCGGCCGCCGCGGTTCGGGAGACGCGGGTTCGACTTGCGACGTAGCGGCTTCCGTCGGCCGCTCGACAATAGGCGGCGCCGACGAAGGCTCGGTTTCTTTCTCTAAGCGATCATGCGAGGTTTCGACTGATCTATCCGATCGAACGAAGCAAGTCCCGATCAGGAACGCGACACACGCTACCGCCGCGCCAAAAGCCATAGAGATGGCGAATTCCATGATGCCCCCACCAAGAGAGGCTATGACATCAATACCCGACTGGAAATGGAAAATGTTAAGAAAAAACCCGGCCGGCGTGAACCGGCAGACCTCACCTCTCCTCGTCCGGATGCACCCACTGATACGACGTGATTTCCTGCGTCGCAGTCAGCTTGATCATGTGCACTGGCGGCGCGTAGCGGCCCTTCCTGCAGGACCGGCATTTCAGCGCGGCCTCGAGCTTCCAGATTGGCGTGTCCCGCGGCCGGCGTATGGCATCGAGCGGCAGGCTGGCGCGGGTCTTACAGCGGTTGCATTCGACATCGAGCCAACCCAGGCCGCCGTTGAGGCATTGCCCGATTGTCGGCGATGGCTGTGCGGGCCCTCCATAACCTTCCATCCGTAGCGACCATGCGCGAGCCATCTGCCTCACGCGCAGCTTCGCAGCTTCTATGGCTCGTTGGCGAGCATGTTCGGCGTTCATCTTGGCCGCGCGTACTTGGCCACCCCAAATGCCCTCGCGAGACCTCGTGCCCATCGGCATATTACAGCGGGCCCTGCTCAGGCAGGCAATGCCACTAGGATTAGATACGCGGAACGGCCCCGCGACCCTACAGGTTCGGTCAATGTGCAATCTCTACTCGATAACCACGAACCAGGCCGCCATCGCCGCTCTGTTCCGCATGGTGAATCGGTACGTCGGCAACCTGCCGCCGATGCCCGGCGTGTTTCCCGATTATCCGGCGCCCGTCGTTCGCAATGTCGGCGCCGAGCGCGAGCCAACGATGATGCGCTGGGGGATGCCGCCACCGCCGAAGTTGGGTGGTGCGCCTGTGACCAACATCCGCAACACGACATCGCCGCACTGGAGCGGCTGGTTGAAGCCAGAAAGCCGCTGCTTAGTGCCGGCAAACAGCTTTTCCGAATATGCACCGGAGCCGAACCCAGAGACCGGCAAAAAGGATGTGGTGTGGTTTGCGCTGAACGATGACCGACCGCTGTTCGCATTTGCCGGGATTTGGGCGGAGTTCAGGGGCGACCGCGGCACCAAATCGAAACCCATCCCAGGACCGCACTTGGTCTACGGCTTCCTGACGACGGCACCGAACGCAATTGTTCAGCCGATCCACCCTAAGGCGATGCCGGTCATCCTGACTACAGAAGAAGAACGGGACGTGTGGATGCGCGCGCCGTGGGACGAAGCAAAGGCGTTGCAGCGGCCATTGGCTGACGATGCCATGAAGATCGTTGCGCGCGGTGCCGACAAGGAAGACAAGGCCGCAGCATGAAGTACGCCGCGCCCCGACCGCTTTCTGATCCTGAAAAGGCCGCCCGCAAGCTGCTGGAGATCGCCAACGCGACCGAGGCGGTGCAGGACGGCCGCATCTTCATAGAGACGATCAACGGCCAGTTCTTGTTCAAGGAAGGCGGCACGCCCGAGGAGTACAGCGCCGGCCTCGCCTGCGCGGTCGCCAAGGGCTGGCTGTGGAAGCATGAGTCCGGAACATACGTGAAGTTCGCGCCTGTCGGTGCCGAGATGTTCGCGTGAAAGCTGATGCCAACTTGAATTCACTGGTGACCCGATCCCGTCGCGCAGCCGCGAACCGAGAAAGAGAAACCCGCCGGTCAGGGCGGGTTTTAAGATTTTCAGGGCCGGTGCCTTAGAAACGCTGGGGCCTGATCGGAGGTGGCGCAATCCGTTTCGGCGTGAACGCCTCGATGGCGCACTCAAAGAATTGCAGAGACTCGCATGGCAACAGCTTGCTGATCGGTCAGCTACAACCCTCGAGTGCCAAGACTTACGAAACCAATTAAGGCATACCGGCAATGAGTTGCGGTATTATCTTGAGATGAAGTCACAACGAGCTCGATTCCGCCACCAGCCTGTCGACGATAATGGCATCGGTTTCGGGCAACCTGATTTTCGACTTCTCGCGTAAAACGAGGTTCGTAGATTGGGCGCCCTTCACTCGAACGGCAGCTTCTCCTGTCCTTCGTGCCACTCGATGACTTCGAACATCATTCCGCGCTTAAGCATTTCGGCCTCGAGATTGGCTGCGTGCTTCTTCCAGTCCGGCGTCTCGCGAACGCGAAATCTAGTTTCCTCACCTTGTCTTTTGAGCGCGTCATCGGCTGCCAAAGCCCCGCGTACGCCCTCGTACATCAAGGTGAGGCTGTCGTTGGTGAAGGCTTGATAATTCATCGAACCTCACCCTATCGGTTAGGCTGCGATGTCCGGCTTAGGTACTACCGTGACGGTCCACCGCGTCGGAATGCTGGACCTATCTTCCTTAACTGCACGGACCATCCCCGTGACCGGCAATCCATTTAACATCAATCGCGCCCTTTCGCCCCGATATTGGGCATAGCGGCAACGTCGGGCCTCTAACGGATCGGTAATTTCGATAGTTTGCATGCGTCACCGATGGTCGCGGTACGCGAAACAATTCCGCGGCGATCCGCAACATATCAGGGAAGCGTTAATCAAAAATTTCCCATGTGAGTCACGTGCGCGGCTGGTGCGGCCCGGATCACACTAATTGGGTGGCTGTACCTCTTTCGAGGCGACCCAATTATCCATTTTAGCATAGGACGCATATTGCCGCGCTTTTTCCATCAGAGCATCCCGCTCCCGGCTTGGCTGCATTGCATCGGCTTGCCGAGAGCACTCTTCCGCCATGCGCGCATAGTCCGCTGGATTCATTTCGTCCCCCTGAATCTTCTGATACGAATTCCTACAGTGGGATTCGGGGCGAAACTTTGCCGAAAATAGAGCGGTAGTAGGCGAACGCTTGGAATGCATTTAATCGTAAGGCGCGACCCCTCGCTCTTTCGTGAGCTTGATCATGCGAACCGGGGGCGAGTAGCGCGGCGTCCGGCATGATCGGCATTTCAGCATTCCAGCTTCTAGATCGGCCTATCGCTTCGAGCGGCGAATGGCGTCGAGCGGCAAACTGGCGCGTGTCTTACGGCGAGTCCCCGAGTTGAATGCAGCTACTGTAACGAGCTTAATTGAGCGGTAGCCAGACAATCCCGCACAGACTGTTACAGCCGTTGCAGTGGGCTGGTTGATCGAAGGTGCTAGCCAGTTGCCATTCCTGCGATTCATTACTCCACTGGGTTAAGGCATGAGAGATGATGTCGTCTGACTGGCAGTTAGAGCAGACGGGTGTTGACCGTGTCGCTCGCCGGTTGACGATCTGTGCCGGCTCTGTGTTTGAGTTGAACGGATTGAGAAGTAAGGCTTCTCTCATATTCTTCGCCCCTGGACCTGAACTACTCCTGCCTGAACATAACTCTGGAATGATGAGCGTGTCTTGCATGGGGCTTCTGGTTGTTGTGGATCGTGGCGCTCAATCCCCTCACTGTGGCTCACTGAGCACAGTCCGACCGTCATTGGAGCTTCACGGGTTTATCGCCGCGCGCGCCGCATCTCCCGCGTGAGTCGCCGGTCAACTTATCAACACCAGCGATCGGCAGTGGCTCCGGAGCGCTCGAAGCCCAGTGCGTAGGGCGATTTGCCTGCCGCTGCGGCGTGCGCTTCAATGGCTCATGGCCGAACTCACCGGCCGCCGATCGTTAGCACATCGCCACGAATGCGGCACATTTATTACGGCGGTATCCACGCCGGCACGATCGCGATCCGCATTGGCGTCCCCTATGATGAAGACCCATGGGGATGGCCATGCGGTTTCTATCCCGGAAGCCATCCGGCGGAGTGCACGGGCGGTTTTTAGCGCCGCGTTCCCGAGGAGCGGCATTTCAGGGCCGCCTCAACCCGTGCACTGCGGGTTTAAGAGCTTCGGAACATCGGCTGATTTAAGCCGTTCAAGGCATGGGCGCGGGTTTCACACTGCTAAGGAGCGTTTCATGAAGTACGTATGGGCAATAGTCGCAGCGGCGAGCATAGGCGCCGCAGTGCCTGCAATCGCGGAAGATGTCGGCGTCAGCGTCGGAGTTAGCCCGGGGGTCGGAGCCGGAGTGACAGTAGGCTCGGATAACCGAGACCGCGACCGAGATCGCGAACGAACAACCGTTATCAAGGAGCACGAGCCCCGCGACCGCGAGACAACAGTCATCAAGGAGCGCGAGAGAGAACCTGATCGTAAGGTGATCATCGAGCGCGATCGCAATTAAAAGCCGATCAGGTCCTTCATACCCCTGACATCAAGGACGAGCCCGCTCGACGATCCCCGCCGGGCGGGTTTCATTTGGCTGCTGACGGCGGCGATGCGTGCCACCATCAGGCGGCGACTGCCGGTCGATCGTCCAATACCGTTGCAGTTGAAATTGCGCCTCGTCTGAGATTTTGGCCGCGAGCCTTCGAGGACTTCTTTCTTGAGCGCCGCCGTGTATTGTTTAGGGCACTGGGGCCGCAAACCAAGCAACGCGGGGGACAATCTATGAGCAGCAAACGAGCCAAGCAAGTCATCCAGCGGGCCACGACGCGGAGCACGGGACCTATCGACAAGTATTTCGGCGACAGGCTGCGAGCGCGGCGCGTCATGCTGAACATGACCCAAGACGATCTAGGTAAATCGCTGGGCGTTTCGTTCCAGCAGGTGCAGAAATACGAAAAGGGCACCAACCGGATAAGCGCCGCCTTGATGGTGCCGTTGGCTAAAATCCTCGACGTCGACACTGGATATTTTTACGACGAGATACCAAAGATCAAGCGCGGCCGCGGGATCGAAACGCCAGCGCTGACCGAGCTTGCGCTCTCGTTACATGGTCGCCGGTTGATCGACGCGTTCCTCAACCTAAAAAATGACAGCTTGCGTTGCGCGGTTGCCGATCTCGCGCAGGTGCTCGCACGATAAATCCGAGCTGACCTCGCCCAGAGAACCCCGCCGGTAGCCGCTGTGTGATGGCGCGCAGCCGAACAAAGGCACGGCTGACGCCGCCGCAGCGGTAACGGTGCCTGTCTTCGGTGAATTCGCCCCGTCAATAAATCCCCTGCATCCGCGCACGCATCCGCAACTTCGGCAGGTTGCCTTCGTTGGCCCAGGTCGCGTCGGTAGGCCGCATGAAACCCCGTCTGGCGTCCTCTATTTGCACGACAGGGGCCGTCGGCTTTTAACCTCCGCCGGCGGTCCCACTTCCGCGCTTTCACTCGTCACGGACCCTAGCGGCCGTCGCACCAAGGGCGCCGTTGTGGACAGCTCGTCGTGCCGCACACATACGGATGGGCCAGACCCTCGCCAATCAAGATGCTGCCGACGTGCCGGCCGCCGATCGACAGCGACGCGCAGAGGCGGGCCTCGATCATGTACGGCGCGTTCTGGGCGATATCTTCGGGACCGCGCCCGCCAACGCCGCGGCTCAGGCGCCGCCGACCAACGGGAGGGAACAAAAGTGCGAAGCACTTTTGCGGTCCCTCTGCAGCCGCTTGTTAGCCATGTTGTACGGCTTCATTGAGCCAAGACTTGTAATGTGACCACTCTGGATCAGAACGACTCTCGAACTCAAGACGGTAGTCGGCATGAAGCGCCTGAAGGCTGGGCAAGACTTTCTGTAGCTCCGCATTGCCACCGAAGTACACGTAGTACTCTCGCAGTGCCGGTGTCTCAAGGCGACGGACATAAACCGCCCAGCCATTACCAAAGCCGCCGCAGAGCCGAATGAGATCGGCCTCGATGGCTTCCAGCTTTGGTTGCTCAGAGCGACGCCACCAACTGCCGCCGGGTGGTTGCTTACCGTAAACGCCAAACCAGGCGACATACGGAAGTTTGTCTGAGGGGACCGCCTCTGCAAACTGTGTATCCAGCAGCGCGCTTGCCGGCCTCCGCTGAGCTTCAAACTGATACTGGATCCACGGCATGGCTAACGTTTGACATGAGGGGCAAACAACGGCGGCATTGACGTAGCCCAGGCGAACAACTGCGCCCCGTCGTTGTTTGTCCGCTCGATGGAAGGGTTAAACGCGACCTTACTAGCCTTGCATTGCATCTTGTACGACTCTCCACTTGCGCCTTACGCCGGGCAGGCACCACAGGCCGACAACCATCAGCGGCGGCCGATACCAGGGCTTACCTATACGCTCCTTGATTTTTTGCTTGAGGGCTTCCTCGTCGAATAGCGGCCATGGACCGATTGCCCCTGGATAGAACATCCATTTCCCGCAGACTGGTGCGACTTCTTTACGAAGGATTAGCTTGACCTCACCCACAGAGAATCCGGTCTTCTTTAGCGCTTGTCCAATTGCGCGAAGATCTGGCTCGGTATGCTCAGTATCTACGAATAGATCGGATAGAAGAACCCACACTTCCTCGCGTGCGCTAGTGCCCATAGTCGCGTCTAACGCCGAAGTTGCTGTACCACGACTCGCCCCCTGATCCCACCACCCGTGAAGCTTGCACAAATGCGCGTTACGCTGCAAGTGGCCGGACGCGAACAAGGCAAGCAAGCAGATAGCTATGGCGCATCGAGCGGGGAACATCCGACCCGATCGAAACCTGGGAGCACTCGTTTGCCGAAGAAGCTATGCCGGAGTTCCTTTGAAGGAGTACGGCAAGACCTCCGGGCAAGCCTCATCCCTGATCACCTTGCCGATCTTGGGGTTCTCATCGCAAAACCTATTCAGACGTGACTTGTCGACAATGTAGCCGCCCACATATTTTCCGCCTTGATGGCCGGTGAGATTGGCAATCGTCTTTCCCTCTCGGAGTCCTGCCAATACTTGGCGAACGACGTCCTCCTTTAGGTTGCCTCGCCGTCGGTGGCGACGGAAACCCATCCGCGCGCACGTTCGGCACAAAACGTATCTTACGGTTGTCACGACAATGTTGTCGCCGATGATCGCGTGCCCATTTGGACAGAACCTGTTTTTTGGAAAATTATAGTTCGGCTGAGGACCGAATGATTTAGCTGGATCGCGCTTTCGGCCGGAACCGCTCTCATCTTTTTCGTCCATCTTGTTTCTCCCTTTTTTGAGAGAGGGGACGCTGAACTGAGCTGGCCGGCTACGCTCTTGTGAGACCTGGTACCGCTCTCCCCGCTAGTCACCGCTGAGCGCAGGGCAACGACAACACAAATTCAGGTTGAACGGGCTTGCGCGCGCGCTCAGGTTGAGAAACAGTCCACCGCTCAAAACACGGGAGGCTGAATTGGCAAAGAAAGCACGGAATCGCGGCCCAGTAGCAAAACGCGGAACGTCCATCACGATATTGGGTAGGAAAGCCCGTCGCGCCGAGCGAATGACAGACGGCCGCTACCGCCTCGTTGCGGTCAAGGGTGCGCGAGTTTTTGTCGGCACACTGATCGATACAATCAATCGCGGAAAGGTGCGCCTTGCGATCTTTAGTGTTCCAAAAGGCTAACCGTTGCCAGCTTAAGGGGGCAAACCAACCATGAAAATTGAATTTTTCGGCTCTGCAAAACGCCTGGATGATATTCCCCTCGGGGAGTTTGTCATGTTCGACTTTGATCGCGGTGGGGAATTTGGCTTTTGTGTCTCGATCGCTGACGCCAAAAAAGCTGTGATCGTGCTACCGAAAAACACCATGGACTCTGTGAGCTTACAGGTGGGTGGACTGACCGGTGACACGTTCATCTACTTTGACAACTCTGTACTTCGGCCAGATTTCTCCAGTGTCATGGGTGCTCAGACCGGCTCCCCTCGCGGGGCACTAATGTGTGCCGATGGCAATTATTACATGAAGGCGCAGGAAGGCGCTTATTATCGCACCTTCAACATTCAAACAGGCTTA
This sequence comes from Bradyrhizobium sp. URHD0069, assembly GCF_000701345.1. Lineage (GTDB taxonomy): Bacteria > Pseudomonadota > Alphaproteobacteria > Rhizobiales > Xanthobacteraceae > Bradyrhizobium. The sequence goes on along the minus strand of NZ_KL370777.1, from coordinate 31,369 downwards.
GCCGAGGACCCTAAAGAAACGGCCAATGCGTTCCACTTTGCGCGTTGGAAAGTTGGTGTAACGATCGATCGGAAGTTCGAACCTATTTTTTGTTTTCCTGCCGCCGCTTAGGTTAATGACCCACGCCGATCCGTTTTACAGCCCGAAGCAAACGCTGGCGCGCGCCAAGCATCATCTAGCCGAATTCCAATCTAAGGAAGGCGAGCTATCGAAAGGCGAACATTGGACTTATGTCATCGAGAGAGACCCGACGGGTCGCAACAACAAGCACACGGTTAAATTCGAAAGAGATTTTTTCGAGCAGCTTTGTGGCATCGCCTTCGACATTGCCAATAACCTTCGATCCACATTAGACGCAAACAGCGTATGCGACTGCGATTGCGGCAGGAAAGACCAGGCCGAAGCGCGCCTACTTTCCTATAGCTGGCTCCGCGCAGGACTTAGACAATGCGGTTCGCCAAAGATGCGCCGACCTTCGCCCAGAGATAGTTGCCGTATTCAAGATCTTCCATCCATACGCGGGAGGCAACATTTGGTTGGCTGCTCTCAACACTCTATGCAACACGCAGAAGCACGCCACACTCATCCCCTTCAAAACAGATGATCAAGTTGCTTATGTGACGCCCGGGGTGATGTTCGGGCTGAGGCATCGGTGGAACCAGCAAACCTACGAACTTGAGATTCTCGACAACGGTGGAGCCGACTTCAGCAAGGGAGGCGGTCACTTTGCCTTCAGCGTTTCGTTTGCCCATGATGAGCCGGTTATCGGCGGGAGCGAGCCACATGGACTGCTTACCGGCGCGGCGATCCAGGTTGAGCGAGTACTAAAGGCGACGGAAATAGAATGTCGGCGCCTCGGTCTTGTAGCACCTGCTTCACCTTAGACCGGGAAAGACGACGGGACGCTAGTGGCGCTCTGGAAATCTATTGCCACTGATCAAACTGAGAATGTAATTTAAATCGCTGCTGTGTTGTATGCGGTAGCCGAAGGCTGTTGGAGTTGGTATGTCGAAGAAGTCGATGTAACTACTTCTCGATGTCCCCCACGTATCGTCTGAATCTCGGCGCCATCGGCGTCGAAGATACGAATGTAACTGGTCCATTGATAGCCCTACGTGCCATGTACGTCTAAATTGTCGATCCGCGTGGCGTCGGAGATGTCCTGAATTAACACGAAGTGATCACCGCGGCCGTAGCCAACCCGACGTCCAGACCACCTAAGCGCCTCAAACTCTCGAACACATCATCCCAACAGCGGACCCGAGACAGAATAAACGCCAAGTTCATTGGATTCTTCAGCAGACTGTTAGTGCTGGCAGCCAATCGACGACTCGAGCAAGATCGGCGCCATCGACAGCCAGCTGAATTTCATCTAGTTCGCTTTCCGCGGATCTCGGTGGCGGTTCAAGGCGCGTAAAACCGTAAAGGCAGGTAACTTTGCGCTTTTTTGTGCCTGAACGAATCCACCATGCCGGGCTTGCATCCGGTTCTGTTGCGGAATTGCGTCGTGTCCTGGTCCCTGCGTTTTGCCGAGCCGATCATGCTCGCCGTTGGTGGCAAGCTGGCGACTCTGCGCGATACTATCGCCCCTCTCGGCAAGGTCATTCCCAAATTCGACCATGACATGCCGGCGGTCCTGACGGCTGCTGAGATAGCCGCATCTTGCGGCGGCCGACCTTGTCGAAGCGGCCGAGCTTCTTGCGCTCTTAGCGACGCACCTGTTCGTCCGGTTCCAGATCACGCATCCGGTTCAATCCCAGAAAATCGAGGTGGTTTAGTGAAAGACGACAGAACGGCTGGAAACGAATTCCCGAAGGAGTTCTGGTAGCCGTACCACTGATGGATTCGACTGTAGGTCGAAATAACCAAGTGGATAAGTTGAAACCACTGTTTCCCGCCTCAAATTCAAAACTATGACCGCTTTAAGTCAGACTTCCGCAATGGAGGCAGCTCGTGCCAACCCTTGGAAAACCACAATTGGTCGAGACCGAATCGGCTTGGGGCGCCCCCTCGAAGAGGATCTTCGAAGAGTTGTGCCAAGAGCGGATTGCTATTTTGTCCGCGCTTGGGTTTTACGAGCAGCGCGGGCTACCTATTCCGGACCCAGATTCGGACGTCACGCGGGAAGAACACGAGGAGCTGAATCCGATAGCCGGCGCTCTGATCTGCGCGGCCGAGGCTGCCCGGACAATGCCGGACGCTGTCCTTATAGCTTCACTCGATAAGGTCCAAGCAGAACCCACTTCGTTTTGCGCACGCAAATTGCCGGCAGAAGTTGAATGGGCTATGGCATGCCACTACCGACGTGCTGACGAGAATCTGGCAACCCATTGGCGCGACGTCTGGGGCGATCAGCTCGGTGATATCGAGAAGCCCGCAGAATCGAATATCCAAAAAGCAGCATTGGCGGCAATCGAGAGTATTCAGGCTGACCGCAAACGCGGCAGGCGGCCCAATCCTGCGAATCAGATACTAGCGGACCGTCTAGGAAATATTTTTCGCGGGAGCGGCCAGCGCATCGTCCGCAATCACCTGCCCACCATGCGCTATGGCGAGTTAACCTCTGTCGAAGTTGGTCCTTTCTACGACTTTCTCAATCTGGTTTTGAAGCCACTGCAACGGTATCTCAGCGAAAACCGACTACCTCCGGTGACGCTCGCCTCCATAGTCCGATACGCGACCGAAGGGTCTCCCGCGACCTAATTGCTCGTACCCAATTTCTCCCACGTTGCTGTCCTCGCAAATCAGGAAGGCTTGGGCGACAGTTCCCGCTGTCGCGCACATCGGTGCGCGCAAGGAAAGGAGTGCTATGTCATGACGGATACCAGCAACCCACCAGACAACGATAGCAACAAGCCGACCGAGGAGGTTTCTCCTGAAGAGTCCGCCGACGAAGAGCAATATGACGATATCGACTACACAACGGCCTCTTACATGGACTTTGTCAAAAACCCCCCTTTACTGCCGAACGAGGACAAAGGTGCGTTCGGACAACTCACGGATGATATAGAGTTAAGATCCTCCTTGGAATTGAAAACACCTATGGAGTATTTCCTCGTGGTGCAGGTCTGCACGAAGATGCAAAACCTGTCGCGGTACGAGGCAATGGCGCTCGAGCTGATGCAAAGCCAGAGGCGTCCGGCGCTTGAGGACCTGTTCATGAAAACCGAAGAATCGACGGGCTTGGATCCTTCCGCTTTGAAAGGTATGGCTTTCAACAATGCTAATTTGTGGTTTGCTAATCCGGAGTATCGAGCATCTGCTGACAAGAGCTTCGAAGCGGCGGGCTACAGGCCAAATGCCATTGAAGTAGAAGCCTTCCGGCGATCCCTGCCTTCGCTGGCATTGCTCGAACGCCTGATCGCTTCGGCTCAAAAGAGCATCCTGACCCTTATGAAGGAGCTTGAAAAGCGTTGCCGAGACCGCGAGGCTAAAGAGCGTGACGACTGAGCAGCTATTGAAGGGTTCTAACTAGTCGAGATTGCCGATGGCATCACAACGACAGATCGCAGCGAACAAGCGCAATGCCGGGAAAAGCTCCGGCCCGCGCACACAACAAGGCAAGGCGCGTTCGCGAATGAACGCGCTTCGCCACGGTTTCTCCTCAGCGTTGATCGAGGCCAGTATTGCGCTGCCCAAAATGGCCAATTCGACAAACGATCTGAACGCGACTCCGGACGCTCACCTAATAGCTGCTCACCAACGGCTTCGTCAGATCGAAATCGAGCGCGTGAAAATTATCACCGAAGCCCGCGATCTCGCCACCTCTTCGGCCGACGCGTTGTGTATGGCGGTCAAAAGAATCGCGGCACTCGAGCGCTATTCGCGGCAGAGCTATTCAAAGCTCAAAAAACAGATTGCGGCGCCGGATTGAAGAAGTCCGCGATCGTCAGCCTGCAACTATCATCAGGGGAGTAAATCTCTTTAGTGCATGTTTTTAATAGCAAATTTTGATTGGGTTCGTTTTGTCAGAATCTTGATTGGCGATCGAGCCCCAACGTTGGAGGCTATGTGTGTATCGTGAGGCTCACCTCGACGAGAGACCCGCGCGCAGGATTCACGAGCTTGACCGGGGACGAAGCCCCGGCCATGACGAATCTCGCCGATCACTCCAGTCCGATTTGCGTCAGGTCCTGAAACCAGTGCTGCGCCTGGACGAATTTCTTTATTCGGGGCGATAGCGCGTGCGGATTGGTGTCATGCACCACCCACACCAGCGCCGCGTCGTCGACAATCAAAGAATGCGCCTGCGCCAGCAATTCGTCCTGCTTGGTTGGATCGAACGTCTGCTTGGCCTCGTCGATCAACGCATCGACTTTCGGGTTCTTGTAGCCGCCCCAGTTGACGCCGACCGGCGCGATCTGGCCCGAGTGGAAGAAGCGTACGATGGCATACAGCGGGTCCGAGGTCACGTAGGCGATGTTGTTGGCGGTAATGCCGGCATTCATTTCATCCGCCGCGCCCTTGCGCCAGTGCGTGTAAAGCGTCTCCAGCTCAACGACCTTGAAGTCGATATCGATGCCGATTTCCTTGAAACTCTGCTGCAGGAATTCGTTCATCGGCAGCGACAGCATTTGCCCCGTTCCGCCTTGCGCGATGATGAACGTCGTCTTCAGCGGCTTTTCCTTGGAGTAGCCGGCTTCCTGGACCAGCTTCTTCGCCGCCGCCAGATCGTATTTGAGTTCGAAGCCGGGCTTGCCGAACCACGGGCTCGACGGGTCGACCTGGCCCTTGGCGGGTTTGGCCAAACCGTTCATCAACCCGACCACCGCGTCGCGACCGATCGCAAGATTGAGTGCCTTGCGCAGCCGAATGTCGGTCCAGGGCGAGCCCGGCAGCACGCTGAGATGATAATTCCACACATGCGGGGTGATGTTGTCGACGATGCGCATGCCGGCCGATTTGAGCTGCGGCACCGCGTCCGGCGCCGGCGTTTCGATCAAATCGACTTGCCCCGCCAACAGCGCGTTGGTTCGCGTCAGCGCTTCCGGCATCGGGATCAGGATCATCTTGTCGACTTTCGCAATCCGCTTCTTGTTCCAGTAATCCTCGTTCTTCGACAATTCAGCCAGTTCGCGCGGCACCAGTTTTGTCAATTTGAACGGCCCGGTGCCCGAGGGCTGGCTGGCGAACTTGTCCCAGTCCTTGCCGAGTTTTTCGTATTGCGCAGGGCTGGAGACCAGGAACCAGAGCATCTGATAGGGAAAGAAGGAGTCGACGGTCTTTGTGGTGATTTCCACCGTGGAATCGTCGATCTTGGCGTAGCCCGCAACCGAGGGCAGCCGGGTTTTCACCTGAGCGCTCTGGCGCTTGTCGAATTGCGGTGCCTTGTCGTTGAGCACCTTGTCGAGATTCCAGATCACCGCGTCGGCATTGAAATCGCTGCCGTCATGGAATTTCACGCCCTGCCGCAACTTGAAGCGCCATTTGGTTTTGTCCTTGTCATCGACCTTCCATTCTGTGGCAAGCGCCGGCACCAGTTTGCCGGGCCGATCCGACACATCCATTTCCCAGGCGACCAGCGGATCGTAGATCGTGTAGCCGGTGAACTGGTAGGCACCGGCGCCACGATCTGGCTGGCCCGTCGTCAGCGGAATATCGGCCATTGAAATGCCGTATCGCACCACGGTTTCAGCCCGCGCGGGAAGGGCGGGCAGGGCGGCTCCTATGACGCAGGCCACAGCTGCAAGAAGTATCGAATTTCGGGTGCGCATGAATTAGGCTCCATTGAGGGTACTGGGAGCCGAACTTGCAAACTTGATGCCAGATTAGGCACTTGGGCCCTCATGCATGCGCGCTCACAAGGAGTTGTGCCGCCAATGGCAATCAGACGAAGGATTACTTCGCTTGGCACAGGCGTTGCATGAGGTTGCATAACAAATAATCACCTGAAGTAGAGGAAGGGATTGCTACCATGCGTAACGAGAAATCTGGAAAAAACCGGGCAACGGTGCGAGCCTTGATGCTGGCGACGGGACTGGCGGTGTTACCGCAGATCGCCGCCGCCCAAACCACCTTGCGCATCGGCATGACCGCGGCCGATATTCCGCGCACGCTGGGCCAGCCCGATCAGGGTTTTGAGGGCAATCGCTTCACCGGGCTCACCATGTATGACGGGCTGACGATGTGGGATCTCTCGTCCGCCGACAAGCCGAGCGTCATGATTCCCGGGCTTGCGACGGAATGGAAAGTCGATGATGCCGACAAGAAGAAGTGGACGTTCAAGCTGCGTCCAGGGGTCACCTTCCACGACGGCTCGCCGTTCAATGCCGACGCCGTAGTCTGGAATGTCGAAAAAGTGCTCAAGCAAGATGCGCCGCAGTTCGACGCGAGCCAGGTGGGCGTGACCGCGTCGCGGATGCCGACGCTGGCGTCAGCCCGCAAGATCGACGATATGACGGTGGAATTGACCACCAAGGAGCCGGATAGCTTCCTGCCGATCAACCTCACCAACCTGTTCATGGCGAGCCCGGCGAAGTGGCAGAAGCTGTTCGATGCGGCAGAAGGCGCCGATGCCAAGGCGAAATCGCAAGCCGCCTGGGCCACGTTCGCGCGCGACGCTTCGGGCACGGGCCCTTGGAAGATGTCGAAGTTCACGCCGCGTGAGCGGCTGGAGCTCGCAAAGAACGAGAATTATTGGGACAAGGCGCGCGTGCCCAAGGTCGACAAGATGCTGCTGCTGCCGATGCCCGAGGCGAATGCCCGCACCGCCGCGCTGCTCTCCGGCCAGGTCGACTGGATCGAAGCGCCCGCACCGGATGCGATTGCGGAAATCAAGCAGCGCGGGTTCGTTATCAACAGCAACGAGGAGCCGCATGTCTGGCCGTGGCAGTTCTCACGCATCGAAGGCTCGCCATGGAACGACATTCGCGTCCGCAAGGCGGCTAATCTCTGCGTCGATCGCGAGGGCCTGAGGGACGGCTTGCTTGCCGGGTTGATGGTGCCGGCGACCGGCACCTTCGAGCCGGGTCATCCCTGGCGGGGAAAACCGACCTTCGAGATCAAGTACGACAAGCCCGCGGCGCAGAAGCTGATGCAGGAGGCGGGCTATGGTCCGAACAAGAAATTGTCAGTCAAGACCCAGACCTCGGCATCGGGATCCGGCCAGATGCTGCCATTGCCGATGAACGAGTATCTGCAGCAGGCGCTGGCTGAATGCTATTTCGACGTCCAGCTCGACGTCATCGAATGGAATACGCTGTTCACCAACTGGCGGCGGGGCGCCAAGGATCCGACCGCCAACGGCGCCAATGCCACCAATGTGACCTACGCGGCGATGGATCCGTTCTTCGCGCTGGTGCGCTTTCTGCAATCGTCGATGGCGCCGCCGGTCTCGAATAATTGGGGCTATATCAATAATCCCAAGTTCGACGAGCTGGTCACCAAGGCGCGCCAGACCTTCGATCCGACCGCGCGCGACGCAGCGCTGGCTGAGCTGCATGCGGCTTCCGTCGACGACGCGGCGTTCCTTTATGTCGCCCACGACGTCGCGCCGCGCGCCATAAGCCCGAAGATCAAGGGTTTTGTGCAGCCGAAGAGCTGGTTCGTGGACTTCTCGCCAGTGTCCATGACGCCTTAACGGGCGCTTCGGCGCAACGGTGAGACTCCTCTTCACCTCTCCCCTTGTGGGAGAGGTCGCCTCCGATGCGAAGCATCGGAGGCGGGTGAGGGGTTTCCATCGATAGACCGTAACCCCTCACCCGTCACGGACTTCGTCCGTGCCACCCTCTCCCACAAGGGGAGAGGGAAAAAAGACCGAAGGTCATACGTGCTCGCCTATATCGCCCGGCGTATCGTCTATGTAATCCCCATTGTCATCAGCGTGGCGCTGGTGTGCTTTCTGCTGGTGCACATCACGCCCGGCGATCCGCTGGTAGCGGTCCTGCCGGCGGATGCGTCGCAGGAACTGGCGGCGCAATTGCGCGTCGCCTACGGCTTCGATCGGCCGCTGCCGGTGCAGTTCGGGCTCTGGCTATGGAAGGCGGTGAACGGCGATCTCGGTCATTCCATTGCGACCGGACGCCCAGTGCTGACGGAAGTCATGCGCGCGGTCGGCAACACCGTCACCTTGGCGATCGCCGCCGCAATGATCGGATTTAGCCTTGGTTTGTTTTTTGGCCTGATCGCCGGCTATTTCCGCGATACCTGGATCGACAAAGTCGCGACCTCGGTCGCGATCGCCGGTGTATCCGTTCCACACTACTGGCTCGGCATGGTGCTCGTGATCATCTTCTCGGTGCAGCTCAATTGGCTGCCCGCCGTCGGCGCCGGCCCCGGAGGCTCCGGCTCATGGGGATGGGACTGGGAGCACATCCGCTATTTGATCCTGCCCGCGATCACCACCTCGGTGATTCCGATGGGGATCGTCACGCGCACCGTGCGCGCGCTGACCGGCGATATCCTGAGCCAGGATTTTGTCGAGGCGTTGCGCGCCAAGGGCTTGCGCGAAACCCATGTTTTCCGCCACGTCATCAAGAACGCCGCGCCGACGGCGATGGCGGTGATGGGACTGCAATTGGGGTACATGCTCGGCGGTTCGATCCTGATCGAAACCGTGTTCTCGTGGCCGGGCTCGGGGCTATTGCTCAATTCAGCCATTTTCCAGCGAGACCTGCCGCTGCTGCAGGGCACGATCCTGGTGCTGGCACTGTTCTTCGTATTCCTCAATCTGATGGTCGATATCGCGCAGGCTGCGATCGATCCGCGCATCAAGCGGAGCTGAGCAGATGAACATCAGCCCCACGAGCGTGATATCGGACGCGGCCCTGCAGGCGGGGCCGGCCGCCAAGGCGCGCGGTTATTGGGCGACGGTCGGGCGGCGCATCGTGCGCGACAAGGTCAGCATGGTCTGTGCCTGCATTCTGCTCGCGATTTTTCTTTCCGCGTTGTGTGCGCCCTGGCTCGGACTCGCCGACCCGTATCAGGGCTCGATGATTCGCCGGCTGCGCCATATTGGCACGCCAAACTATCCGCTCGGCAGCGACGAACTCGGCCGCGATATGCTGGCGCGCCTGATCTATGGCGGGCGTCTGTCGCTGGTGATCGGTATTCTCCCGGTGATCTTTGCCTTTATCGTCGGGACGTCGCTCGGTCTCGTCGCAGGCTATGTCGGCGGCAAGATCAACACCGCGATCATGCGCACCGTCGACGTGTTCTACGCATTTCCTTCGGTGCTGCTGGCGATCGCGATTTCGGGCGCGCTCGGCGCGGGCATCGTCAATTCCATCGTTTCCTTGACCATCGTATTCGTGCCGCAGATCACCCGTGTTGCCGAGAGCGTTACGACGGGGGTGCGGAACATGGATTTCGTCGAGGCGGCGCGCGCCTCCGGCGCCGGTGCCTTCACCATCATGCGCGTGCATATGCTCGGCAACGTGCTGGGTCCGATTTTCGTCTACGCCACCGGCCTGATCTCGGTGTCGATGATCCTGGCGGCGGGCCTGTCGTTCCTGGGCCTCGGCACCAAGCCGCCGGAGCCGGAATGGGGCTTGATGCTCAACACGCTGCGCACTGCGATCTATATCAATCCCTGGGTGGCGGCATTGCCCGGCGTCATGATCTTCGCAGTGTCGATCTGTTTCAACCTGCTAAGCGACGGCCTGCGCAGCGCCATGGATATCCGGAACTGACGATATGAACGAGCCAGCTGCCTCGATCGATATGCTTGAGCCCGTCGAGGATCGCGGCGGCGCGGCGCAGCCGTTGCTGCAGGTCAATGGGTTGACAAAACATTTCCCGGTGCGCGGCGACCTGTTCAGCGCACGCAAGACCGTACGCGCGGTCGATGACGTGTCGTTCTCGATCTCCAAGGGCGAAACGGTCGGAATCGTCGGGGAGTCCGGCTGCGGCAAGTCGACTACCGCGCGCCTCTTGATGCACCTGATGAAGCGCGATGCCGGCGACATCATTTACGACGGCATGCAGGTCGGGCGCGCGCTGTCGCTCCGTGAGCTTCGCCGCTGCATGCAGATGGTGTTTCAGGACAGCTATGCCTCGCTCAATCCGCGCCTGACCATCGAAGAATCGATTGCCTTCGGCCCCAAAGTCCATGGCATGGCCGATGTCGCCGCGCGTGCGCTGGCGCGCGAGCTGCTCGGCAAAGTGGGGTTGCGGCCGGAAATTTTCGCCAACCGTTATCCGCACGAGATTTCCGGCGGGCAGCGTCAGCGCGTCAATATCGCCCGCGCGCTGGCTCTGTCGCCGCGGCTGGTAATCCTCGACGAGGCGGTGTCGGCGCTCGACAAGTCGGTCGAAGCGCAGGTGCTCAATCTTCTCGTCGATCTCAAGCGCGAATTCGGGCTGACCTATCTCTTCATCAGCCACGATCTCAACGTGGTGCGCTACATCTCCGACCGCGTTCTGGTGATGTATCTCGGCGAAGTGGTCGAGCTCGGTCCGGTGGACCAGGTGTGGGACGCGCCGGCGCATCCCTATACGCGGGCGTTGCTGGCGGCGATGCCGTCCTCCGATCCCGATAACCGGACGGAGACGCCGCCGATCTCGGGCGATCCGCCCAATCCGATCGATCCGCCCTCGGGTTGCCGGTTTCACACCCGTTGTCCATTCGCGGAGCCGCTCTGCGCAAATGCCACACCAAAACTCACCGCGCTCGATAGAATGGGTCATCAGGCCGCGTGCTACATGGCCATACCAGGATCCGGCCACAGCCTCGCGCCATCAAAAAGGATAGACGCCGCATGATAAGACCCACAGCAAAAGAGATCAGCGCGATGGCCAATGTCGCAGGACTGCCCGTCAGCGCGGATGTCGCGGCGCGCATCGCCAATTCCATCGGCCCGGCATTCGAAGGCTTTGCGCCGGTGGCCGGTACGCTGCCGTTCGACCTGGAGCCTGCGAGTTTTCTGCTCGTGCAAGCGGACAAAGATAATAAAAAGGCTACAAAATGAGCGCGACCGAACCCGCCTTGATGTCACTGACTTCGGTCGCCGAGGCGATTGCTGATAAGCGCGTCTCCTCGCGCGAGGTCGCTAAATCCTGTCTCGACCGGGTGGAGCAGTGGCAGCCCCGGCTCAACGCCTTCATGGCGATTGAATCAGAGGAAGCGCTCGCCGCCGCCGATGCCGCCGACGCGGCGCTCGCGAAAGGCAAAAGCAGTGGGGTACTGCACGGCGTGCCGCTGGCGCACAAGGACATGTACTACGAGGCCGGCAAGGTGGTCACCTGCGGCTCGAAAATCCGCCGCGATTTCGTCGCCACGACGACGTCGACCGCGCTGCAGCGGCTGAAGGATGCCGGCACGATTCGGCTGGGCTCGCTGCAGATGTCGGAATTCGCCTATGGGCCGACCGGCCACAACGCGCATTATGGCGCGGTGCATAACCCCTGGGCGGTCGATCACATCACCGGCGGCTCGTCGTCGGGCTCGGGCTCGGCGGTCGCGGCGCGGCTGACGTTTGCCGCGCTGGGCTCCGACACCGGCGGCTCGATCCGGATGCCCGCGCATTTCTGCGGCGTCACCGGATTGAAGACCACCGTCGGCCGGATCAGCCGCGCCGGCGCGATGCCGCTGTCGCAATCGCTCGACACCGTCGGGCCACTGGCGCGCACGGCAGAGGATTGCGCGCTGCTGCTGGGCCTGATGGCGGGTGCAGACCCGCAAGACCCTACGGCGATTACCGGACCTTTGCCGGATTACATGGCCGCGACGCGGGAGCCGATCAAAGGCCTGACCATCGGCGTGCCCACCGCGTTCTATGTCGACGATCTCGATTCCGAGGTTGCGCGCATTCTCGATGAAACGGTTGCGCTCTTGAAGCGCGAGGGCGCGAATGTCGTTCAGGTCGAACTGCCGGACCAGCGCCAGCTCACGGCGGCCTGTCAGCTGGTTCTCGCCGTTGAGGCGGCGGCGTTTCACAAGCGATGGCTGATCGAGCGCCCGCAGGATTATGGCCCGCAGGTTTTGATGCGTTTGCAGAACGGGCTCGCGATACCCGGCGTGTCCTATCTCGAAGCAATGCGCTGGCGCGGCCCTGCCCTGTCAGCGTATCTTGCGGCGGTGGCTGGCGTCGATGCCGTGGTCGCGCCGGTGGCGCCGGTCGCGGCTCCGACCATTGCCGAGAGCGACGTCGGCAACAGTCCCGACGCCGAAGCCGTGATCCAGCGGCTGACGCGGTTTACCCGTCCGATCAACTATCTCGGGTTGCCGTCGCTTTCGATACCCGCAGGCTTCACGCGCGGTGGCCTCCCGGTCGGGATGCAGTTGGTCGGCCGCCCGTTCGATGAAGCGATGTTGCTGCGAATTGGCGCGGCGTTCCAGCGCGCGAGCGATTTCCACGAAAGGGCGCCGAAATTCGCATGACGCAGCTCGTCGAGATACGTAACCTCAATATTCGCTTCACCGGCGAGCGCACCGTCTATGCCGTGAACGATCTGTCGCTTTCGCTCGGCGACGGCGAAGTGCTTGGCCTGCTCGGCGAGTCCGGATCCGGCAAGAGCGTCACGTTGCGCGCGCTGATGCGGCTATTGCCGAAGAAGCGGACGCAGATCTCCGGAACCGTGAGGGTTTTGGGACGCGACGTGCTGGCGCTCGATGACGAAGAGCTGTCGGCGTTTCGTGGCCAGACCGTCTCAATGATCTTCCAGGAACCCGCGCTCGCGCTCGATCCGGTTTACACCATCGGCCAGCAGATTGCGGAAACCGTGATGCGTCACGAAGGCAAGAGCGAGACCGAGGCGAGGGGGCGCGCGCTGGAAATGCTGGAAGTGGTGCGCATTCCCTCCGCCAAACGCCGGCTCGATGCCTACCCGCACGAGATGTCCGGCGGCATGCGGCAGCGTGCGATGATTGCGCTGGCGCTGGCGTGCAAGCCGAAAATTCTTCTCGCGGACGAGCCGACCACGGCGCTCGATGCCACCGTGCAAATTCAGATACTGCTCCTGCTGCGCGAGCTGCAGCGCGAGTTCGGCATGTCCGTTATCTTCGTGACCCACGATATCGGCGTCGCGATCGAAATCTGCGACCGGGTCGCCGTGATGTATGCCGGCCAGATCGTCGAGCAGGGCAGCTTGAGCCAGATCGTGCGCTCGCCGATCCATCCTTACGCGCGCGGATTGCTCGCCTCCACCGTGCACGGCGCCAAGCGCGGCCAGCGGCTGGAAACGATTCCGGGAACGCCGCCGTCGCTGGATAAAGCGCCAACCGACTGTTCTTTCGCGCCGCGCTGTGGTTTCGCGGAAGCCCGCTGCGTCGAGCAGCTTCCGCCCAACGTACAGGTCGGGTCGGACAGGATCGCAAGGTGCATCCTGGCTGAACGGACTGAGGTCGTCGCCACGTAACCTGCGCTGCAGGCAGACGCTTCAGCCGCCGAGGCCCGGATCGGCCCAGCGTTCTATTTCGGAAGCGCCGACGATTCGCTTGGGCTCATCAGGGCCGAGCGTGCCAGCGCTCGCCGTCCAGCCTTTCGCCAGTATCTGCATGGCAAATAGCTTGGCATCGACTTCCGATTTGAACGTGCGCGTTGTTCGGACCGCGCCTTTGGCGCTGTCGTCCGCTTTCACGGGTTTGTCCGGCCTGAAGGCCACATACCAGATGTCGGCTTGCGTCATCCCGGCATAACGCCGATCGGCAATGATAGTTTCGTTGGTCATCGGAAACGCTTCGGCGGCTGTTCCGGGAAGCAGCAAGCCGCCGATTGTAGTGCGCTGAATCTCGAAGCGTCCTACCGCGCGCGGTCGACGGCATCCACGATCCATCGCCGGAGTGCGCCAATCCGGCGGTCGCGCGCCTGCTTGGTGCGCGACACCAGATAAATCGTCTCAGTGGGACTGGTCTCGATATCGAAGGGGGCCATCAGCTTCCTGCCGAATCCTGGTCGCGCGCTGATCAGCGGCGCCATGGCGAGCGTGACGCCAGGCCATGCTCTGTTCCTGCGGCCGGCGCCGATGGCGAAGTTGCGAACCCAGCTGGCCGTTCTGAGCGACGGCGGCCGCGTCAGCGTCGTCCACAACACGCCGTGGTCGGACGGCGAAGAGCATCCTTGCGCCACGGTTCGGGTGACGCTATCGCGCCAACGCGCGGTCGAGGGTGCCGGGATTCGTTGATGGAGAGGATGACACCGTCGACCCGGTTCCCGGTGCGCAACCTGGGGGCTGCCCACGACCGGCCATGGTTCATGGACGGCATGGGGCGCGGGTGGGCGATGACGCCGCCTGGTTTCGTCTCAACCACCAGGTCATCGAGGGTGCCGGCCCGCTGTCCTGCGTGCTCGGACCTGCGGAATGGACCCATGGCATTTCGCGGCCCTTCCACAACGTGGTCGCGGATCCCAATCCAAACTTGACGGTCCAGCTCTTCAGGCAGCCGTTGGGGAAGCGCGCAGACCCGGTGGCGACCTGGCACTGGCTTCGGAATCGGAAGCGGTACATTGCTCGACACGCGCGGCGAGATTGGCCGGGTCTCAATGTCCGTCGTTCTGGTGCCATTTCCGAAGCCTGCATCGGCGGCAAGCTAGCCGCTTCCGGCAGCTCCTCCCGGCTGCCCACACGCTTCAACGCCACGCGTGATCCCGTCCTTGGTTCCGCTCGTCCGCCCGGAGGCGAGGCCGCCGACGGCGTTTAGGTTAATGTGACTTCAATAGACGCTAACCAGAAAAATCAGTAAGATCAGGCCTCGCGTACCTCAATTGATCAGGGGGCGCACACCCCTCGCAAAGAGATCAGAATTGATGGCAGCCGCTCCCGGTGTCCGGCGTTCCGAACTCGGTGATGCGTTGCGCGCCTGCCGCAGTGCGTTCATTGGCGTCGGGGCCATGAGCTGCATGATCAATTTGCTGTATCTGACCGGCTCGGTTTTCATGCTGGAGATCTACGACCGGGTGCTTCCAAGCCGGAGCGTCCCGACCCTTGTCGCTCTGGTTATCCTCGCCGGCGGGTTGTACATCGCCCAAGGGGTTCTCGACCTGATCCGCGGACGGATCCTGGGACGTATCGGAACCTCGCTCGACGAAGCCCTCAACAGCCGGGTGTTCGAAACCGTCGTGCGCCTGCCGCTGACGGTCGGCGGGCGCAACGAGGGCCTGCAGCCGCTGCGAGATCTGGACAACGTTCGTTCATTCCTCGGCAGCATGGGGCCGGGCGCCTTCTTCGACTTGCCGTGGCTGCCGTTCTATCTGGCGATCTGTTTCGCGTTCCACGTCCTGATCGGTGTGACGGCGCTGGTCGGCGCGGTCATTCTGGTCACCCTCACCATCGTCACCGAGTTCATGTCGCGTGCCCCGGCGCGCGATGCCATGAGCCTCGCGGCGCGCCGCAACGATCTGGCCGCGACAAGTCGCAGAAACGCGGAAGTGCTGGTCGCGATGGGAATGTCCGGGCGCCTGACCAGGCGTTGGAGCGAAGCCAACGAGCATTATCTTGCGGGCAACCAGCGCGCCAGCGATGTCGCCGGTGGGCTTGGCGCGATCGCCAAAGTCATGCGCATGACCCTGCAGTCGGCGGTGCTCGCGGTCGGCGCCTATCTGGTCATTCTTCAGGAGGCGACCGCAGGCATTATCATCGCCGGCTCGATCCTGAGCGCGCGGGCGCTGGCGCCGGTCGATCTCGCCATCGCCCATTGGAAAGGCTTCGTTGCCGCGCGCCAGAGCTGGCAGCGCCTCAACCGGCTGCTGGAATCGATGCCCGCGCAAGCCGCGCCGACCTTGCTGCAGAGCCCATCAAGCCGGCTTTCGGTCGAGGGCGTCAGCATTGTGCCGCCGGGCGATCAAAAGGTCATCGTTCAGGACGTGACGTTCGCGCTTCAGGCGGGAAGCGGGTTGGGTGTGATCGGGCCAAGCGGATCGGGTAAATCTTCGCTGGTACGCGCGCTGGTCGGGGTATGGCAACCGTTTCGCGGCAAGGTGCGGCTCGATGGCGCCGCACTCGATCAGTGGTCATCCGACGTGCTCGGCCGTCACATCGGATACCTGCCGCAGGACGTCGAACTGTTCGCCGGCACCGTCGCCGAGAATATCTGCCGCTTCGATCCGGATGCCGCCGCCGACAGCATCATTGCGGCCGCCAAGGATGCGGGCGTCCACGAGATGATCATCAAGATGCGCGACGGCTACGATACCCAGATCGGCGAGCAGGGTACCGCGCTGTCGGCCGGTCAGGCGCAGCGCCTGGCGCTGGCGAGGGCGCTCTACGGCAATCCGTTTCTCATCGTGCTCGACGAGCCGAACTCCAATCTTGATAGCGAGGGCGATGAGGCGCTGACACGGGCCGTTCGAGCGGCGCGCGAACGGGGCGCCATCGTGGTGGTGGTTGCGCACCGGCCGATCGGAATCGAAGCGGTCGACCAGCTTCTTGTCCTGAAGGACGGCCGGATGCAGGCGTTCGGGCCGAAGGATACCGTTCTCGGGCAGGTGCTGCAGCGGGTTGCGCCGCCCACTCCCATCAAGATCGTGTCCGATGGCGGAGTTGCCAAATCATGAGCGGCGGCGAGATGCAGAAATCGCGACGCTCGATCCGGCTGCACCTGATCGTGGGGCTCGCGGTCGTCGTTGTTCTTGCCGGCGGGCTTGGCGGCTGGGCGTCGACGGCGCAGATTTCGGGGGCGTTGATCGCGCCGGGATCGGTGGTCGTCGATTCGAACGTGAAGAAAGTGCAGCATCCGACCGGCGGCGTCGTCGGCGAAGTGCGCGCGCGCGACGGTGACCTCGTCAAGGCCGGCGACGTGGTCGTGCGGCTCGATGACACCGTTACCAAGGCCAGCCTCGCGATCGTCGTGAAAACCCTCGACGGATTGTGGGCGCGGGCCGCGCGGCTGCAAGCCGAACAGCAGGGTCTCGATGATATCGAGTTTCCGCCGATGCTGCTCACGCGTGCCCATGACGCCGACGTCAAGAACATCATGGCGAGCGAGGCCAAACTGTTCGAGGTTCGCACGCACGGCAGAACCGGGCAAAAGGCGCAATTGCGCGAGCGGGTCACCCAGCTGAACGAGGAAATCGCCGGGTTGATGGCGCAGGAAAAGGCGAAGGACAAGGAAACCGCGCTGGTCGAAAAGGAGCTGGTTGGAGTCCGCTCGCTCTACGAGCAGCACCTGGTGCAGCTCTCGCGCCTCACCGTGCTCGAGCGCGACGCGGCGCGGCTCGCGGGCGATCGGGCGCAATACATCGCAGCGAGAGCGCAGGCCAAGGGCAAGATTACCGAAACCGAATTACAGATCATTCAGATCGACAAAGATGTGGTCAGCGAAGTCTCCAAGGATCTGCGCGAGACCAATGACAAGATCGGCGAATTTGTCGAGCGCAAGGTCACCGCCGAAGACCAGTTGCGGCGGATCGAGATCCGCGCCCCGCAGGCCGGCATGGTGCTGCAGTCCACCGTCCATACCGTAGGCGGCGTGATCACGGCCGGCGATGCCGTCATGATGATCGTTCCGCAGGCCGATGATCTTTCGGTCGAGGCCAAGGTCAATCCGCAGGATATCGACAAATTGCAGATCGGCCAAAAGACCCTGCTGCGGCTCTCGGCATTCAACCAGCGCACCACGCCGGAATTGAACGGCGTCGTCACCCGCGTATCGCCTGATGTCACGACCGACCAGCGCACCGGGCAAAGCTATTACACGATCCGCGTTTCGATGGCCGCCGAGGAGATCGCGCGCCTGGGCGAGGTCAAACTAATACCGGGCATGCCGGTCGAAGCTTTTGTGCAGACCGGGGACCGCACCCTGCTGTCTTACCTGATCAAGCCGTTGAGCGACCAGCTGATGCGCTCGTTCCGGGAGAGGTGAGTTTTCCCCGCTGTCGTCCCTGCGAAAGCAGGGACCCATAACCCCAGGCGGTTATGGTCACGCCGCGCTGGTTCAACAAAGTCCTCTCGCACCATCCGCAACCTCGACGGCACGGCGTATGGGTCCCTGCGTTCGCAGGGACGACGATGGTGGGAGTTCGTTGCCAGCCAATCACCGCGATAAATTCTGCAACAGCAAATTCAGCGCCGTGCCGGCAAATGTTTGCATGTTGGCAAGGCGGTCGGCGCTTCCGGTCTCAAGCGTCATCGCAGACGGCACCAGGCCTGCGACCGCCATGCAGCTGTGGCCCGCGGCGTCGCCATAACGGTTGCCGGTCGGCCCGGTCGCGCCGGTCTCCGACAAGCCCCAATCGGTGGAAAAGCGTTGCCGGATCTGGCTCGCCAGCAACTTCGCATAGGGTTCCGAGGCCGAACGGATTCCTTTCATCGCCTCATCCGGGATGTCCATGAGAATTCGGCGCGCGTCGCGCGTATAGACCACCGCGGAGCCCAGGAAATAGGCGGACGCGCCGGGCACCGCGAGCAGGGCTGCTGAGATCAGGCCGCCGGTTGAGGATTCGGCGACCGCGATGGTCTGGCGCCGCTCGATCAGTCTGGCGGCAATCTTTTCGGCGATCGCAACGAGCTCTTGCATCTGTCCTCTCAACTCTTGCGGAAGATTCGTTTTAACAGCGGGCGCTGGGTATCGCTATTGCCCGCGAGCAAGTGGTAAACCACGCGAATAAAGTTATTGCTTGCCAACTGGGTAGGCGCCCATCCGGAGGTGAGGCGGCCTGAGGCGGCTGTTGGTTTTCAGATAGCACATGATTGCATTGCTGCCGACTCGGGATCGGTGGGCCCGCCGATGGACGGCGGCGCTCGTGCGCCATATGCTGTCTCGATCAAGCGGTGCAGCACTGTACTCGACGGACGCCGCAAGCAAGGGGAAACGAGGTCATGACGTCTCCGATCGCGGGCGGCGTGGACTGCGATCTGCATCCTGCTGTTCCTCACCTGACGAGCCTGCTGCCCTACCTCAACGACTACTGGCGCGATCAGGTCACGACCCGCGGAATGACCGATCTGGTGTCGCAGTCCTATCCGACACATTCGCCGATCAGCGCGCGGCCGGACTGGCGGCCCGCAAAGGGCAAGCCGGCCTCAAGTCTTGCAGACATGCAGGTGCAGGCGCTCGACCCGTTCGGTGTCCGCTACGGCATCTGCAATCCGCTTTACGGCGTGCAGATGGTGTTCAGCGAGGATATGGCGGACGCGTTTTGCCGCGCGCTGAACGATTGGCTGGTCAAGGAATGGCTCGACAAGGAGCCGCGGCTGCGCGGCTCGATCGTTATACCGGTTCAGAGCATCGAGAAATCGGTTGCGGAGATCGAACGATGCGCCAAGGACACACGCTTCGTTCAGGTCTTGATGCTGGTGATGGGCGACATGCCCCTGGGCAAGCGTGCCTACTGGCCGATCTACGCAGCCGCCGAGCGGCTGGGCTTGCCGATCGGCATCCACGCCGGCAGCAACTATCATAACCCGCCGACGTCGGTGGGTTGGGGGTCCTATCACATCGAGGACTACGTCGCGCAGTCGCAGGCCTTTCAGACCCAGTTGACCAGCCTGATCGTCGAGGGCGTTTTCGCGCGGCATCCGAAGCTGAAGATGGTGATGCTGGAGTCCGGCTTCACCTGGCTGCCGTCCTATCTGTGGCGGCTGCATAAGTTCTGGCGCGGGATCCGCATGGAAACACCATGGGTGGATCGCGCGCCGCTGGAAATTGTGCGCGGCAACATCCGCTTTTCGCTGCAACCGATCGACGCGCCGCCGGATCCGGCGACACTAAATCGCCTGTTTGACCATATGCAGTCGGATGAATTGCTCTTATTCTCAACGGATTATCCGCACTGGCAATTTGACGGCGATCAGGTGCTGCCGGAGGGAATGTCGGCCGATCTCGTGCGCAAGATCATGATTGATAACCCGCACGCGACCTACAGCCGCCTGAAGCAATCGGCGCTAGAGGAGACAACGCCATGAACATGCAGTTCCGCGATCGCGCCGATCCGGGTTCGTCTGCTGGCGTGAAAACCGCAATTGCCGATTGCGACATCCATCCCGCGCGGGCGACGGCGACGGAGCTCTACCCGTTCCTGGCCAAGCGCTGGCACGCGCACATCGAAACCTACGGCAAGCATTCCTATAAGGGAATGATGGAAGGCCCGCCCTATCCGAAGGCGCAGCCGAACGCGTCGCGCCGCGACGCCTGGCCGCCGGAAGGCGGCCCGCAGGGTTCGTCGCTGTCGTTCATGCAGCAGCAGCTTCTCGATCCCTACAATGTTGCGCTCGGCGTGCTCAATCCGCTCAACACCGGGCAGGGCATCCGCAACCACGATCTTTCCGCCGCACTGGCGACGGCCATCAACGACTGGCAAGTTGCAAAATGGACTAGCCAGGACAGCCGCCTCAAAGGGTCCGTCGTGGTCGCCAACGAGGACGGTCCGACGGCGGCGGCTGAAATCCGCAAGCGCGCCGGCGACAAGAACTTTGTCCAGGTCCTGCTGTTGAGCCGCAATGTCGAGCCGCTGGGGCAGCGCCGCTACTGGCCGATCTATGAGGCGGCCGAGGAGGCCGGCTTGCCGGTCGGCGTGCACGCCTTCGGCTTCGGCGGCAATCCGATCACCGCATCGGGCTGGCCGAGCTATTACATCGAGGAGATGGTCGGCCATTCGCAATGCCAGCAGACCGCACTCGCCAGCATCGTGCTGGAGGGTGTGTTCGAGCGGCACCCGAAACTCAAGATGATCATGATCGAGGCCGGCTTCGGCTGGGCGCCATCGTTGTCGTGGCGGCTGGACAAGAACTGGCAGCGGCTGCGCAGCGAGGTGCCACATCTCAAGCGCCGGCCGTCGGAATATATCCGCGACCATATCTGGTGGACCACGCAGCCGATGGAAGATCCGGAGCGGCGCGATCATCTGTTCGAGGTGATCGAGTGGATCGGCTGGGACAAGCTGTTGTTCGCCACTGACTATCCGCATTGGGATTTCGACGAGCCGTCGCGGGTGCTGCCGGCCGGCGTCAGCGAGGCCAATCGCGAAGCGTTTTATCTCAGCAATGCGCGGAAGGTTTACGGGCTCGCTTGATGGCCAGACATGTGATCGCTCCGGTGGATGAGCTGCCGCCGGGCACGCGCAAATTCCTCACCATCGACGAGCGGCCGATCGCGATCTTCAACATCAAGGGCGAGTTCTTCGGCCTGCTGAACCGCTGCCCGCATCAGGGCGCGGCCTTGTGCGAAGGACCGCTGATCGGCCTTGCGCAATCATCCAATCCCGGCGAGATCGAATATACGAGATTGGGCGAAATCATCCGCTGCCCCTGGCACGGCTGGGAATTCGATATCCGCACCGGCCAGTCCTACTGCGATCCCAAAAAATTCCGCACACGAGCCTATGCCGTCAACGTCGAGCCCGGCACGAATGTCGTGAAGGGGCCGTACGTGGCGGAGACGTTGGTGGTGTCGGTGGAAAGCGACTACGTGGTGGTGGATTTGTGAGGCCTCGGTAGCCCACACGGCAAAACCGGCTCGACTGTTGCCTCGCGCTACCCTTAGGTTTTGAGCACCGCGGGGACCAAATGGAACCGAAGTGGAGAGCGCCGCACCGTTCCGCTGCATCGCCGGTAGTGGCCTGCCGGATACCAGGACGCTCGCCATGTGACCCCATATCCTTCTATTATGCGGCCATTTTTTGGACAGGACTGCACGGAGTGCTGGCGGCAGTTCGACCCGACGGATAGTCGACCGCCATCTTCGGATGACATTGGACGGAAAAGGAATCGCCAATGAACTCCACACCCACTTCGAAAGCAATTGAACCACAAGATGACCCGATCGCGCGCGCCGATGAACAACTCGCGCACGCCTATGAACAGATCGCGCGCGCGGATGAAGAGCTCACGCGTGTGAGCGAACAGGTGGCAAAAATGGAGCGCGAGGCCGCGCACCCACGTTCGGCCGAACCTGCTCCGCAACCAGCCCCTTCGGCCGGACCTGCCCAGCAATCACCGCCCCGAAGGCCGGCGCTCCGCGCCCTCATCGGCTTGACGCTGGCGGCGGGCATCGTTGTCGCTGCCCTGGTTTTGCAGTCGTCCTATGGCGGCGGGGCAAAGCTGTTTGTCGCCCGTTGGGCTCCGCAGCTCGTTTCAACTCCATCATTGCCGCCGGAAAATCCACCTCTTCCCGCGCAGCCCGCTCCATCTATCGTTGAAGTGGCCGCGGCGGAGGCAGCGCCACCGCCACCGCAGGCAACGCCCCCGGCGCAGGCTGCACCGCAAGACACCGCGCCGATGGCTACCGCAGCGCTCCCCGATCAGACACAGTTGCTGCAAGCGATGGCGCGAGGTCTCGCGAATCTGGAGCGAAACATCGAACAGCTCAAGGCGAACCAGCAACAAATGGCCAGCGACAATTCGAAAGCCATTGAGGCGCTCAAGGCAAGCCAGGAAGAGATGAAACGCGTGCTCGCGAGGGTTTCCGAGCAGAATCCGCCCAAGACGTCATCACCTCCGACGCGGCCCACGCCGGCCTTGCGCAAGCCCGAGCGGACGCCGCAGGTGAGAGCGCGGCCCCGAATTCCAAGGGAGTGGATCTACGATGATGATTGGTAGCCGTCGCTCGATGCGATACGCACCTTACTTGCGGGAACGCACGCCCTGGATGATCGTTGAAGGTACAGCCCTGGAGACACCCGGATGTCCCGTAATTCTGCGCTTGTTCTGGTCCTGGCGCTCGGCAGCCTGATCGTGCCCGCGCAAGCCTTTGCCCAGCTGACCCCGCCCGCGGGATCGGCCGGCGCCGGCAATTCGGCGATCAGCGGCGTCCCGTTCGGTCCCGCCAATCCCAGAGTGCTCTCCGACCCCAGCGGTATCGGAAATGCCGCACTTGTCCCGCCGCTCCGCGCCAACCCCCCGGTGCCAACGACGTCATACGGATCGGTCAATCCGTTACCGCAGTCGCGCACACGCGTCGTCGCGCCGCCTTACGCGGGCGCATCACAGCGGATCACCAGCGCGCATAGCGTTGAGTCAAAAAGTAAGGCACCGCCCCGCCGGCGAGGTCGTCCACATGTCGGCACGTTCACGGGGATTTGCCGGGGGTGTTAGAGCGCGTCTAACATTCGGTTTCCCATGCGTTGCACGTCCCTATATCGGCTAATGGCACGTTTCGGACGTCAGCGATCACGCTGACGATGCCCGACGAGCGGCCGATCGCGATCTTCAACATCAAGGGCGAGTTCTTCGGCCTGCGAAAGCGATTACGTGGTGGTGGATTGTAGTGTTAGTTATGGCCGGCACTCGGCTGGCGGGATCCGCGCGGGCTGCGGCCATACGGCCGAGTTGCCGTCTGTGGTGCCTTCACCGCGCCATCAGAGCGGACCGAGGATGCCCCATCGAGGATCACAGAATTCCTTCACAGCCGCCGTGACACCGCTGCTGATGATGTCCCGGCGTTCAGGCGAATCCATCTTGAGCTCTTCGTCCCGATTGATGATCGAGCCCGCCTCCAGCAGGACGGCAGGCATCTTGGTCTTTCTCAGCACGACGAGCTCATCGTAGCTATAGACGCCGGTTTCCTTGTTCAGCAGCGGGCGCTGGTACCGGCCCATGATGGCTTGCGAATATTGCTGGGCATATTGCAGGCCCTGGGCCTTCATTTCCTTGCCGAGCAGTTCGGCGAACGAGAGGCTCGTCTTGAAGTCCGGGTTGTTGCGGGAGACGAAGACGGAATAACCGCTGAAGCGGTCGCTGAAGTGGCTTTTCTTGCCCTCGAACTCCCACTCCTCGAGGAACGATTTGGGCACGGAGTCATGATGGATCGACAGCAAGAGATGCGCCGGCAGATTGTTTACCGCGGCGACACGCCTGAAGAGGCTGGACCTCCCCCTGCCTTCGGTCAGGAGCAACTTTGTCGCGGCGAAACCTTCAGCCTTCAATTTCTCCTCGATCTGCTGCGTAAGGCGCAGATTGAAGACGAACTCGGCGACGTTGCGGGCGCTGATCGCGCCCTCCGATTTGGCGGTATGTCCTACATCCAGAACGATCCGGAATTTCGCGGGATCGCAGACTACTGCGACCGGTTTCGAGGCGAAACGCTTCAAGGCCACCGGCTTCGGGACGGCACGCTTTGCAGTGCGGGACTTTGGCGAGGCGGAAGGCTTCGCCAAGGTGGCTGGCTTTGGCGAGGCGACACGCTTTGGCGATCTGTCCTGCTTTGACGAGACATCCGACAGCCGGCCGGCATCGCTGACCTCGATCGGCAGAAGCACCAATGCGACCATCGCGGCGATGATGGTGCGGCGCCGAGGCCAACCGCCAAAGCCAGACTCGGCGAATTTTCTCCCTGTCGACATCAATCCTACTTCCCTGGACCGGTTTTGTTTGGCAGCAGTTACGTTGTGGGATCAGGAAGAAAAGCGGTCCGATTCTCAATCCTTTTTCCGCGCCTTGATCTCGTCGAACCTGGCAAGCGCTTGTTCAAATTTGGGATTGAATAGCCACATCGCATCAAGAATTTCGCGGAAGGTTGCAGATGTTCTTGCCCTGTCAGCCTGTCCAAAGGTGAAAATGCTGTTGTTTCGCAGATATCCCATGATCGTCGGGTCGGAGATTCTATAATTCACCAAACTGCCTGACCTGAGTGCGGATTTGGTCGGAGCGGGAATAATCTGGATGAGTTCGAACAGCTTCATTTGATCGATCGGATTGGGCAGTTTTTTCACGATCGCCGGCACCTGCGGGAAAATATCTGCGTGTGCGTTCATCAGGGCATCCCGCACAGAGGTCCAATGATTGAACCGGTGATCCAGATAACCAGCCCGCGCCTCTTCCCTGTCGTCGCGCAGGCTCAGCGCAGAGTCATGGGCTGCGATCGACGCCTTTATCGCTGCCCACTTCTTCCGGCCGTTTTGATCTTCCGATGGCCCGGTTTGAAAACTTCCCTTGTATTTATTCGAGCGCGCATTCCCGATGTTTTGATTGCCATTTGTCTCGGCAAAGAACAGCCCCAGGCTGATACGGCCTGCCGCTTCAGCATTCGCCGCATCAAGGCCCTTGGCTCGCGCAATCGCAGTCCCCAAATCGACGACGTCCTCGAATGGGGTATCTGATTTTTGCGCGCTGACGGGCGGCGCTTGCATCAGATCGAAAAGGTTCCTGTACTCAGCGAGCAGCGGCTCGGTACTGGCGTTAAAATACGCCGGAGGGATTTCGTATTTATTGGGCCCACCGATTTTGGACGGAAGCGCGTCCGTGAGGTCTTTGTAGGCGCTCAACATATTGTTGCGTGCGAGGTAGAGTGCCTGTCCCGGCAAATTCGGCAGCCGTTGATTCGAATTGATCTGCGCGCGCCGCTGGCCCAGGATCGACTCGAAGTTTTTTACGGCATCGTTATATGTACTGAGTGCATCCGATTGCTTCTTCGTGAGTGTGCCCGGCTGCCCCATTGCAGGGGAAATGAAGCTGAGATTGCCGATGGCGCGCGAGATGGGTGAATCGGCCGGGCTGATGGCATCGATAGCGATGAAAACCGGCGGCGCGACGAAAAGTACGAGAGCAAGAGCTGCCGTGGGCGCAACCGCATAACTTATCGTCCCCATGGCTGTCTCCCGATACTTCCGTGTTTTACCAGGCTCAGTGGATGCTCGGAAGGCGGCTCCAGCGCCACGCGAACAGCGATTCTCTTGCAGCGATTTGGGTCGTTGAGTCCTGCTTGATATTCCGCTTTTGCTGTCGGGCAAATCAGTTCTGCCTGTGCTTGAGAGATACCTTGTTCGGCAATGAGAGGATGAACGTGAAAACCGCTAGTGATTGTAACACCGATCAAACTGCGATAAGCACGACGCTCCTTGCCAGAAGGGGTTGCTCCCATCTGATGTAAGGCCTGGCCTACTACGTTTCTGTGCCCGCGCGGACCCCTGGCGGAAATTTCAGGCTGGCTTGGATCGGGCCTTAGAGAAAATTCTAGCATAATCGGTGGAAGAGAGAGTATGGCGCGCAACATTCTGATCCTTGGAGCCTCGTATGGCTCATTGCTGGGGACAAAGCTGCTGATGGCGGGTCACAACGTGACTCTGGTTTGTCGCAACAAGACCGCAGAACTCATCAATCGCGACGGTACTGAAGTTCGCATCAAGCTGCGTGACGAGGCGGTGCACCGGGCGATCTTCTCGCGCGGCCTGCCTGGGACTCTGGACGCGATCACGCCCGCAGATGTCGACCTATCCCGCTATGACCTGGTTGGGCTTGCGATGCAGGAGCCGCAATACACCAACCATACGATCCGGGTTCTGATGATCAAAATCGCCGAGGCGAAGCTGCCTTGTCTTTCGATCATGAACATGCCGCCCTTGCCCTATCTTAAGCGGATCCCGGCACTGGCGGACATGGATCTGGAAGAGGCCTACACCAATGCGCAGGTATGGGAGCGGTTCAAGCCGGGACTGGTGTCGCTCTGCTCACCTGATCCGCAGGCCTTCCGCCCGCCGGAAGAGGCGGCGAATGTCCTTCATGTCGGCCTGCCGACAAACTTCAAGGCCGCGGCATTCGCAGATGAGAAACATAACCTGCTGCTTCGGAAGCTGGAAAAGGACATCGACGCGGTGAAGCTGGACGGCCATGACGTTCCGGTGAAGCTCAAGGTGTTCGATTCGCTGTTCGTCCCGCTGGCCAAATGGTCGATGCTGTTGACCGGGAATTACCGCTGCATCACGCCGAACGAGCCGCAGTCGATCCGCGATGCCGTGCACAGTGATCTGAAGCTCTCACAGGCGATCTATGACCATGTCGACGCCGTCGCCCGGCGTCTCGGCGCTGACCCGCAGGATCAGGTGCCTTTCGAGAAATATGCCAAGGCGGCACAAAGCCTTCTCAAACCCTCATCGGCGGCCCGTGCGGTATCCGCGGGAGCGCCTTTCATCGAACGCGTCGACCTGCTGGTGAAGTTGATTTCGCATCAGCTTGGAGTGCCCAATGCCGAGATCGACCGCACGGTCCAGACCGTCGATCAAAAACTGAACGAGAAGATCGTGGCGGGCGGATCCGGTTCGGCGTGACGCGCTCGCAATCGCAGTTCGAGAATGGCGCACTGCGGTCGGCGAAGATGAGCAATATTGCTTCGCCGTGGCGGATGTCCGCTTTAATGCGCACTACGGACTCAAGTCGGACGTCGCGCCATGTCCGAAAAAGTGCCATGAACGGACATGGCGGATAGGACATGGCGGATACAAGAGATCGCCCCTTTTCGCGGGCTGAACTCAGCTCGGACAAATCTCAATTTTTGTTGAACGTGCTATCGAAACTATGCCTGCTTTCGGCAGTAGCGTTCAAAAAACTCCCGCCTCCAAGTAGAGTGACCTTTGCGCATGAATCAAACTGCCGAATATACCTTGAGCAAAGTTCCCGAAGTCACGCTCGTTTTCTGGATCATAAAAATTGCCGCGACCACGTTGGGCGAGACCGGCGGTGATACCGTGACCATGACGCTCAATTGGGGGTATTTGGCTGGAACGCTTCTATTTTTTGTGGCGCTCGTCGCACTCGTTGCCACTCAGATTGTAGCGAAGAAGTTTCATCCCTCTCTGTACTGGGCCACGATCATAGCATCCACGACGTTTGGCACCACGATGGCCGATTTTGCGGATCGGTCTTTGGGAATTGGTTATACCGGCGGTTCGTCGATCTTGTTATTCTGCCTTTTGGCGACACTCGGCCTTTGGTACTGGTCGCTTGGCTCAATATCGGTCGACAGTGTTAACACGCCAAAAGTGGAAGTTTTTTATTGGGCCGCAATCACGTTCTCGCAGACCTTGGGCACGGCTCTTGGTGACTGGATGGCCGATTCAACGGGCCTCGGATACGAAGGCGGAGCGATCGTATTCGGTGCCGCACTGGCAGTGGTCGCGGCCGCCTATTACTGGACGAAGGTATCGCGGGTGACGCTATTTTGGGCTGGCTTCATTCTTACCCGGCCACTGGGAGCCACCGTTGGCGATTTTCTCGACAAGCCCCTAAACCATGGTGGTCTCGCATTGAACCGTCCGATTGCATCGGCGGTCATTGCGGCTTTCATAATCGGGTGTCTGCTTATTTTGCCGCAACGGGCTGGCTCGCATCCGAAGGCATCTGAAACGGTGGCGTGATAAAAATCGAGCCGCCCTTCTGGTCATTTGCGTCATCCTGGCTGTGTGACAATCACGTCCGGTCTACCCCCGAGAAGCAGACCTTTTCGGATCCGGTCGCCACTTCGCATTTGTGCCATGTGTGGACGGCTCCGGGGTTGGCAAGAGAAATCTTCACGTCGCAGGCTTGGTCGGTGCAGCCATGTGTTCGGCCTGTAGGTGCGGTTCACATGACCGCTGGCCATAATGCCCTCCGCGGATCAGGTCCCGGTCAAAACCCCGCATTCGATCATGCGCTGGCACTAGTGGGTTGTCCCGATCGCCGGATCGACCGGCTCTGCATTACGTGCTGTTCGCCCTCCCAACCTTCACATCACGCCGGCTGTCCGGCGCGATCTCGTTTACGCCGCCAGCGCGACGGGTTGCTTGTAACGCTCGCCCTTGGCCATCATGGCCCAGGCCATTCGCGCAATCTTGTTGGCCAGTGCGATCGCGGCGACCTTGGTCGGGCGCCGTGCCAACAACGTCGTGAGCCAGGGCCTGTGCCCGGTTCCGTGGATCTTGGCGTAGCGGATGACGGCGAGTGCCCCGGCGACGAACAGGCTGCGTAGATAGCGGTCGCCCTGTTTGCTGATGCTGCCGAGCCTGTCCTTGCCCCCACTCGAGTGTTGCTTCGGTACGAGCCCAATCCAGGCCGAGAAGTTACGCCCTGATCGGAAGGTCCTGGGGTCAACAACACTTGCGACCAGAGCGGTCGCCAGCATCGGACCGACCCCGGGAATGTAATGAAGGCGCTTGCTCGTCTGGTTGGACCGGTGCCAGGCCATGATCATCCGATCGAACTCCAAAATCTGCTCCTTGAGGCTGAGCAGTTGAGCGCCGAGCGCGGCAAGGCACGCACGGGTAACCTCAGGCACCCGTTTGTCGCTCGGGTCGGCCACAACATGCAGCAGTTCCGTGACTCCTTTGCGCCCGACCGGCGCGACAATGCCAAACTCGGCGAGGTGAGCTCGGATCGAATTAATCACAGCCGTCTGCTGGCGGATGAACAGATGGCGGGTTCGATGAAGCATCAGGCAGCTCTGCTGCTCAGGCGTCTTTGTTGGCACGAACCGCATGGTTGCCCTGGTGACGGCCTCGCAGATCGCCTCAGCGTCAGCAGTATCGTTCTTCTGCCGCTTGACGTAGGGCTTTACATAGGCTGGTGGCATCAATCGGACGGTATGGCCGAGTGCCTGAAGTTCGCGCGACCAATAGTGAGACGATGCGCAAGCTTCGATGCCGACCAAGCATGGTGGCAGCGACTGAAAGAACGCCAGGACGTAGCGACGCTTCAACTGGCGGCGGATGACTACCTCGCCAGCGGCATCAACTCCGTGGACCTGGAAGACCGACTTGGCGATGTCGAACCCGATTGTTGTGATCGTCTGCATGGTTAGCTCCTCTGAATCGTGGGAGCCTTAACAGCCCCCACATCCATGGCACTCGCGTGCCGGTGGAGGAGCCGTCCACAGCATCACTTCCGGACGATGCACTGCAGCAATTGGCAGTTTATTCGATCACCTCGTCGTAGCCGACACGGCGGCAACTGCGCGCTTGAGGCGCGCTTCCATACGCTTGGTTTGGAGGGCCGGCACCACCCGGCGCGTGCTCACTCCAGCGGAATCTGGGACAGCGCGTCGCAACACGACGGCGCCCATTTACCGGTCTGGCGCAAATCCTGATCCGCCCGTGATCATCTAATTGCCTTCTTTGAGGACCTAAGAGGAGAGGTGTGATTTTCCCGTAACGGGCTGGTGGCCACCGCAGGGGGCTGCAATGACGGATCAATCCCACGAGATCCCGCAGGACCTCCGTAATCTCGTCCGCGTTATCTCAGCTTGCACATTAGGCCTCTGGGCATTTGCAGCAGGTTTGCTGATCGGCACCTTTCTGTTTTTGTGATCGAAGGCCCCGCACGCACGCATACGCGGCCGCGATAACTTTTTTCCGCGCCGGCCGCCGCGTGAGGCACGATGCCGGGGGGTCGCAGCGGTGCCGTCGGCTAGCGGATCAACAATGCCACGAAGGCGCAGGCGAAACCCATCAACAAGATGCCCGAAGCTACTACGACGACCAGATCGATTGACCAGGGATGCCCGCGTCCACCGATCAGGTCGAGATGTCTGGAGCGGCTCTCGTCCCGGTATGTGTGAAGGTGCATGGCAGCAGCCTCCTCGTAAGCGTTGGGGGACCCTCATTCAATCGGCAATTGCCAAAACAGTTCCCTGGCCGGCTTCCGATCGCGCTTCGCCTATAAGGCCACGAGCGCGGGGCGGCCTAAAGCAAAGGCCACCATGTGGGTGGCCTTCTTTGTTTATTTTTGAAGGTTGGCGGCAAAGAACTTGTCCGCCTCGGCCTTCGCTTCCTGATCCACTTTGGCGTCGTATCTGAGCGGTAGGTTGAACTTCTTGCCGAGCTCGGTGGCTTCGGGGTTCGTGAACGCGTGCACCGCGCCGGGATACTCGATGACCCCATAATCGGCCTTCGCTGCGTCGAAATCCTTCTTGAGCGCATCGTACTGCTCACGCTTTACGAAGGGATCGTCCGCGCCGTTCAGGACGAGGATCTTGGCTTTGACGGTTCCCGGCGCCGGCGCTGGGGTATTGAGACCAAGCGATGCGTGAAAGCCCGCAACGGCGGCGAGGTCAGCGCCGGCACGCGCCATGTTCAGCACGACCGCGCCGCCGAAGCAGTAACCAACGGCGCCGATCCGCTGGGGATTGACCGAGGCTTGCTTCGCGAGTTGGTCCCGCGCTGCGTTGAAGCGCGACTCCATCACCGTGGGGTTCTTCATCACCGAATTCGAGAGCGCGCCGGCGTCCTTCGGGTTGTCGGCGGTCTTGGCGTCGCCGTACATGTCGGCAATGAAGGCTGTGTAGCCCTGCTGCGCGAACTTCCGCGCCTCGTTATGGATGTGCTTGGTGATGCCCCACCATTCATGCACCATGACGATCCCGGGTCGCTTGGCTTCGATGGCGTCGTCGTATACGACGAAGCCCTTCATGGTGGCCTCGCCGTCCGTATAGGTGACCGGCTCTTCCTTGATCGCAGCGTTTGCGTTCGCGACCATTGCGATGGCGCAAAGTGCTCCCACCATAACCGTTCGCATGCTGACCTCCTGCGGATTTGGCACAACTACATTGGCATACCAGCGATTCCGACGCCATGCTGTGAAACCGGTAACGGCGCCGTCGCAACCTGCGCGTAATCCATCAGGTGCTCGGACGTCAAGCTTGAAGCGGAGCGCGCCGACATTGCGCTCGGCCACTGTGTGGGCGACGATACTGGCACATCGCCGCTGACGTCGGCCCTGGGTCAAACAGAGAAGAACTCGCTGCGAGCAAATGTCTTCCGGGTTACCCCTGAAAGGTGACATTGCTCAATGCAGTCGGCATGTCTCAAAGGTGCCA
>NZ_JNIJ01000005.1 GCF_000701345.1 Bradyrhizobium sp. URHD0069 | reverse complement strand
TAGAGGATCGCATTCATGACCGCTCGCAGATTGATCTCACGGGGACGGCCGCGCCGGGATGGCGCAGGCATCAACGGTTCGATCAATTTCCACTCCGCATCCGTGGTGTCGCTTGCATAACGCAGTCCGTCGCGCCGATATTGACGTCGGGTGATTTCAGTCCAACACATGTTGTGCTCCCTCGAGTCTTCGCAAACACGAAGGAATCACAACGGGCTGGAATCACTCAACTTTCTTTTTCGGTCAGGCTCTCAGGATGAGGTTAGTATCCTTCGCGCCGTCTCAAAGGATGATAATTCATCGCTTGCTCATCCTTCGAGACGCGGCCAAGGGGCCATCCTCAGGATGAGCCAGGAACGAAAAACGCGCGGAGCCCCGCGCGTTCTTTGTTAGAGCGTTTTCGAGTGACGTGGAAACCGGTTCGCGTGAAGAAAACGCGTCAAACAAAAGAGCTAGAGCCCGGTTCTGATTGAATCAGAACCGGGCTCTAGCCTCACAGGGGCAGCGAGACTACGCCGCCTGTTTGTGCATTGCACCGGCCGCCGAGACCTGGCCGCGGATTGCCTTTACCGAGCGTTCGATCGCAGCCCACAGCCGGCCGATTTCCGCCGCGGCGCGGCCCTCGGCAAAATATTCGCGTACGCCTTCGCCATGGCCGAGCGCCATCAGCAGGTCGGCGCGGTTGGTGATCTGGCCTCCCCACACCGGCGCGCGGAATTTGGCCAGCGCTTCGCGCGCGATGGTGACGATCGGGCTCTCCACGTCGTCCCGGCGAGCCGGCGCGCCGTTGAGGACGACGGCAAAGGGCTTGCGCGCGGCGCGGCAGGACAGAATCGTTTCCTGCACGGCGTTGACGTCGAACACTCCCGGTCGCGCGGGAATAATCACCATCGTGGCATTCTTGATGGCATCTTCCACAACGGCTGACGTATTCGGCGGCGTATCGATAAATACCCATTCGATGCCGTCACGCTTGGCGGCGCTGACGATCCCGCTGACGGAATTGACAGCGGTTTTGATCGGCGGCTCGTTGGTGCCGCGCAGCTTGTGCCAGAGTGTGAGCGACCCCTGCGGGTCGGCATCGATGAGCAAACAAGGCTTCGTTGCTTTATGGACATGAGCAGCCAGATGAGCGGCCAGAGTACTTTTTCCCGAGCCACCTTTACGCGATGCGAAAACAATGACGTTCATACCTTGGCCTCCCAGATTGACCCCAGGAGGTGAAAATGAATCACCGCGCTGATTCGTGGAAGACAAATTTGCAACCAAGTGTGGCAAAGCCTCTCATTTAATCAGCGAGGTTGGCTTTTGAGTCACACCATGCGCCGCTTGAGTCACAGCATGCGCCGCCGCAGAGGCGAAAAATCAACCGTTCGACAGAGTCATTGCGCGCTTTTCGCCCGCTGACGCGCGATCCATTTGCGTTCGATCCATCCGAGCATCTGCACCATCGGCTTTTGCAGCATCGGTACGTCCTGCGCGAACAAAAGGAGCCCAAGCGGCAGCATCCATAGCCCAAGTACCGGCAAGAAGCTGAAAATGCCGCCCGCGATCAGCAGGAAGGCAAGTGGAATCCGCACCAGCCGGGAAGACGGTTTGCGCAGCCACGCCACGAACCTGCCGGCCCGCGGCGGGAGCCTGCGTTCGAACCAGGCAAAATGCCGGTCGAGCTCCGATTTGTAATCTTGGCGCAATGAACCTCTCCTCACGCGAGAAATGTTGATCGGAGACGCCGCCGCAAGGCGTCAGCTTGTCACGCGATGGGGGCTTGAAATCGCGGTAGACCGTACAGCGCGCTGGCCTGCATATCCAGAGCGGAGGGTGAAAGCGCTCTTCGGCCGCGCCCATCGCTCCAGATTCGAATGCCGGTCGACCTTGGTGAACACGCTTTTGCTTTGTCCACTCTACACCCAGCCTCCTGCTTCACCTCGTCCCAACCCGCGCCATGAAGCGCTGCAGTTGGATACAATCCGACGAAAGGGCATTGGTTTCCTCCGGTTTTTCTTGTTGAGAAGAAGGTGTCGGTGGAGAGTCGAACCTTGGCAGGGAAATGCGCTGGCTCGGCAGGTCAGCAAGGCAAGCTCAAGTCGGGTCAGGTGGCGCCTGACTTCGCGGGCTTCTTGGGCTTGGTGCTGACGGGTTTCTTCGCCGGTGCCGGCTTGATGGAGAGCGGCCGCCCCGTGCCGACTGGCGTCACCGATGGTTCGGCGCCAGGGCTGAAGTGGATGCGGCATCCGGGACTAAGCTGAGACTTGTTCCTGACCATGCATACCGTGATGCGGTCGACATCGGGAATCTCGGCGCTACAAAGCCGGAACGCGTCATTGCTGCAGGCTTGTTGCTGTTCGGGCGTGTAAGCCTGGCTTGCGCTCGGCAGCATCGAAAATGACAGCGCCGTTGCGAACATCAAGCCGAGCTGGAACTTTCTGGACCGGACAGCAAACATGAATCCCTCGCGTCGCTTTTGTGAATTGTGAGTGAACAATAAGGAATTAGCAAGCAGGGCAACCAAAGGCCGTTGCGGAAAACTCCGACAGGCTCATAACCTGCCGCGATAAGTTCGCGGAACCAAAACGAGGCATCAGCCGTTGGCCGTCCAATCCTCTGTCCTTCAGGGTGATTTTCGGTGCAGCTCCGCGACGGCGAACAAATCCTTGCTTGCAATACCGGTCTATTGGGTCAGAAGCACTTCCTGATCGGAATCACCCGCGTTCGCAATGAAGCGCTTATTCTCCGAGACACACTGGACTACGTCGGCAAGCACGTCGATGCGATAGTCGCCTATGATGACGCGAGTACGGATCGAACGCTGGAGATTCTTGGCGGACACCCAAAAGTCGCTCTGATTGTGACAAATCGGTCGTGGGAAGCGGACATCGAGGCACGCCGGATTGCCGAGGGTCGACATCGCGGACTTTTGCTGCAGACGGCGCGCGAACAGTTGCAGTTCGACTGGATATTTTGCTTCGACGCGGATGAGCGCGTTACCGGGGATCTACGTGGATTCATCGAAGGAACGCATTCTAGCGATTACGACGGCGTGCGGGTTCATCTGTTCGACGCCTATATGACCCCTGGCGATCATGCACCCTATCAAGCCGATCGCGAACTATTGGGCTTTCGTCGCTTCTTTGGCCCGGAACGGCGAGACATTCTGATGTTGTGGCGAAACCGGTTGGAGGTCATCTTCGCGAAGCACCATCATGCGCGAGAGCCGGGTGGCGTAGAACGCGTGGGGACCGGTCTCTATTGCCAACACTACGGTAAGTCGTTGTCGGTCGACCATTGGGAAGAGACCTGCGATTACTACATGCGACACTTTCCGTTCGATAGCTACGGACGGAAATGGCGCGATCGCAAAGGACGAGCAATCCACACCCAATCTGACTTCATGCGGCCCTTGTACGAGTGGGGTGACACGCTCTTCGCGAATGCGGTCAAGATGTGACTCGTTTGAAAATCGAGATTGCCTTCCGCCTCGTGCCAATGTGACCGCTTGGCTCCGGATCTGCCTTGGCTGCTCCGGCTTGTTGGAAATGCTGCCCTGGCAGCGGACACACGCCTGAAGGTCATTGCGGGTCAGTCTGCAGTGATACCTGCAGTAGCGATCCCCTAAGGCTGATGCGCAATGCCAGCCGATGCGCTGACCAATACAAATGCTGGCCTGCAATGGTCCGCGGTGCCATTGGGTGTGCAACAGCGCAAAGCGTTGAGAAACCATAGTGAGCCTTCGGCTCCCCCAGCCCCTAAGGCTCACTAACCCCTGAGGTTCACTATAGGTGCTGGAAGATGAGTGCAGTTGAAGTCCAACGATAGATAAAGGGCGCGCGTCAAATGCTTTGCGATATACCTCCCTCGCGACGCATACGCGGGAAGAGGCTCGCAATTCCCAGAAACTCAAACGTGCGTAGAGCCTCTTCGGAAACTCCTTTTTATTGCTTGTTTAATTCGGTTGGTCACTTGAGCAGTTCGCAATTCGTTCTATGGATGGGTCAGCAGATTGCCTGAGTTGCTTCCATTCCTCTGCTTCTGCCCGCCAGTATTCCGCTTCTGAAAACCAAAATTCCATTTTCTTTTTGGCAAGCGTCGCCCGCTCGCGGCACATAATTTCCAGCGATGCAAATTCCTCAGAGGAGTACATTGGAACTCCAGGGTTGCCCAAGTCTAGTCAACTTCTTCTGAACGCAAACTAACAATGCTGTAATGCGATTTGAAACGTTCGTGAGCGTGTCTCTGAATGTTGCCAAATTATCTCCCCCACGTCGCACTTTTATGATGGGGGCTCGCAGAGGCAGCTATCGAGAGGCTCCCACGCGTCAAAATAAATTTACCGTTCCGCGATTCGGCCGCTGCGTAGCCGGCCAAGCGCCCGAGGCTCTGAAGTGGATCCTAATCCGGCGCTGCTATTCTCCTGCATCCGCGCGCCATGCACGAGCCTTAGCTGTCGTCTCTTCGACGAAAGTGTTCTTTCCGTTTCGATAGGCTTCTATGTTGTCTTTTGACGAGGCAGCAAGGGCCCGCTTGATATCGGCATAAGCGCGCGCTGCCTCGGGGTGTGCGCGAAGATAATCGCGAAACACCGAAAGTGCTTCCCAACGAGGATATAGCAGCTCCATCAAATGCACATGGTGGGTCCACGGTCCCGGAGGCCCTTTACGGAAGAACAATTCGCGAGGAAGCCACGACGCGTATTCCGGTATATAGTTGTAGCCAAGCGCCTCAATCGGCTCGATGCAACGTTCCTTTGCCTCTTCAAGGCTGGGTACACCAACTAACAGGTCGATGATGGGCTTCGATGGGAGACCTGGAACGGCCGTGCTGCCTACATGCTCAATGGCCAAAGCGAACGAGCCGAGAGCATTCTTAAGCCTGGTGCGCTCCTGCTCGAACAAGGTCGGCCAGTTGGCGTCATAGTCGGAGAC
The DNA here is from genome assembly GCF_000701345.1 of Bradyrhizobium sp. URHD0069. Classification (GTDB taxonomy): domain Bacteria; phylum Pseudomonadota; class Alphaproteobacteria; order Rhizobiales; family Xanthobacteraceae; genus Bradyrhizobium. Next base: position 286,682 of record NZ_JNIJ01000005.1, on the reverse strand, counting down.
AACGATCGACCCTCCTCCGTATTTTTCCATGCTCACCCCATGATGGCCTTTTCGTGGAATCGTATCACGAAGGTAACCTTCACCGTTCTTCTTCGCACGCAGCGTGGCGATGCGGGTTTCAATCTCGGCTTCCCCCTCTCCGAGGCCCGTCTTGGCTTCGTGTCGCGTGTGTCCGCTGGCAGCTTGAGCTGCGCTTCACGTCTGACACCGTAGAGGCGCGCGTATGCTTCTCGCGCATCAGCGGGATAACTTTCCGAGCAAGAAAATCGCCGCTCTTGGAACGAGTCAACGCGGCCATCCCGACTGCCATTTGAAGCGCCTTTTGCATTCTTGGCGCGTGCAAATAAGGCAGACCTATCAGCAAAATGCTGCAACTGCGGGGGGAATTTAGGTGGGGTGGTACAGTTGGGTGGGCTCGAACCACCGACCTCCTGTTCCACAGACAGGCGCTCTAACCAACTGAGCTACAACTGCATCGGTATGCCGGCCCGAAAAAGGGGCCGCCGAACGAGCCGGAAACTAGGTGCAACACACAGCTTTGGCAAGGCGGGAGATGACCATCTAAGCGTCGTCCCCCACGGCCCGCGGGGGGACGATTTCGGGCTTGCTATGAGTCTCCGGCACAACCATGCGCCGCCCCATAAGGCAAAAAACCCGGGCTCTACCGCCCGGGCTTTTTAGAGCGAGAGCGCAGCTTTATCAGGCGGCCGGCTTGAACAGCTTCGACGCGTTGGCCTTGATCGGCTCGGCGGTTTCCGTCGCGATCTTCTGGGTCAGCTCGGTGAGTTCCTTGGCCTGGGCGGTGAAGGTCTCGTACTGCTTGCGGGTGTGAGAGGTCCACAGCTCCACCGCCTCCGAGGGCGACTTGATGCCGAACAGTTGCTGCGCGAAGTCCAGGTTCGCGGTGGTGTTGGCTTTCATCATTTCCATCAGCTTGGCGGAGTATTCGCTGGCGCCCTTGCTGACGGTCGTGAAAACCGCCTCGATGGTGCCGTTGTGGCTCTCCGCGACGTCCTTGAACTTGGCGTAGTTATCACGGGCCTGCGAAACGCCCTTTTCGGCGAACGCACGCATCTGCTCGGGAACTTCGAAAGGAATAATCGAGGCGGAGAAAGGATCGGTACTTGCCATGGCCTTGCATCCTCGCACGGGGTGAAAATGGTGTGTGACTTCTTTGCGCGCCCGGCAGCCAGAAATGGCCGGGAACGTCGACTTGGATCACGCAGCGACTTGGATCACGCAGTAGGAATGCCCTTCGTCGGGCACGCGGCATCCTGTAGCCATATCATGTCAATTTTGTGCATTGCAACGCAATTTAAGGTGCAATGCCATATAAAATGCGCCTCCCGCAATCACCAGGTGTGGTCCGGCAGGGGCGAGGATCGCTCAGGCCGCAGCCCTCGCCGTTGCCAGGGAAAGCTCCTGAGATATCTCAGCTTTTCGGCTTGGTTGCATCGATCGCGACCCGGCTGACAATCTGGCCCATCTCGCTCGCCTGCTCGGCCAGCGCCCGCATCTGCGCCTGCACATACTCGCTGTGCAGCCGCATGACATCACTCAGATCCTTGGCGTGTAGCAGCGACTGCGCAAAATCCAGCGAGGCCTGCACGTTCTTTTCGGCATAGGAAATCGCCGTGCCGGTGATGTCCTTGGCCCCGGCGCGCACCGTCGCACCGCGCTCCTCGATCGATCCGGCGGTCTGCTGCGCGCTGGCAAGGAATTTCTCGAACGCCTTGCGGGCCTGATCCAAGCTCGCTTCAGCCATCGATCGCATTTCCTTTGGAATCTCGAAACGGTCACGTCCAACTTCGCTCATGATCCCACTCCTTTGGGTTTTGCAAGGGGCCATCCAAAGCCCCGCCTCCCGGTTCGTTCACCTCAATTCTACCGACAAAAGATTTCGCCGGTATCTCGCCCGTATGACGCGGCGTCCATCGGTCCCATCGTGGACCTCCGATCGCGTCTTGCAACATTCCAACGCGGGAGCCCGGGCAAGGGTTCGGGCGAATTCGCCAGAGCGAGCCGAATTAAGGTTATTGGCGGCTTTGGACATCTCGCCGACTGTCAAGCCGTGGACCTGTCGTCTTCAGCGGGCGATACTAACTGTTCATTAAGGCTGTCATCCTTTGGCGGTCGATATCTCGCGCCATCGTCGAGCAACAGCCGAACCAGTCTGTCATGTCACTGTAATGAACAATGCTGAATTCCAGTTGCGAGGCGTGGGCGATCCGCGACTGGCGGTACATGCGACAAGCGCCCTCCCGGCATGGCTCTGGTCGATCGACGGCACGCGGGTTCTGTGGGCCAACCCGGTCGGCGCCAGGCTGCTCGGCGCGGACAATGGCGCCGCACTGGCCAAGAGGATCTTCGGCCCGGCGGATGCGCACCGCCGCCAGGTGGCGCAACTTGCAGGAAGGCTGCCCTCGAACGACGCGATCCGGCTGCAGCGGCTGCGCGGCTTCGGCGCGCCGCTCGGCATGCTCGTCACCTGCGGCTGCGCGCGGCTCGAATTCGCCGATGGCAGCCAAGGCATCCTGCTGGCGGCCGCCGAGATGGTGGGCCGCTCGATGCCACTGATCGAACGGCTGCAACGTCTGGTCGAAGGCATCGAGCCGCCGATCGCGGCATTCGCCCGCGACGGCGAGTTCGTCGGCGCCAGCGACGCCGCGCGTCCGCTGCTTGGTTTTCGCAGTCTCGCCGAGGCCGGGCTTGACGATGCGCGGAGCGACGCGCTGAAGCAGGGCCGCGTCGAGGCGCGGATCGGTGTCCACCACATGGTGCTGCAGCGCGTCGGTAGCGGTGCGGATGTCGGCCTGGTTGCGCTGATCGCGCCCGGCGCGACCGATTGCGAGCGCGCGCCTCAGCGGGTTGCCCCCGCGGCGGAGCAGCCGATTCCCGATTACGAACAGCCGGCGAGTTCAGGCGAAGCACCGGCCGAATTCGCATTGATCGACGAGTTCGCGGAATCGCCGCCCGCAGAGACGGCTGAAGCTGCACCGCCTGAAGCCGCGCAGCAGCCGATCGCGCCCGCGGCGGAGCAGCCGATTCCCGATTACGAACAGCCAGCGAGCTCAGGCGAAGCGCCGGCCGAATTCGCTTTGATCGACGAGTTCGTGGAATCGCCACCCGCAGAGACGCCGGTCGATTTGGCTTCGCAGACCGAAGCACCGCCGGAGACAACGACGCCCGAGATCGACGTTCATCAGGACGAGCCGTCTCCTTACGTCGAAGCCGTTGCCGACGAGCCGGCGCCGCTTGCCACGGAGCCGCCGCCGGCGATCGATTCCGCGCCACCATCAGGCGCGCCTCAGCGTGCCGAAATGCCGCCATGGCTCGACCAGCTCTCGCCGGCTATGCGCCGCCACCCGCTGCGGTTCGCGTGGCAGATGGATGTCGAAGGCCGCTTCTCGCTCGGCTCCGACGAATTCACCCGCCTGATCGGCGCACGCACGGCCACAAGCTTCGGCCGATTGTGGAGCGAAATCGCCGAAGTGTTCGGGCTCGATCCGCACGGCCGCGTCGCCAACGCGGTCGCCACGCGCGATACCTGGGGCGGCATCACCTTGCATTGGCCCGTCGATGGCGGCGGCCGACTGCCGGTGGAATTGTCGGGATTGCCGATCTACGATCGGCTGCGGAATTTCGCCGGCTACCGAGGGTTTGGGGTTTGCCGCGATTTCGACGGCCTGGCGCGGCTCGCCGCGTTGCGCCGCTATGAGTTTGTCAGCGATCCGCCGACCCCGCAGACGCTTTCGGCCGACATCGTTCGGGCAGATCCTGCTAACGGCGCGGCCGCCGCAGAGCTGCCCGCTGAGCCCGATGCTGCATCGTCCAGCACCCCTGAATGGCCGGCGTCGATTGCCTGCGAGACTTCACCACAAACCGATCTGGAAACATCCGTGGAACCCCCCAAGAACGTCGTGCCATTTCGGTCGCCCGGCGATACGAAATCGCCGGTCCTGACGCCGGTTGAAAACACCGCCTTCAACGAGCTCGCCCGGCAATTGTCGGCGCGCCTCGAGGGCCACAACGGCACTGCTGTCGCGACGCCGGGGGACGCGCCCGAGGCCGTTCTCGAGCACCCGGCTGCGCCGGAAACGCCGGGATCGGCGAGCGCAACGCCAGAATGGCTGGCGCAGCCCGAGCCGCCCGCGCGCGGCGAAACCCGGCGCGACAAGACGCTGCTCGATCTGCTCCCGGTCGGCGTACTGATTTATCGGCTCGATCGGCTGCTCTACGCCAACCCGGCGTTTCTGGCGCGGATGGGTTATCCGAGCCTTCATGCATTGGAGGAGGCCGGCGGTCTCGACGCGCTCTATGTCGAGCCCGGTGTCTCGACCGCCAGCAGCACATCGGGCACCGGCACGCCGGTGACGATTTCCGCCAGCCAAGCTTCGCCAGAAGATACGCCGTCGCCGGGCATCGATGCGCACCTGTTCACGATTTCCTGGGACGACGATTCCGCGCTGGCTTTGATTTTTTCCGACACCGGCACGAAAAGCGCCGATCTCGCCGCCGCGATTGCCGAACCCGCCCCGGCGCCGGAACCGTCGGCGGTCGGCCACGCCAATGCCGAAGAACTTGGCGCCATTCTCGATACCGCGGTCGAAGGCATCGTGATGTTCGACGCCGAGGGCAACCTCAATTCGTGCAACCGCAGCGCGGAGGCGCTGTTCGGCTACGACGGCGACGAACTCGTGCAACGCAATCTCACCGAGCTGTTCGCGCCGGAAAGCCAGCCGGCAGTGCTGGACTATCTGGAAAGCATCAAGGGCAGTGGCGTCGCCAGCCTGCTCGACCACGGCCGCGAGGTGCTGGGCCGTGCGAGCCGGGGCGGCCTTATTCCGCTGTCGGTGACCATGGGACGCACCCGGCCCGATGGTCCGAATTTCTTCGCGGTGTTCCGCGATCTTTCGCAAACCAAAAAGAGCGAGAGCGAACTGCAGCAGGCGCGGCGGCTGGCCGATCGCGCGGCGAATGGCAAAGCCGACATGCTGGCGCGGATCAGCCATGAGGTGCGCACGCCGCTCAACGCCATCATCGGTTTCGCCGAAGTGATGATCGACGAGCGGTTCGGCGCGCTCGGCAACGAACGGCATGTCGAATACATGAAGGACATCCGTGCATCCGGCGAACGCGTGATCGCCATCATCAACGACCTGCTCGATCTGTCTCGCATCGAGACCGGCAAACTGGAGCTCGCCTTCGCCAGCCAGAACCTCAACGAGGTGGTCGAGCAATGCGTCGCAGTGATGCAGCCGCAGGCCAATCGCGAACGCATCATCATCCGGACCTCGCTGGCGCATGCTTTGCCGCCGGTGCTCGCCGACGGCCGCGCGCTGCGTCAGATCGCGCTGAACCTGATCGGAAACTCCATCCACCTCGCCAATGCCGGCGGCCAGGTCATCGTCTCCACCGCGCTGTCGGATTTCGGAGAAGTGGTGCTGCGCGTCCGCGATACCGGTCACGGTCTCAACGACAACGAGGTCGCCGCCGCGCTGGAGCCATTCCGGACGCAAGCCCCCTCGGACCAGGCCTCCGACAGCTCCGGCGTCAGCCTGTCGCTGATCAAAGCGCTGGTCGAAGCCAACCGCGCGCGATTCCACATCAAGACCGGGGCGCATTCGGGCACGCTGATCGAAGTAGTGTTCTTGCGCGCGATGGCGCGGGCTTAAGAGCCCCATCATCGCTACGGCGAATCCGAAAACCGTCGACGAACTGATAATGCGTCCGGCCCGCTCAAATTGTCGGCAACGATAAAAGCTATACAGATGGGCTTGCTGCAATATGCAGCCTGGACGCCGGCAGGAAATCGCCCATCGCATCCAGAAACATATCGGGCGCCTGAAGTTGCGGGACATGCGCGCAGCCCGGGATGATCTCGAGATGCGCGTTTGGCAGGCCAGCAGCCAATTCGATCGACATCGGCGGCGGCGTCGCCTCGTCGTGCTCGCCGACCAGCACCAGGACCGGTATCCTTACCTTGCCGAGTTCGGGCCGCAGGTCGAGTTCCGCCAGTTCGTTGCAGGCGGCGCGGAACACTTCGCCATCGGTGCGCAGAAACGCCTCGCGGCGATCCGCCATCAGATCGGGATGCTGCGCCTGGAATTCCGGCGCGAACAGCCGGCGCATCGCGACGTCCGTGATCACGGATAGTCCCTTCGCCCGGGAAGCCGCCGCCATATTGCGAAAGGCCTGGCGGCCTTCTTCCGAGAACGCGGCACCGCAATCGGCGAGAATGAGTCGGGTCGCGATATCAGGATGGCGGATGGCCATCTGCAGCGCCACGAACCCGCCATAGCCATTGCCGAGCACGATGGCGGCGTCGCCGCCGGCGCCATCCTTCACCAACTCTGCCATGCGGTCGGCGACAGCGGCGAGACCTCCGCTGACCGCGTCGGATTGGCCGAAGCCGGGTAATTCAGGAACGATCACCCGAAACGATTGCGACAGAATGGGAGCGATGGCATCGAAACTCGCCCGGTCCGACAGCAAGGAATGAAACAGGAAAAGCGGCGGTCCTTTGCCGGACTGCGCCGCATTGACCGTGCCGTTGGCGAAAAGCCGATCCATACCAGTCTCTCTTTCAAGGCCAGGCGACACCCCCTTTCGAAGGCGGGTGCTTGCCAGCGCCATTGATTGATAAATCAAATTTCAGGCTTTTCAAGCCTTCGTCACTTGACGTGATATTTCACGAATGGCAGATTGAAGGTCGAGCTAAGGGAATTTCGATGCTTTTGCGTGACAATGTCTACGAGAACCTGCGCTCTGATATTCTGACCTGCCGTTTGGCGCCGGGTGATGATATGCGCGAGCAGGAGCTGGCCGAACGCTATGCCGTCAGTCGCCAGCCGGTGCGCGAGGCCTTGCTGCGGCTGGAACGCGAGCACCTGGTCACCGTGCAGCCGCGCCAGGGCTACCGGGTCAATCCGATTTCGCTTTCGGACGCGCGCGATCTGTTGCGGTTCCGGCTGGCGCTGGAGCCGGCCTGCGTCGCCGAGGCGATCGAGAACGCCACGGCCGACGTGCTGAAGGCACTCGACGAATTCAGATTGTTCTCGGGCAACCACGAGGACTTCATCGCCTACAACCGCGCCTTTCACTCCGCGCTGGCCCATGCCTCCGGCAACCGCCGCATGGCCGCGGCGCTGTGCGACCTGATCGGACAGGCCGACCGCCTGGTGCGCGTCAGCGTCGCCAACGTCAGGGGCCACGACCCGACGCAGTTGGTGGCCGAGCACGTCGCCCTGATCGAGGCGATGCAGCGGCGCGACGCGCGAACCGCCGCCCGCATCATCAAGGCGCACATCGCGCAGACCGAAAAACGCGTGCTGCCGGCGCTGAAGCGCAACGCCGTCATCGTCGAAGGAAGAGACGCATGAATATTTCCGCCAAACCAGCGGTCGAAACGCACGGCAATTTCGTCGATGGCCGCGAGATCGAGGCCGGCTCCGGCGAGATGCTGGACGTCCGCAATCCCGCCACCGGCGACGTGATCGCGCGGATTCCGAATTCGACGGCCGATGATATCGACCGCGCAATGAAAAGCGCACGCGCTGCTTTCGAAGGGCGCGCCTGGGGCGGCATGGACATTCGCGCCCGCGCACGGCTGGTCAATCGTCTGGCGGATGCCTTCGAGGCCAATCTCGACACGCTGTACCGGCTCGAAACCCTCAACAATGGCCGTCCGGTCAACGAGACCCGCGCGCAGCTGTCGCGGCTGCCGGACTTTTTCCGGTATTTTACCGGACTGGCACTGGCGCGGCGCGATTCGGTGATTCCGGTCGAAGGCTCGTACCTGAATTACACGCTGCGCACGCCGATCGGCGTCGTCGCCAACTGCACGCCGTTCAATCATCCGCTGATGATCATGTGCAAGTCGCTGGCCGCGGTATCGCGACCGGATGTGTCACCGTCGTCAAGCCGTCGGAATACACCCCGCTGACCACCCTGAAGCTGGCGCAGATCTTCACCGAGGCGGGGCTGCCGCCCGGCGTGTTCAATGTCGTGCTCGGCCTCGGCCAAAGCGCCGGCAGGATGCTCGCCGAACACCCCGATATCAACAAGCTGGTGCTAACCGGCGGCACCGAAGCCGGCCGCATTGCCGGCGGGGCCGCCGCGAAAGTGTTCGCGCACCAGACCATGGAGCTCGGCGGCAAGACGCCTGTGATGGTGTTCGACGATTACGACATCGATCAAGCCGTCAACTATGCCGCGTTCGGCGCCTTCATCGGCGCCGGGCAAACCTGCGTCTGCGCCTCGCGCCATATCGTGCAGACCTCGATCTACGACGAATTCGTCGCGAAGCTGAAGGCGAAGACGCAAAGCATTCGCATCGGCGATCCCTTCGATCCCGCAACCCAGCTTGGGCCGGTGATCTCGGCGCGGCAGCGCGATCGCGTGCTGGCCTATTCCCAATACGGCCGCGACGACGGCGCGCGGCTGGTCACCGGTGGTGTCGCCGCCAAAGTGCCCGGCCATGAAGGCGGCTTCTTCGTCGAGCCGACGGTGTTCGCCGACGTGAAGTCCGACATGCGCATCTTCCAGGAAGAAGTGTTCGGGCCCTTCACTTCGGTCACGCCCTTCAAGGACGAAGCCGACGCATTGCGGCTCGCCAATGACTGGCCGTTCGGGCTGGCGGCAGCGATCCGCACCCGCGACATCGGCCGCGCCCACCGCGTGGCCTCCGGCGTCAAGGCCGGCATTGTCTGGATCAACGATCATCACCGGCTCGATCCGGCCTCGCCCTGGGGCGGCGTCGGCGATTCGGGCATCGGGCGCGAGTTCGGCACCGAAAGTTTCGACGATCATTTCAACACCAAGAGCGTGATGGTCGCGACCCATGACCAGCCGTTCGACTGGTACCGCGACACGGCGACCCAACGACGACTGAACTGATGCAATAACGAGCGGCTGCACGGCATCCATAGAAGACCGGCAGCCGCCTCGACCAACAAAATCAATTTAAGGGGAGAAAACACATGGCTACGTCAGTCAACACCGGCAGCCGTCTCGATCGGCTTCCGATCGGCCCATTCCACCGCCGCATCATGATGTTGATCGGCATCGGGATGTTCTTCGACGGTTTTGATATTTATCTCGCCGGCACCGTACTCGGCGTCACCTTGAAGACCGGCTTCTCGACGCTGCCCCAGAACGCCATGTTCATTTCGGCGACCTTCGTCGGAATGATGCTGGGCTCGTTCGCCACCGGATTTCTGGGCGATCGTTACGGACGACGCTTTACCTACCAGTTCAACCTCTTGGTATTCGGTCTCGCCTCGCTGGCCGCCGCCTTGGCGCCCAACATGACGATCCTGATCGCCTGCCGCTTCGTGATGGGTTTTGGGCTCGGCGCCGAGAACGTGGTCGGCTATTCGACCATGACGGAATTCGTGCCGGCAAAAACCCGCGGCAAATGGCTCGGCTTGATGGCGGTGTGCGTCGTCACCGGCCTGCCGATCTCGCTGCTGGTCGCCTCCTTGGTGGTGCCCGAATTCGGCTGGCGCGCGATGTTCGTAATCGGCGGCGTCGGCGCGCTGATCGTCTGGTATCTCCGCAAGAGCCTGCCGGAATCGCCGCGCTGGCTGGAAGCCGTCGGCCGCACCGAGGAGGCCGAAGCGCTGATGCAGTCGATCGAGCGCGAAGCCGCGCAGGGCAAGCCGCTGCCGGCGCCTGCAGCTGCTTCGACCGTCGTCGTCTCCAGTGATCTTGCGACGCTGTTCACCGCACCGCTGCTGTCACGCATGATCGTAGGCTCGGTTTGCCTGATCACCATCAACACCCTGCTCTACGGTTTTGTAACCTGGTTGCCGGTGTTCTTCATCAAGCAGGGGCTGAGCGTTGCGACGTCGTTTGGATATTCGCTGCTGATGGCGCTGGGGGCGCCGATCGGCTCCGCCATCGGCGCGTTGACGGCGGACCATTGGGGCCGCAAGCCGACCATCATCGGCGCGTCGCTGATCAGCGTGATCCTCGGCATCATCTATCCCATGATCTCGGATCCGGTGCTGCTGCCCGCGGTCGGCTTCGCGCTTACGGTCCCGATCTACGTGCTGGTGGCGCTGCTGTTCGGCATCTACATTCCCGAACTGTTCCCGACCGAAGTACGCTTGCGCGCCTCCGGCATCGTCAACACGCTGGGCCGTGGCGCCATCATCGTCACGCCGTTCCTGGTGGTGATGCTGTTCGAGGCGCGCGGCGTCGCCGGCGTGATGTCGCTGATGATCGGGCTGCTGGTTGTGCAGATCATCACGGTCTGGGCGCTCGGCATCGAGCCGCGGCATCGCAGCCTGGAAGAACTCAAGCGCAACGAGACCGCACCTGCGTTGCTGAAGGAAGTTTCGTAGAAAAAGCGTCCGAGGCTACGGCGAGAGCCGTAGCCTCGGACGGCCAGCATGCGCTCGATGAGTTTTGGAACGCTTCTAAATCACAGCGTGGAATCTCTCTAAAACGACCCGTTCGCGGCATCGCGTCGCGGACAGCGCGGTACCTGCTGCGCTACTGAGACCGGCATCGTCACCATCTCCGCCGGAGCAGCTCTCATGATCCATTTTCGCGCTCTTGCCGCCGCTGCGGCATTGCTGTGTCTGACTTCGCCGATCTCGACGGCGTCCGCTGAGAACGGCGAAGTCAACGTCTATACCTATCGCGAAACCAAGCTCATCCAGCCGTTGTTTGATGCCTTCACCAAGGACACCGGCATCAAGGTCAATGTCGTCTCGGCGAGTTCGGGGCTTGAGCAGCGCATCAAGGCTGAAGGCGCCAACAGCCCGGCCGACGTGCTGCTGACGGTCGATATCGGCCGCATCGACGAAGCCGTGCAGGTCGGCGTGACGCAGCCGATCAAGTCGGAAGTCATCGACAAGATCGTGCCGGCTCAGTATCGCGATCCGGACGGACATTGGGCCGGAATATCCATGCGCGCGCGCGTGATCTATGCCTCAAAGGATCGCGTCAAGCAGGATGCCATCACCTACGAAGAACTCGCCGATCCCAAATGGAAGGGCAAAATATGCATCCGCTCCGGCCAGCATATCTATAACAACGGGTTGTTCGCGGCCTATGCGGCGAGGTACGGCGAAGCCAAGACGGAGGAATGGCTGCGCGGCGTCAAAGCCAATCTCGCGCAAAAACCTTCGGGCGGCGATCGCGAGACCGCGCGCGACGTCGCCGCCGGCAAATGCGACATCGGCATCGGCAACACCTATTATTGGGCGCTGATGATGAACAACGACCCCGACAAGAAGGCGTGGGCCGAAGCGACGCGCGTCATCCTGCCGACATTCGAAGGCGGCGGCACCCATGTCAATCTTTCGGGCGTGTTGCTGGCGAAGCATGCACCCAACAAAGCCAATGCCGTGAAACTGATCGAATGGCTCGCCGGTGAACGGGCCCAGCAGATGTATGCCGACACCAACTATGAATATCCGGTTCGCGCCGGCGTCGCCATCAATCCAACCATCGCGGGGTACGGCAAGCTCAACGCCGATCCGCTGCCGATCTCGAAGATTTCCGCAAACCGCAAGGCGGCGTCGACGCTGGTGGACAAGGTCGGTTTTGACAATTGATCGTTCCCGGCGCTTGCCTGCTTCCCGCTCCCTCTCGTGGGAGTGGAAAGAGGTCGCGTGGCTTTCCAACTTCATGAAAACGCGTCCTCGCGTGAGCCGCGCCACGCGCGCTGGACGGGTCGTGGCGGCAATCGCGGTCGCGACCGCGATCCTTGTCGCCGCTCCCGTCATCTCGACCATCTCACTCGCGATGCAGCCCGCGGCAGATGTCTGGCGGCATCTCATTGACTACGTGCTGCCGCTTGCGATCCTCGAGACCGCGCTGCTGCTGGGCGGGGTCAGCGCACTCGCGCTCTTGATCGGCGCCGGCACCGCGTGGCTGATCTCGCTGTACGATTTTCGCGGCCGCCGGATGATGGTATGGCTGATGCCGTTACCGCTGGCGATCCCCACCTATATGGCCGCCTACGTCTACGCCGACCTGTTCGAGCCGCTGGGCCTGGTCCACCGCACCCTCGCGGTCTGGTTTCCGATGCGCGATGTGGTGCTGGCGCTTCCCAATCTGCGCTCGATGCCGGGCGCGATCGTTGTGATCGGCTTCGTGCTGTATCCTTATGTCTACCTGTCGGCGCGATCGATGTTTCAGTTTCAAAGCGCGGAATTCAGCGAGGCCGCGAGGACTCTCGGCGCCAACAGCTGGAGCGTGTTCTGGCGGGTCTCGCTGCCAATGGCCCGGCCGGCACTGGCGGTGGGCGTCGCGCTGGTATCGCTGGAAACGCTGAACGATATCGGCGCCAGCGAATATCTTGGCGTCCGTACGCTCACGGTATCGGTCTTCACGACCTGGCTCAATCGCGGAAGCCTGGCTGGCGCCGCCCAGCTTTCGTGCTTCATGCTGGCGATCGTTGCCGGCCTGATCGCAATCGAACGTTACGGCCGCCGCAACGCTGCGACGGAATTTTCCGCCGAAAGCCCGCGACTGACGCAGCGAACCCTGTTGAGCGGCATCAAGGGCTGGTGGGCATTCGCGGTGTGCCTGCTGCCGGTGCTGATCGGGTTTTTCGTGCCGCTGCTTTTTCTGGTGCAGCAGAGTTTCAAGCGCGGGCTGTTGACCAATTTCGACATGTCGCTGTGGCGCGACGCGTTCAACTCGGTCGCATTTGCGACCCTTGCCACGGCGATCGCACTGCTGCTCGGCTTCGCGACCGTTCTCGCCTGTCGCTGGCGGCCGAATGCCTTGCGATCGATCGCGATGAACATTTCGCAAACCGGTTACGCGCTGCCCGGTTTGGTGCTGGCGCTTGGCCTGCTCGCGCCGGTTCTGGCCATCGACAATGGGCTGAACACGCTCGCCCGATGGATGGGAGGTCCGCTGCCGGGACTGATCGTGGTCGGCTCGGGCGCTGCGGTGGTGATCGCCTATGTGATCCGGTTTCTGGCGGTGCCGACCGGGCTCATCAAGGCCGGGTTCGAACGGATTCCGCACGATTACGACGACAGCGCGCGCGCCGCCGGCGCCGGCCAGGGGATGACGATGCGGCTGATACATCTGCCGCTGCTGCGGCCGGCGATGCTCGGCGCGGTAATCATCGTGTTCGTGGATTGCCTGAAGGAACTGCCGGCGACGCTGCTGCTGCGGCCGCTGAATGTCGAAACGCTGGCGACCTCGATCTACCAGTTCGCAAGCCGCGGCAGCTTCGAGGAAGGTGCGCTCGCGGCATTGCTGATCGTTGCCGCAAGCATCGGCCCGGTGGCATGGTTGACGCGGTTTTCAGATATTCCGAAAGGCCCGGCGTAGCTTCACGCCGCAACTGCCGTCCCGACGATCAACCGCGTGTCGTTCAAGCGTTTTTCAGCGCGACGCGGAACTCGGCTTCGGTCTTCGCCTTCACTTCGTCGAGCGTGACGCCGTCGGCGAGCTCGACCAGCGCCATGCCATCCTTGCCGTGCTTGTCGATGGTGAATACCGCAAGATCGGTCACCACCATGTCGACCACCCGCTCGCCGGTCAGCGGCAGGCCGCATTTCTTCAAAAGCTTCGGGCCGTCCTTGGCGGAATGCTCCATCACCACGACGACGCGCTTGACGCCCGCGACCAGATCCATCGCGCCGCCCATGCCTTTCACCATTTTGCCTGGGATCATCCAGTTGGCGAGATCGCCGTTCTGCGCCACCTGCATCGCGCCGAGGATCGACAGGTCGATATGGCCGCCGCGCACCATGGCGAACGAATCGGCGCTGGAGAAATAGCTGGTGCTCGGCAATTCGGTGACGGTCTGCTTGCCGGCGTTGATCAGGTCGGGGTCTTCCTCCCCTTCATAGGGAAAAGGCCCCATGCCGAGCATGCCGTTCTCGCTCTGCAGCACAACATCCATGCCCTCGGGGATGTAGTTCGATACCAGCGTCGGAATGCCGATGCCGAGATTGACGTAATATCCGTCGCGCAATTCCTTCGCGGCGCGGGCAGCCATTTGTTCGCGGGTCCAGGCCATCAGACTTCTACTCCGGTTGCTGCCGCGGCGGCCGCTTCGGGGCGCTTGCGCGTGGTACGTTGCTCGATCCGCTTGTTCGCCGTGCCGACCTCGATGATGCGCTTCACGAAGACCCCCGGCGTGTGGATGTGATCGGGATCGATTTCGCCGGCCGGCACCAGGTGCTCGACTTCGGCGATGGTGATTTTCGCCGCCGTCGCCATCATCGGGTTAAAATTGCGCGCGGTCTTGCGGTAGACGAGATTGCCGGCGGTATCGCCCTTCCAGGCGTGGACGATGGCGAGATCGCCGAACAGGCCGCGCTCCATGAGGTACTTCTCGCCGTCGAATTCCTTCACTTCCTTGCCTTCGGCGATCAGGGTGCCGACGCCGGTCTTGGTGTAGAACGCCGGGATGCCCGCGCCGCCGGCGCGGATGCGCTCGGCCAGCGTGCCCTGCGGCGCGAATTCAAGCTCCAGTTCGCCGGCGAGGAACTGCTGGGCGAACAGCTTGTTCTCGCCGACATAGGACGAGATCATCTTCTTGATCTGCCGCGTCTCGAGCAACCGGCTCAATCCGATTCCGTCGACGCCGGCATTGTTGGAGACCACGGTCAGGTTTTTGACGCCGGATTCGCGGATCGCGTCCGACAAGATCTCGGCGATGCCGCACAGGCCGAAGCCGCCGGACATGATCATCATGCCGTCCCTGAGAATGCCGTCGAGTGCCGATTTGGCGTCGGGGTAGACCTTTTTCATGAAATGCGACCTGATGGGAGGGAGGCGCTGACGGCCCGCGTATCGGGGGATTATTAGGCGAAATCTTCGCAGTGCGTCAATGTTCTCACCAGCCAAAAACGCCTTTGAGGCCGGCATAGACAGAGCCGGCTGCCGTCGCCGCAACGCCTGCCACCGGCCCGACCGTGACAAGCAGGTCCTGAATGATGCGTGCGCGCCGGCGCAGCTGTTCCTCGCCGACATGCTGCCCGAGCAGCCTTGCGATCGAATAAGCCAGCGCATTGGGCTTGCCGCCCTGAGCCATCGTCTTCGGCAAGACGTCCAAAATCAGAAAGCCGATAATGTTACCGGTGACGAGTGCGAGTGTAATGCTGGCCGAATACTCGATGACTTCGCGCCATTCGATCCACGGACCCGGAACGATCGGAACGTTGTCATTGAAACCGGTCACCGTCAGCATGCTGATCACGGCGAGGATCGCGATCAGCGCTCCGAGAAGAATAGCGCCGCGGAATCCGGCGTTTTGACGGGCATAAAGCACCAGTCCAAAGGGAACCGGAATGATGACGGATGCCAGCCGCAGATAGAGCGGATTCGCGTCGAATACGATCGTGACCAGGATATGAGCCGCTAAGAGCAGGACGATCGGGACAAGCACATACCCGATCGTGTGTGCGACGAAGTAGTGGACCGGATATTTGATCCGCTCAAGCCTTGCGTTTATCCGGCCAAGCTCCCGGCGCAGCCTGTCCATCTCCGCGACAATTTCTTGCACCTCATGGATGACCGGACGGACGACGCGGAGGTCGCGCGAGCAATGCTTGCATACAATGGCTTCATCCTTGATGGTCTCGGCGCAGAATGGGCACTCCATCAGGCTGATCGACGCTTCTTGTCGCGCCTCGCTCTCTCGAGCTCACCCTTGGCCTGCATCAATTCGTCTCGCAGAAGGTCGCACTTGCGAATGAGGTCGTCACGTTCGGCCTTCAAGGATCCCGGAATGGCGATATCGCGCGAACAGGAAACGCAGGCCAGCGCCCCGGCATCGTTTTCTTCTCGGCAGAACGGACACATCATCGACGTCGTCCTAGGGGGCAATCTTCAGGACAAAGCTTGTGCTGCCGACGCGCCCGTCCGAATCCTTGATATCGACCCGAACCATATGATCGCCCGCGGGTAACTGCACATCCGGAATATCGATACCGGTCGGCTGCACAAAGGCCTTTACGCGCGGAGTAAGGTCGACGTTCGGGGTCCTGAGATAGGTGACCTTGACCGAATCCGGATCGACCTTGGCGCCGCCATAGGACTCGAACCTGATTTGAAAACGCATCGGCGATCGGACCGGTTCGGCGGCGGTCACGAAATCGACCTTTGGTCCTCGCAGAATCCCTCGTCGGTCGGTCGCGATGGCGCCCTTCGGCGGTGGCAGCTTGGCTTCTTCGTCGGTGATTAGAACCTGTGCCGCATAAGCGCAGTCCGGCGGAGTGAACACGGCTGCAATGTGCAGAAAATTCGCATAATCATTATTTTCCCCGTCTCAAAACTCAAAGACTTAACGGACGCCGCCATCCCCGATGATGGAATAGGGCGCCCAGAACAACGGATGGGCATAGGCGAACTCGGTCTTGCCGTCGGCGCCGGCGTAGCCGGGGCCGTCGACGAGCGCCATCATGGCCTGGCGCATGGCCTCGCCGCGCGTCAGTTTGGTATCGTCCGCCTGCCGCTTGAAAAGATCGGTGACCAGTTCACGCGCCGACTGCGAGTGAACCGACCAGTTGGTCACGAGCAGAGCGCGGGTGCCCGCGTAGAAGAACGCCCGACCAAGTCCCGATGCGGCTTCGGCGCCGGCGCCGGCTCCCGCGCCCGTGTTGCACGCCGACAGCACCACCCAATCGGCGTCGAGCTTGAGCCCCAGGATTTCCTCCATGGTCAGGAGGCCATCGCCCTCGCCGCCGGTCACGGCAGGCGCGGACAGCGCCAGCGCCGGCTGCGTCAAGCCATTCAACTCGCCGGGAACGAGGCCGTGCGTTGCGAATGCCAGAACTTTGAACCCTGAAAGGTTCATGGTCTTGACCGACTGTTCGCTGGCCTGCTTGCCGAGGTTCAAGACCTTGGACGGATCGGCCTGCAACGCCAGCGCGATCGATGTCAGTTCATCGGCCGTATCGGGAAGACGCGGCAACATTGCCAGTTCCGCGCTGTCGACACCTTCGAGTTTCACCGCGTTGCGCCGCTTCAACGGCAGCCCTCGCGTGAGGTTGCCGCCGGCGTCCGCGAGCTTGACCTTTTCGCCGGCGGCGTCGGCTTCCTGTTCCTGGCTAAAATACGGATCGCCGAATGCGATCAGTTCGCCGCGGTTCGGCTTGCCGGGGGGCAATTGCCGGAGCGTGCGCAATGCCGCCGCGGAAGGGACCGTGGTCACGGCATGGGTGCGCGCCAGCCACGGTACGCTGCGGTAGCCGGAAAACAGCGGATCGTCATCGCTGCGGACTTCGGCCGGCGCGGTCGGCAACAGCGACAGCGGCAACAGGCCCAGCGCGCCGTTGGTGACCACGATCAGATTCTTTGCCGGCTTCCAGCCGCTTTCCACCGGCTGCAAAAGGAGCGAGTAAAGCTCATAAGCCAGCTTGAGATCGAATGCTGGGATGTCGGAAATCATCGCGGCTTGCGGCTCCAAAGCTTCGCGCAGCTTGCGCACCTTGCTTTCGATTTCTCCGCTGGTTGCCTTGATCGTGGCGAACGCCACCCGGCCATTCTTCGGAACAGCCCAGACGAAACTGCCGGTTTGCCCGAAATAGAAAGAGAGCATTGCCTCGCCATCGGCAAGCGTTGCCCTTATCTGATCAACCGACGGAGGCTTGGGCGAGACCAGATCGGCATAGGCGGGAAATCGCTGGCTGATCTCCTGCCTCGCCTTGTTGCGTTCGGCACGCAACGTGTTGATCGAGGCGTTGATGGCCTGAACGCCCTTCTCATCGCGCTCCGCCGATGACAGCGACAGCACATTGTTCAGCGTTCCGATGTGCGTTCACCTGCTTGGCAAGATCCTGCTCTTTGCGCACCAATTCCGCGAGCGCGGGATCGGCGGCGGCCGCGCGCGCGCTGGAGGCCGCCAGCGCCTGCTGTACCGAGCGCCCGCGAATTGAATCCGCGAGGCTGAATGTTTCGGCGCCAATGTCGCTGTCCGAATTCTTGTCCCGCGCCAGCATCGTGAAGTAAGCCTCGACGATGCCCTGAAGCCGCTGGCTGCGCGCGGCGACCCCCGTGGTATTTTCGTCGTCGGCGTTCTCGCGCGACGATGACATCAGGACCGGGATCGCCGCCTTGAATTCGCGAATCGCATCGGCATCGCGGCCGGCCCGCATCAGCCCGATGGCGAGCGTGCCGCGCGCCGAGGCGGTATCGAAATGACTTTCGCCGACCCGTGCGAGTTGCTTCTTCACAAGCTGTTCTGCCGCCGCAATGCCGGCTTCGACCTGACCGGACGCGTAGAGCGAGAAAATGCGCGAGCCATTGAGTTCGAAAGACTGACGCCGCGCCGGCTCCCAATTTGCGATCGCCTTGTCGATCTGCGCGTAGACCGTGATGGCCTCGGGGCCCTTGCGCTGCAAATTCAGGATGCCGCCGAGTTGCGACAACAACTGAACCGTGGACAGCGAATCGTCGGGTACGCCGACCGTGCGGTTGATCTCGAGGCACACTCGCGCGAGCTGTTCGGCTTCCGCGTAACGGCCCTGCTCCACCAGGATATCAGCCAGTCCCATGATGAAGCGCGGGGTAGTAGGATTGTACTTGCCCTGATCCTTCAGCCGCGACAACAGCGCGCGGCGCGCATCGACTTCGGCTTCCGCAAGCCGCCCCTGCCGTGCCTTCATCCGGGCCTGACTCACTATCGTAAAATCGACGCCCTGCAGCAGGCTGGATTCGGAGGGTGGATTCTCGGAACCCAACAGCCCCTTGATTCCTGCCCGCTTGCGCTGTTCGCCCAGCCTGTAGGATGCCTCCGCATCGCGGAATTGGCCGCGCGCTTCGAAAATCATGGCGCGGCCGAGTTCGATTTCCGCCTCCCAGTTCTGGCCGTTGGTGTTGTAGGACGATCGCCATGCCGGATGCCCGCTGGTCCGGGATTCCTGAATCAGCGGTTGGCTACGGCGAAGATAGGCCTCCGCCTGGGCGATATCGCCCATCTGTATCAGCATGCCAGCGATCTGACGGTTGGCGCCGAACAGGTATCCCTTGGCGCCCTTCTGAGTGGCGACTTCGCGAAGCTGGCGCTGGAACAGATCGAACGCCTTCTTCGGATCGCCAGCGGCCGAATACTGATTTGCGGCAAGCTGGATCAGCCGTCCCATCATGTTAGCGGTGACAGCGCCGCGGCCGACTTCGATTGCCTTGTTGGCATCGGCGAGGCTGTCGGCTAGCCGGCCAAGCTGGGCCCGGGCGTTGCCGCGATCGAAATAGAACTGCGCAAGATCCTCTCGCGATTCTTTGCCCGTCGGATTGGCATCCGCCTCGGCCTTCAGCTCTTCGATTGTCTTGAGGTCGGGCTTCTCGCTGTCCAAAATCGCAGTGATGTCGGTAATCGTCCGCGGCGGGGCGACAAATCCAGCCGGCAGCGCACTGGCCCCGGGCGTTTTTGGCGCAGCCTCGGTAGGAATCGCAACGGCGACGTTGGCGCGTCCATTGGCGGCGTTGAGCGCGGCCATCACGCAGGCGCGGACCTGCGGCTTGGCCTTGGCGCGACATGCTTCGAGATTTGCCGGGCCGCCCGCGGCTCTCATGCAGCTCTGAACGATCGGCTTTCCGACGCTCATCCTGCAGCTTTCGAGCGCGGCTTCCTGGGTGAGTGCGAATGCCGCGGGCGCGGATGTCGCGAGCAAGGCTGCCGATGTTAGGCATCTCAAAGTAGCGGTTGAAATCGGAGACATGAAAATGGCCTTAATCAACATCAACGCTGCGCAATATGGCTACGCTAGCAATTTTCGACCGGGCAGGCACGAATTTCTTCGTCTGGACTCCCATCAGCGGTCGAGCTTCCGGACCGGGAAGCGCAACGGACAGCCCTATGAACAGCTCTTCCATGCTATCCGGACGGCCACCTTGCTATGGAACCGCCCGGAAACCGGCCTTGAAAGCGTCAAGAAAACCCATCAAGTTGCCGGCGTTGGCAGGGGCGCCATTCAAGTCGCCCGTTGCCGATTTGGATAAGGACATATTTGCCGAGTTCGGGTAAACCCGAGTTCGGTCGGTGCACCGCCCGCCCTTTAGTTCAACAGCGACCGACACCAACCGACCTGAATATGTCATTGACGATGGGCCAAGGAATGAAGCGCCTGGGGATGCCGATTGCGGCCGTTCTCGGCGCGGCGCTGATCGGCCTGATCGCGACCTCCTGGTTCCTCGACCGCGACGCCCTGCGCCAGGCGGTGGAGGCACAAATCCGCGCCGTGACCGGCCTCGAACTGGTGGTCAATGGCAGCATCGACGTTTCGGTTTTTCCCACAAGCTACGTCTCGTTTCATGATGTCGGGCTGAAGGGCGGCGGCAGCGCCGACCCCGCCCTAGCCGTCGACGTCCTGACCGCGAATTTGCATTTGCTGCCGCTGTTGCTGCAGCGATTCGAGATCGCCGATGTCATGATGTTGCGGCCGCATATCCGCGTCGTCCGCGAAGCCGACGGCGAAAGCAACTGGACGCCGTTCATCGACACCATTGCCCATACCATGAAACCCGGCGCCGACAACCCGCTGTCGTTCTCCGAAATCAGGATCCAGGACGGCCTGCTAAGCTATGAAGATGCCGCCAATCGCGTCTCCGAAACGCTCGACGATATCGACCTTTCGCTGGCCTGGCCGTCGATCTCGCGTTCCTTTGCCGCGACCGGGCAATTCGACTGGCGCGGCGAGCGTGTCGACGGCTCGATCAGCACCAGCGATTTCGTTGCGGCGCTGTCGGGCGAGCGGTCCGGGCTGAAGGCACGGCTCGCAGGCGCCCCGTTGAAACTGGCTTTCGACGGCACCGTCGCCAATCGCACCAGCATGATGATGGAAGGCACGCTAACCATCGACAGCGCGTCGTTGCGCAACGCCTTGCGCTGGACCGGCCAGCCGCCGCCGGGCCGCGGCGGGTTCGGCCGCTTCGCGCTGAAGGCGCGCGCCAATATCGTCGGTCCGTCGATCGCATTGACCAACGTCAATGTCGAACTCGACGGCAACGTCGCCGAAGGCGTCATGACCTACGCCAACAACGGCCGCCAGACGCTGCAGGCGACACTCGCCGCCGACGCGCTCGACTTCACTCCCTATATCCCGACCTTCCGCCTGCTCGCCAGCGGCGCGCGCGACTGGAACCGGCAACTGTTCGATTTGAATTCGCTGTCTACAACCGACCTCGACATGCGCCTGTCGGCGGCGAGGGTGACGGTCGGCTCGACCAAACTCGGCCGCACCGCGTTCGGCGCCAATTTGCGTGGCGGCGCGCTGGCGCTGAGCGTGGGCGAGGCGCAGGTGTATGGCGGCATCGCCAAGGGCTCGTTCGGGGTCGCGCGCTCCGATGCTGTCGCCGACATAAAGGCGCAGCTCCAGTTCACCGACGTCGATCTGCAAGCCTGCGCCAGCGAATTGTTCGGCGTCACCAAACTGTCCGGCCGAGGCGATCTCAACATGTCACTGGTCGCGTCGGGCTCGAGCCCGTTCGGCCTGGCGCAGTCGCTCGACGGCACCGCCACGTTGAGCGGTCATGACGGCGCGATCGCCGGCTTCAATGTCGAGCAGTTGCTGAAGCGGCTGGAACGGCGGCCGCTGTCCGGCGGCGGAAATTTCCGCAGTGGCTCGACGCCCTACGAGAGCCTGACCATCGCTGTGAAATTCAGCGACGGTATCGCGACTGCAGAGGATATTCGCGTGGAAGGACCCGCCGCGCGTATCACCCTGACCGGGACCGCCTCGGTCCCGTCGCGCGAATACGACATGAAGGGCGTTGCCAGCCTGACCTCGGCAGCGAATGCCGCACCCGGCTTCGTTCTGCCGTTCGTGGTGCAAGGCCCGTGGGACGATCCGCTGATCTTCCCGGATCCCGAAAGCCTGATCCGGCGTTCGCCGGCCTCCGCTCCGCTGCTGGATGCGGTCAAGGATCGCAAGACCCGCGACGCGGTGCGCTCGGTGCTGGAACGCTTCACCGGCGGCGGACTGAAGCCTGCCACTGTGCCCGAAGCGGCAGCGCCTGCCGGCGCGCCAGCGGAAGCGCCGAAGGCAAACTAGCTCAGCATTTCCTATCGGCATTCTGTCCGGACCTCATCCTGAGAGTATGACCGGAAATGCATGCAACAAAATAACGGATTTTGAGACCGTCATTGCGAGCGTAGCGGAGCAATCCAAAGGATTTAATATGGCTGTTAGTGGATTGCTTCGTCGCTTCGCTCCTCGCAATGACGAGAAGTGGCCTATTCTATTGGCCGCTTTTCGGTCAGGCTCTGAGGAGCATCGCCCAGGCGATGCGCCTCGAAGGATGGCCGCCGGCGATGGCCATGCAACCTGCTATCCTTCGATACGCCCGGTTGCGCTACGCTTCGCCGGCTCCTCAGGTGAGGTCCGGAGTGGTTGAACCGATTGGCTTCATGAAATCGCTCGTCCAGGGTTTGCCCTAACGCTTCGACGACGAGTTCGGCTGACCTCCGGCGCCGGCAACATTCACGGAAGATGCAGATTGATCATCTGGATCAGCCCGCGGCAATGCGTTAGTCTTTTATCCAACCGGTTAAGAAGATCCGGCAAGAAACAAACAGGGAGAACGACGTGAAACCCAGGGGAATACGCGCACTTGCGTTGGCGGTCTCCGCCGCCATCGGCCTTGCTTACGCGGCCACGCCAGCTGTGGCGCAGGAGAAGAAGATCACGGTCTGGTTCGGCAAGGGCTTCTACAAGTCCGAAGACGACGCGCTGCTGGAGACGATCAAGAAGTTCGAGGCCAAGACCGGGATCAAGGTCGAGCTGTCGCAATACGCCATTCAGGACATGATTCCGAAGACGGTGGCGGCGCTGGATTCCGGCACGGTGCCCGATGTCGCCTATTCCGATACTTACGACGTGCAGGCGCAGGGCAAATGGGCGTTCGAGGGCAAGCTCGAGGATCTCTCGGACATCCTGCTGCCGATGAAATCGGCGTTCGCGCCGAACACGCTGGAAACCGCCTTTCTGCTCAACGATGTCACCAAGAAGCGAGGCTATTACGGCTTCCCGCTGAAGCAGCAGAGCATGCACGTGCAGATCTGGGGCGACATGCTGGAGCAGGCCGGCTTCAAGCAGAGCGACATCCCGACCAAATGGGCGGATTACTGGTCGTTCTGGTGCGACAAGGTGCAGCCCGCCATCCGCAAGGCCACCGGCCAGCGCATCTTCGCCGTCGGCCAGCCGATGGGCGTAGAATCCACCGACTCGTTCCAGTCGTTCTACACCTTCATGGACGCCTATAACGTCAACCTCGTCGACGAGAACGGCAAGCTTCTGGTCGACGATCCCAAGGTCCGGCAGGGCCTGATCGGCGCGCTGAAGGACTACACCGACACCTATGTCAGGGGCTGCACGCCGCCGTCGTCCACCACCTGGAAGGACCCGGACAACAACGTCGCCTTCCACAACAAGACGATCGTGATGACGCACAATTTCACGATCTCGATCGCGGCGAAGTGGCTCGACGATGCCAACAATCCCGCGCTGACGCCCGAGCAACGCGCCGCCGGCAAGAAGGCGTATGACGAAACCATCATCACCGCGTCCTTTCCCAACAAGCCGGACGGCACGCCGATCAAATACCGTTCCGACGTCAAGACCGGGCTGATCTTCGCGAACGCCAAGAACAAGGCGGAAGGCAAGGAATTCGTCAAATTCCTGATGCAGGAGGAAAATCTTCGGCCCTATGTCGAGGGTGCGCTCGGCCGCTGGTTCCCGGTCACGACGGCGAGCCAGCAGAGTCCGTTCTGGCAAGCTGACCGCCATCGCAAGGCGGTCTATACCCAGTTCACCGGCGGCACCCAGCCGTTCGACTTCACCCGGAACTACAAGTTCACCATCCTGAACAATGAGAATGTCTGGGCCAAGGCGATGAACCGCGTGGTCAGCGAGAAGGTGCCGGTCGAAAAGGCCGTCGATGAACTGATCGCCCGCCTCAAGGAAATCGCCGGCTAGCGTAAAGGATGCCGGCCGCCGCCAATGCATTACCGTCGTCCCCGCGAACGCGGGGACCCATAACCACAGCCTTCAGTCGTTGCGCGACAGCCGTCGAACAGCGTCGCTCAAAATTAGGGCTGCGGCGTATGGGTCCCTGCTTCCGCAGGGACGACGTGAAATGAAAGCTGCCGCCGACATTGGCTGGGAGTAGAGTAGGGAATAATGGCGATCACGCTTTCGACCTCGGATCAGGCGATACCAGGCGCACCGTTGGCGGGACGTCTGTCGACCCCGCAGGTCTGGGGCATCGTGCTGCTGGCACCATATGCGCTCGTGTTCCTCGCCTTCGTGATTTATCCGGTTGGTTACGGGCTATGGCTGGCGCGCCATCCGTCGAGCTACGTCGCACTTTACAACGATCCGATTTTTGCCCGGGCCGCCATCAACACGCTGGTGTTCCTGGTGATCGGCATCAACTTCAAGATGCTGGTGGCGCTGTTCCTGTCGGGCTTCTTCATTCAGGAGCGCTCGTGGATCAGATGGCTGTCGGTTTTATTCATCCTGCCTTGGGCGGTGCCTTCAATACCGACCATCCTGTCGGTCCGATTCATGTTCAATCCCGAATGGGGCATGGTCAACCACCTCATCTTCAAGTTCACCGGCGAAGACGGTCCGAACTGGCTCAACGATCCGACCGTCGCGCTGACGATGGCGATCATGATGCATATCTGGAAGTCGCTGCCGTTCTGGACCTTGATCCTGATGACCGGACGGCTGGCGATCCCGGGCGATCTATTTGAAGCGGCGGACGTCGACGGCGCGACCTGGTGGCAGAAATTCCGCTACATCACCTGGCCGTCGGTGCGGACGCTGTATCTGACCTGCACGCTGCTTTCGATGATCTGGACGCTCGGCGACTTCAACAGCGTGTATCTGTTGACCGGCGGCGGCCCGGCCGACCTCACCCATGTGCTGTCGACGCTCGGCATCCGCTATCTCCGGCTCGACCAACTCTCGCTTGCGATGGCCTCGATCGTCTGCGCGCTGCCGTTCGTGCTTCCGCTGATGTATTTCATGATGAAACGGCTGTCGCGATGAAGCTCCCCTCCTTCAAGCTGCCGTCCTTGCGCGAAGCCAGCACCGAAGCGCGCCTGCTGTTGATCGGCATTCCCGTCTTCATCTGGACCATGCTGCCGATCTATCACATGATGCTGTTTGCGATCTCGCCGAAGGAAGATGCGTTCGCGGGCAAGTTCTGGCCCGATCATCCGACATTGCATAACTTCCATATCGTGTTTCACCAGCAGCACTATTTCCTGCGGGATTTCTGGATCCAGTTCTGGAATTCGACCGTCATCGCGGTTTCGGTCGGCGTGCTGACGCTGCTGATTGCGACCGCAACCGCGTTCGCGATCTCGCGGTTGAAAGTCCCCGGCGGCCGCTGGGTGATGAATCTGGCGCTATTCACCTACTTCATCCCGGCAGCGTTTCTTGCGGTTCCGATGTATCGGACCATGGGCAATTACGGACTGCTCAACAATCACTGGTCGCTGATTCTCGCGATGGTGACGATCGCCTCGCCCTACGCGATCTGGGTGCTCAAGCAGGCCTCCGACAAGTTGCCGGTGGAGCTTGACGAGGCCGCGATCATGGACGGCGCCACCATCCCGCAAATATTCCGGCTGGTCTATCTGCCGCTGATGATGCCGTCGCTGGTGGCGATCGGCTGTTACGCGCTGCTGCTGGCCTGGAACGAATATCTCTACGCGTTCCTGCTGCTGTCCAGGGATACCGATATCACCCTGCCGGTCGCTCTCGGCAACTTCCTCGCCGCCGACGATTCGCCGTGGGAATTGCTGATGACGACGGGGTTCATCTACGCGCTGCCGCCGGCCGCGATCTATTACGCGTTCAGGCGCTATATGGTCGGCGGCCTGACAGCGGGCGCGGTGAAGTCCTGAGCGATACAGCCGCCAGTTCTTATGTGGCGACCTATCACCAACGTCATTGCGAGCGCAGCGAAGCAATCCATCCCACACAGCAAGGAAAGAATGGATTGCTTCGCGGAAGCTGTCATCGGGCGCGCATTGGCGCAACCCGTTGGCTCGCAATGACGTTGATAGATTGAGCCGTACCGCCATCATTCACGCTACGCTTTTCCCTACGCTTGCCTGCCCGCACTACGGGAGCCGGGGCTGCGGCAAAACAACCCGACGGGCAAAACTTCGCTTAACACGTCGGGCAAATCAGTTTTATCAGTTCGCCCGTCTCACCCGGGAAGAGGGGCGTATCGCGATCGTCACGAAACGCGGGATGGGATGCGGTGGACGCGGCAGCGTCGGCGCGCAAGGTGATCGCAGGGCGGATCCTTGATCCGTGAGCGGTCCACAGCGCGCAGACGACCGGCGTTGTTGCGTACGGCAAAACCGTGTGGTCCCGACACCCGTTGCTGGTGCCAAGCTGTCGGTGGCGAAATCGATCCGACCGGAGACGATCCGCCATCAAGCCGGCAGCGACGGTGACAAGACGAATTCGTCGCCGGGGAGAGCGCGGCATAAGCCGTAAAGCCATTGCGCAGGGAATGCCGGATTGCCTCCGCTGAACCTGTATGCTCGTGTGCGCTTTTTTCTACCCTTTTGCACACGGGACCGCGGGTGCAGCGCGCATCCGGCATTCCCTGCTCCCTCTTCTTTCGAGGGACGACGAAACGCAAACCTCGGGCGCATCCCGCCGCGGGATCGCGAACGCGTATTTGAAATTGGAGCGACGTCATTGCGAGCCAACGGGTCGCGCGAATGCGCGCCCGATGACAGGCTCTGCGAAGCAATCCATCTCGCAACGCAAAGGAAGAATGGATTGCTTCGTCGCGGAGCCCGTCATCGGGCTCGCCGAAGGCGAGACCCGTTGGCTCCTCGCAATGACGGCTGTTTGAAAATTGAATCGGAACTTGCGATCGAACCGCAGGCTACAACGGCGCCGCGCTCTCGCCCCGCGTTCTCGTCAGTTTGGACACGAACGACGCCGCCACGATCACCACCGCGATCAAAGCGATGAACAGCGTGCAGATGGCGTTGATCTCGGGCTTCACTCCTAACCGCACCTCGGAATAGATCCGGATCGGCAGCGTCGCCGAACCGGGACCGGTCGTGAAAGTCGCGATCACCACGTCGTCAAGCGACAGGATGAACGCCAGCATCCAGCCCGCGGCGATCGCCGGCATGATCAGCGGCAGCGTCACGGATAGAAACGCCTGCACCGGGTTGCAGCCGAGGTCCATCGCCGCTTCTTCCAGGCTGCGATCGAGCGAGGTCAGCCGCGACTGCACCACGACGGCCACGAAGCACATGGTCAGCGTGGTGTGCGCGATGGTCACGGTCCAGAACCCGCGCTCGGCGTTCAGCGCCACGAACAGCAACAGCAGCGATAGCCCGGTGATGATCTCGGGCATCACCAGCGGCGCATAGAGCATGCCGGAAAACAGCGTGCGGCCCTTGAAGCGGTCGCCGCGCGAAAGCGCGACCGCGGCGAGCGTGCCGAGCAGCGTCGCGATCGTGGCCGAGGCCGCCGCGACGCGCAAGCTCATCCAGGCCGCCTCCAGCATGGCGCGGTCATTGAAAAATTCGGTGTACCAGCGCAGCGACCAGCCGCCCCACACCGTGACCAGCCGCGAGGCGTTGAACGAATAGATCACGAGAATCACGATCGGCAGGTACAGAAACGCGAGCCCGAGCGCCAGCGCCGATATGTTGAAACGCGTGATCCGGTTCACCGTGCGCGCCATCAGCGTGCGCCCTCCAATTGGCGGCGCTGCAGCCGGTCATAGAGCAGGAGCGGCGGCACCAGCAGGATCAAGAGCGCGACCGCGGCAGCGGAGGCCACCGGCCAGTCCTTGTTGGTGAAGAATTCCAGCCACAGGATCTGACCGATCATCAGCGAATGGGAGCCGGCCAAAAGATCGGGGATCACGAACTCGCCGACGATGGGAATGAAGCACAACAAGACCCCCGCGCCGACGCCCGGCAGCGACAGCGGAAACGTCAGCAGCCAGAACGCCCTGAGCGGCGAAGCGCCGAGATCATTGGCGGCCTCCAGCAACGAAGGATCCATTTTGGCAAGCGTCGCATAGAGCGGCAGAATCATGAACGGCAGATAGGAATAGACGAGGCCGATATACATCGCGCTGTCGGTCGACAGCCACACCACGGGCGCCGATACCAGATGCAGCGCGAGCAGGATTTGGTTGAGCAAGCCGTCGTGCTGCAGGATGTTGATCCAGGCATAGATGCGGATCAGAAACGAGGTCCAGAACGGAACGATTACCAGCATCATTGCCACGCTCTGCCAGCGCTGCGGCAGCCGCGCCATGCCGTAGGCGATGGGATAGCCGATGAGCAGGAGGATCGAGGTCGAAACCACCGCGACGACGAGGCTGCGCAAATACGACAGAACATAGAGATGATCGGAGACCAGCAGCTTGAAATTATCCAGCGACAGCGCCGCAAACGCCGCCTTGATCGCCTCAAACCCCTGGGTCGGATCGAATACCGGCAGATAGGGCGGCTGTGCGATCGCGGTCTGCGACAGGCTGATTTTCAGCACGAAGCCGAACGGCACCAGGAAAAACAACACCATCCAGAGATAGGGCGCGATCGCGGCAAGGCGCGCCGGACCAGTGAAGATGCGGCGCGCGCTCATTGCTCCAGCACCACACAATCGTCGGGCGTGAACCACGCCACCACCCGCTGGCCGGCGCTGTAGGCGTCGATATCGATGCGCGCCGTGTTCGCCATCGACGAGCGCAAGACCGCGCCGCTGTCGAGCTTCAGCTTGTAGGTCGTGAGACCGCCGAGATAGCCGACATCGGTCACGACACCTTCCAGCCGGTTGACCGCCTGCGCATTGAGCGGATCCGGCATCGGGCCGCGCCGCGACAGTTTTACTTTTTCCGGGCGGATCGCGACGGCGACGATGGTGTTCGTGATCGGCTGGCGCGGCTGCGCGGCCAAAAGCATTCCGGCGTTTGTCGAAACCGCCAGGCGATTGGCTTCGCGTGACGCAACTTGACCCTCGAACAGGTTGATGTCGCCGACGAATTCGGCGATCCAGCGCGAACCCGGCGCCTCGTAGAGTTCGCGCGGCGTCGCGACCTGTTCGAGCCGGCCAGCAGCCATCACGCCGATCCGGTCGGCTACCGTCATCGCCTCTTCCTGATCGTGGGTGACGATGATGAAGGTCATGCCGAGGCGCCGCTGCACCTCCATCAATTCAAGTTGCGTGCTTTCGCGCAGCTTCTTGTCGAGCGCGGCCAGGGGCTCGTCGAGCAGCAACACTTTCGGCCGGCGCGCCAGCGAGCGCGCCAACGCCACGCGCTGTTTCTGACCGCCGGAGAGCTGATCGGGCTTTCGCGTCTCGAGGCCCTCGAGCTTGACCAGCGCTATCATCTCAGCCACGCGCGTATCGATCTGGGAGCGCGGCATACGCGCGCGCCTTAATCCAAACGCGATGTTGTCCCGCACGGTGAGATGGGGAAACAGCGCATAATTCTGAAACATCATGTTCACCGGACGCTGGTGCGGCAGCACCGGGCCTATGTCTGTCCCATTCAGCAGGATGCGGCCCTCGTCCAGCGTCTCGAAACCGGCGAGCATCCGCAACAGCGTGGTCTTGCCGCAGCCGCTCGGACCGAGCAGGGCAAAAAACTCACCCGCCCCGATGTCGAGTGACAGCCGATCCACCGCCCTGAAGCCGCCGAACGTTTTCACCACCGCGTCGATACGCAAGAGCGGAAGGTCGGCCGAAACCGCCTGCGGTTCGGGTTTCGATAATTCCTCAGCCATGTTCCTCGCCGGCCCAATCGTGGCTGCACGCTAGCGGCGGATCGGCATCGGCTCAACCGTGGGCGCGGGGCGCGGCCACAATATTATCGGCACTCAAGGAGCCGTCGCCATGAACGCTGCCAGCGCGTCGCGATCCTGCGGGGGCATGGTCAGACCTAGTTTCGAGCGGCGCCAGAGAATGTCATCCGGGAAACGCGCCCATTCCCTGGCCATGAGATAGCGCACCTCAGCGCCGGTCAGTTCCGGCCCGAACGCCGG
Organism: Bradyrhizobium sp. URHD0069; assembly: GCF_000701345.1. Taxonomy (GTDB): domain Bacteria; phylum Pseudomonadota; class Alphaproteobacteria; order Rhizobiales; family Xanthobacteraceae; genus Bradyrhizobium. The sequence continues at coordinate 256,702 of NZ_JNIJ01000005.1, read as the reverse complement.
ACCGAGATCGGTTCGGCTTTTTGCGTCGCCGAGGACAGCCTCGATGCGCGAGCCATAGGCCGCGACCAGACGCTGGGCCTGAGCCTCGGTCAGAAACCGCCAGCGCTCACGCACGACATCGAGCTGCGCGTCGAACCGCGACCACGCAAAATCGCCGCCCGGCAGCGGCGCCTTCGCGGTCCAGCGCGCCGACATCGGATAGAAAGGCGTAAGCCTGGAGACGGCCCACTCCGCGCGCCGCCGCGACGTCGTGACATCGCCACCGAACATCGTCAGCAGCGGCGCCTTGCCGCGCCCGGCATCGAACGTCGCCACGCCATCCCGCGCGGCGCGCCTGCCTTGCGGGTCCATCACCGCGTTGGCGCCGGAAACCGTCCTGACGACATCGACCGGTTCAATGCGTTCGCGAAAATACCGGTTCGCCGCGTCGCAGAGATAGGCGACGTCGGCAGCCTGCATCGACACGATGGCGGGATCTCCTTTGAACGCGTGCCCCACGGTGCCGATCAGGGTGAAATCGCGCTCATACGGACTGGCGAAAATCAGCCGCCGATCGCTGTTCTGGAAAACGTAGACGCTGTCGGTATCGAACAGACGCCGCACGACAATCTGGCTCATCTGCACGGTGGCGAGGTTTGGCGGCGGCATCCGCAATACGGTTTCCGCCACCGACGCCGTCCAGGCGCCGGTGGCGTTGGCCAACGCCCTCGCCGTGATCACCTGCCGGTGGCCGCGATCGATTGCCGACAGCCGCCAGGTGTCGAGCCGGTCGGCGCGGACGCACCGCGCGCCGGTGCGAATCGACGCGCCGCGCTCTGCGGCGTCGACGGCGTTGAGGATCACCAGCCGCGAATCGTCGACCACGCAGTCGGAGTATTCAAACGCGGTGCCGAATGGCCGCTTCAGTGCGTTGCCGATCGGATGATGCGTGACGTCGATCGTTGCCGAGGCCGGCAGATGCGTGCGCGAGGCAAGCCGGTCGTAGAGCAACAGCCCCGAGCGCAGCAACCACGACGGACGCTCGTCGGAATGGGCAGGGATCACGAAGCGCATCGGGCGCACCAGATGCGGTGCGATCCGCAGCCAGATATCGCGTTCGGCCAAAGCCGCGCGGACGCGCAGAAAGGCTCTCCGCTCCAGCACCGAAAGATCACCGTGGATCAGCCGCGGCGAAGCCTGCGATGCGCCTGCGCCGAGGTCGCCCTGCTCCAGCAGGATTACCCGCAGGCCGCGACCGGCGGCGTCGCGCGCAAGGCTAACGCCGTTTAGTCCGCCGCCGATGATCGCGAGATCGTAGTCCGCCATGCACGGAGACTTAGCCGGTCTTGCGGGCAGGCTCCATCGTATTGCCACCGCGGCCGACCAGCGCGGCGTACTGTCCGATCGGCAGGGGCTTGCCGATAAGATAGCCCTGCACCGCGTCGCAGCCCTCGTCCGAAAGGAAAGCGAGCTGCTCCTGGGTTTCCACGCCCTCGGCGACGATCGACATGTCCAAGCCGTGGCAAAGACCGATCACCGCCCGAACGATCGCCGCCGATTGCGGGTTGCGTCCGAGATTGATGACGAAAGCGCGGTCGATCTTGATCTTGTCGAACGGAAACGCCTGAAGATAGCTCAGCGACGAATAACCACTGCCGAAGTCATCCATGGAAATGCGCACGCCAAGCGCCTTCAGCCGCCGCAAGAGCGCCAGGCCGCGCTCGAAATCCTCGATCAGCACGCCCTCGGTGATTTCCAGCTCGAGCCGGCCGGGCGCGAGGCCGGTCTCGAGAAGTATGGAATGCACGAGGCCGACCAGATCGCCGTGCATGAACTGCGCCGGCGACAGATTGACCGCGATCTGCAGCGGCATCGGCCACGACGCGGCCTCCCGGCAGGCTTCGCGCAGAATCCATTCGCCCATTTCGACGATCAGCCCGCTTTCTTCCGCGAGCGGAATGAAATCGCCGGGGGGCACGAAGCCGCGCACCGGATGGAGCCATCGCGCCAAGGCCTCGAACCCGATGACTTCGATGCCGGGGAGGGTACGGCGCGACGCCGCTTGCGGCTGATAGTACAGCGAGAGTTCGCCGTTCCTGATCGCGAGCGAAAGTTCCTGGTGCAGCACGCGGCGGTCGCGGATCTGCTGGTCCATCTCCGGTTCATAGACGCTGATCGAGCCGCGCGATTTTGCCTTGGCGCGGAACAACGCCGCGCCGGCATTGGCAAGCAGCGACGCGGCGTCAGCGCCATTGTGCGGGAATATCGAGATGCCGGTGGTTACCCCGGTGCGAACCGATTTGCCGTCAATCTGGAACTCGTTCGCCAGCACTTCGGCAAGCTGCTCTGCCAGCGCGGTGCCGGCGCCCGGTTGCTTTCCATCGATGATCAGTCCGAACTCGTCGCCGCTGAGCCGGGCGACCACGCCGCCGCGCGCCGAGGCCTGGATGCGGCGCGCCACTTCGATCAGCAATTTGTCGCCGGTCGCGTGGCCGAACACGTCGTTGACTTCCTTCAGACCATCGAGGTCGAGGGACAGCACCGCAAACTCCTCACTGGTGCCTTCGCAGGCCTCGATCATCTGCGCGAGCGCCTGCAGGAACGCCGCACGGTTCGGCAGGTCCGTCAAACCGTCATGATACGCCATATGGGCCATGCGCGATTCGGTCTGGCGGCGGTCGGTAACGTCCTCGTGGGTCTTGATCAGATATTGCGGCTCGCCGGCGTCGTCGAGCACCGTCATGCGGCGCGTCAGGAACAGGCGCAAGCCGTCCTTCGTGCTGATCGGGTGTTCCTCGGTGAGCAGGCCGCGCTTTTTGATCGCCGCCTCGTCTCGCGCAATGATCAGCTTGGCTTCTCTCGGATTGAAAATATCCGCAGCCGTTAGCCCTGTGGCGTCCTCGCGCCGGCGGTTGAGGATGGTCTCGGCGCTGCGATTGGCGAGAAGGTATCGTCCATCGCTGACCCGCTCGACGATCAGCGAAACCGGAATGTTGTCGACCACCAGTTCAAGAAATTTCTTGGTGTTTTCCAGCTCATGGGAAAGCGATTTGCGGTCGGTGACGTCGTCGAACAGCGCGATCAGGAATTGCGGCTGGTTCTTTTCGTCGCGCGCGATCACGCGATTCGAGGCGAGAACCCGCTTTTCCGAACCGCGCTCGACCGCGAATTCGTTGCGGAACTGGCCCTCGGGCGACTTGAGCGCGGCCTGATCCGCCGCTTCGATCCTTGCCGCGGTATCGGCCTTGAATAGCTCGTCGGCACGCCTGCCAAGAATATTGGCGCGGGAGAAGCGCGAGAAGCGTTCGAAGGCGCGGTTGGCAAAAATGTAGCGGCCATCCTCGATGCTCTTGGCGGCCACGCATACCGGCACATTCTCGAGCACCGATTCCAGAAAATGCTTGGTGGACGCGAGCTCTCTGGAAAGCTTGCGCTGCTCGCTGCAATCTTCATGCGTTGCCACCGAGCCGCCGTTTGGCAGCGCAAAACTTTTGACCAGAATCGAACGCCCGCCCGGCAGTTCGGTAATCAGGCCTTCCGGAGCGCCAGCTTGAGCGTAGAAGTCCTCGACGCTGACGTCGAGCAAGCCGCGTTTGCGCCGCATCTCCAGCAATTCCGGTCCGGTCATGTTTCGAGGAATATCCGAACGCGCCAAGCCGTAGATCTCGAGATAACGGGCGTTGCAGAACACCACCCGCTTCCGCTGATCCGTCATCACCACGCCGTGGCTGAGGATGTTCAGGGCGGAACGGACGAATGCAATTCTATGCAACTGCAAGCGCTTGACCCGGCGCAATGCCGAGTGGACCCACAGCGCCACGGCGGCGAGAAAAGAGCTGACAACAATGCCGCCGATCAGTATTTCCCAGACCATATGGGGGTCGGCTCCGCCGACAGAGCTCGTGGGCGCAAAGTTATTGGACACGCCCCAGGCGGCGGCGCCGAACAGCGCAATGGTGGCGATCAGGCAAACGACGGCCCGCGCAGAAATCAGATTCTTGCCGCCCGCCTGCCAATTCTTGTCAGCCATCGCTCACCCGCGGATTTCTGCGGCGGAGTGTCTGGCTTCGCGGGTTTGGATCGGGTAAACACGTACCCATGCAATCCAAAAATGCGACTTAAATAACCGCAATTGCCCTGACATGCTTAATGCGTCACTAACGCGAATCCGGTCTGGAAATCACGCGGAAGAAATTTGACGCCTTCATTGAAAAGGTCATCCTCAACAGAGTGATAGAGGACGCCAAGCGACCCTGGGACGAGGGAGGGCCAACTCTTGGTTGTGCGCGCCGGATCGAACAACCCTCAATCCCGGATCTGAACCCGCGAATGGACAAAGTCGAGTGCGTCGTCATCGGTGCGGGGGTGATCGGCCTTGCGGTTGCGCGGCGGCTGGCGCAGGCCGGCCGCGAGGTCATCGTCCTGGAGGCGGCCGAGGGTATCGGCACGGTCACCTCGTCGCGCAACAGCGAAGTGATCCACGCCGGCATCTATTATCCCGCGGGAAGCCTGATGGCGCGGATGTGCGTCAGCGGCAAGCGTGCGCTGTATGAATATTGCAGCGACCACGGCATCCCGCATCGCAATTGCGGCAAGCTGATCGTCGCAACCACGCCGAAGGAAACCGCAAAACTGCAGTCGATCAGGGCTCATGCCGAAGCCAACGGCGTGCTCGACCTGGAAACCCTCTCTGGCGACGTGGCGCGCGCGTTGGAGCCGGCGCTGAACTGCGACGCCGCCCTGCTCTCGCCCTCCACAGGGATCATCGACAGCCACGCCTTTATGCTGGCGCTGCGCGGCGACGCCGAAATTGCCGGCGCGGCCTTTGCTTTTCATACGCCGTTGCTGCGCGCCAAGGCCGCCGCTGATGGAATCGTACTCGACGTCGGCGGCACTGCGCCGATGAGCCTCGAATGCAGGCTTCTCGTCAACGCCGCGGGGCTTGGTGCGCCAGCGGTCGCGCGCGGTATCGATGGCATGCCGATCGAGTTGATACCGCGGGCCTATCTCGCCAAGGGAAATTATTTCAGTTGCAGCGCGCGGGCGCCATTCTCGCGCCTGATCTATCCGGTGCCCGAGCCCGGCGGGCTGGGCGTGCACCTTACCCTCGACATGGCGGGACAGGCCCGATTCGGTCCCGACGTGGAATGGGTCGATGCCATCGACTACGCGGTCGATCCGGCGCGGGCGGAGAGGTTTTATCCGGCCATCCGGCGATACTGGCCGACGCTACCAGACGGCGCGCTGATGCCCAGCTATTCGGGAATTCGGCCGAAGATCGTACCGCCGGCGGTCGCCGTACAGGATTTCCTGGTCCAGGGACCGCGTGATCATGGCGTCGACGGGCTGATCAATTTGTTCGGAATAGAATCGCCAGGGCTGACATCGTCCCTGGCGCTTGCCGATCATGTCGCCGAACTTGCAGCGGCGTGAGCTTTTCGCGTCGCAACGTCATCACCACCCGCGTCAGCGCAATTGCACTCATCGCTGGAGGTGCCGACCAATTTCGGCAAGTCTCGAATGGCGGGTGTGAGCATGCTTCGAGGCGCGCAGCGCGCACCTCAGAATGAAGGCAGTATTTTTGCGGGGTCGGACGAGCTGGCTAGTGCACCATCTCGGCGGCGGTATGCTTCAACCGCTCGATCTCGTCCTTAACCATCAACTTCCGGCGCTTCAACTCAACAATTTGCAGGTCGTCTGTTGAAAGGTGCACGAGCGCTTCGTGCAGTTCGTTTTCGAGAGTCTTATGTTTTCGTTCCAGTTCAACGAGATGCGCCTGAATTGCCATATGGAGCCTCCTCGGGGGGATCAGACCTCAGATTTGATCCGGACAAGTGAGTGTACACGAGCCGCCGAATCTGTCGATGGGTATTGAAAAGCGCAATCAGCTGTAAGGAAATCGTGAGTAAGGATCGGGACGAGCTTGCAGACGGGATCGGCAGGCACGATATTGGTTCCCACTGGTTTCCCAATCTTTCGCGATCTCGTCCGCGTTTTTCAGTTAACGTACACCATGACCGACGAAGATGAGCGCGAACTCGAAACCGAGCTCGCACGGCTGCAGCAGGAGCACCGCGATCTCGACGCTGCGATCGATGCGCTGCATCAATCGCCCGCGCCAGATTTGTTGCGGCTGCAACGGCTAAAGAAGCGCAAGCTGCAGTTGCGCGACCGCATCGCCTTCATCGAAGACCAGATCACGCCGGATATTATTGCGTAGTTTGTCGTCCGGCGCTCCACCAGGTCGGGCCAAAGCGCGGCCCGACGAGAGGCTCCGACGTAAACCTCAGATAGGCAATTGCACGTCGGTGAATTTCGAGATTCCAGGTTCGCTCATTTCATCCGCGCGTCATCCGCGCGCCGGAATGACGGCCCGTTGCGCTGCGAAATGACACAGGGTTCACCGGCCATTGATCAACTCATGCAATACGCCTGCAATCTGTAGCGGACTGTAGGGCTTCGGCAAAAACCGTCCGCCCTCGGGCAAATCCGTTTCTCTCAATTCGGCTTGGCCGGAGGTCGCGATAATCTTGATCGGTGGCCAGCGTCCGCTGACCGCCCGTGCGAGCTTCAATCCGTCCATCGAGCCCGGCATCTGGATATCGGTGAAAACCACGGTGATGTCCCGACGAGCTTCCAGAATTTCTATGGCTTCGTCCGCGTTGGCTGCTTCCACCACCTCGAACCCAGCGGCGGCGATCATATCGACCGCGTCCATTCTCAACAGAAATTCATCCTCGACGATCAGCACCACGGGTCTTTTGGACTCAGCAAGACCCATGCATCGTACTCCCTGAGAATAGGCATTAAGCTCCCGAAATTGTTTTCGTTCCGTGCCCGGCCTTCGGACCGCCTTTGGTTCAGCCTCGGTAGCCTGTGCTGACCTTTCGTTGTGCGGTGCTGTGCAAATCGGCGACGACCGCCCGGTTCATCGACCGACGCCTCTTGACTCCATAAGAACAAAATAGGAACATTACTCAACCTTCTGGTCATATCCGGAGCTTCGCCATGTCCGACCGATCTTCGTCCGACCGATCTTCATCCGGCCAGTCTTCGTCCGGCCAGTCTTCGTCCGGCCAGTCCTCATCCGGCCAGTCTTGGCTATCTGATCCCAATCGGTACGAGCGGGCCTGCGACCAAGCGATCGCGATGTGCGACGGAAACATGCGCAGCACGATCAAGGCGCTCATCATGGCCAACGAGTATCTGGAAATTGAGTTGCAGGAGCTGCAGGCAGCTGGCTCGAACGGCTGCGCTCCGGAACGACGACCGCGAGCCAACAGCGACGCCGCCTGATCGATCAAACCCGGAGCGACACCATGGCCGATGTCACCTATTACGTCGCGCTACCGTTTCTGCAGGATGATACCGGCTCGCCGGTCGCGGGCGCAGCGGAGGAATGCCAGAGTTCCTCGGGTGCGTTACGACGCGCGGAAGTCTTGTCGAGGGCCGCCGGCAGCATCGGTGCGGTCGCCTTCAGTCGCACCGGCGATCCCATGATCGGCGAATTCGGCGACGCTCAATTGCTTAAGAAATTCGGCAACGTACCGGATGATCTGAGCGGGTTGTAAGCATCAGTGATGGCAGGGTGCGCAACGCCGCTTCTCGCGCCGTGCCACCACCGGTCAAATCCGCTTCGGATTGGTGGGCACGCTGTCGCTTTGCCACCTCTACGGTTCTACCGATCCGAAACCTTAGCTCCCATCCGCCGCATGCCGCCGTTGCGCCTTGCGCACATACATCGCGCTATCGGCTTCCTCCAGTGCTCGACCGGCTTCCGCGTGGGGACCGAGAATAGCGACGCCGGCGGATGCGCCCGCTGTGACGGTGCGGCCGCGGAATACGAACTTTAAGCCATCGACGGCTTCTTCCAGCGACGCCGCCTTGGCCCTGGCATCGGTTTCGCTCAGGTTCCACAATAACACCGCGAATTCATCGCCGCCCAGCCGCCCGATCACGTCGGATGAACGTATCTGGCGCGAAAGCGCCGCCACCACAGCCTTCAGCACCTGATCGCCCGCGGCGTGCCCGAAGGCGTCGTTGATCGGCTTTAGGCGATCGACGTCGAGCACGATCAGCGCGCCGCTCGCATGGTAGCGTTTGATGTAGGCGACCGAGCGATGGAGTTCTCGCTCAAAGCCGCGCCGGTTCGGAATATCCAGCAGGAAGTCGGTATCGGCTGACGCCTGCAGTTCTTCTATTCGCGCCAGCGCCTCCGCCAGTTGGGCCCTGAGCCGGCGAATTGTCAGTCTGGCTTCATTGGGCGCGACTGACGGGCGAGGCCGGGTGGCAGGCGTGGCCCGCTGCGGCACCGGATTGCGCTCCGCCATGACGGTTTTGCGGCGTTTCGCGCCCCTCGGGGCGGTCGCCCTGGCTTTCTTTTTCATGGGCATTCCTGAGCAGGAGGCTTGCCGGGATTCACCAAGAAAGGATAGTCCATTCCAGACCCCTTGCCACGCCTTGCCGAAGCCCGGGCCGATCTTATACTTGCGGCCTATGCTTTTGGATTCCCGAAAAGAATTAACCGTATGACCGTCCCCGTCGCCATCATCATGGGAAGCCAGTCGGACTGGGACACCATGCGCCATGCCGCCGAAACGCTCGCCGCGCTCGGCATTGCCTGCGAGAAACACATCGTCTCCGCGCACCGCACCCCCGACCGGTTGTTCGCCTTTGCCAAGGCCGCCAAGTCCGCCGGTTTCAGGATCATTATCGCGGGCGCCGGCGGCGCGGCACATCTGCCGGGGATGACCGCCTCGCTGACGGAACTTCCGGTATTCGGCGTTCCCATGGAATCCAAGGCGCTGTCCGGCGTCGATTCGCTTTATTCCATCGTGCAGATGCCCGCGGGGGTCCCGGTCGGGACGCTGGCCATCGGCAAGCCCGGCGCCATCAACGCCGCGCTGCTTGCAGCAAGCGTGCTCGCGCTCAACGACCCGGAGCTAGCCGGCAGGCTTGCGGCCTGGCGCAAGAAGCAGACCGAGGCTATCGGCGAGCGCCCGGAGGAATCTGCGTGACGGCCAAAAAGCAGGTGAAGCTGAAGCCCGGCGACACCATCGGAATTCTTGGCGGCGGACAGTTGGGCCGGATGCTGGCGATGGCAGCGGCGCGGCTCGGCTTGCGATGCCAGGTGTTTTCACCGGACCCGGACTCACCGGCATTCGATGTCGTGCTGAATGCGACCTGTGCGGAATATGCCGACGTCGAGGCGCTGGAGTTGTTCGCCAACGACGTCGACGTCATCACTTACGAATTCGAGAATATACCTGCCGCCGCCGCGATGATCCTCGGAGCGCGCCGTCCGGTGCTGCCCGACCGCAAAATCCTCGAAACCACGCAGGATCGGTTAGCCGAGAAGAACTTCGTCAAACGGTTGGGCATCGGCACTGCCGATTACGCCGATGTCTCGTCGGCCGCGGCGCTGCGTGCCGCGATCTCGCGCATCGGCCTGCCCGCCGTGATCAAGACCCGGCGCTTCGGCTATGACGGCAAGGGCCAGGCGATCATCCGCGACGGCGACGACGTGGAACTGATCTGGGAAGACCTCGGCACCAAATCCGCCATCCTCGAGGCCTTCGTTCCTTTCGACTGCGAGGTCTCAATGATCGCCGCGCGCAGCGCCGACGGTCATGTCGAATGCTTTGACGTCACCGAAAACGAACATCGCGACCACATCCTGAAGACCTCGCGCGCGCCGGCGGCGATCTCGGAAGCGCTCGCTGCACAGGCGCGCACCATCGCGGAAACGATCGCCAACGCACTCGATTATGTCGGCGTGCTCGCCGTCGAGATGTTTGTTTTGGCCGGCGACGGCGGACCGACATTGTTGGTCAATGAGATCGCGCCACGGGTGCACAATTCCGGGCACTGGACGCTCGACGGCGCGTCGATCTCGCAGTTCGAGCAGCACATCCGCGCCATTGCCGGCTGGCCGCTCGGCAAACCGGTTCGTCATGGCCCGGTCACCATGACCAACCTGATCGGGGACGATATCAACAGTTACGAGCAATGGCTGACCGTCCCGGGCGCGACCGTGCATCTTTACGGCAAGGGTCCGGCGCGGCCGGGCCGGAAGATGGGACATGTGACGCAGGTCGGAGCAACGCCGCAAAAAACCTCGTGATCGCGACCAAAACACCCGATTTGGTGATACGAATTGCGTTCCCGCTGGTGGACATTCCCGCCTTTGTCTGATACATCCGCCCGTTCAAGGTTTAAGGGCTCGGCGTTTTCGCTAGCCCTTTGCTTTACCAGAATTCCAATCCGATTAATTGAAAGAGGATGCCGCGTGCAGGTTCTCGTCCGCGATAACAACGTCGATCAAGCCCTCAAGGCGCTGAAGAAGAAGATGCAGCGCGAGGGTATCTTCCGCGAGATGAAGCTCCGCGGCCATTATGAAAAGCCCTCCGAGAAGAAGGCCCGCGAAAAGGCCGAAGCCGTGCGCCGCGCACGCAAGCTGGCCCGCAAGAAGCTGCAACGCGAAGGCCTGCTGCCGATGAAGCCGAAGCCGGTGTTCGGCGCCGGCCCTGGCGCAGAACGTGGTGGTCCCGGTGGCCGTGGCGGTCCTGGCGCCGGTCCACGTGGACCGCGCTGATCAAGATCTTGCCTATCTGAATCCGATGACGCGGGCCCTTGGGTCCGCGTTGTTGTTTCGGGCAGAGTTGTTTCGAGCAGAGCATTGTCCGGCAACCTCCGCCCAAGGATGAAGGCGCGCGAAGCGGCCTTGCGCGCGTCGGCGGCAAGGCGAGCGATACGTGCTGAAGGTCCTGAGCTAAGGGTACGGAGCTATTTCGGCAATACTGCGTGAAACACCGATTTCGCGGCCGACAGCATGTCATCGGCGACCGTTGTGTGCTCACGCGTTGACGTCGGCTCCGCCGCCTCGGCATGCAGATCGAGCGGCCGCGACGGCGCGGCTGCCGGGATATCGGCTGGCGGCGTCGGGCGACGTGGGTCGTCGATCCGCGCGGCGCCTGCGTAAGGCGGCCTCATCTGTGATGACCCGGCAGAAGAATCCAAGTTCTCAGTCGCGGGCGTTGAAACCATGATCGGGGGCGGAAGCGGCCGAGCCGATGGCGCCGGCACGGGCGGGGCTGACACGACGCGAGGCTGGTCCGGGACGCGAGGCGCTTCCGGGATACGCGCGGCTTCCTGGGCACGGGGCGAGCCGTCGTTCGCGCCGCGCAGGCGCTCGATGGCCGCGCGCGCGAGATCGTTGGCGTCGCGACGCTCTTCCGGCGGGCTTGCAGCCTCGACCGGCGGGACGGTAGTTGGCGCGGCGGCAGCCGGCGCAGTGGCCGACGCTGCAGGCTGCACCGGCGCCGCAACAGCTTTGGCGACCGGCTTTTCGCGCGGCGCAGCCTGATGCCGCCGCGTTTCCACGGGGACGCTCGCGGTCTCGGCCGGCTTGTCGGCAATCGGCTTGTTGGCAGCCGGTTTCTCAGCAGGCTTTTCGGCCGCCGATTTCTCGAGAATGGCCCTTTCAGAGATGCCCTTCGCCTTGACGCCGGCCTCGGGGGCGTTGGCGACAGTCTCGGGCGGATTCGCATCGCTCTTGGTGTCGGGCTTTTTCAGGTCATCCGACGATATCGCCGCAGTGGCCGGAGCATTGGCTGCCGGCTTGGCGACGATGTAATGATTGACGATATAGGCCCCGATGATGGTCGCGGCCACCGACGGCAATATGTCCATCGTAAATTTCGAAATGTATTTCTTCAGCATGCCGACACTCCCCGCGCCATTTTGATGCGGGAACTTTGAGGCGCATTAAGGGATCAAGTGCGACAGATCGATGGCAATTCGGCCGACGGCAGCGCCGTTCAGGTCTTGGCGGTTTCAACCGGCACGCACCAACAGCGTGACGTGGCTTTCAGGGTCGCGGAACCTCGATCAGATCGGCCGTTTCAGCTCGACTTCCAGGAACACGATTTCGGCTGTGGTTTCGTTGAGCACGTCATGCTCGACCCCGGCCTTGCGGAAATAGGATTTGCCGAGGCCAAGCTGCGCCTTGGAGCGTTCTCCATTGGGCGCCACGATAGTCATTTCGCCCGAGGTCACGGGAACGATGACGTAATCCATCTCGTGAATGTGATGACCGGTGGCGCTGCCCGGCGCCAGCCGCCACTCGGTGACGCGGACTTCCGGCGTATCGACCTGAACATCTGACTTGGCGCTGATCATCGTCGCTCGTTCTCCATAGATGTCACGATAGATGTCACGGCACAAGCACCATGAAAATGAATACCGCAAACACCAGCGCGTGAATCAACCCGAACAGCATATTGGTCCGGCCGGTGCCGAACGTCAGCATACTCAAAAGCAGCGTCATCGCCAGCAGCACCATTTCCCGCTGGTCGAGACCGAGAACCAGGGTCTTGTCCAGGGCATAAGCCGCCACCGCGACGGCCGGAACGGTCAGTCCGATGGTGGCGAGTGACGAGCCTAGCGCCAGGTTGATGCTTTTCTGCAAATCGTTGTTGCGCGCGGCGGCAATGGCGGCGACGCTTTCCGGCAGCAAGATCAACAGCGCGACAACAATGCCGGCGAAAGCCGAAGGTGCGCCGATCAGCGCCGCACCGGCGTCGACCACGAGCGAGAACTTTTTCGCCAGCAGTACCACGGCCAACAGCGAGACCATCAGCAATCCGATGCTGAGCATCAACGTACGATTCGAGATCTGCGCAGCGTGATCGGAACCGTCAGCTCCGCTGACAAAATAGTCGCGATGCCGAATCGTCTGGGTATAGAGAAACACGCTGTAAAGAATGATCGTGACCAGGCTGACAAAGATGAGTTGCGCGGTCGAATATAGCGGTCCCGGCGTCGTCAGCGTGTAATTCGGCAGTATCAGCGTAATGGTCGCGAGCACGACCAGCACCGACAGATAGAGATTGGCTCCCGAGATCTGGAAGTCTTGCTCGCGATAGCGCAGGCCGCCGAGGAGAATACAGGCGCCGACGAGGCCGTTGCAAACGATCATCACCACCGCGAACACAGTATCGCGCGCCAGCGTCGGCACGGCCTTGTCGCCGAGCATGATGGTCGCGATCAGCGCAACCTCAATGATGGTGACCGCCAGGGTAAGCAGCAGCGTGCCGTAGGGCTCGCCGATCCTCTGTGCGATGGTTTCGGCGTGATGCACGGCTGCGAAAACCGTGCCGAACAGGATGACCAGCAGCAGGACCGCGAATACAAGCCCCGAGGCCGATGGCTTGAACGTGATACCGAGAGCAGTCGCGGCGGCAAAAAACAAAACGGCCAGCGCAGGGAAAATCCACGCCGATCGCGGCATAGGGCCGTATGCGCTCAATAAAGCCTGATTCTGCTGCATGACTTTTGAGCTAAGCTCTCGGGAGACGAACAAGAGGACACGAACATAAGAGAATGTGCAACACCTCAATGCAAGCTGAGAACAGGAGCAATGGGGAGGAAGGTAAGCAGTAGAAACAGGGGTACCAAAATCACAACAGGCCACAGCAGATAGCCGAACAAGCTCGGCGCAAATGGCCACGTCATTGCCGCGTCGTCGAGCATGGTCGCAGCCGGCGACTCATGTGACAGCATGACGAAAATCCAAGGTGCTAACGCCAGACCTCGCGCGCACGACAGATGTCATGGAGCCAGAGCATGCGCAGAGCCTGCAGCCCTTTTCGTCAACCTTTCGACGCCCCGATGAAATGTCGAGCCGTTTCCATCGCACCATGATGATCGAGATCGTCGTGGCCGCCCTCGGGAAACCGCACGAATTGTTTCGGCTCGCGGGCGAGCGCAAACAATCGCTCGCCAAAACCTAACGGAATGACGGAATCGCGTGCGCCATGAATGATCAGAAGCGGAGCGGTGACGCGCACAATACGCTCGTCGGAATGAAACTGATCCCTCACCAGCCAGCGTACCGGCACGAATCGAAAAACGGTGGCGGCAATATCCGCGATCGACGTGTAGGGCGCTTCCAGGATGAGTCTTCCGACCGGATGGTCGGCCGCCAACGCCACCGCGACACCACTGCCCAGGGAAAAGCCCCAGACGACAATACGGTCGGCGCTGTATCGCGCGGTTGTGAAGGCATAGGCCGCGGCAGCATCTTGGAGCAGTCCCTGCTCGCTCGGCTTTCCACTGGAGCCGGCATAGCCTCGATATGACAAGGCGACGAGCCCGGTGCCGTCTGAGGTGATGGCTCGCAGGCGGCTCACGCGCCCGGCCAGAAAATCCCCGTTGCCGGGAAAGTAAATCACGACGGCGTGGCCCGGCTTTGCCGGGACGTGCCAGACGATGACCTTCTCGCCATCCGCCGTGGTCAGAATGTGCTCTTCAGCTTCCGGAAAGCCGGCAGCCTCAGGGGCGGTGCGTGTCGTTTGCGGTATCGGAAAGATGAACGTCCGCTGCACGAAGAACAGCACGACAAGACCAACGAGATAGCCGATCGATACGAGAACGACGAGCCATTTCAGGAGGGCCATGATGTCTCGCAAATAGCTTCACATCCCCTTGACGATGTTCTCGGTCATCTTCTTGGCGTCGCCGAGCAGCATCATGGTGTTGTCGCGATAGAACAGCGGATTGTCGATGCCGGCGTAGCCGGAGGCGAGCGAGCGCTTGATGAACATCACGGTGCCGGCCTTCCAGACCTGCAGCACCGGCATGCCGTAGATCGGCGATTTGGAATCGTCCTCGGCGGCGGGATTGGTGACGTCGTTGGCGCCGATCACGAAGGCAACGTCGGCCTGGGCGAATTCGGAATTGATGTCCTCGAGTTCGAACACCTCGTCATAGGGCACGTTGGCTTCGGCCAGCAGCACGTTCATGTGGCCGGGCATGCGGCCGGCGACGGGGTGAATGGCGTATTTCACCTCGACGCCCTCTTTCTTGAGATTGTCCGCCATCTCGCGCAACGCGTGCTGCGCCTGCGCCACCGCCATGCCGTAGCCGGGCACGATGATGACCTTCTGCGCGTTCTTCATGATGAAGGCGGCGTCATCAGCGGAGCCGAGTTTTACCGGACGCGCTTCGGCCGCCGCTCCGCCCACGGCCGCGGTCTCGCCGCCGAAGCCGCCGAGGATGACCGAGATGAAGGAGCGGTTCATCGCGTGGCACATGATGTAGGACAGGATCGCGCCGGATGAACCCACCAGCGCGCCGGTGATGATCAGCGCCGAATTGCCGAGCGTGAAGCCGATGCCGGCGGCGGCCCAGCCCGAATAGGAATTCAGCATCGAGATCACGACCGGCATATCGGCGCCGCCGATCGGAATGATCAGGAGCGCACCGAGCGCCAGCGCAATGATGGTGATCAGCCAGAAGTCGAGCGCGCTGCCGAACATCACGAGCCTGACGATGAACACCACCAGTGCTACGCCGAGCGCAATGTTGATGATGTGGCGTGCCGGCAGGATGATCGGCGCGCCGCTCATGCGCCCCGACAGTTTCAGGAACGCGATCACCGAGCCCGTAAATGTCAGCGCGCCGATCGCGACGCCGAGCGACATTTCAACCAGGCTCACGCCGTGGATGTGGCCGGGTGTGCCGATGTCGAAGGCCTCCGGCGCGTAGAACGCTCCGGCCGCGACCAATACCGCGGCCATGCCGACCAACGAGTGAAACGCCGCGACCAGCTCGGGCATCGACGTCATCGGCACCCGACGGGCGATCACCGCGCCGATCGAGCCGCCGATGGCGACGCCGAGCACCACCAGCACCCAGCCGATGCCGTCGGCCGGCGGATGCGCGGCCAGCGTGGTCGCGACCGCGATCGCCATGCCGGTCATGCCTAGGAAATTGCCCTGACGCGATGACGCCGGACTCGACAGGCCGCGCAGCGACAGAATGAACAGGACGCCGGCGACGAGATACAGCAGTGCGGCGAGATTGGCGTTCATGATTGGCGCGCTCCCCCAGCAACTTCGTCATGCCCGGCCATAGTAGTCTGCTTTGCGCAGACTACGTAGACTTGTCTGCGATGCCGGGCATCCACGTCTTGCTTTACTTGCTCAGGAAATTCGTGGATGGCCGGGTCAAGCCCGGCCATGACGAACGACAACAATGCGCGACCAGACATTGCCCCGCCGCTCACTTGATTCTCTTCTTGTACATCGCGAGCATGCGCTGGGTGACCAGGAAGCCGCCGAAAATATTCACGGACGCGAAAACCAGCGCGACGAAGCCGAAGCCGCGCGCCCATACCCCGCCGCTGCCGACCATTGCGACGCCGACCGCGAGCAGCGCACCGACCACGATCACCGAGGAGATCGCATTGGTCACCGACATCAGCGGCGTATGCAGCGCGGGCGTCACCGACCACACCACGAAATAGCCGACGAACACGGCGAGCACGAAAATCGACAGCCGAAAGACGAAGGGATCGACGGCCTGTGCGATATGATCCATGGCGGCTCTCCTGTTAGCCCGTCATTCCGGGACGGCGCGGCGCGCCGGACCCGAAATCCCGGGGATTGGTTTGCAATGGAGATTCCGGGTTCGCCCGCTGACGCGAGCGCCCGGAACGGCGAAAGAATTGTTCGCGCATCATCATTCACGCGCTCTTCGGCTGGAAATTCGGATGAATGACGGCGCCGTCCCTGGTCAGCGCGGTGGCCTTGACCAATTCGTCGTCCCACTTCACCGCCAACGCCTTGGTCGATTTGTCGACCAGCGTCTCGATGAAGGAAAACAGGTTGCGCGCATAGAGGCTCGACGCCGACGCCGCGACGCGTCCGGCAAGATTGGGAACGCCGACGATCTTCACGCCATCCAGGTCCACGGTTTCGCCGCTCTTTACGCCCTCGACATTGCCGCCGCGCTCGACCGCAAGGTCGACCAGCACCGAGCCGGGCTTCATCGACTTCACCATCTCCGAGGTGACAAGGCGCGGCGCGGGCCGGCCCGGGATCAGCGCCGTCGTGATGATGATGTCCTGCTTCTTGATGTGCTCGGCGGTCAGCGCCGCCTGCTTGGCCTGATACTCTTTCGACATTTCCTTGGCGTAGCCGCCGGCGGTTTCAGCCTGCTTGAACTCTTCATCCTCGACCGCGAGGAATTTAGCGCCAAGACTTTCGACCTGTTCCTTTACCGCAGGCCGCACGTCGGTCGCGGTGACGACGGCGCCGAGCCGCCGCGCGGTGGCGATCGCCTGCAGGCCGGCAACGCCGACGCCCATCACGAACACTTTTGCGGCCGGCACGGTGCCCGCCGCGGTCATCATCATCGGAAAGGCGCGGCCGAAGGCTTCCGCCGCCTCAATCACCGCCCGGTAGCCGGCGAGATTGGCCTGGCTCGACAGCACGTCCATCGCCTGGGCGCGGGTAATACGCGGCATCAATTCCATCGCAAATGCCGACACCCCCGCGTCCGCCATCGCCTTTAGCGCGGCGTCGTTGCCGTAGGGGTCCATGATGGCGATGACCAGTGCGCCGCGCTTGTAATTTGCAAGCTCGCTCGCCTCGGGCCGCTTCACCTTGATGATAATGTCGGCGTCTTTCAGCGCGTCCGCGCTGACGCTGGCGCCGGCCGCGGTGAATTCCGAATCCGGCAGGCCCGACTTGATGCCCGCGCCCGGCTCGACGGCAATATCGACGCCCAGCGCCTTGAACTTTTTCACCGTGTCCGGCGAAGCCGCGACCCGCGGCTCGGACGGATCGATTTCCTTGGCGACGGCAATCTTCATGGGGCCTCCGGCGGCGCGAAATGCACGCGCGCGAGAATTAGCGCTTAATTCGCAAGGATGGATACCGCTTTTGCGACCGGAATGGGTGCAATTTTCTCGGTTGCGCCGCCGAGGGGCGGCGCGACCGCGCGGGGTCAGGTCAGGAAAATCGCCATCAGGGCAAGGATAAGGATGACGGCGCCGGTGCCGTATTTCACCAGCATGATGAAGCCTTCATAGGTCTGCTCATGGGCCGCATAATCGTTGCCGTCCGCGGTCGTGTAGGCCACTTCGCTATGCTCTGCCATCGGTCTTCCCCGTCAGTGTTCGGTACTTTGCGTGCAATTACCGCAATCCCGTTTGGAGGGCAACGGCGGCGGACGGCTTGTCCGGTGGCCGTATCCTTAACTTGCGGGGCTCGGGCCAATTATCCCTGATCCAGCGCGTCCGGCTCTCGTCGCTGACCTCGCCAACCGCGAGGGAAGGATCAGGGCTGTGGCCTGCGCAGGGTTTGGCCCCGCCCCGGTCAGGACATTCCCTCCAGCTCGTCGATCATGCCTGCGATCACGGACAGCCCGCCGTTCCAGAATTTCGGATCCTTGGCATCGAGGCCAAACGGCTTGAGCAGTTCGGAATAATGCTTGGTGCCGCCGGCCGCGAGCATTGTCAGATAGCGCTCAGCAAAACCTGCCTGGGCATTTTCGTAGACCGCGTAGAGCGAGTTCACCAGGCAATCGCCGAACGCGTAAGCGTAGACGTAGAACGGCGAATGGATGAAATGCGGGATGTACATCCAGAAATTCTCATAACCCGGCCTGATGTCGATCGCGGGCCCAAGACTCTCGCCTTGCACGCTGAGCCAGATTTCGCCGATACGCTCCGCGGTCAATTCGCCGTTGCGCCGCTCCGTATGAATGGCGCGCTCGAACGAATAGAACGCGATCTGCCGCACCACGGTATTGATCATATCCTCGACCTTGCCGGCGAGCAGGGCCTGGCGCTGCTTGGCACTTTTGGTCTGCGCCAGCAGCCGCTTGAAGGTCAGCATCTCGCCGAACACGCTGGCGGTCTCGGCGAGGGTCAGCGGCGTCGGCGCCATCAGCGCGCCGTTCTTCGCCGCCAGCACCTGGTGCACGCCGTGGCCGAGTTCATGCGCGAGCGTCA
The DNA here is from genome assembly GCF_000701345.1 of Bradyrhizobium sp. URHD0069. Taxonomy (GTDB): domain Bacteria; phylum Pseudomonadota; class Alphaproteobacteria; order Rhizobiales; family Xanthobacteraceae; genus Bradyrhizobium. The sequence continues at coordinate 237,921 of NZ_JNIJ01000005.1, read as the reverse complement.
TCACGTCGCGCGGCTTGCCCTGATAGTTCATCAGCACGTAAGGGTGCGCCGAGGGCGTGGTGGGATGCGAGAAGGCACCCGGCGCTTTTCCGGGTCGCACCGGCGCGTCGATCCAGCGATCGGTGAAAAAACGCTCGGCTATATCAGCCATCTCTGGCGAGAATCCGCGGTAGGCGGTCAGCACCATGTTCCTGGCGTCCGGCCAGGCGATGCTGCCGGTGGCGGCAAACGGCAGCGGCGCATTGCGATCCCAATGGGCAAGTTTCTTCTTTTTGAACCAGCCAGCCTTTAACGCGTAATAGCGATGCGACAACTGCGGATAAGCTGCGCGAACCGAGCCCACCAGCGCATCGACGACCTCGCGCTCGACGCGGTTATTCAAATGCCGCGAATCCGCAACGTCCTGGAAGCCGCGCCAGCGATCGGAAATCTCCTTGTCCTTGGCGAGCGTATTGGTGATCAGCGCGAAGGTCCGCTCGTTGGCCTTAAAAGTCTTTGCCAGCGCCTGTCCCGCCGCCTTGCGCCTTGCCGGCGCGCGATCCTGCAGCAGGCTCAGCGTCGGCTCGATCGCGAGTTCGCGGCCACCGATCTTGAAGCGCAGGCCCGAGATGGTTTGGTCGAACAGCCTATTCCAGGCGGCATAGCCGCTCTGGGATTTTTCATGAAACAGCTGCTCGACGCGATCCTCCAGTTGATACGGCTTGTCCTTGCGGAGATCTTCGATCCACGGGCGGTAGTGGGCAAGTTCGGGCGCCTGCATCGCGCGTTCGATCACGGCATCGTCGATGCGGTTGAGTTCCAGCGCGAAGAACAACAGATGCACCGAGGCATTCGTCAGCCGCTCGGACACGTCGCCGTAGAATTTGGAGATCGCGGGATCGACGCTGTCGCCGGCATGAACCAAACCGGCATACGAGGCGAGACGCCCGGCGAGATCGTCGATCGCCTCGTATCGCCTCACCGCCTCGGCGAGCCACTTGCCGCCTTCCTGCCTTGCGGTTTGTTCCGCGAGCTTGCCCTTGTAGTCCGTCTCAAACGCGACGCATTCCGCGTCCATTTTTTCCAGGTCGCGCGCGACTTCCGGCGCGCCGATACCGGAATAGAGGTCGGCCAAATTCCACTCCGGTAATTTGGCTGATCGCGATTTGCCGGATGATTTGCGGTTCGCCTTGCGGGTGGCGGCTCCCCTGCTCGATGCAGGTTTGCGGGATGTCTGGTTGGCGCGGGAGATCGCAGATCTGGTCGTCATGAACACTTTCAAATTGGTGTGCAAATTGGCGTGGCGATCAGGCGAAAGCTACAAGCTGCGGTGCCAGTTCGATAAGCAGCTCTTCGCTCTCGGCGAACACGGGTTCGACCTCGTCGTGAATTATCTGCCGAACCGTACACCACAACAGCAACACCCGCGCGACAAGCGGCCAACGCGTGGATCGGACTGCGGCTTTCGCGTGCAGCGCGACAAGGGCGAGGCTTCGATGCTCGAACAATAGCCGGCCCGACCCGTCCTCCAGGATGTAACGCCCGCCGATCCGCGACACGCACAACTCGCAGACCTGATCCGGAAGCGGACCCAGCAGATACAGCTGCGGATCGCCTCTTTCCGTCATGCCGGTTTCCCATTCCCGGCCGTTGCCCGACGCCAGCGCGACGTTCAGTGCCGCCACGATGGTGTTGAGCTCCGATTCGCCCCATAAACCTGCGCTGTGTTCGCGCTCGAACGCAACCACACTCATTTTTCTGTTCCGAATAGCAGCCGGTACAATTCCGGCTCATAGTACAACAAAAGATGCTTAGCGAACGCCGCGGGTTCAAGACCCAGTGCGGTGGCCCACGCGGCCATGGTTTCAGTTGGAACCCGGCTAAACCCGTTCTCAACCTGCGAGATGAACGTGTAATATTTGAGACCGAGCCGTGCGGCGAGGTCGACCTGTGACAGGCCGGCATCCGCCCTGCGCTGCTTCAGCCAATCCCCCGCCTGCTTGCGCAGTTGCCGGGCTTCGGGCGCAACCTTGCGCTGAAGCTTTTCGGCGAAAGCCTCTTGATATTTTCCACGTTTCATGATTACTAAACTATCTAGTATGAATTGATAGACAACGTGACTTTCCGCGCCACATTTTGTGGTTCCGTGAGCTTCAACGCGGCGATGAGAGAAAGCAATGGCCTTCACAGACCGCAGCCCGATTATTCGGAAGCACGGTCAGGGATCGACTGATCGGACCAAGGAATTGTTTGCCGGCGTCCTGCTAGGGGCGCTGATCGTGACCTTGGGATTGCGCGCCGTATTGTCTATCGATGCGTTGGCGCCCGCGATCGCGACGCTGCTGTTTACGTTTGGCGCGGCGACGGCCGGATTCGCGCTGCTTTGCCGACGCAATCAGACCCGCACGGTGTGGCTCGACATCGCCGGGGTCCTGACTTTTGTCGGCGTCGCCATCTCCATTCTGATCGAGCCGGACCAGATGGTCAGGCTTATCACCCTTTCAGATCAACCCGACTAACCGGATCGATATTCGGCAATTTTACTGCGTCGTTTCTAAGCATGCACGTCCAAGCCCGGGCCCCTCTGGCAGTTCAAGCGAACTGTGATGTCGGACTGGACGTATAACGGAGGGCCCAAGATGTTTTCCCCGGAACTAACAGCGTTTTTCCAGGTCGTGATGATCGATCTGGTGCTTGCCGGCGACAACGCGATCGTCATCGGACTAGCAGCCGCCGGTTTGCCCAAGAGCCAGCGCAACAAGGCGATTCTGGTCGGCATCTTGGCCGCCACCATCCTGCGGATCGGTTTCGCCAGCATCACGGTGCAACTGTTGCAGATCATCGGACTGCTGCTGGCCGGCGGCATTCTCCTGCTCTGGGTATGCTGGAAGATGTGGCGGGAGTTGCGCACATCGCACGCACATCACAAAGATGCTGAAGAGGCGTTGGACGGCACGACCTGCGGGCCTCGCAAGACGCTCGGCCAGGCCGTATGGCAGATTATGATCGCCGACGTGTCGATGTCACTCGACAACGTACTGGCCGTCGCGGGTGCCGCTCGCGAACATCCGCTTATCCTGATATTCGGTTTGGGCCTATCCATTGCCCTGATGGGCTTCGCCGCTAACTTCATCGCGAGCTTGCTGCAAAAGCATCGCTGGATCGCCTATGTCGGCCTTGTGATCATCCTCTATGTGGCGGTCGACATGTGCTACCGCGGCGCGCTGGAGATATGGCCGAACGTCAACGTTTAAGAGGGCGTTAATCGGCATCGGCGAGAGTGCCCCGATTCGAGACAGATGTTTGTAACGCGCGGGGAACGCCATGGCTGCCAGCATTTTGATTGTCGATGACGACGCGGTGCAGCGCCGCCTGGTCGAAAACATGGTGCAGAAATGCGGCTATGAGGCTCTCGTCGTCGATTCAGGCGATGCCGCCATTGCCATGCTGACCGCGCCGGACGCACCGGCGATCGATGCCGTGGTGCTCGATCTTGTGATGCCCGGCCTTGACGGCATGGGCGTGCTAGCAAAAATCCGCGAAGCAGGGCTCAACGTCCCCGTCATCGTGCAGACCGCCCACGGCGGCATCGACAATGTGGTATCCGCGATGCGCGCCGGCGCGCAGGATTTCGTGGTGAAGCCGGTCGGCATGGAGCGGCTGCAGGTGTCGCTTCGCAATGCGCTCAATGCCAGCGCTTTGAAAGGTGAACTGCAGCGCATCAAGCACAGCCGTGAAGGCCGGTTGACCTTTGCCGACATCATCACGCGCAGCGAGACCATGGCCGGCGTGCTGCGCACCGCGCAAAAGGCCGCCGCCTCCACAATCCCGGTGCTGATCGAAGGCGAATCCGGCGTCGGCAAGGAATTGTTCGCGCGCGCCATTCACGGCAGCGGCGAACGCAAATCGAAGCCGTTCGTTGCCGTCAATTGCGGCGCGATCCCCGACAATCTCGTGGAGTCGATCCTGTTCGGCCACGAGAAGGGCGCCTTTACCGGCGCCACCGAACGTCACACCGGCAAATTCGTCGAAGCTTCCGGCGGCACCCTGTTCCTCGACGAAGTCGGCGAATTGCCGCTGGCAGCCCAGGTGAAACTGCTTCGCGCGCTGCAGGAAGGCGCCGTGGAGGCGGTCGGCGGGCGCAAGCCGGTGAAAGTCGATGTCCGCATCATTTCCGCGACCAATCGCAAGCTGCTGGACCACGTCAAGAACGGGCAATTTCGCGAGGACCTGTTCTATCGCCTGCACGTGCTGCCGCTGACGATCCCTCCGTTGCGCCTGCGCCGGGAAGACATCCCGCATCTGCTGCGGCATTTTCTGGCGAGATTCTGCGCCGAAGAAAATCGCCCGATTACCGGCATCAGCGGCGAGGCGATGGCGCAACTGTCGCAGCTGGAATGGCCCGGCAATATCCGCCAGCTCGAGAACGCCATGTATCGCGCGGTGGTCATGAGCGACAGCGATCAACTCACCCTTGCAGATTTTCCGCAGGCCGCCGGGCAGTCATCGGCCAATTCAGAAGCGCACGGCGAGCACAGCGAGCCGCTAGTGGTTGGCCCCGCGTTTCAATCGACCCCACCGGCCATGATTCCAGGTATTGAGATACCTATCGTGCCGCTGCCGTCAGGCGGAACGCTGGCGATGCTGACCAGCGCCGGCGAAGTGCGGCCGCTCGAGGAGATGGAGACCGAGATTATCCGCTTCGCGATTTCCCATTATCGCGGACAGATGTCAGAGGTCGCGCGGCGATTGAAAATCGGCCGCTCGACGCTCTATCGCAAGCTCGATGAAGCTGCTGCCGACGGTCCGGCGGCCGGCGGCGTGGATCAGGCAAACTGAGACCGATCGCGCGATCGATTGTGGCGCCGCGGTGTCTGCAACGGGGAGGCTTAAGGGATCAGCCAATCCGGAACATTTGAACCGTTGCTTGCCGGTGACAGACAAAGGGAAAACGGCGTGGCAAAAGCGCGCAATCCGTTGCAAAGGAGTTTTTTTTGCAGTCAGGTTGTCGTGAGTTGCCCCGCGTGGTGCTGGCTGCACGAGTGGGGCGCGTGTATCGTCTGCGTATGAATCGTTGCGTGCAGGCGTGACAACTCTAAAGAAAGCGCATCCAGACCCGAACCAATGACGTTTAATGCGCTTAATAACGGATAAGGCCGGCGCTTTAGCGAAAGCTGTGACGGACGATTCTAAAGCTGTGCCATGCCGGGGCAGCTTCGCCCAAGGGGTGTGACGATGCGTGACCGTTTGAAGAACCGTGCTGGCTTTGACCGCGTGCTGATGAGCATCGCGGCGACCTTCCTCACGGTGTCTGCGACTTCAGCACTGGCGCAAGCCGATCCGGCCCGTAACAGCGCCGCGGAACTCGCGATCGACGCGGCGATCCCGCGCCCGCAGCCTGCAAACGTCCCGCCTCCAACCATCAACGATTTCAAACTGGAGACGACCGCCTCGGTGCCAGACGCGGCCAAGGGCGACGCGCCAAATCCAACGGAGCCGAAGACGACGGAGAATGCGCCGGAGAGTAAACCATCCGAGGTCGTCACCACTCCGGCTGCGGAAACCACCCAGAACGACGCCGGCAAAAACGACAGCGCGACCACCACAGCCGCGCCGCCTCCGGCCGCGGCGACCGCGACGCCGGCTGCCGAGCCCGCCAAGGAACCGACCAAGGCTGCAAGCAATGTCCCGGCGGCGGATCAGCCGGTCGCAGACAAACTGCGCGAAACGCTTGCCGCGAAGTCGTTGCGCTATTTCGACCGCAAGGCCGAACGAACGGCGGTAGAAAAATTCTACACCGCGCGTGAATTTGCGCCGGTATGGACCCAAGGCGGCACTTTGAGCGCGAGCGGCAAAGGCGTCATCGCACGTCTTAAGGATGCCGCATCCGAAGGTTTGAACGCGTCGGATTATCCGCTGCCGGATTTCGCCGCGGCGACTACGCCGGATTCCCTTGCCGAAGCCGAGTTGAAACTGACCGCCAGCATGCTTGATTACGCGCGCCAGGCGCAGAGCGGCCGGATGCACTGGTCGCAGGTCAGCGGCGACATCCAGTATCCCGAGCATCCGACCGATCCCACCGAAGTGCTGGCGAATGTCACGAGCGCCAAGGATGCCTCGGCCGCGCTTGACGGCTACAACCCGCCGCATAAGCTCTATCGCGACCTGAAGGCGAAGCTTGCCGAATTGCGTGGCCAGGGCAATGGACCGGTCATTCAGATCGCGGAAGGGCCGGCGCTTAAATTCACGCCGGCTCGCAAGAAGCAGCCGGCGGTCGAGATGGAAGATGCGCGCGTGCCGCAACTGCGCGCCAAGTTCGGCATCACTGAGAACGCCAACGACTCCCGCTACGACGCCAAAGTCGCCGAGGCCGTGCGTAAATTCCAGGAGGGCGCCGAACTCAAGCCCACCGGCATTCTGGACGACCGCACCGTGAAAGCCTTGAACAGCCCCAAGCGCGACCGCCAGATCGACACCGTGATCGTCAACATGGAGCGTTTGCGCTGGCTGCCGCGCCAGCTCGGCGCACCGTCGCTCGGGAACGCCTATGTCATTCTCAACATCCCCGACTTTACGCTCAGGGTGATGCAGAACGGCGCGCCGGTCTGGACCACTAAGGTGGTCACCGGAAAGCCCGGGATTCATGCGACTCCGCTTTTGACGGAGACGATGAAGTTCATCACGGTCAATCCGACCTGGAACGTGCCGCCGTCGATCATCTACAATGAATATCTGCCGGCGCTGCAGCAGGATCCGACGGTCCTGGATCGCATGGGACTGAGGCTCGAGCGTGCCCGCGACGGCAGCATCCGCATTTCGCAGCCGCCTGGCGAAGCCAACGCGCTCGGCCGCATCCGCTTCAATTTCCCGAACAAGTTCCTGGTGTATCAGCACGACACCCCGGACAAGCATTTGTTCGCCAGGGAAGAACGCGCGTTCAGCCACGGCTGCATGCGGGTGCAGAATCCCGATCAATACGCCGCGACGCTGCTCAACATCACGTTGCCGAACGAGCACTACACCCCGGAAAAGATCCGCAGCATGTACGGCCGCAGCGAAATCGATATCAAATTCCCGACGCCGATCCCGGTCAACATTACCTACCAAACGGCCTTTGTGGACGACGCCGGCAAGCTGCAACTGCGCAAAGACCTTTATGGCCGCGACGCCACCGTGCTGGCGTTGCTGCGCAACTCCAGAAAGGATCTGGAAAACGTGGTCGCACATTCCCAGCCGAGCTACGCCCGTCCGACCGGCCCTCTGCCGGCTGGCGTCAACTTTGCCAGCGACAACACCTATTCCAGCTATTCTTCGGGACCCTCGTTCTTCGAACGCCTGTTCGGACCGCCGATTCCTCCCGCCCCGATTCCGGGCCGCCGGCTGCCACCGCAGCCGCGGGGGGTGATCACCCGCTGATGTTCGCCATCTTCAGCGGTCTGCGATAAAATCCCGAAGCAAAATCAGAGGTCTCGCCGATTCGGCGAGGCCGTGCGATTAACCATTGTCCACCGGGTTAACCAGTGGGCTAGTTTTCGCCACACTCGGGAGGTTAGCTAAAAGCTGACTTGGGGGGTGGGACTTAAATCTCGATTAACCCACCCGCGTTAAGGCTGCGTTTACTCTCTTTCGCCGCATGGGGTAGCGGAAGAGTTCGTTGATCGGTCGTCCTTTGGGTGGGCTCATTTGTGCTGACTGGTTTCGCGCGCCAATTCAAAACGCTGTCGTTACCAAGGGCCGGATATCATCTCGGCCTGACATGCTTGTTGCTCCTGATGGGAGCCCGATCAGTCCACGATGCGACCGCGCTGAACGAAACCCGCACCCTCTCCTTCCACCACACCCATTCGGATGAAGATCTCACCGTCACCTTCAAGCGTGACGGGCGCTATGACGAAGCGGCGCTGAAGCAGCTCAATCACTTTCTCCGCGACTGGCGCAGCCAGGAACAGACCACGATGGATCGTCATCTGTTCGACATCCTCTGGGAAGTCTACCGCGACGTTGACGCCAAGAAGCCGATCCATGTCATTTCCTCCTATCGTTCCCCCGCTACCAATTCCATGCTCCGCCGCCGTTCTTCGGGCGTAGCCCGCTTCAGCCAGCACATGCGCGGCCACGCCATGGATTTTTTCATTCCGGACGTGCAGCTTGAGCAAATCCGCTCTGCCGGGCTTCGCCTGCAGCGCGGCGGCGTCGGGTTCTATCCGAGTTCGGGATCGCCTTTCGTCCATCTCGATACGGGCAGCGTTCGGCACTGGCCGCGAATGACCCACGATCAGCTGGCCCGCGTATTCCCCGACGGACGCACCGTGCATATTCCCTCCGACGGCAATCCGCTGAAGGGATATGAGCTTGCCCGCGCCGACATCGAAAAACGCGGCAATGGCGATTACGCCCCGACCAAGAGCCTGCCGAACCTGTTGGCTGCCTTGTTCAAAGGCAAATCGAACGAAGAGGATGACGAGGGCGCCACCGCTCCCGCTGCAAGCGAAAAGACCGCTCCGGTCGGTGTGACGGCCGCCGCCGTTCCCGCCAGATCCGCAGACCCCGTGCCGATGCCGCGTGCAAAGCCGGCGGCCGCGACCTTCCAGCTGGCCTCGGCCGACGCACAGATCGTCCCGCCCGCAAAATCGAAGCAGGTATCCTCGACATCGGCTGAAAAGGCCGATGCGAAACCGCAAACACCGGCCGATATCATCAATGCCCGCGGCTTTTGGGACGACGCCGCCACCACGCCGAAGCAGGCAACGCCGGCGCAGGTCGCTGCCCTCAACGCCCGCCGGGCACTCGCCTCTGCCGATCCGCAATCGACCGCAAGTGTTTCGAACGCGTTGCAGGCGCTGGCCTACGCGCCGGCAGCCTCCACCCAGGTTGACCGCTCGAATGTCATTGCGGCCAGCGCACCTAACCCCCGCAGCATCCGGCCGGCATCCGCCCCGCGCAATCCGGCGGCGGCCAGCACGATCGATACGGTGGTCCCCAAGGGACCGCAGGATCGAGGCAGCGTGGTCGCGATGTCGACGCGGATCGCGGCTGCCAGGAGCAACGATGTTTGGATGCGGATGATGATCCTGGCGCCGAGCGCGAGCACGTCGATGTCCGCCACCGTCTTGGGCGATTCCGACATGACGCTGATGCGCGCGCATTTCGTCAAGCCGCAAGCAGCGATCATGATGAGCTTCGCGGACGATCCGCAGATGGGAATGGTCTGCGAGCGCTTTACCGGGTCGGCAACCGCGACGCTGGCGACCACATCCTTCGTGATGCGCACCGCCGCGCTGCGCTGAGCGCTTCGTCGAAATCGCAAATCGCTTCGACAATATTAGCGCCGCCCTCGCAAACGCGCGGACCCAGAACCGCTGGCGAGATTTGAAGACGGCTCCACGGATTTTCTTGAACTTCGGTGGTTATGGTCTCGGCGAACGCCGCGACGACGTAAGATTTGGCTCTGAATTAGCGCCTCACCACATTCCCAGCGCTTGCATGTCGTTTTCCAGGCGCGTTTCCGCTCCGCGGCAGGTCAGGCCGGCAGGCCTGCCTTGAGGAGGCCAGCCTCGTGGCGCTGGCGGTCGACTTCGCGCTTGTAGTGCTGGGTGGCGAGGGAGAGGGCCACGGAGAACTTCGGCTCGCGCTTGAGCACCTCTGCCGCGTGCGCGGCGGCCGCGACCGTGTTGCCCATCTGCGCGAACGTAGCTGCAAGGAAGGCATGATGCGTGTAGTCAGGCCGAGTGATCCGGGAGAAGGCCCCAGCAGCTTCGGCATATTTCTCGGCGCAATAGCAGGCACGCCCGAGATGGCTCCAGAAGCGCTCCGGGTGGTACGGATTGAGACGCATCGCCTTCTTGATCCAGTCGATGCCCTCCTCCGGCCGCCCCAGCCAGGTCAGAAGCTCGCCCTGCTGCACCACAACGAGGTCGCTATTTGGGTTGAGCGCGAGCGCCCGCTCCTGATGATACGCGGCCTTGTCATGATCGTCGCGCGTCAGGTTCAGCGCAGCGAGAATCCGGTGCACATCGCTGTCATTGTCATCGAGCCCCAGCGTGGTCTCCAACTCCGCGGCCACGTGCTGGAGAGTAGCATCGCGATCGGCGCACCAATCATGAACCCAGGTCTGGCCCAGTACGCATGCCTTCCAGGCGTGAGCATGAGCATAGTTCGGGTCGAGCGCGAGGGCCCGGTTGAGCAGGCGCTGCGCTTCGGCGTTGTCCTCCCGCGTCGAGCGGTGGTGCAGCACCTTGGCGGTCAGCACGCACTCATAGGCCGCCATGTTCTCGGTCGGCTTGCGTTTTGCACGGTCGTGCGTGGCGGCCTCGACGCGGCCGGGCAGCGTCGCGACTATCGCACGGGTTATCTCGTCCTGGATGGCGAAGATATCCTCAAGCTGGCGGTCATAGCGTTCGGCCCAAATGTGCCGGTCGGTTTCTGCGTCGATCAGTTGCACAGTGACGCGGATGCGATCGCGCACCTTTCGCACGCTGCCCTCGAGGAGGTAGTCGACGCCGAATTCGTGCGCAATCTCGTGCACCTTCACAGCCCTGCCCTTGTACGCGAAGGTCGAGTTGCGCGAGATCACGAGCAGGTCGTGGAAGCGCGATAGCTCCGCAATGATGTCCTCGGTTAAGCCGTCGGCGAAGAATTCCTGCTCCGGATCGCCGCTCATGTTAACCAGCGGCAGCACGGCGATGGACGGCTTCTTGGAGACCGTCGTCGGCACCGCAGCGTTTTTCGCCTCCTCTGCCGCCGCGGTTTTTGGATCTTGCTCAAGCCGGACCCGAAAGACGCGGATCGGACGGGCGATGTTCTTGACGTTCTGCTCGCCGAGATCCTCGAATTCGACGTCTTCCAGTCGCTGGCCGACCTGATCGCGCACCGCGCCTGAAACACAGATGCCGCCCGGCTCGGCGAGCATTTCCAGACGCGCCGCGACGTTCACGCCGTCGCCAAAAATGTCGTTTTCCTCAACGATCACGTCGCCCAGATTGATGCCGATGCGAAACTGTATCCACCGCGCCGGCGAGACGTCGGTGTTGCGCCGTGCCATCCGGCGCTGAATCTCGGCAGCGCACAGCACCGCCTCAGCGACGCTGTGGAACTCGACCAGCAGGCCGTCGCCGGCGGTCTTGATGATGCGGCCGCGGTTCTTCGCGATGGCCGGATCGATGAGCTCGATTCGATGGGTCTTGAAACGCGCGAGTGTTCCCGTCTCGTCGACCTCCATCAGTCGACTGAAGCCGACCATGTCGGCGGCGAGGACCGCTGCGAGCCTGCGCTCTGGTCCAGGCACGTCCATCCCTTCGGTTTCCTTTACCGAACAGTCTAGCAGATGGGAGGCTTTTGCCCAAGCTTGCGCGCGCCGAAAGTGCTGGCGGTTAGCACCGTAGCGAGCAGGCGCGGTCGTGCGTGCTCTCGTATGCCGCCAAAACCGTGCCGAGACTCAAGTGACGCCGCCGGTGCGGCACGCCGCAAGAAAGAAGGCAACGCTCTGCGCCACGTGCGGCTGGATCTCCTCCTGCAGCGTCTTGAGCTTCTCACCGAACAGCGCCCGAATGAGAAGCGGCAGCAAAACCAGATCCAGAAAGAATCGAGTTGTCGTTTCGAGCCGCTCCGGAGCAAATGCGGGCAGAGTTCCGAGCTCATTGGATTGCGCCACCTCGCCAAGGAGCCGCGCCACGGCATCAACGCCGCGTTCGCGCGCCTGCCGGTGGACGCTGCTCGCGAGATCAGGAAACCGCCGTGCTTCGGCAATGGCAAGCCGCATCAGGCCGGTGTTATCGCTCGCCAGGGCGCGCTGCAGGAGGACAGCGCCCACGTCAGCCAGGCGCTCTTCGATGTTGGCGCCGTCGGGGACGTGAACGTGAGCGTCCGCGATCTTGACGACATTGCGCATCACCACGGCCGCAAACAGCGCCTCCTTGGTAGCAAACCGGGCATAAATGGTCGGCTTCCCCGCGCGGGCGACGCTTGCGATTTCATCGATGCTCGCGCCGGCAAGCCCGTGTTCAAGAAAGACGCGGTGAGCCGCATCCAAGATGCGCGTCTCGACCTCTCCGGCGAGTTCCCGCGGCGGCCGTCCGCTGCGTACGGCGCCGCGCTTCGGCTTCGGCCCAATCAACGTGCTTGGCATCACGCGCGCTCACATTGACGCGATTACGCCGGCTTTGGCCGACGGTCACAAACTTGATCTTGATTACCGCCATTGCCGCCTTAAGTAAAGAAACGAAACATTATCGTTTCGTTATTTCGCCGGGCCACAACTGGCCGCCGCCGGGACCCTCCGGAACCCAAGGCAGGAGCGAGAGCAATGACGTTAGAGGCACCGATTCGGGATCGAGACGAACAACCTTTGCTAAAACAAGCACCATCGCCGCCACCCCGAGCGGCACCTTCCATCGGCTTGGCTGAGGATGGCGACAGCAACGTTGTCGCGCCCAAATCGCCGCCTCTACAGCGTCGAGCGGTCGAACCACTGCCGGCGCGCGAACGCGAGCACCCGCGGCAGCAGGACCAAAATGGTCATGAGCCAAGCGGTGGTGGCTCCAAGGGCTTCTTGCGCCGGCATCCGCTGACTTCCCTGATCGGCCTGGCACTTTTGGGCGCGGCAAGCGGGTTCGGTTACCTCTATTGGGACTACACCCGGCATTTTGAAACCACCGACGACGCCTTCATCGCGGCGCGCCAGTTTTCGATTGCGCCAAAGGTGTCCGGCTACATCACGGCCGTCCCGGTCACCGACAACGAGCATGTCGTCGCGGGCAGCGTGATCGCGCGTATCGACGACCGCGATTACCGCATCGCGCTCTCCCAGACGCAGGCGCAGGTCGAGGCTGCGCAAGCCAGCATTCAGAACATCGATGCGCAGATCAGCGTTCAGGAGGCGCAGATCAACGCCAACCAGGCACAGGTAGAGCAGGCGCAGGCCGGACTGGTATTCGCACAGCAACAGGCCGCCCGCTATGAAGACTTGGCGCAAAGAGGCGCCGGCACCATTCAGAATGAACAGCAATTTAATTCGCAGCTCCGCCAGCAACAGGCGGCGCTTGCAAGTGCGCAAGCCGCGCTGAAAGTGGCGCAGCGGCAACTCGAGTCACTGAAGGCGCAGCGCAACAGCGCTGTCGCGAACCTCGCGCAAGCGGAAGCCCAGCGCGATCAGGCGCAACTCAATCTGTCCTATACGACCGCAACGGCAGCCCAGCCTGGGCGCGTCGTCAACCTCGGCGCTGCACTTGGTCAATTCGCGGCGCAGGGCACGGCGCTCACGATGTTCGTCCCGGACGACATCTGGGTCACGGCGAACTACAAGGAGACTCAGCTCGACGCCATGCGGCCCGGAGAACCGGTAACGCTCGAGATCGACGCCTATCCGGAACGCACGATCCGCGGCCACGTCGCCAGCGTCCAGCCGGGATCCGGTCCCGCGTTCTCGCTGCTGCCGCCCGAGAATGCCACCGGAAACTATGTCAAGATCGTCCAGCGGGTGCCGGTCAAGATCCTCCTGGACAATCCTCCGACCGACGTTTCACTCGGTCCCGGCATGTCGGTGGTGCCGACCGTGCGCGTCGACCCCGCGCCGTCGCTCTATGAACGGCTGAGGGCATGGCTGTGAGTGGCGGCGGCACCCGAGCGGACACGCTTGGCCCGGCAAGCGCCGCAGGTCCAAACCCGTGGCTGATCGCGGTGGTGGTTGCGGTCGCCACCTTCATGGAGGTGCTCGACACCACCATCGCCAACGTCGCGCTGCCTTATATCGCCGGCGGAATGGGAGTAAGCGAAGACGAAGCCTCCTGGGTGGTGACGAGCTATCTGGTCTCCAATGCGATCATCCTGACCGCGAGCAGCTTTCTAGCCCGACGGCTCGGCCGCAAGCGCTTCTTCCTGGTGTGCTTGGCGCTGTTCACCGCGAGCTCGGTGCTGTGCGGATTTGCCTGGAACCTGAACTCACTGCTGCTGTTTCGCATTTTGCAGGGTCTCGGCGGGGGCGGCATGGTGCCGGTCTCGCAATCGATCCTGGCGGATTCTTTTCCGCCGGCCAAACGTGGCCAGGCCTTCGCGCTGTTCGGCGTCGCCGTGGTGGTGGCGCCGGTGGTTGGCCCGACGCTCGGCGGCTGGCTGTCGGACAATATCTCCTGGCACTGGTGCTTTCTGATCAACGGCCCGGTAGGGCTGCTCGCGATGGCGGCGATCGCGATCGTCCTGCGCGAGTCTCAAGTTGCGGAGCGCCAAAGGGCCGCGTTCGATGTCGTCGGCTTCGTGCTGGTTGCGACCTTCCTCGGCGCGCTCGAGGTAATGCTTGACCGCGGGCTCGAGGATGACTGGTTCGGATCAAACTTCATTGTCGGCGTCGCAACCGTTTGCGCGATCGCCTTCGTGCTCATGATCCCTTGGGAGATGAGTCGAAAAAGTCCCATGATCGACCTGCGGATGGTGGCGAGCCGCCAGTTCGGCGCCTGTTTCCTGGTGATGCTGGTGACCGGCGCGATTCTGCTGGCGACCACGCAATTTTTGCCGCAGATGGTGCAGCAGAACTTCGGTTATACCGCGACCTGGGCCGGCCTGGTGCTGTCGCCGGGCGGTCTCGTCACCATGGTCATGATGTTCATCGTCGGCCGCCTATCGAGCAAGGTCCAGCCGAAATATCTGATCATCGCCGGCGCGACCGTGGCCGCACTCTCGATGTACGACCTGACCAGGGTGTATGGCGACGTCGGCTTCTGGTTCTTCGCGACCTCGCGCATGCTGCTCGGCGTCGGTCTGCCGCTGATCTTCCTGTCGATCACGGCCGCCTCCTATGACGGGCTCCCGCCGGACAAGACCGATCAGGCTTCGGCCTTGATCAACGCGGCGCGCAATACCGGCGGCTCGATCGGCGTTTCGCTCGCCTCCAACGTGCTGTCGCATCGCGAGCAGTTTCACCAGATGCGGCTGGCGGAGCATGCGATCCCGTCGAGCGTCCAGTATCAGGACACACTGCAGCAAGTCACGAGCTACTTAACCGCCCACGGAAGCTCGCTCGCCCAAGCGCAGCAGCAAGCCTTCGTCTGGATTGGACAGGCGGTGCAGGCGCAGGCGGCGCTCCTGGCTTACATGGACGTCTACTGGGTGCTGATGCTGATCTCACTTGCAGCGATTCCGCTCGCGCTTACCTTGCACAAGGTAAAGCTCGGAGGGCCCGCTCCGGTCGAGCACTGATCGCAATGTGCGCCGCACGGCACGGGGATCAATGACCGTTGCGCGGAAGGGATGATCCGACATCGGCCCCGCCACCCACTAATGACGATGGCGGTGTCCAGGGCGCGTCCGTTTTCGGAAAAAATTAGCTGAACGCGAAGGCGAACAGACTGGAGCACAGCAGTACGAATCCGGCTGCGGTCAGCGCGAGAAACCCGTCGGCTACAAGGTCATGGTTCTGCATGATACACCTGCCATTCTCGATGCTCGTCTCGGGTAAGCCAACTCTCTTGCCGATGGCCAAACTGATTATCCGCGTAGGAGACGCGAACATAGAGAAGGCCAGCGGGCGCTACGCCGCCGACCTTGTCTTGCAACTGCCGGCTCGCGGCTCCGGTTCCATTGCGTATGTTGGCGCCGCCGGTGTCGACGGACCTGTAAGCTACGCGGCGTTAAAGTGGTTGTTTCAGCGCCACGACTTCCTGCGTCCATTTAACCGATAGCACCGGGCGGCGACTAACACTATTGCGCACGAGTATGGTCCGACCGTACTGAGGTAGGCTCGCATTACGGAATTGGGATATAGCTGATTATCCCTTGGTTTAATCAGCGGTCGGGTCCGTTAGGCCCGCATAGGCTAGATCATCCGCGCCACAAGCGGAATTTTTCGCAACAGGGCCGTCGCAATCCAGCTGATCGAGAGCGTGCCGGCGAACACGATCGCGAATTTGACAAAGGGTGAGAGCGGCGGTTCGTAGACGACGTATTGTAGCCAGATAAGCGGAATGAAGTGCAGGAGATAGATTCCGTAAGCCGATGATTGCATGGCATCGAGCGGCCAGAGCGCAGATCGCGCCGAGCGCAGGAAAACCGCAAAAACGGTGAATGCCATAGCCGCGCTGAACATCGCTAACAAAACACCATATGCCGTCTGCCACCAAAGCGGCGGCGAATTGAAATTGGCCAGCCAATTGTGGTGCGCATAGACCAGAAGCAGGATTCCGCCGTAGAACGCAGCCGCAAAGACGAGCCACACCGACCAGTGCTTGGTCAACGCTCCGTCCTTAGCAAGTATCCCGGTCCTAAGGCTGACCGCTCCGGCGCCGATGCCAATGAAAAAATAGCCCGCATAGAGAAAAATGCGGCTGGTCTGAATCGGAATCGGATAACCGCCCGGATCGAACCAGGCTGAATCACCAAAGATCAGCCGCATCGGTAGATAGATCACGATCGAGACGACCAGGAAGGCAGCAAAGGCGGCGAATGGCAGCTCGCGCAATGCAAAGATCTGCTGTCCCAAGATTTCGAACATACGCGGTGCAAAAGTCCAGAAGCCGGCCGCGATCGCACAGAGCACCAGCAACGCCCACAGAAACCACGCGGACCCGGACGGCCAAGGGCCGAGGGTGATCGTGTGCCACCAGAAATGAACAAAATTGAAGTCCGCCGTTCCCGACAGATGATAGCGCATGAAGCTTGCATAATAGGCGATCGGCATAATGATGAAGATCGACACCAGAAACGGCACGCCCAATCGCCACGCGCGGCCCGCCAGAAAATTTGCCGATCCCCGCCGTGCCAGGCTGCCCGGTACAAACAGGCCCGAGATCAGGAACATGCAAGCCATGAAGAAGCTGTCATTGAACAGCACGACCAGGTCGAAGCCAAGCCAGCGCATCCTGTCGCCGTGGCCGAAATAAGTGTAGTTGATAACGGAATGGTGCAGCACCACCAGCAGCGTGATGAAACTGCGCGCGCGGTCGAGCGGAACGATGCGGCCGGCCGCCGCCGTCGTCAATTGCTCTCGGCTCTCGATCCTTCGCGGTATCATTTCTCGGGACGCGAACTGACTGAGTTCCATTCTGCCAGTCCCTGCGTAACCTGGTGATGATCAACTTGATCATCAATGCCATCCAGGCGCTGAGCGGTGTCGAAGGTCTGCGCGAACTACATATCACCACGGAGCGCAATGGATCGAATGAAGTGCGCGTAACGGTGCGGGACACCGGCCCGGGGGCAAGCTTGGAGAAGCTGCCACATCTGTTCGAGCCGTTCTATACGACCAAGCCCACCGGTATGGGGATGGGTCTATCGATCTGCGGCCCCATTATCGAAGACCACTGTGGGCGCCAGCGAACATGAGCCAAAGGGTGCGCTGTTTCAGTTTACTATTCCCATCGGCTATTGTGGATCAGCCCAGCGGTAGCCTGTCGCTGGCTCAACCCGGAATTTCCGACACGTCCGCACTTGCGCGAGCTGTGAGGGTGGAGCGCGCACCAGCCGGCGATAGCCGCGGTGCATTCATTAGAGCGGCACCCGGTTTAGACTTGCCTGCCACGCGATCCGCCTTTGGCGTCCTCAAGATTATGTCGATCTCGGCTGATGCAACTGCCAGCAAACTCTGATAGCTCGTCTGCCCCTCTCCAGCCGCCTTGGCGATACATCTTGCGACACGGGCGATCCGAGCCGACGTTGTGTCGTTGACGGGTATCGCGGGGATGACCTCGTCAAGGACATCCGCCACCCGCTTGATAAGCTCCGGGCTGTGGATCTGCATAACGCGGCTCTCATTCCAAGCTGAAAATTCGGTGCGCTGCGATTGGCGAGGCACGCTCGGTCGAGCGGCTGGCTTGCCGCTCGTGTTCGGTGAATGGCAAACTTAAAGTAAAGGATGATCCTTTGGCGAAGGAGTGATCGACGCGGCCACCAAGGCTTTGGGCCAGATCGTGAAGGATCGTTAGCCCTCGTCCAAGCTTGAGACTTGGCGGAGCCGAGCCGTTGTCCGAAACTCTGCATTTTACGAGTGCCCCCGCTCGCGATAACTTTACCCGCACCTCTCCATCTCCGCCCTCGAAGTGTGCATGTCGCGCTGCATTATTTACGAGCTCGTAGACGATCATTCCCAGCCGCCAACACCGGTACGATTCGAGCCGCAAAGTATCAGCCACAAATGCGAGCTGTATCTTCATGCGGCCCAGCTTGGATCGGCTTATCGAGAAGCAAAGCTTTTGAAGGTATTCCGCGGCGTCAACGAGCGCGTGACGATCCGGCATCTTTAAAGCGCGATGGACGTCGGCATACTGGTGAAGCAACTCGACAACGTCGCCTAGAGCAGTTTTGACTGCCGCGTTCTCCGACCGCACAGCCGCAAGTGCGACCATGTTAATGACGGAAGCAAATTCGTTGTTGATCCTGTGGTTCAACTCGAGAAGAAGTGCCCCCTCATGCGAGGTTGGCAGCTGCGGGTCGAATTTCATCACGACAGCCTCCCGTCGTTGAGTTCTTAAAAGAGGTCCATGCGCAAACCTGAAGGGGTTCCTGAAGGTAAGTGACGACTGTACGGCGCTGAACCGACACGTCCATTGTACCCAACGGTGGCCGGACTGAGCGGTCGTATGTCCAGATCGAAACCAACGTATAGTTTTGCGCACCAAATTCCGGAAACCGCCAATCTGGCTTGGATCTCATTCGCGCGAGCTTCATCGCCTGGGCCAAATCAGGACCTGCCTTGATTTTTCTTCCCGTGATTCGATTGCGCTAAAATGCGCGGCAGGACGGGCGCCGCCCTGATCTGCAAGGACGAACTCGCGCTTCTTCGTTCGCTCGCGCGGATGCGTTGCTGATGTTTAGCTAAGCCCCCCGCCCCGGCGTCTCAGCGGCGCGGACCATGCTCGATCAGAGCATTCCGAGCGCCTGCATGTACACGTCGAGAATAGCCTCTTCCTCCTGCCGCTCCGCCTGGTCCTGCTTTCTGATTTTCAGAATCTGCCGGACCGCTTTGACTTCGTAGCCGCGGCCCTTCATTTCGGCGAACACATCGCGGATATCGTCGGAAATAGCCTTCTTCTCTTCCTCCAGCCGTTCGACGCGCTCGATGAACTGACGCAGTTCGGCGGCCGCAACATTGCCCTTAACGGGCGAGGCAGTGCCGGTTTCGGCGGGAGCAGTAGCAGACATGATGGTGTTCCTTGGATCCGAACCGCGAATGGCGTGAATTGACGACACGTCGCCGGTTAACTCTTGATGCCGTTGTTACAATCGGGAAAGGGGTAGATTAGGAGCCGTTGCCTTTAGCCTCCGCATCGACGTCGCGGATATCGTCCGAGATCGTCTTCTTTTTTTCCTTTTCCTTCAGCCGCTCGATGCGCTCGATGATGGCCTTGAGCTGATCGTTGGCAAATTTTGCCGCGGGCGCTTCCTGGACGGCGGCGGCAGTGGTGGCCATCGGGTACTCCTGAAAGGAACTGAGGCTTGAAAGAGGAAGCGCCGCACGCTTCCCCACGCACGGCATCCGGGGAAGACCCTCGGGAGTGCGGTGCCTTGCGTCAAGGCAACATCGCGCTCATCCACAGCGTGCCCACAGGAGAAAGATTCCCTCGCGGTGAGGAGGAGTGGTGTCGGCGACGCTATTTGCGTAGAGGGGGACGGGCGTCGGAGCCCGTCACTCATTTACGATGCGCGGAAGGCAAAATCGTCAGTGCCCGCTGTGGGCCTTTTTCATGGCTTCGAGCTGTTCGGGACTGGCCGTACTCTGATGGGTCGCCTTCCAGGTCTCGTAGGGCATGCCGTAGACGGCCTCGCGGCTTTCGTCCTTGGTCATCGCCGCGCCCCTGGCGTCGGCTTCCTCCTTGAGCCAGTTGGACAAGCAATTGCGGCAGAAGCCCGCGAGATTCATCAGGTCAATATTCTGAACGTCGGCGCGGGAGCGCAGATGCTGGACAAGGCGTCGGAAGACGGCAGCCTCAAGTTCCGTTCTGGTTTTGTCGTCGATGGTCATGACCGTGATCTCGCCCTTTTGCGTAACCTTATTGATATTAGGTGGGAGTTGTCACAGATTTTGCCATATCGCGGCGCAAACAGAGCCCAAACAAGCGGGATTCGGCTGCCCATTGCCTGAAAATGCCCGCTTCAGCCGTTGACAGTTGCCGCTGGCCTACGCGAAATCGTCAATGATCTGATATAGCTTCGCCGAATGATCCCGAAGAATCCTCATCCCCCCAGCCGATTCTCCGCCCGTGTGACCGCCGGTTTGCTGCCGGCGACGCTGGCGCTGGCGATTCCCTGCCTGTGGAGCAGTTCGGCGGCGGCCGACTTCCGTCTCTGCAACAACACCTCGAGCCGGGTCGGCATCGCGCTCGGTTATAAGGATGCCGAAGGCTGGACCACCGAGGGCTGGTGGAACGTCTCCTCGCGCAGCTGCGAGACGCTGCTGCGCGGCACTCTCGTTGCACGATACTACTATATCTATGCGCTCGATTACGATCGCGGCGGCGAATGGTCAGGACAAGCCTTCATGTGCTCGCGCGACAAGGAATTCACCATCAAGGGCACTGAAAATTGCCTGGCGCGCGGTTTCGATCGCACCGGCTTCTTTGAGGTCGACACCGGCGAGCAGCGGGCTTGGACCGTGCAACTGACCGAATCCAGCGAACAGCCGGCGCAGCGGCTGCCCGGGATCCCGGGAACGGTTGGCCCGGGCGGCCCCGGAAACCTTCCGGGCATGCCCAATTCACCAGGCGGGACGCCTCCAGGCGCGTCAGGTCTGCAGCAAGGCCCGGCGCCCGGAAGCAAGCCATGAGGCGTCTGCGCCGCATCAAGATCCTTGCAACGCTTGGCCCTGCATCTTCCGACAGCGCGATGATCCGCCGCCTGTTCGAAGCCGGTGCCGACGTCTTCCGCATCAATATGAGCCACACCTCGCACGACAAGATGCGCGAACTGGTCAAGACCATTCGCAGCGTCGAGTCCAGCTACGGCCGCCCGATCGGCATTCTGGTCGATCTGCAGGGGCCGAAGCTGCGCCTGGGATCGTTCACCGAGGGATCGATCCAGCTCAAGAACGGCGAACGCTTCGTGCTGGATTCCGACAAGGCGCCCGGCGACAACAGCCGCGTCCAGCTTCCGCATCCGGAAATTCTCGCCGCACTGAAGCCGGGTCATGCGCTGCTGCTCGACGACGGCAAGGTGCGCCTGATTGCTGAGGAAACTTCCCCCGAGCGCGCCCTCACTCGCGTCGTGATCGGCGGCAAGATGTCGGACCGCAAGGGCGTGAGCCTGCCCGACACCGATTTGCCGGTATCCGCCATGACTCCGAAGGACCGCGCCGACCTCGAGGCCGCGCTGGTGACGGGGATCGATTGGGTCGCGCTCTCGTTCGTGCAGCGCGCCGAGGACGTCCATGAAGCGAAGAAAATGATCCGCGGCCGCGCTGCGGTGATGGCCAAGATCGAAAAGCCGCAGGCGATCGACCGGCTTCCCGAAATTATCGAGGCCTCCGACGCCTTGATGGTGGCGCGCGGCGATCTCGGCGTCGAGCTGCCGCTGGAGCGGGTGCCCAGCTTACAGAAACAGATGACGCGGATGGCGCGCCGCGCCGGCAAGCCCGTGGTGATCGCAACCCAGATGCTGGAATCGATGATCCAGTCTCCGGTGCCGACGCGCGCCGAAGTCTCGGACGTCGCGACAGCGATTTACGAAGGCGCCGACGCGATCATGCTGTCGGCAGAATCGGCGGCCGGCAAATTTCCGGTCGAAGCGGTTTCGACGATGAACCGTATCGGCGAGGAGGTGGAGCGCGATCCACTCTATCGCGGCGCACTCAGTGCGCAGCGCGCCGAACCGGAAGCGACCGTCGGCGACGCCATTGCCGACGCCGCGCGGCAGATGGCCGAGACGCTCGATCTTTCCGCGATCATCTGCTGGACCAGTTCCGGCTCGACGGCGATCCGCGTGGCGCGCGAGCGGCCCAAGCCGCCAGTGGTGGCGATCACGCCGAACCTCTCGACGGGACGCAAGCTGTCTGTGGTCTGGGGCGTGCATTGTGTGGTCGCGGAAGACGCGAAGGACCAGGACGACATGGTTAACCGGGCCGGCCGCATCGCGTTTCGCGACGGCTTTGCCAGGGCCGGACAGCGCGTCATCATCGTCGCGGGAATCCCGCTCCGCGCCCCCGGCACCACCAACATGGTGCGCATCGCCTCGGTCGGCCCCGATGGCGACGCGGACATGTGAGGCGCGACGCCCCCTGGGGCGGCGATCGTGAAGACCGCGGAGGCGCTGTTGCGCCGCCTCCAACCATCAGGCCTCATCCTTCGAGACGCGGCGAAGAGACGCCGCCCCTCAGAATCAGGAGACGAGCGTCGCGTCCATCGTGATCTTCGTATTCAGCACCTTCGACACTGGACATCCGGCTTTTGCCTTAGCGACCAGTTCCTCGAATTTCGCCTTGTCCGCGCCGGGAATCTTTGCATTCAAGGAGAGGTGCACCGAAGTGATGGCAAAGCCATCGCCCTGCTTTTCAAGCGTGACATCGGCCTTGGTCTCCATCTGCTCGGCGGTGAGCTTGGCTTCGCCGAGGATCAGCGACAGCGCCATCGTGAAACAGGCAGCATGCGCCGCGCCGATAAGTTCTTCCGGATTTGAGCCGGGCTTGCCCTCGAAGCGGCTGGCGAAGCCATAAGGATAATCTTTCAGCGCGCCGCTCTTGGTCGAGATCGCGCCCTTGCCGTCCTTGATACCGCCCTGCCATTTGGCCGATCCTGAAGTCGTTGGCATGTGTGACTCCTTACATCGTCTGTCGGGCCGCCGATCGGGCGGCTACCACCCTATTTGGCGGATTGTTGCGTCAAAGCAATGTCGGAGTTGCGATTGTTTGTGCGCCCACCAGCGTTTGCCGGCAGCACCGCCTGCACCACGAGGCCGCGGGCGCGCGCGTCCATGACGCCGACGGCGCGCAGTGCCAGTAGCGTCACGGTCTGGACGGCGTCGCGCAGCCTCGCCGGGTCATCCAAATTGTCCGGCGCCAGCGGCCCCACCAGCGATTCACGCAGCGCGCCAAGCAGCGCCGTCGCGGCGAGCGAGGTGTCCTGCGCCGGCAGATGTCCGGCGCGAACCGCCGCGTCTATCCGTGCAGCGATCTCGCCGGCGATCTCGCGGCGGCTTGCCAGCCGCGACGCAGTGACGTCGACATCGACCGGTTCAGCCAGGATGCCCCATGCGAGCTTGCGCTGCGACAGCACATGAACCGCTACGGTCGTGACGGCCGCCGCCAGCGCCGAAGACGGCCCGGGCGCCGCGTCCGCCGCGCGGCGGATCGCGGCCAGTTCATCGCGCGAGACGTCGGCGATCAGTTCGGAAATCAGGTCCGCTTTCGAGGGGAAATAGCGGTAGACGGTACCGGCGGCGACGTTGGCGCGGATCGCAACCGGCGCGATCTGCACCGCGGTGATCCCACCATCGGCGGCGGCATCCCGCGCCGCCGCCAAAATGGCGCTACGCCGTGCCGCGAGGCGCTTCACTACTTGATGAGTCCGCCGATAAACCATGACGCGTTTCTCGTCCCTGAGCGCGTTCTGCCCCAAGCTAACCGGGTCGAGAACACGCGTGTCTTCAGTGTTTTGGGCGAATTTTGTGCAAATCGCTTCGAAGAACTGAACACCTGTTCAGACCTGATGGCAAGTTATAAAAATGACGATTCAGGAATGCACCGGTGCAACGCGCGGTCACGTCCGACGCGCATCTAGGCCCTGGCGACTGATGCCTGCGACGGTGACGGCTTCCTGCCGCCACCAGGGACTGGCGCGGCGCAGGACCAAGGCCAAGACGATCAGCTTCGTCATCATGTGGGAATTTTCATTCTGCCGATGATTCGGAGCTGGTTGCTGGTGTAAGGCGGCCATTTTCAAAAATGACTCCGCGATCTCGCGGCGCGGCTGGCGCCCGAGCTTTGCACGAATGTTGTCCCTCGAGAAAAGAGGGAGCAGGGAATGCCGGATGCGCGCTGCACCCGCGGTCCCGTGTGCAAAATGGGTAAGGAAAACGCACACGAGCATACAGGTTCAGCGGAGGCAATCCGGCATTCCCTGCGCAATGGCTTTACGGCTTACTCCGCGCTCTCCCTGGCGACGAATTCGTCTTGTCACCATCGCTGGCGAATTAACGGCCTATCCGCGCCCGGTCGGGCCGACATGCCTCCGCCAGCTTGACACCAGCAACGGGTGCCAGGACCACACGGCTTCACCGTACGCAGCAACATCGTTCGTCTGTGTGCTGTTGATCGCTCACGGGTCTGGCTCAATCCAAAACCCGCCCTGCCATCACGTTTCACGCCTAACGCTGCCGCGTCCACCGCATCCCATCCCGCGTTCGTGACGTCCGCGAAACGCCCCTCTAAGTGGGACGGGATGGGGCGAGCTTGTAAAGATGATTTGCCCGACAGGTTAAGCGGAATCTTGCCCGTCGGGTTGTTTTGCCGCAGGCGGCGCGTGGTGTGCCTATTCCCAGTTTAGCGCGCCGCCGTTCTGGTATTCGATCACCCGAGTCTCAAAGAAATTCTTTTCTTTCTTGAGGTCCATCGCTTCCGACATCCATGGAAACGGATTCTCGGTCTCGTCAAACACCCGCGAAAGCCCCAACTGCGCGCAGCGCCGGTTGGCGATGAAATGCATGTAGGTTTCGCAGAGTGCGGCATTGAGGCCAAGGAAGCCGCGCGGCATGGTGTCCCGGCCGTAGGCGGCCTCCAGTTCGGCGGCGGTACGGATCATGGCGCGAATCTGCTCCTGGAATGCGTCGGTCCAAAGGTCCGGATTCTCAATCCGGATCTGGTTGATGACGTCGATGCCGAAGTTGAGGTGAATGGATTCGTCGCGCAGGATGTATTGATACTGTTCGGCGATGCCGACCATCTTGTTGCGGCGGCCGAGCGACAGAATCTGCGCAAAACCGGTATAGAACCACATGCCTTCGAAGATGACGTAGAAGGCGACGAGATCGCGCAGGAACGCCTGGTCGGCCTCCGGCGTCCCGGTCCTGAAATCGGGGTCGTCGAGATGCTGGGTGTGCTTCAGTGCCCAGGCCGCCTTGTCGGTGACCGAGGGTACTTCCCTGTACATGTTGAACAGCTCGCCTTCGTCGAGGCCGAGGCTTTCGACGATGTATTGGAAGGTGTGGGTGTGTACCGCCTCCTCGAAAGACTGCCGCAGCAGATATTGACGGCATTCCGGATTGGTGAGGTGCCGATAGATCGCCAGCACGATGTTGTTGGCGACGAGGCTCTCGGATGCCGCGAAGAACCCGAGATTGCGCCTGATGGCGCGGCGCTCATCCTCGGTGAGGCCGTCGCGTGACTTCCACAGCGCGATGTCGGGTTGCATCGACACTTCGGTCGGCATCCAGTGGTTGTTGCAGCCGGCGAGATATTTTTCCCAGGCCCATTTGTATTTCAGCGGCAGCAGCTGATTGACGTCGGCACGGCAGTTGATCATGCGCTTTTCGTCGACGGAGACCCGGCCGCCATGGCGATCAATGGCGCCGAGGCCGGTTTGATCGGCTCCGGCTTCGGGATTCAGGAAGGATGGCGGCGCATGGCGCGCGGCCGCGGATGGTTCGGACCAGTCGAGCATGGTGATTATTCCTTGGGTACTGCGCCGCTTACTGGCAGGCTTCGCATTCGGGATTGTCGATCGAGCACGCCACCGCATTGGACAGGTCCGGCGCGGTCGCCGCCTGCGGCATCATGATCGGCGCGCCAGCCGACAGCGCTGTCGCCGATGCGACGCTGTTGAGCTTGCCGTCGGTGCCCTTCAGCGTCGATTTCTCGACATGGGTGGCGCTGCGCGAGCGCAAATAATAAGTGGTCTTCAAGCCGCGGGACCAGGCCAGCCGGTAGAGCGCGTCCAGTTTCCTCCCCGAGGGATTGGCAATGTAGAGATTGAGCGACTGCGACTGGTCGATCCATTTCTGCCGCCGGGATGCGGCTTCGATCAGCCAGGTGCTGTCGATCTCGAAAGCGGTGGCGTAGAGCGCCTTGAGATCGTGGGGGATGCGATCGATGGCGCCAACGCTGCCGTCGAAATATTTGAGGTCGTTGACCATCACCTCGTCCCACAGCCCGCGTGCCTTGAGATCGCGGACCAGGAATTCGTTCACGACGGTGAAATCGCCCGACATGTTGGATTTGACATAAAGGTTCTGGTAGGCGGGCTCGATCGACTGCGCCACGCCGCAGATATTCGAAATGGTGGCCGTCGGTGCGATTGCCATCACGTTCGAATTGCGCATCCCGGTCGATTGAACGCGTTCGCGCAACAGGCCCCAGTCCAGCGTCGCGGTCCGGTCCACGTCGAGCCCGCCGCGCGCTTCCGCCAGCAGTTGAACCGAATCGATCGGCAGGATGCCCCGGCTCCAGAGCGAGCCCTCAAACGACGGGTATCGTCCCCGCTCCGCCGCGAGATCGACCGAAGCCGAAATGGCGTGGAACGCAATCGCCTCCATGCTGGTGTCGGCGAACGCGACAGCGGCGTCGGAGGCGACAGGAATCCGCATCACCTGCAGCGCATCCTGGAATCCCATCAGGCCGAGCCCGACCGGGCGATGCCGCAGGTTCGAGCGCCGCGCCTCGGGGATGGTGTAGAAATTGATGTCGATGACGTTGTCGAGCATCCGCATCGCGGTGGTCACGCTTCGCTTGAGGCGCGCATCGTTCAGCCGGCCGTCCGCGATGTGGTTGAGCAGGTTGATCGAGCCGA
The DNA here is from genome assembly GCF_000701345.1 of Bradyrhizobium sp. URHD0069. Lineage (GTDB taxonomy): Bacteria > Pseudomonadota > Alphaproteobacteria > Rhizobiales > Xanthobacteraceae > Bradyrhizobium. The sequence continues at coordinate 211,252 of NZ_JNIJ01000005.1, read as the reverse complement.
GATTGCATACCGCCACCTCGTCGTCCGAGGTGTTGAGGGTGATTTCGGTACAGAGGTTTGAGGAGTGGATCACCCCGGCGTGCTGTTGCGGCGAGCGGAGATTGCAGGGGTCCTTGAAGGTGATCCAGGGATGGCCGGTCTCGAACAGCATGGTCAGCATCTTCCGCCATAGATCCGTGGCGCGAACCTGCTTGAACACGCGGATTTCGCCCCGCTTGGCTTTCGCCTCATAGGCGGCATAGCGCTCGGCAAACGCCTTGCCATAGAGATCATGCAGGTCGGGCGTCTCGTCCGGCGAGAACAGCGTCCATTCGCCGTCAGCCTCGACGCGCTGCATGAACAGGTCGGGCACCCAGTTGGCGGTGTTCATGTCGTGGGTGCGGCGGCGGTCGTCGCCGGTGTTCTTGCGCAGGTCCAGGAATTCCTCGATGTCGATATGCCAGGTCTCGAGGTAGGCGCAGACCGCGCCCTTGCGTTTTCCCCCTTGGTTGACGGCGATCGCGGTGTCGTTGGCGACTTTCAGGAACGGCACCACGCCCTGGCTCTCGCCATTGGTGCCCTTGATATGCGCGCCGAGGCCGCGGACGCGGGTCCAGTCGTTGCCCAGCCCTCCGGAATATTTCGCCAGCAGCGCGTTGTCCTTGACCGATTTGAAGATGCCGTCGAGATCGTCGGCAACGGTGGTGAGGAAGCACGACGACAATTGCGGTCGCAGCGTTCCCGAATTGAACAGGGTCGGCGTCGAAGCCATGAAATCGAACGATGACAGCAGATCGTAGAATTCGATGGCGCGGGCCTCGCGGTCGATCTCGCGGGCAGCCAGGCCCATGGCGACGCGCATGAAGAACGCCTGCGGCAGTTCGATGCGATTGCCGTCGGCGTGCAGGAAATAGCGGTCATACAGGGTTTGCAGGCCGAGGAACTGGAACGCGAGGTCGCGCTCCGGCTTCAAGGCGGCCGCCAGCCGCTTGGCGTCGTAACGGCCCAGATCAGGATCGAGCAATTCAGCCTTGATGCCGGTCTTGATGTAAGCCGGGAAATAATCCGGATAGCGCGTGACCATATCGGCCTGCGACGCGTTGATCGGCGCGCCGTGCACGAACGACAGCACTTCGGTGCGGAGCTTGTCGAGCAGCAGCCGCGCGCTGGCATAGGCGTAGTTCGGCTCCTGTTCCACCAGCGTGCGCGCTGCCATCACGGATGCCAGCGCCAGCTCGTCCTGGCTGATGCCGTCATAGATGTTGCGGTGGATCTCGCCCAGAACCGGCGCGGCGTCGACGCCGTCAAGACCGGCGCAGGCTTCCTCGACGATCAGCGCCAGGCGCGCATGATCGAGCGGGATCCTGGTGCGGTTCGCGAGCGTCACGTGCATGACGGGTTCGGCCGACGGCCCTGCCGGTTTGGCGGCTTGCAACTCGGCGCGCTGCCGGGTCCGCTCGTCGCGATAAAGCACATAGGCGCGGGCGACCTTGTGATGCTCGCTGCGCATCAGCGCCAGTTCGACCTGGTCCTGCACGTCTTCGATGTGAAAGGTGCGGCCTTCGCTCATCCGGCGGGTCAGCGCGCCGACCACCTCGCCGGTCAATTGCTCGACCACCTCGTGCACCCGGCGCGACGCCGCCGCGGTATGTCCCTCGACCGCCAAAAATGCCTTGGTCATCGCCACCGAGATCTTGCCGGCATCAAATTTCGAGACCGTGCCGTTGCGGCGGATCACCTGCATCGGAAGCTGGGCCTCGGGTGTGCCAGGCGCTTCGCTACGCAGTTGGATGAAGGGCGCGGCTTTGGCGGCTTCGCGATTTGGAATGAGTGACATCGGCAGACCCCGTGATGATGCGTTGTTGCGATCAGGCGGGGAACCTTGGAGGGACGCTGCATCGATACCGGCGGCAAAACGCCGGCACGAAAATGCTAGCGACCGCCGGACACCCCGCCCGTGGACGTTCTTTCGGTGTCGCGGCAGGTTTCCTGGCTCGCAGGTCGTCATCGCGCCCGGTCTTCCCAATGCGAAAACGCATCAGTGACGTCTGGTCGGGCGAAACTCGCTGCTTACAGTTGCGGGGGCAGCGCCGGAATCGTGCACACAAGGTGCAATTCACCGGCTTCCCTCTTAGCCACCAAGTCTTGCGACGAGGCGAACCGTGACGCCCATATGTGGTGTTATTCGCGGAAGCCTGTCAATGCACCGCGCAGGATTGCACCACAGAAATTTGTTGAACTGTCACAAAGCCCGGAAACTCCGGTCGAGTTGACGCCCGCACCGTGTTGCCTGTAAGTGAGCCCGTCGTGGTTCTTCGGGCTCATTCGGCCCGAAGCTAAGAGGGAAGCCGGTGCGGCGTTGAGCCAAAGCCGGAGCTGCCCCCGCAACTGTAAGCGGTGAGCCGCTGTTCAAACATGCCACTGAGACCTGACACGGTTTCGGGAAGGCCGGACAGCAGCATCGACCCGTGAGCCAGGAGACCTGCCTCGACAACATACACGTCCTCGGGCGGGGTGTCCCGGTGGTGCGGTTGCGATTCCGCGCGCACTGTGCTGTTGCGGAATCCAGACGTGTCACTTTGGCCTTTGCCCCCAACTTTTGGGGTTGAGCCATGTCTGCTTCCAAATCGTCTGCTACCAAATCATCTGCTTCCACAACTTCTGCTTCCACTATCGCTGTCGCGACGCTCGGCACGCCGCGCATCGGGCCGCGCCGCGAACTAAAACTGGCGCTGGAGAGTTTCTGGTCCGGCGCATCGGACGAAAAAGCCCTGCGCGAGACCGCCGCCGGGCTTCGTGCCGCCAACTGGGCGCGCCAGAAAAAGCTCGGCATCACGGTGATCCCGTCGAACGATTTTTCATTCTACGATCAGGTGCTCGATACCAGCGTCATGGTCGGCGCCATTCCGGAAATCTACGGCTGGAAAGGCGGCGAGGTGCCGCTCGCAACTTATTTTGCGATGGCGCGCGGATCGGAAACGCAAGCTCATGACGACGCCTGCGCGCACGGTCATGGCCATGGTCACGGCGTGCCCGCGCAGGAAATGACAAAATGGTTCGACACCAATTACCACTACATGGTGCCGGACCTGCGCAAGGATCAGACTTTTGCACTGGCCTCGCGCAAGCCGATCGAAGAATACCAGGAGGCCAAAGCGCTGGGCTACCAGACCCGGCCGGTGCTGATCGGGCCGGTCACATTTCTAAAACTCGCCAAGAGCAGCGATGCCGGCTTCGACCCGCTGTCGCTGCTGGACCGGCTGCTGCCGGTCTATGTCGAAATCCTCCGTGAGCTTGCCGCCAGCGGCGCGGAGTGGGTGCAGCTCGACGAACCCTGCCTGGTGCTCGATCTCGATGCAGCGGCCCGCGACGCCCTGCGCCGCGCCTATACGACATTCGCAGAGGCGCTGCCCGACCTCAAGATCATGCTCACGACCTATTTCGGCGGTCTCGGCGACAATCTCAGCACCGCCGTGGCGCTCCCCGTAGCCGGGCTTCACCTCGACTTGGTTCGTGCGCCGAACCAGATCGACGATGTCCTGAAGAAAGCGCCCAAAGGACTGGTGCTGTCGCTCGGAATCATCGACGGCCGCAATATCTGGCGCGCGAATTTGCCTGAAATGCTCGACCGGCTTGAGCCGGTGATCGCGAGACGCGGCGCTGGGCAAATTCAAATTTCGCCATCCTGTTCGCTGCTGCATGTCCCGATCGATCTGGATTTGGAGACCGACCTCGATTCCGACCTGAAAGGCTGGCTCGCCTTCTCGGTGCAAAAAATGGGCGAACTTGCAACGCTCGGCACAGCGCTCGCTGATGGCCGGGATTCGGTGAAAGACGTTTTGGTCGCGTCGGCCACGGCTGCCGCGGCGCGCAAGGCGTCGCCCAAGGTGCATGACGCCGCGGTGGCGAAGCGGGTCGCAACACTGACCCCAGCACTCGGCAAACGCGTCAGCGCCTTCAATGAGCGTGCCAGAATTCAGCACGAGCGTTTCAAATTGCCGCGTTTTCCGACCACCACCATCGGCTCGTTCCCGCAAACCGCCGATATCAGGAATGCCCGCGCCGCGCATGCCAGGGGCGCACTCAGCGACGCCGCCTACGAGACGTTCCTGCAGAACCAGACCGCGCGCACCGTGCGCTGGCAGGAAAATATCGGTCTCGACGTGCTGGTGCATGGCGAGTTCGAACGCAACGACATGGTGCAGTATTTCGGCGAGCAGCTTGCAGGCTTCGCCTTTACCAAGCACGGCTGGGTGCAGTCCTACGGATCGCGTTACGTCCGTCCGCCGGTGCTGTTCGGGGACGTCTCGCGCGCCCGGCCGATGACGGTGGAATGGTGGACCTATGCGCAGTCGCTCACAAAACGGCCGATGAAGGCGATGCTCACCGGGCCCGTGACCATCCTGAACTGGTCGTTCGTCCGCGACGATATTCCGCGCAGCGCGGCCTGCCGCCAGATCGCGCTCGCGATTCGTGACGAGGTCGCCGATCTCGAAGCCGCCGGCGCCGGCATGATCCAGATCGACGAAGCGGCGCTGCGGGAGGGTCTGCCGCTGCGCGAATCGGAATGGCAAAATTATCTCGACTGGGCGGTCGAGAGTTTTCGCATCTGTTCCTCCTGCGTGCGCGACGAGACCCAGATCCACACCCACATGTGCTACTCGGAATTCAACGACATCATCGATGCGATCGGCGCCATGGACGCCGACGTGATCTCGATCGAGACCTCACGCTCCAAAATGGAATTGCTCGACGCCTTCAAGGGCTACCGTTATCCCAACGAAATCGGCCCCGGCGTCTACGACATCCATTCGCCGCGCGTACCCGAAATCGGCGAGATGACCGAGCTGCTAAAACTTGCGAGGCAACGGCTTTCCGACGCGCAGCTCTGGATCAATCCCGACTGCGGCTTGAAGACCCGCAAATGGGGGGAGGTCCGGCCGGCGCTGACCAACATGGTCGCCGCCGCCCGTGAATTGCGCGCGCTGCCCTGAACCACCAGCCCGGATGGACGCCAACCATAGTCATGATGAAGAAGACGCAACTCGCCAGCCGCAGTACAACAAAAAACGCGGCGTTGCCGCCGCGTTTCACTTTCAGAAGAGAACGCCCAGAATAAAACGCCTCACGCCTGCGGCTGCGGCTCCAGACCTGGATCGGGGCGCGGGCGCGGCTTGCCGGCCGGGGGCACCGCGGAGGTGCGCGGCGTGGTTGGCTCCAGCACCGACTCGCGGTTCGGCTTCTTGCCCGTGAGCAGATCCTGAATCTCCTCGCCGGTCAGCGTTTCGTATTCAAGCAAGCCCTTTGCCAAAGCTTCCAGATCGGCACGCTTCTCGGTGAGTATCTTGGTCGCCTCCTTGTAGCCTTCTTCGACCAGACGGCGGATCTCGCTGTCGATCTTCTGAACGGTCGCCTCAGAGGCATTCTGGGTCCGCGACACCGACATGCCCAGGAAAACCTCGTCCTGGTTCTCGCCATAGGACACGGCGCCGAGTTCTTCCGACAGGCCCCAGCGCGTCACCATCATTCGCGCCAGCCGGGTCGCCTGCTCGATATCCGACGCAGCGCCAGAGGTGACTTTCTCGCGGCCGAACACCAGCTCTTCCGCGACGCGGCCGCCCATCATGATGGCAAGGCGCGAGGTCATCTGCTCGAGCGACATCGACAGCTTGTCGCGCTCGGGCAGCTGCATCACCATGCCGAGCGCACGGCCGCGCGGAATGATGGTCGCCTTGTGGATCGGATCGGTCGCGATCACGTTGAGGCCGACGATGGCGTGGCCGCCTTCGTGATAGGCGGTCAGCATCTTCTCTTCTTCGGTCATCACGAGCGACTTGCGCTCGGCGCCCATCATCACCTTGTCCTTGGCCTCTTCGAACTCGGCCTGCGTCACCATGCGCTTGTTGCGCCGTGCCGCGGTAAGTGCCGCCTCGTTGACGAGGTTCATCAGGTCGGCACCGGAAAACCCAGGCGTGCCGCGGGCGATGGTCTTGAGGTTGATATCGGGCGCCAGGGGAACCTTGCGAACGTGAACCTTGAGGATCTGTTCGCGGCCGACCACGTCCGGATTCGGAACCACCACCTGGCGGTCGAACCGGCCGGGGCGCAACAGCGCGGGATCGAGCACGTCCGGCCGGTTGGTCGCCGCGATCAGGATCACGCCTTCATTGGCCTCGAAGCCGTCCATCTCGACCAGCAACTGGTTCAGCGTCTGCTCGCGCTCGTCATTGCCGCCGCCGAGACCGGCGCCGCGATGGCGGCCGACCGCGTCGATTTCGTCGATGAAGATGATGCAGGGCGCGTTCTTCTTGGCCTGCTCGAACATGTCGCGCACGCGCGAGGCGCCGACGCCGACGAACATCTCGACGAAGTCCGAGCCCGAGATGGTGAAAAATGGAACGTTGGCTTCACCCGCCACCGCGCGCGCGATCAGCGTCTTGCCGGTACCGGGAGGTCCGACCAACAGCACGCCGCGGGGAATCCGGCCGCCGAGCCGTTGATATTTTCCGGGATCGCGCAGGAATTCGACGATCTCCTGCAGGTCCTGCTTGGCCTCGTCGACACCCGCGACGTCCTCGAACGTCACGCGGCCGTGCGCCTCGGTCAGCATCTTGGCGCGCGACTTGCCGAAGCCCATCGCCTTGCCGGCGCCGCCCTGCATCTGCCGCGACAGGAAGATCCAGACGCCGATCAGCGCGATGAACGGCAGCCAGGAGACCAGCAGCGAGACGAACCACGGCACGTTGTCGCCGGGCGGCTTCGCGGTGATCGAGACCTTGCCGTTATACAGGCGCGAGACCAGCGTCGGGTCATTCGGCGCATAGGTCTGGAAGCTTGAGCCGTTGGTGAAGGTACCGTGGATTTCCGGTCCCTGGATGACCACGTCGCGAACGTGGTTCTGATCGACTTCCGTCAACAGCTGCGAGAACGAGATGTCCTGCGAGGACGCGCGCTGACCAGGATTCTGGAAGAGCGTGAACAAAGCCAACAACAGCAAAACAATAATAACCCAGAGGGCGAAGTTGCGCAGATTGGCGTTCATCGATCTTCCTTCGTGGTCGCGCGGATCGCGGCCTTATGTCCTTTGGCAGGCACCAGGGAAACCCTTGGTCGACTGCACTACAATCTAGGTGCCGCCCCGCTCGATGCCAAGGGAACCACGCAGGACTATTTAACGCATGTTAGCGCAATTCCCGCTCAAATAATGGCGGTGAAACAGTGTTTTCCGGGGGTGGTTAAGAGCCTAGATGGTGACGACAACGTCATCCGCAATGCGGGCCGCCTCGGTTCGTCCGGCTGCGCCGGGGCGGGGCCGGCTCGACACGAATCCGGCCATTGATCAGGCTGACCAGGGCGCCGGCAAGGGTCTGTCTCAGCTTTGGTCCCCTCCCTGCGGCATTTTCGGCAACCGTCCGGTCCAACGCCGACAACAAGGCTTCAACCTTGCCAAGTTCCGCCGGCCCTTCGTGGCCGTGTCGATTAATTGCGCGCAGCAATAGCCGCAGGCGAATTTCCTCCGGCAAAGCCGCAAAAGCCCCTGCATCGAAGCTCTTGGAATCGAAGCTGTTGGGATCGAAGCTCTTGGGATCGAAGCTCTTGGCGTCGAAGGCTTTGGCGCCCGGCCCCGACTGCGAGGCTTGGCGATCCCTGAGCGCGAGATAGCGCTCGGCGCCATCGACCAGCACTTCCACCGCGGCATTGGCCCTGGCAAGCCGCGACGCCAGCCGCGCGAGATTACGGTTATCGCCGCCCTCGGCGGCGATAACCGGCATCACCGCGCGGATGCGAGGCCGGGTAAAATTCAGGTCGCGGTTGGTCGGATCATCGGCGAACCGGACCTTTGCCTTCTTCAGTGTCGCGATCAGCTGCGATTTCGAAACATTCAGGAACGGGCGCGCCAGGAGCAAGCCATCGCGCTCCGACTCTCGCGCCATCGCCGCGAGGCCGGCGATGCCGCTGCCGCGCAACATCCGCATCAACAGCGTCTCGGCCTGATCGTCGCGGGTATGCGCGGTGAGGATATGCGTCGCACCACTGGCCCGCGCGGCCCGCGCCAGCAATTGATATCGCGCCGCCCGCGCCGCGGCTGGCAAGCCGGTCTTCGGTTTGGTGCCGGTCCAGCGGATCGTGCGATGCGGCAGATCGAGCGCGCGCGCCAGCCGCTTGACCTCGCGTGCCTCGCGCGCCGCCTCGGCGCGCAAGCCATGATCGACGGTGACGGCGATTAGGCGCGGCCCGCGTGCCAAGGCGCGCCGCCAGCGCGCCGCAAGCCACATCAGCGCGATTGAATCCGGGCCGCCGGAAACCGCGAGCACGACCGCAGGAACGCCCCTCCAGTCCGCGAACAGGCGTTTCGCATCCTGTGCCGAGATCGGGGAATTGTCGTCGTCAGGCATGGCGTCGCCGGCTGATGTCCAGGCTTGTTTATCCGCATATGCGATCGAGGCACAGCGCCATAGACCCAGCGCGGCTTTAGCACTTAACCCGCTTCTGCTCGCGGTCCACAGCCTGTTTGACGCCGCTTGAAGCACGCGGATATTTCCGCGTCACCTCGCCAAATGCCGCGCAGGCGGCTTCCTTCTCTTTCAACGCCGCCAGCGATTGTCCGAGCCGAAGCAGCGCGTCCGGGGCTTTTGCCGATTTATCGAATTTGGAGGTCACGCCAAGGAAGGCTTCCGCAGCGTCGCGGTATTGCTGGCGCTGGAAGAAGCTCTCGCCCAGCCAGTATTGCGAGTCGGCGATCAAGGGATCGCTGGGGTATTTTTGCGCGAAGTTGCGCATGGTCTCTTCGGCCAGCGCATAGTCCTTGCGCTGCATGTAGCCGATCCCGAGATCGAATTCGTCCTTCGGGGTCGCCGATGGCGGCAAGGTGGTCAGGGCCGCGGTCGTGCCGGGGCCACGCGGTGGCGGCAAGGCGCCGCCCGGCACGCCCGGGCTGGTGCTTCCAAGGTCGAGCGGCTCGCCGGGGCCGCGTCCGCCGGGAGCGCCGATCGGTGCTTCGTTGGCAATCGGCAATTGGCCGCCGCCGAGCGCGCGCGGCGCGCCCGGGGCATTGGGGTTCTGGCCGGGATCGAAGGCATCGCCGCGGCGGCGGCTTTGGGGTGTTCCGGGCGGCTCCTGAACGATCGGTGCGGGCGCCGCAATCTGCCGGTCGTAGTTCGGCTGTACCTGCGGCTGCCGGTAAGCCGGACTCGGCTGCATCGGCGGCACTGCCGCGACGCTCGGCTGGGCGACGTTGGGTTGCGCGGCATTGGGCTGGGCGACCGGCGGCTGGCCTGCGGGGGCGGCTTGCGCGCCCTGAAGCAATCTCAAGCGCTCCTCAAGCTGCCGGTTGCGATACTGCAGTTCCTCATTCTGGCCGGTGAGTTGGCGCAGCCGATTCTCCAGCTGCTGAACGCGCATTTCGGCGTCAGCATCATCGGATTGCGCCGACGCCTGCGAGGAAAGCGCCAGCATCGCGGCAATCGCCGCGACGCGGGTAATTCTATGAAACCTGGATGACATTTTGGCCTGACAACGAAATCGACATGACATCGAAAGCGGAACACATAAAGCGGAACACATTGCGTGACGGAGTACGCCAAAAATGTGACTTTTGTCCCCCATTCAGCGCTCGTGTCGCGCCTTATGGTTCAGTCTTCGGTCTGAAGCAAGCAACCGCTTGGCCGCACGGATCGATCGTCCATTCACAACGAACCCGGGCCAACGCGCGATTGTGGTGATCCGGGACTTCATCGAGCGGTGCTGGCATTGAGCGGCACTAGCCCAAAACACGACCGGCGCCCGAAGGCGCCGGCGACAAACCTTGCAAAGCCGAGGCTTTAAGAGCTGGCGTTCAAGACGGTGACGGCACGGCGGTTCTGCGACCAGCACGAGATGTCATTGCACACCGCGACCGGGCGTTCCTTGCCATAAGAAATCGTCCGCATCCGGTTCGGGTCGATGCCGCGTGATGCGAGGAAGGTACGAACCGACTGGGCGCGCCGCGCACCGAGCGCGATGTTGTATTCGCGGGTGCCGCGCTCATCCGCGTGGCCTTCAATAGTGAAGGAGTAGCGGTTGTAGCTCTGCAGCCAGCTCGCCTGCTTCTCCAGGGTCGCGATCGCCTGCGGCGTCAAATCGGTCTGGTCGCTCTCGAAGAACACGCGATCGCCGACATTGACCACGAAATCCTGCTGGCTGCCCGGGGCCGCCGTACTTGCCATCGCGCCGTCGGCGCCGAGCGGGTTCTTGTTTGCACAGGCACCCATCGACAGCGCCACCGCGAGCACCGCGGCCAGCTTCAATCCCTGGAGGATACGCATCTGATGTTTCATTCCGGAGCCTCCACGCTCACGTTTTTCGACCGTGATCCGGTCTACAGGGCGATGGTTAAGCGAACGTTCCGTCAACCTTGATGGGGTGTTGCCAAACCCGATCAAATGCCGACCAACGGCGAAAAGCAATCGCGATGGTTAATGGGTTGTAAATGTGGCGCGACGGTGAAGGCACGCGGGTGCAGCCGGGATAATCGGTGTTACGCCGATTCCCGAGTATGGAGCGTTGGATTGGCGAATGGGCGCCTCAGGACGGGAATCCGCCACTTTGACGGAGAACTTTCGGTTCTACCCGTCAGGAATACGGGACGATCGATGCGCGTTCAAACGTGGCGACCCTCCCATTTGATGCCGGCGCATGATGCTCGCCGTTGCGTTGGAACAGCATCCGGCGTTCGAAAGCGCTCGAGTGAAGATAGGGATAGCGCGCAAATACCTTCGCGCGCAGGGTTGGATAATGTGCTGCCATCAATCCAACCGGCTTCAAAAGCCCCGTGAGCAATCTCGGCTCGCCCCAGGTTTCTTGCAGAAACAGGCGGCGGTAAAACGCCTGATGCTCCGGACGGACGAGGGCTAGTCCGACATCGGCGTTGAAGTGTACGCCTGCGACATAACCCAACCTGACGGTTGCATAGGGAAGTTCCGGGAAACGCTTCGCCTGGTCGGGATCGGCAACAAAGCGCGTCGGATCGATAAAAACCCGACCCTTGTCAAGCTCGGGATGAAGCAGCTCGCCAAACAGCTCAACCGATGGCGACATCCGCCATTCCGACGTCACCACGCTCACACGAATTGAGCTGCAAAGTTCTCCGTAAAGGTAGACACCAAAGATCCAGGTATTCGGCGCATTGTCGTATTCATCGCTGACTCGCTGCGACTCCGACGGCAGGATCGCACCCTCGCGCAGATAGGCGCGGTAGCGCAGACGGTAGATCTCGTCCTTTTCCTCTGACGTCTCCGCAAGACGATAGTCGACTTGGTCCAGAAGGTCCGACTTCTTTGCAAACGCCGCAGTAGTATTTTCGGCCGCGGACCTCATGCGATACTCCTTACCTCCCAACAACTTACGCGGGTACGGAAAAGATTAACAGCTTCTTAACGAGGGTGCAAAGAGATCGCGTGACTAGGGTTAAAACAGCTCAAAAATCGTGCCGCATGGCGCAGATAGCTCAAAAAAAGGGCGCCACATGGCGCATTGAGGAAAATAATTCCCGTGAGCTGTCAGATTCTTTGCGCGATCGACCTGGACGGCAGGGCGATCAGTTGGTCTTCCGGCGGGCGGCGGCCGTGCGACGCGTTCAGCAACTGCCGCACCCGCACCGCCGGCACCGGGCGGCTGAACAGGTAACCCTGCGCCTCGGTCACGGTGCCGTCGGCGCTGATCAGCTCCAATTGCTCGTTGGTCTCGATGCCTTCGACCACGACCGACATTCCGAGGTCGGCGCTGAGCCGCGCCACACCGCGCAACAGGGTCAGCGGGCGATCGCTGTCGATACCTTCCAGGAAGGAGCGATCGATCTTCACCTTCTGCAGCGGGAAATTGTGCAGGTAGCTGAGGCTCGAATAACCGGTGCCGAAATCATCCAGCGAAATTCGCACACCGATCGCGCGCAATTGGGACAGCACGTCGTGGGTCAGCTGGGTGTTGCGCAGCAGCGAGGATTCCGTGATCTCGATTTCGAGACGGTTCGCCGGCAACCCGGAGACCTCGAGCGCGTGGCGGACCTCGCCCAGCACGTCACGCTGATGGAATTGCTGCGGCGAGAAATTCACCGCGACGCTGACGCCTTCAGGCCATTTCATGCATTCCATGCAGGCCTTGCGCAGGATCCAGCGGCCGAGATCGACGATCAGGCCCATGTCCTCGGCGACCGGGATGATGTCGACCGGGGAAACCGTGCCCCGCACCGGATGGTTCCAGCGCAACAATGCTTCGCAAGTCGTTAGTCGACCAGATTTGAGATTGACGAGCGGCTGATAGAACAGCTCGAATTGCTCGTTGGCCAGGGCCGTGCGCAGGTCTAGTTCCAGAATGCGGCGGGCCTCGACGGTTTGCGCCATCTCGTCGCGGAAGAAACAGAAGGTTCCGCGGCCGTCCGCCTTGGCGCGATAGAGCGCCATGTCCGCGTTTTTCAATAGCGTATCGGCGCTGATGTCGGGCGGAGATGTCAAGGCTATGCCGACGCTGGCGCCGATCTCCACCAAATGATTGTCGATCCTATAACGTTCGCTGAGGCGATCGACGATTCGCCGGGCGAGAACGGCGGCGTCCTCGGTGGATTTGATGTCTTGCTGGAACACCACGAATTCGTCGCCGCCAAACCGCGCCACAAAGTCCTCCGGACGCAGCATTTCACGCAACCTGTCGGCGACGGCGCACAACAGCTGATCGCCGCAAGGATGGCCCAACGTGTCGTTGACCTGCTTGAACTGATCGAGATCGACGAACAACAATGCCGACAATCGCTCGGCGTGGTGAGAAATGGCGAGAAGCCGTTCGATCTCGTCACGGAAGTTAACCCGGTTTGGAAGCCCCGTCAGTTCGTCGTATCGCGCGAGATGACTGATTCTCGCTTCCGCGTTTCGCCGTTCGGTGATGTCTTCCACCAGCACGACGGTGCCGCCGCCGGACATCGGCTGAAATGTCCAGGATAGCGATCGGCTGCTATTGACGTCGGGATCGGTGGTGATGATGTCTCTCGCCTGCGAATTCTCGATTTCCGAGAGGATCACATTTCCGCTCGCAGCCGAGATCGATCCGGCGCTGACGCATGCCGAAACCATGTCAGGCGCGGTCGCATTGCGATGCAAGAGATCGTCGCATAGACGCATCATTTCGGTGAAGCGATGATTCACGACCGCAAGCCGGCCATCGGCGCCGAGCATGCATAAACCATGCGGCATATTGTTCAACGCGGTGTCGAACTGGTTGGCCAGCGCCGCCTCGCCCTCGCGCGCAACAAGCGCCCGCACGAATATCTTCTGCAGGCTCGTCGTGATTTGCCTGAGTGCGATAAAGAACAACGCACTCAGACATGCCATTCCGATGTAGTAGGGATCGCCATGCAACGCGAGCCCTATCGTCATAGGGCCGCAGGCAAGCACGATCTGCACATGGAATATCCACGGCCGGCCGTATGTCCGGCCCACGCCAGCCGCCATGTAGCCGGTAGTGACAGCAATGCAGATCATGTGAGCGACGGCGTCGTTAGTGCTCGTCAAGGCGAGGAAGCACCATATTCCCAGCGCGATCGCATAGAACATCGCCCCGACCTGATAGCGTGTCTCCCAACGCGCGGCCTCATCGGAGGTCAGAGTGGTGGTTTTGCGCGTTTTGTACTCGTGCATGTCGAATGCACGGACCGCGCCGGTCACGATGAGAAGTGCGGCGCACGGCCAGAGCCAATTGCCGCCAGACTTTAGCGCCGTCATAACGGCGGCGATTGCAGCAAAGACGGCGCCCGTGAACATCGGCGCGGGGTTCTGAAAAAGCGAATCGACGAGCGCCGCGTAAATCGTCGGCGACATCTTCTGATCGGGGTCTCGGGTCTGGCCAGCAAGCTGCATTGGGCGCGCGCACGTCCTTTTCAGGCCTGTAGTTGTAGCCGCCGCAGATGAAGTCTTTCTGAGGGAATATCGTTACCAGGACGTTGTTTTTCTCAGGCGCGATGGAAATTTGCCGGAGAAATCAGCATGCTAGGCGAGCTTTGCCCGTCGCGGCATGACCGCCGGTCCGCGGCGGGCAAATCTCACGAAAGCAGCGGCGACCAGGCCGGATCGGACGCAAAGCCGGGGGTTGGAACGCGCTGTTCGTTACGGCCGGAAATGTCAACGGTGAACAGCGAAGGTCCGCCGTTGCCGCCGGGGTCGCGGAAAAACATCAAAACGCGGCCGTTCGGCGCAAAGGTCGGTCCTTCGTTATGGAATCCGGAGGTGAGAATTCGCTCGCCCGAGCCGTCGGGCTTCATGATGCCGATGGAAAACTGTCCGCCGCCCTGTCTGGTGAAGGCGATATAATCGCCACGCGGCGACCACACCGGAGTCGAATAGCTCGCATCCCCGAAGGAAATGCGTTGCGCGGGTCCGCCCGTCGCCGGCATCACGTAAATCTGGGGCTTTCCGCCGCGATCGGATTCGAAACACAGGCGCGTGCCATCGGGCGCATAGGACGGCGAGGTATCGATCGCCGGCGTATCGGTCAGACGCGTGGTCGACTTCGAACGCAGGTCCATCACAAACAGGTTCGAATTGCCGCCCTGCTGCAGGCTCATGATGACGCGCTGGCCATCCGGCGAAAAACGCGGCGCGAACGACATGCCGGGAAAATTGCCGACGATCTCGCGCTGTCCGGTCTCGATATTGTAAAGATAGACGCGCGGGTCGCCCTGACCGAATTCCATATAGGTAATTTCCTGGGTCGACGGCGAGAACCGCGGCGTCAACACAAGGTCGGAGCCGCGCGTCAGATAGCGGACGTTTGCGCCGTCCTGATCCATCAGCGCTAGCCGCTTGACCCGCCGCTCCTTGGATCCGGTTTCGTCGACGAACACGACGCGGCTGTCGAAATAGCCTTTCTCGCCGGTCAGGCGCTCATAGATCTGGTCGGAAATGATGTGGGCGATCCGCCGCCAATATTCCGGCGAGGTGAAATATTGCTGGCCGGCGAGCTGCTGGGCGGTGTTGACATCCCACAGCCGGAATTCCGCTTTCAGGCGTCCATCGCCCTGCCGCGTCATGCGGCCGGTGACCAGCGCCTGTGCGCTGATGGTCTTCCAATTCTGGAATTGCGGCGCGGTGTCGATGTTGGAAATTCGCTCGATGTAGGCTGCCTGATCGATCGGCGCGAACAATCCGCTGCGCTTGAGGTTGTTGGTGATGACCTGGGTCACCCCGACCCCGACTTCGGCATCCGCCGGCGACCCCGCGACAAAATTCGGAATCGCAATCGGCAGCGGCGCGGCTTCGCCGCCCGTCACGGGAACGCGCGCCTGTCCGAACGCGTGATGCACGCCACTGAAAATCAGGCCGCTCGATGCCAACCCCGACAGGAATTGCCGGCGGCCCATGCGGAACGTCGCGTTAGTCAGCTTGTGCTGCTTTGACATCTTTTTTCCGCTCTCAGCGCAGCGCGCCGCTATAGGTCTCTACTATCGAAGACGGGGTTGAAATCTTTCCATTCGTCAAAGAACGCCGGAGGCAGCCGGTACGGCGCGCATTCAATGATCGCGCGCAACCCGCTCTCCTGGAACACGCGCTGGAACGCACCGCCCGGCGCCGTCTGCGCAGCCGGCATGCCTTCCAGCGTGCCGTCCTTCTTGAGCTTGATGCTGAATTCGGCCTCAACCCTTTGCGCCTCGATGCCGCCATACGGCTTCTTCCAACAGCGAAGAACCTGGTCCTTGAACATCGCGCCCCACGTTGCGGAATTGTCCGCGGATTTGCCTTTGGGCAAACCCAGCGCAGCATTGGAATTCAAGGTCTCACCGACCACGGCCTGCCGCGATGGATCGCGCTTGTCCAGCAATGCCGCGATCTTCGACTGATCGAACGTCCGCTCCGTCTTCGGCTTCGCGGGCTCAGGCGGCTTTGCGGCCTGAACCTGCGGCTTCGGCGGCGTCTTCTTCTCTTCCTTCTTCAAGGCCTCGGCGATCGAATCGACCTTGGGCGGATCCGGCTTCTTTTCGATCGGCTTCGGCTCTTCCTTCGGCTTGCTCTCGGCGACCGGCTTTGGCGGGTCGGGCTTTTTCTCGACCGGCTTTTCCTCGACCTTCGGCTGCGGCGGCGGTGCCGTCTCGGTTATGACCGGCGGCTTCTCGGTGATTTTGCCGACGGCGTCATCGACCGGCTTCGCTTCGGCGACCTTCTCGACCAGCGGCTTTGGATTTTCCTTCTTGCCGGACTTCATGCCGGCGGTGACCTTGGCAAGCTGATCGGCGGAAATGATATCGACCGGCAACGATTCTTCGGGGATCTGATCAATTGCCCTGGATGAGAACGACACCAGTCCCCACCCGATCACGAGGACGTGCAGGGCCACAGACGCAACAAGTGTCTTGTCGACCTTCACCTTCACGCTTTAGGACCCCTGCTCCACTTCGGTAACCAGTGCGAGCCGCTTGAACCCGGCTCCCGACAATTGCCCCATCACTCGCGCCACGGTTCCGTAGTCTGCCTTCTTGTCGGCCCGCATGAATATTCGCTCATCCATGCCGCCGCGGGCATCGGTGATCGCCTTCAATTTCGGCACCAGATCGCTCATCGCGACTTCGGCATCGTTGATGAATATCTTGCCCCTGATGTCCACCGATAGCTGCAGCGGCGTCTTGTCCAGTTCCAGACTCTTGGCCTGGGTCTGCGGCAGGTCGAGCGGTACGCCGACGGTCAGTAGCGGGGCCGACACCATGAAGATGATCAGCAACACCAGCATCACGTCCACCATAGGCGTGACGTTGATTTCCGCCATCACGGCGCGACGCCGGCCGCGGCGTCCACCGCCGCCCGACGAACCTGCCACGTTCATCGCCATGGTTCGATCCTCACGATGCGCTCACAATATACCGCATACCGCCCTTACGCCCGCTCGTCGATCTGGCGCGACAGGATCGCTGAAAATTCATCGGCGAAGCCCTCCAACCGCTGGGCCTGCCGGTTCACCTCGGACGTGAACTTATTGTAGAAAATAGTCGCCGGAATGGCGGCGATAAGGCCGATTGCGGTTGCAAACAGCGCCTCGGCGATGCCCGGGGCCACTACCGCCAGCGAGGTGTTCTTCGAGGCGGCGATCGACTGGAAACTCGACATGATGCCCCAGACCGTGCCGAACAGGCCGACAAAGGGGCCTGCCGAGCCGACCGTCGCCAGCACCAGGAGCCGGCGTTCCAGCCGCTCGATTTCGCGGGCGATGGAGACGTTCATGACCTTCTCGATCCGCATCTGAAGCCCCGCGAAGGATCGCGCCGGGCTTTCGAACGAGCGTTTCCATTCGCGCATCGCGGCTACGAAACAGGCCGCCATCGATTGCGTCGGCTTGGCCGAGAGCGCGCGATAAAGTTCCTCGATCGACTGCCCGGACCAGAACGCCTGCTCGAAGCGATCCATGGCGCGCTTGGTGCGCGCATACAGGAACATCTTGTCGATCGCGATCGCCCAGACCCAAACCGAACAGGCAAGCAGCCCCAGCATGACCGCTTTCACGATCCAGTGGGCCTGCAGGAACAGCGCAATCAGCGATACGTCGGTGGATGCCAGCGGGAGGGCTGACTGAGCCACGTCGGCCGGATTCATAAGCGGTATCCTCTCAACGCAAGCGTCCCAAATTCTCCGGAGCAAATGGCTGCCGGCTCCGCGACCGCAGGCCGGGCGCAGCGGTAAGCGCCGGCGCCAAAGCCTTGTTGTGTCGCATGGGAGGCCCGTCCAAAGCCGAGGCTTGCATCCGCTGCCAACATGTCAAAACGAGGGCTATCAGGCGTCTCTACGGCCCTAACCAGACGCTAATCATGGTTAATACGCAGTTACCGGCGGTAGATTTTGGCCTGAAAATGACGTTCCCACCAGCCACTTGGTGCTTACCCGCTGACCGCTGGCGTCGAAGGACCGGGCAGCGGCCGGGTGATCGCCCTCGCCGCCAGCCGGCTTGAGCATACAGGCAAGGCCAGCCCTCAAAAAAGCCGCCCGTCTGCTTTTCGCAAACGGGCGGCTGTGTCGCGATCAGGTTCTATGCGGGCATCACGCCCGCGGCTGAACCTTCAAATCATGCCTGCGGCTGATTGTCCGAGGGCGGCGGCGTCGGGCGCTGGCGATGCTGCGCCATGAACTGATCGAACTCTTCCTTGTCCTTGGCGTGACGCAGCCGATTGAGAAATTCCTTGAATTCGGTCTGCTCTTCTTCGAGGCGCTGCAAGGTTTCCATGCGGTACTCGTCGAAGGCGCGGTTGCCGCTCGAGGGAGGACCAAACCCGCCGAAGCCGAAGCCGCGGCGTTCCATGCGATTGCGCATCCGCTCCATCTTGTTCGACCAGCGGTCCTGGTGACTCCAGCAAGTCATTTTTCTGCTCCCAAGTGTGAAAAAGAGAAGGGCGAGGCCGATCGGCCACCAGATGATGAAGCCCAGTACGGTCACGGCGATCCAGCCGGGGTGCCAGGGTGAATCAAGCATATGCGGGCGATAGGGCTCTTCTGCGGGGCCGCGCCAGCGATTGACATCTGCGGTGTAGGCCATTTCGCTCTCCATGACGGCATCACGCCGTTGTGAATGTAAATAACATTTACATACCTAAACCATCCCGGATTTTTGTCAAGCGGGCCGCAGGCGGTTCCCTCGAATTTATTTTGGGGTGCCCCAAGGCCCTGCAGGCTGACCGGCCGGCTTCCGGTCCCCCTGCTCGTTCTGGGCAGACGGCCGGCGGTCGGTCGGGAAGCCGAGACCGCGCAGATAAATCAGCACCTGTGCTTCCAGAAGATCCTCCGCCGACATCGGCAGCTTGCGGCGCGCCGCATCGCCCCGCGCGAACAGCGAAGCCACGCCGTGCGACATCGACCAGATATGCAGCGCCATCATCATCGCCGGCGGACGCGGCATGCCGGGCGGCGCCAACGCGGCAAGCCGTTCTGCGGCGGCTCTGATGATGCCGAAGGCGCGCTCGCCTGCCGCCTGCAGTGTGGGGTTGAGGTCGACAGGAAGCCCTGATTCGAACATCGCCGAATAGAACGCCGGCTCTTCGCGGGCGAAGGCAAGATAGGCTTTTCCTACCCGCTCGAACGCGGTGACGGTATCCGGGCGGCCGTCGTCCCAGGCCCCGGTCAAGCGCGCCTCGAACTGCTCGAAGCCACGCTGCGCGATACTCGCCAGCAATTCGTCGCGGTCGCGGAAATGCCGGTAGGGTGCGGCCGGGCTGACGCCGGCCATGCGCGCGGCATCGGCAAAGGTAAAGCCGGCCGCGCCTTTTTCGGCGATCAGCCCGAGCGCTGCCTGCAGCAGCGCCTCCTTCAGATTGCCGTGATGATAGCCGCGCTCGGCGCGGCGTTGTTCCTTGCGCCAGCTCATGTAAAAGGCTTTTACATGAGCTGGCCGCAAAGGTCACTAGTATCAGAAGGTCAGGGCCGGGACTTCTGTATCTCGGCGAAGCCAGCCGCGGCCTCCTGGACCTCCGGTGAAAAGTCCGTCATTTCCTGCACCCGGCGGATTTCGATGATCTCGTTCTCCGAGGCCGGGCACTTCTTGGCCCAGGCGATCGCCTCCTCGCGGGATTTCACGTCGATCATCCAGTAGCCGCCGAGCACTTCCTTGGCTTCGGTGAAGGGACCGTCAGTCACCAGCGGCTTGCCGCCAGCGAACGAGACCCGGGCCCCCGTCGACGGCGGATGCAGGCCATCGAGCGTGATCAGCACACCGGCATCCTTCAGCGCTTCGTTGTATTTCATCATCGCCCGCACGCGCTCGGGATCGAGCTGGATGTCAGGTGGCGCGGTCTCGTAGCCTAAGGGAATCATCAGCATCATGAATCGCATGGCGGGGGTCCTTTGTCGGTAGCCGTCATTCCGGGGCGCGCGGAGCGCGAACCAGAATCTCGCGCGATAATCGCTGGATTCCGGTTCAGCCTGACGGCTGCCCCGGAATGACCGTGGGGACGGATTTACTTCTTTTCGACCTGCGCGCGGAGGCGCTCTTCCTGCTCGCGCAATTCGGGCGTCAGCGCTTCACCGAAATCTTCGGTATCGAAGACCTGCCGGAGTTCGATTTCGGCGCCGCCGTCAAACGGCGCGCGCTTCATCCAGTCGATCGCCTCGTCCAGCGACTTGACCTGGATCAGCCAGAAGCCGGCGACGAGATCATTGGTCACCGTGAATGGGCCACGGCTCACGCTCGGCTGTTTTCCGGAATATTTGATCCGGGCGCCTTTCGACGTCGGATGCAGCCCTTCGCCCGCCAGCAAAAGGCCGGCGTTCACCATTTCTTCGTTGAACTTGCCCATCGCCGTAAGCAGTTCCGTGCTGGGCATCACGCCGGCTTCGGTATTCTTGTCGGCCTTCACAATCACCATGAATCGCATCGTCACGCTCCGTTTGGCTTCAATTCAGCAGGCCGGCTTTCGAACCAGCGCCCATCAACAAGACGAATGGGGTTTTGCGGCACCGACATGTCCGGCGGAATTATTTCGCAGGTAATTGCTATCGAAAACGCAGCCGGCGGCGTCACGCCGACGCCTCTTTCGGGAACATCGCGAAATACGGCTCGGCCTCCCTGAGCACGCGCGCATAGGACGGCCGCGCCTTCAGGCGATTGAAATACGCGGCGACGTTCTTGTGGCTGTCGCCAAACGGCATCACCTCGTTGGCATAGAACAGCGCCGGCGCGGCGGCGCAATCGGCGAGACTGAACTTTTCGCCTATCGCCCAGGTCTGCGCTGCCATCTCATGATCGATGATGTTGTACGAAGCCCGCAGCCGCGCCCTGGCTTCTTCGACGCCATGCGGATCCTTCTTCTCCGGCGGACGCAATCGGTCTCCGACAATTTTCTGCATCGGCTCGTGCACATACAGATCGTAGAATCGGTCGCGCAGGCGCGCCCGCCATGCGCGATCGAACTCCGCAGGAATGAATGGCGTCCTTCCCGGATAATACCGGTCGAGGTACTCGATGATGACGGTTGATTCCGGGACCGTTTGGTTGCGCGCGTCGTCCTCCAGCACCGGAAACTTACCGATCGGCCACAGCTTCAATAGCGCCGCGCGCTTGGTCGGGTTACCGAGATCGACGATGTTGGGCGTGAACGGCGCATCGTTCTCATACAGCGCAATCAACACCTTGTGGCAGTACGATGCTAGCGGGTGGAAATGCAGCGTGAGGGACATGCGGATAACTCCTGCTCAGCTTTCGCTCTGCTTGACGAAGACGCCGTTCTGATAGGTGGCGCCGAAATACACCTCGATGCGCTTTACCTTGTCGCCCTCGAAGCTGAAGAACTCCGTATTGCGGAAATTCTTCCCGCCTCTCGCCACGCATTTGTAGGTTACGAAGGCTTCGTCGCCCTCGACAAAGATGCGTTCGAGCTCGTGCCGCTCGATCCATTCGGTGTTGCGCCAGCAGCGTACGAAATAGGTCGCCTTGTCGATCTCGTCGTCATACGGGCTCGTAAAGCGGAAATCGTCAGCGAGGGCGTCTTCAACGGCCTTGCGGTCGTTCGACATATAGGCGGCGAAGATGGCGCGGATGATTTTTTGCTTGTCGCGATCGGGCATTCCGCATTCTCCCGTTACTTCGCCGGTTCGTACCGCAGGATCACGACACCGGTCGACAGCGTCTTTGAGTCGAGCAGCCTGAGCTTGACGCGCTCGCCGGGCTTGAACAGCGGCGTGCCACCGCCAAGGATGATCGGGTTCACTGCAAGACGGAACTCGTCGATCAGCCCGTGCGGAATAAGGGTCGCGGCGAGATCGGCACTGCCGAACAGCAGGATGTCTTTAGTGTTTTCGCGTTTCAACCGTGTGACGGTTGCCGTCACATCATCATTGAAGAGCTGCGTGTTATTCCAGTTCGACGTCTTCTGCGTGCGCGAGAACACATATTTCGGCAGGGCGTTCATGAAATCCGCTACCTCGCCGGTCTCGCTTGGCCAGTGGTTCGCCATCAATTCATAGGTGACGCGGCCGAACAGCAACCCGCCGGCGGCCTTGCCCTGCTCGATGCCCAGACGGTCCAGTTCCTCGCCCCAGACGTCGAAATGCCAGGAAATGTCGCGATTTGGGCCTTCGACGAAACCGTCCAGCGTCATCAGATTCCACATGATCAGCTTTGCCATGCCGCCCTCCAAACTGCTCTCATTTTGCAACTGGTTGTATTCTGAAATAACCGGTGCAATATTGCAAGCAGTTTTTGAGAGGTTCCGCAGCACGTTTGGAGATGCAATGGACGACAATCAACGCTCGGGCTGCCCGATCAACCTGACGCTCGAAGTGGTTGGGGACAAATGGAGCCTCTTGATCGTTCGCGACATGATGTTCGGCAACCGGCGGCATTTTCGCGAGCTGTTGACCAAGTCCGAGGAGCACATTTCCTCCAACATCCTCGCCGACCGACTGAAGACGCTGCTCGACCAAGGCATCATTACCCGCGACGACGATCCCAGCCACAAGCAGAAGGGAATCTACTCGCTGACCGAAAAAGGCATCGAGATGCTGCCGATTCTGGCGCAGATTTCGGGCTGGGGATACAAGTATCTCCCTGTGAGCGAAGAACTCGGCATCCGCGCCAAGCTCCTGAGCGAGGGCGGCCCGAAAATGTGGGCCGAATTCACAGACGAATTGCGCGAGAGCCATCTCGGCGTGAAGCGGCGCCGGAAGGCCGGCCCGAGTGTCGGCGAGCGCTTGCAGGCGGCGTATCAGCGGGTGCTGGCGAGAAAGCGGAAGAAGTAGTGAGTGTAGCGTGGGCAATGGCGCTCTTTGCGCCCTGCCCACCGCGAGCTGGACGACGATCAATTGGTGGGCACGCGGAGTTTATCATCGGGCGCGCATTCGCGCGGCCTGATGGCTTTCCCAACCCTAAGCCGCTCAGGCGGCATCCCACCTTCGCACTGCTTCCGTCTCACTTTCCATCGTGGCTTCGAAAACGGGCGACGCCAGCACTGCATGGATGTGCAGCGTCGTCGTGCCGGAATTGCGGAAGCCGTGCCTGCGCCTGGCCGGCACGATCAGCGATTGCCCCGCTGACACAATGACGCGCTCTTCATCCAGCCACATCTCGGCCTCGCCGTCGCGCACGGTCAGCACTTCTTCGACCGGATGAGAATGGGTCGGCGCGCCGGCGCCGGGCGCGATCCATTGCTCGAAGATGCACAGTTGCGCCGCCCCGTTGCTGGCCGCGACCAGCATGCGGCTTTCCACACCCAGTCGCCATGATTCGGGCGTTGCGTCCCTGACGTCCACGACGATCATCCGGTTTGTCCTTTCCCTTGCCGGCACTGCGCGTTTCCTTCGCGACTTGCAGTCGTGCCCCGGATACGGCGCGGCGCGCAAGCGGTGCGCGCTGATCCGGGTCGCTGAGGATTGGCCGAGGTGGGTCCGGGACACGATGCACGGCATGGGTTATAGGAACGCTCAGCTCATCAACCACAAACGGACCTCCATGCCTCCTTCTCCGCAAAAAGTCGCACTGGTCACCGGCGCCGCGCGCGGCATCGGCCTTGCGGTGGCGAAACGGTTTCTCGCCGAGGGCTGGCGCGTGGCGCTGCTCGACATCGAAAGCGAGCTGTTATCGACCAGCGTGGAAGCGCTGGCCGCTCCCGGCCATACGATGGGATTGCATTGTGACGTTTCCGATGCAAAGGCGGTTGCGAGCGCAGTCGCCGAAATCGAACGGCGCTTCGGCCGGCTTGATGCCTTGATCAACAACGCCGGTATCGCTGTGTTCGCGCCGCTCCTGGAGACTTCCAACGACGATTGGAGCCGTGTGCTGGCTGTCAATCTCACCGGGCCGTTCCTCTGCACCAAGGCGGCCGCGCCTTTGATGCGCGAACATGGCGGCGGCGCGATCGTTAACATCACCTCGATCTCGGCGGTGCGTGCCTCGACGCTGCGCTCGGCCTACGGCACCAGCAAGGCCGGACTTGCGCATCTTACCAAGCAACTCGCCGTCGAACTGGCGTCGCTCGGCATTCGCGTCAACGGCGTCGCGCCCGGCCCGGTCGAGACCGCGATGGCGAAAGCCGTCCACACCCCGGAGATCCGCGCCGACTATCACGACGCGATCCCGCTCAACCGCTACGGCCTTGAAGAAGAGCTGGCGGAAGCGGTGTTCTTTCTGTGCAGCGACCGATCAAGCTACATCACCGGGCAAATCCTCGCCGTCGATGGCGGCTTCGACGCCGCCGGCATCGGATTGCCGACGCTGCGCGGCCAACGACGGAATTCGTAGGATGGGCTAAAGGCTCCGCGCCGTGCCCACCTTGATCAAAAGGGCGTGCATTGATGGTGGTGGGTTAGCGGAGTTTATCATCCGGCGCGCATGCGCGCGACCCGTTGGCTTGGCCCACCCTACCCTCGCTAAATTGCAACCTTCGCCTACCAGCGCTGATTGACCGCGACGACGCGCCAGCCGTTGGCGAGGCCGGTGTTTCCGGCGCAGTAACGGAACCTTGTCTCACGCACTGCCGTTGACTATTCTTCCGGTCATCGTACCGAGCATTTCCGGCAAGATGGAATCCGGTTTGCCGCAAGGAAATGCTCTACTTAATAGTTCGCGCGTGTTCCGTTCACAACCGGTATCCACTTTGCGGAATACGGCGCCGCGCAAGCATGCGAACGGCCGTCATGAAAAAGATTTTTCTCGCCGCTGTGATCCTGTGCGGTCTGGCTTTGCCGGAGGCGCATGCCGAGATTCGCATCCTCGCCAGCCCGGGCGGAGAGGTCGGCCCGTTCCTCGATCTGTTCGAGCGCGTGCGCGCCTCGCGCGAACGCGTGGTAATCGATGGGCCGTGCCTGTCGGCCTGCACGCTGGTGCTGAGCATGGTCCCGAGGGAACGGATCTGCGTGACGCGCCGCGCGATATTGGGATTTCACGCCGCGCGATCGATCGACAGGCTCGGCCGGATATATGCCGAGCCGGAAGCATCCGAAGTTGTGCTGGAGGCCTATCCCTCCGGGGTGCGCAACTGGATACGCCGCCATGGCGGATTGACGTCGCGGCTGTTGCTGCTGCGCGGGCGCGAGCTCACGGCGATTTATCCCTCCTGCCGATGAGCGCGATCGGCAAAAAGTTGATATCGGTTCTGGGACGAGCGTCTTGGTTTGTCCCGAGATCGCGCTCCAAACGAATAGAGACCGATCAATCTTCCTTCGGACAGTTGACCATCCACGGAATCCCGAACTGATCGACGCACATCCCGAACCCCTTGGCCCAGAAGGTCTGGCTGAACGGCATGTTCACCGTACCGCCCTCGGCCAAGGCCTTGAACTTGCGCTCGCCTTCAGCAGGGTCCTCGAGCGTCAGCGAGACCGCAAAGCCCTGAGGCTGGTGGAAATGGCCGGGAGGAGCGTCGGACGCCATCAGTACCTCGCCGTCGATCGAGAGCTTGGCGTGCATGATCTTCTTCTTCCATTCCGGCGGAACCGGCGTCGATTCCGGCGCGACCTCATGGGTCAGCATCGCTTCGATTTTGGCCCCCAGCACCTTTTCGTAATATTTGAACGCCGCTTCGCAATTGCCGTTGTAGAACAGATAGGGATTCACTTGCATGGCTTGCTCCTCGGGTTGTCGATCAAGACGCGGTATATCTGCCGTTCCCCGGGTGCGGTGCTGCGCGTAGGCCGGTGATGCGGGATCCATTGTGCCGACAGATCATCTCTCAGTAAGCCTCTTCAGGTTGGCGAGCCCGGTTTCAAAATCCTTGCCAATCATGTTGTCCAGATTGATGAACACTTGCATCACCTTGGACATCAAGGGCGCGGGACCATGCATCAGCCATGTGACATTGGTGGCATCACCCTGCGGCAGCATTGTGAATTCGGCGGTATTGTGGCCCTCGAACGGCGTGAAGAAATCGAGTTTGATGACGATTTTCGACGGCGCCGATGCATCGAGAACCTCCATGCGGCCGGAGCCGACATTCTTGTTGCCCTCCCACGCATAGATCGCGCCCTTGCCGCTCTCCGCACCGCTGTAGGTGCGTTTCATCGCAGGATCCTTGTGCTCGTAAGGCGACCAGGTCCCCCATTGATGAAAATCGTTGATCACGGCGAAGATTTTTTCCGGCGGCGCCTTCACCATGGTGGCGCGCCGGACGCTGAACGTATTTGGCTTGATCGCAGCGAGAATGAGTATCATCGCAATCGCGATTGCAAGCACCACGGCGATGATGGCAATGATCTCAAGCATGGCTGGCTCCAAATCCTGTGATTCTCAATGAGGCAAGTCAGCGCCGGTAGGGTATTAGCGTGCGCAAGCTGCCGTCGCGCAACCAGAGCCCGCCCCACACCATCAGCCCCAAATAAAGCCCGAACAGCGTGTGGCTGAACAGCGGACTGCCGATCCGCACATGCGACGCCATTGCCCCGCCGAGATAGCCGGTCAGCAAAATAGCGCCGACGATCGAGGTCGGCGGGATCGCGTAGAGCACGGTGCAAACGATCGTGATGAGCCCCAGGCTGCGCGCCAGCGTTTCGCTCGAACCATAGCCGATCCTGTCCATCGTTTCCGTGACGATCGGCCAAGGCACCAGCTTGATGGCGCCATCGAACAGCATGAACAGAATGACGAGACCGCTGAGAACGCGGCCCAACCAGCGCGCGGGCTTCGAGACCGGCACGGTCTTAGCAATCGTCGACATGGCTTTCTCCCAGGCGGGCTATTTGTTTGCGGTATGCTACGGCTTCAGGTCGGTCGCGGCGCGGAAGCTGCCATCCATGTAGAACGGCACCGAATCGTGCTGGTGCGCGATCTTCCATTGACCGTCGATCTTGCGGAAGCTCAGCGTCTGGCGATACCAGAGCTCGACGTCGTGGCCGCTACTTGATGTGCCGGTCATTAGATTGAGGCTGTGGCTGACACCGAGATCGCCGCTCACGATAATGGTGAGCTCGCGGATTTCAGTGCCGATTGGTCCCCGCCATGTCGCAAACCAGGCATCGTACGTCTTCGCGTCGGTCATGGTCGAGATCAGCGGCGGCGCCAGCGAGAACCGGGTAGAATCGGCGGTAAAACACCGGAGCACCGCTTGCGCGTCTTTGGCGTAGAGCGCCTTAACGTGTTGATCGATCAGGGCGCGGATTTTTGCTTCATGCGTGATTCTGCTGTCATGGCTGTTCATCGCACGTCTCCAAAGGGGTTGGTGATGCACAATCCAAGGACGAACGAGACGGGTGTATTCCGACAGGGCAATCATCACAATTTTCGTCATTGTCCCGGGCTTGTCCCGAGCATGACGGCTTCGGATGTGCTTGCTTCTATTTTCCCGCCTTGGCGCCGCGGGGTTGGCTGTCGCGCATCAGGCGATCGAGATGCATACGGATATGGGCGGCTTCCGCCGAGGTATTGGCCAGCGCGATGGCGCGGTCGAAGGCGACGCGGGCCTCTTCATTGCGGCCGAGCTGCATCAAGAACGCGCCGCGCACGCCGAAGAAATGAAAATAATTCGAAAGCCTCGACGCCAGCGGCTCGATCATCTCCAGTGCGGCCTCGGGCCCGCGCACCTTGGATACCGCAACCGCACGGTTGAGCGTCACCACCGGCGACGGCTGCAGGACTTCGAGCGCGCCATAGAGCAGATCGATCTGCTTCCAGTCGGTGTCATCAGGTTCTGCGGCGCGGGCATGCAATGCGGCGATCGCCGCCTGAATCTGGTAAGGCCCGCTGCGGCGATGCCGCATCGCCTTGTCGATCAGCGCCAGCCCCTCCGTGATCATCTTCTGATTCCACAGCGAACGGTCCTGATCATCGAGCAGGATCACGGCGCCGTCGGCATCGAAGCGCGCCAGCGCGCGGGCGTGCTGCAGCATTAACAGCGCCGTCAGTCCCATGATCTCCGGCTCGCTCTGGAACAGCCGCAGCAACAGTCGCGCCAGGCGGATAGCCTCCTCGCACAATGGCGCGCGGATCTCGGCCGTATCGCCGCTGGCGGAATAGCCCTCGTTGAAAATCAGGTAGATCATCGCGGCCACCGCGGAGAGCCGCTCGGTGCGCTCCACGGCGCCCGGGGTCTCGAACGGCACGTCGGCGTCCGCAACGCGCGCCTTGGCGCGGGTGATGCGCTGCTCCATCGCCGCCTCGGAGACCAGGAACGCGCGGGCAATCTGCTTCACCGTCAACCCCGAGACGATGCGCAGCGCCAGCGCGATCTGCTGCGTCGCCGGCAAATCCGGATGGCAGCAGATGAACAGCAGCCGCAAAATGTCATCGCGATAATGCGAGCCGTCGAGCCGCTCGGCCAGCGCATCCTCGGCATCGTCGAGATCGGAGATCGCCTCGTCCTCGGGCAGCGGCTCCTGTTTGCGGTTACGCCGCACTTCGTCGATCGCGACATTGCGTCCGACCATGATCAGCCACGCCGCGGGATCGCGCGGCGGGCCGTTTTGCGGCCAGCTTTTCAGCGCGCGCAGGCAGGCGTTCTGGAAGGCTTCCTCGGCGGTGTCGAGATTGCGGAAATAGCGCAAGAGCGCGCCGACCGCCTGGGGACGCGCCGAGGTCAGCGCGGCATCGATCCAGGCGGTGTCGGTCACGTCGCAACTCTCCCCGGGTTCAGCACCCCGACGGGGCGAATTTCATAGGCGCCGCCGGGATTGGCCGCCGCGAGATCGCGCGCAACATCGAGCGCGTCGTCGAGATTGTTGCAGTCGACAACGTAAAAGCCGAGCAGCTGCTCTTTGGTTTCCGCGTAGGGACCGTCGATCACGAGGGGCGGATCGTCCTTGCGCAGCGTGGTCGCCGCGGTCGTCGGCAACAGCCGCGCCACCGGGCCGAGCCGGCCCTCCTTGGCCAGCTTGTCCTGCACGACGGCAAGCTTCTTCATCACCGCGGCGTCCTGCTCCTTGGTCCAGGAGCCGACGGTGTCCTCATCGTGGTAGCAAAGGATGGCGTAGAGCATGCGAAGCGGTCCTGTTTGATTGGAAGACGAATGAGTATGCCCGGAGCCGACAGGAATCGGAAATATTTTGCGCGGAAGACGCGGACCGGTAAGGTCGCGCCCGGTTTTGCAAAGATAAGGCGAAAATCTGATGAACAAAGGCGCGCTCGCCCTGCTGGTGCATGGCGGTTCTGAAAATTGGTCTCCCGAACGCTGGAAGGGGCGGTTCGACCATGTCTGCGAAGGCCGGCGCGTTTGGCTTTTGCCCGATGCGGCGTTTGACCCCGCCGAAATCCACTACGCCGCGGTCTGGAAGCCGACGCCAGGCGAGCTCGCGGGATTTCCCAACCTGCGTGTCATTTTCAATTTGGGCGCGGGCGTCGACGCCTTGATGGCTGATTCGACCTTGCCGAAAGTGCCGCTGGTTCGGGTGGCGGTCGGCGATCTCACGGGTCGAATGACGGAATATGTGGTCCTGCATGTGCTGATGCATCATCGGCAAGAACTTTACCTGAGAGCCTGCCAGCGCGAGAAGTGCTGGGAGCCGAGATCTCAATGGCCGGCGAGCGCGATTTCGGTCGGCATCATGGGCCTTGGCACGCTTGGATCAGACGCGGCCGAAGTGCTCAGGCGTATCGGCTTTCGCGTATCGGGCTGGAGCAGAAGCCCCAGACAGACCGAGGGCATCGAGTGCTTTCACGGCAACGCGCAGCTTGACGCGTTTTTGGAACAGACCAACATCCTTGTCTGTCTGCTGCCGCTCACGCCGGATACGCGACACATTTTGAATCGGAAATTATTCGCGAAACTCAATCGCAACAGCCCGATGGGTGCACCGGTCCTGATCAACGCAGGCCGCGGCGGCCTGCAAGACGAAACCGACATTCTGGGATGCCTGGATGACGGCACGCTCGGCGCCGCGTCGCTGGACGTGTTCGCAACAGAACCGCTTCCGGCGGACAGCCCGTTCTGGATGCATCGTAACGTCGTGCTGACGCCGCACAACGCCGCCGATACCGATCCCCACGAAATTTCGAAATACGTCGCCCGCCAGATCGAACGCTTTGAAGCCGGCGGCCCGTTGGAGAACGTCGTCGATCCGGCGCGGGGGTATTAGTCTAGAATATCAAACAGCCAAGGCGCATTGAATATTGAGACCGTCATTGCGAGCCCATGGCTTTGCCCACTCTACGACTGTCATACCCCGCGCATGCGAGGTATCCAGTACGCCGCGAACTCTCGGTTCGATCACAAGCGCCTCGGAATACTGGATCGTCCGCCTTCGCGGACGATGACGGGTGGGAGGTAGCGACGCAGCTGCGCGACCCCGCGGCGCGAGGCGCCCGAGTCGTGCTGGAATTTTTCGCCCAACAGAGGGCGCAGGGAAAGCCGGGTGCCCGCTGCACCCGCAGCCCGTATGCATTGGTAGTAAGCACACGGTAGTCACCACAGGTACCCCGGAACACCCGGCATTCCCTGCGCAATGGTTTTAACGGTTTATGTCGTGCTCTCCCCGGCGACGAATTCGTCTTGTCGGAAGATTTTTGCGCGAGACGAGATAGGTAACCGCCGACATATTTTTAGCGCCGCGACGTTGGTCTGCGGGCAGGCGCGACTTCCGATATCGATCAATATCAGGGCGTCACCGTTGAGTCCGGGACCCGACTTTGCGGACTGCGAATGCCAGAAGGGTCTTTCGTTTGCTCCGAAGAAAGCAACTATTCGGCTCGTCGAGGAGCCACCGTTACGAGGCGGCAGTTAAGTAGTAGGTTGAGTTCGAGCAGCGCTGGTGGGGAGTGCGTCCATGACAAGTCTCGTCGACCAAATGGTAAATCCATTGCAGGTCTTGCTTGACGAGCGCGTGCTGGACCTTCCCGATCGCCTGTTGGATCTGCTGCCGGTCGGCGTCTATGTCTGCGATCAGGCCGGCTTCATCGTCCGCTACAACCGCGCCGCTGCGGAATTGTGGGGTTGTTCCCCGAGGATCGGCGATCCGACGGTTCGTTTTTGCGGCTCCTATCGCCTCTATGGCGTGTCTGGCGATTTGATACCTCACGCGAAATGCCCCATGGGCGACGTGCTCGCGTCCGGCCTGGGGATCCGCGATGAGGAGATCGCAATCGAGCGGCCCGACGGCACGCGCATTGTAGCGATCGTAAATATCGAAGCGATCAAAGACAGGTCCGGCCGCGTCGTCGGGGCGGTAAATGTCTTCCGCGAGAAACCCGAGCCACATGCCGGCCAGCTACGCCTGAACGGACACGGCCGAAACTCCGACGAGCTTCTGCATGCCTTACCCACAGCGGTCTATACCACGGACGCTGCCGGGCACATCACATTCTACAACGCCGCCGCGGCTGACCTTTGGGGGGTACGTCCGGAACTCGGCAAGAGCGAATTCTGCGGCTCGTGGAAGATGTATTGGCCTGACGGCACGCCGTTGCCGCATGACGAATGTCCGATGGCTCTGGCGCTGAAGGAGAAGCGTCCCATCAGAGGCATGGAAGCCATCGCCGAGCGGCCCGATGGCACGCGCGTTCCTTTCATTGCCTATCCGTCGCCGCTTTTCAACGCCTCCGGTGCTCTCATCGGCGCGGTGAACACGCTGGTGGATATCACCGAGCGCTACGAAGCCGAGCAGCGTATTCGCGAAAGCGAAGCCCGTTATCGAGACATCGCCGCTATCGTCGAGTCTTCCGACGATGCCGTCCTGACAAAGGACCTCAACGGCGTCATCACGAGCTGGAATCATGGGGCGGGGCGGCTGTTCGGCTACGCGGCTGAAGAAGTGATCGGCAAGCCGGTCACGATCCTCATTCCAGCAGAGCTGCACGACGAGGAGCCAACCATCCTGGCCCGCATTCGCCGCGGCGAGCGCATCGACCATTACGAAACCACTCGACAACGCAAGGATGGAAGCACCGTCGATATTTCGCTGACAGTGTCGCCGGTCAGAAATCTGCAAGGCGAGATTGTCGGCGCGTCAAAGATCGCCCGCGACGTTACCGAGCGCAGGCGGGCAGAGGAACAGCAGCGCCTGCTGCTCAGGGAGATGGACCACCGCATCAAGAATCTGTTTGCTCTGGCCAGCGGTGTGGTCGCCCTCAGTGCAGGCATGGCAACCACGCCGGAAGAGCTCTCGTCCGCGGTGCGGCGCCGATTGGCGGCACTGGCGCGGGCACACGCACTCACACTGCCGGTGACCTCGGAGGGTGGCAGGCGAATCGAGCCGTCGACAACGCTGCACGCCTTGATCCAGACGATTCTTTTGCCCTACGGAGACCAACCGGGCAGCCACAAAGCGCGGGTCACGATTAGCGGACCTGATATCCAACTCGCGGGCGGCTTGGTGACGACTTTCGCGCTGCTTCTGCATGAATTCGCGACCAATGCCGCCAAGTACGGCGCGCTTTCGACGCCCGCAGGCCACATCGATATTGCCTGTTCCGAGAGCGACGGCCGGTTCGCTTTGACGTGGCAGGAGCGCGGCGGCCCGCGCATCGACAGCCATAGCGATAGCCATAGCGATAGCGATAGCGATAGCGATAGCGAGGGATTTGGCACGATGCTCGCCCGCGCAACGGTGAAGGAGCAATTGCGGGGCGAGATTTCACGCGATTGGAAACCGCAAGGCCTGATAATCCGGCTCTCCGTGGCTAAGGATCGCATCGCTGCCTGATCAACGTGGAAGCCGCCGGTCACCCTCGCCTTTCGTCTGTCCGGATTTGAATACGCGCCGGCGAACCTAAGCGCTGGATCGCGCCCCGCACATCACGTCGATCGCGCCCTTGATGATCGCCTCCAATTCCTTGCGCGGCACCCGCGCACGGGCGCGGATCGCAATGGTGTGGATGGTCGCGGATGCCAGCTGTGCAAGGACCACAGGATCGGCCGATGCCGGCAGCTCGCCCTTCTCCTTGGCGAGGCGGAAGCAGGCGGCGAAGGCCTTGTCGAGTTCGGAAAATCCTTCCAGCACCATGGCGCGGATATCAGGATCGGCCACCGCCTCCGACGCCGCGGTCATCACCGTGAAGCAGCCGCGCGGACCGGCATCGCCGGAGAGGTAGATATCGAGCGCGACCGCAAAGATGCGCTCCAGCCGTTTGCGGATCGGCAGTTCGTCGCTGAAAATGCCGAGCATGGCGGCGCGGGCGTCGGCGCGGTAGCGCTGATAGGCCTTGATGTAGAGCTCGCGCTTGTCGCCGAATGCGCCATAGAGACTCGGCCGGTTCATGCCGGTGGCGGCGCTGAGTTCGTCGAGCGAGGTCGCCGCGAAGCCGCGCTTGCGAAACAGATCGAGCGCGTTGCCGAGCGCGATCTCCGGCTGATAGGCGCGCGGCCGGCCGCGGCGCTTCGGCGCGACGGGTGCCGCCGGCTTCGCCAGCGGCGGCGGGTTTTTGTTCTTTTGTACCATTTCGCAAAAAATTCCTTGACGCGATTTATATTATGCGGAACAGTATGAAAATCAACTCGGTTCGGAAGCGCCGGACCAAACCGCCAAGGAGGTATCCATGGACCTGTATTTCTCGCCGCTCGCCTGCTCGCTCGCGACCCGCATCGCGCTGTATGAGGCCGGCGCTGAGGCCAACTATCTCGAAGTCGATCCGAAGACCAAGGTCGTGCAGAACGACGGCTCGGATTTTCTTCAGGTCAATCCGCTTGGGCTGGTGCCGACGCTGCGCACTGACGACGGGCTGGTTCTCACCGAGAACGCGGCGATCCTGCAATATGTCGCGGATAATTTTCCGCAGGCCGGCGTCGCCACCGGCCCCGGCATGGAGCGCAGCAGGTTGCATCAATGGCTCTGCTTCATCGGCACCGAGCTGCACAAAGGTTTGTTCGTGCCGGTGCTCGACAAGAAAGCGTCGCCCGAGGTCAAGACCTATATCCTCGGCAAGGGCCTGTCACGGCTCGACTATCTCGAGAACTATCTTAGGGACCGTGAATTCCTGCTCGACCATTTCAGCGTCGCTGATGCCTATCTCGTCACCGTCATCAACTGGACCATGGCGACGCCGCCGATCGAACTTGCGAAATGGCCGGCCGTGAAGGCGTATTACGAACGCTTGCGCGCGCGCCCGAGCATCGCAAAAGCGGTCGCCGAGGAGTTCAAGCTGTACCAGGCCGAACTCGCGCGGCACAAGGCGGCGGCGTAAGAGGTCACTCGACCGGTCGTCCCCGCCCTGGTGCGCAATTGCGCACCGGGAGCGGGGACCCGTAACCCGCGGCGTGCGCGATTTAAGCCAGTCGTTGCACACCGCATCTCAATTGAAACTCCTCGGCGTATCGATCCCGGCTCGCGTTCGCTACGCTCACTTGGCCGGGACGACGTTGAGGATGCGGATGCTTCTCAAAACGTACTGTCACCCAACCCGGAACATCCGCCGGCCGTGGGCCCGGCGCGGGCCTGCCAAAGCGGGCGCGTTGCCTGCCGACCAACAACTAGATTTGATCGGCCTTCATCAAAGTCCGCAGCGCCTTCGGAATCGGCTGCGCCCGCCCCTCGCTGATGAAGGCGACGCGCACCTGCGCTTTCACCAGCACGTCCTCGCCGCGCCGCACCTCCTGCGCCAGCGTAATCGAGGCGCCCTTCACCGCGACCGGCCAGGTCACCACCTCGAGCACATCATCCATGCGCGCCGGTTTTAGGTAATCGATGTGCATCGAGCGCACCACGAAGGCGAAGCCGGGCGTCTCCGCCTGCGCTTCCGCAAACAGCGCGTGCTGCTCGGCGCCCATCAGCCGCAGATGATTGGTCCGTCCGCGCTCCATGAAGCGCAGATAGTTAGCGTGATAGACGATGCCGGAAAAATCGGTGTCCTCGTAATAGACGCGGACCTGCATGGTGTGGCGGCCGTCGCGGATCGCGCCGTCGAGATGGATAGCTGTCACTTCCGGCCCCTCGATTGTCCGTGAAGGTCACCGTTTTGCTCAAAATCTCCTGGCACGCAAGCGCAGCCTGCGCCCGTGACCAACTACGATACAACGGGATTTGGTTTGCCGAGTGTCACCAGCACGATCTCGGGCGGGACACCGAGGCGGAACGGCATGATGCTGCAGCCCAAGCCGCCGGAGACGATGACATCGCAATTCTCGCGCATGTGCCCGTACGCGAATTTCTCGCCGTAGCGCGACGGCATCACCGGCGACCACCCGAACAACCGCACCTGGCCGCCATGGGTATGCCCCGAGAGCTGCAATGCCACCCGCGCCGGCACGCGCATCGCGACGTCGGGCTCGTGCGCCAAAAGAACGACCGGCGCATCGTCGGTAACTTTCCCAAGCGTCGCGGCAAGATCATCGACGCCGATATGCTTGATCGGCCGGAACCGCCGCGCCGGAAGATAGGCCAATTGATCGCCGAGCCCGGCAAGCCAGAACGGACGACCGGCCTTGGTCAGGCGCTTTGCATCATTCTCGTACACGGGAATGCCTGCAGCTTCGAGCGCGCGGCGGGCAACGATCAGCCCGTGGCCTTGGCGCTGCACGATCTTGTCATCCCAATAGTCGTGATTGCCGAGGATCGCATGGACGCCAAGCGGGGCCTTCAGGCCGGCAAGCACGGGCGCCCATTCGCTGGCCGGAATGTAGCGCGTGACATGGCGATGGCCGGCCACGTAGTCGCCCAGCATGACGATGATGTCCGAATTGAGCGCATTGGTGCGCTCGACAATCGCCTCGATGCGCTCCAGCGACATCCAGGGATCGCAAGCATGAAGGTCGGCGACGACGGCTATCTTGAGCTGGAAATCGGCGGGCCATTGCGGCGGTGTGAGGTCATAGCGCGCGACGCGAAGCCGCAGCACAGGCTCGACGCCGAACCCGTATGCCGTGGTCGAAGCGCTGAAGGCGCCGAGCCCGGCCAAGAAACGCAAAAACTGGCGGCGTGAAATCATGAAGGGGTTAATCGTGATACATCCCGTTCATGATATGAAATTGAAGCGGAATTACGATGGTTCTTCTTCGCCGCCGAACAATCCGAACTGCGCCGGATCGCGCGCGGGCTCGGCGAGGCCGAGATGGCGGAAGGCGTGCGACGTCAACAGCCGGCCGCGCGGGGTGCGCTGCAGATAGCCGCACTGAATCAAAAACGGCTCGATGATGTCCTCGATGGCGTCGCGCGGCTCGGATAGTGCCGCCGCCATGGTCTCCACGCCCACCGGGCCGCCGCCGTAATTCATCGCGATGGTCGTGAGATAACGCCGGTCCATCGCATCCAGGCCGGCGGCGTCAACCTCCAGCGCGCTCAGCGCATGGTCGGCGATGGCGCGATCGATCGAGGCGGCGTCCGCCGCGGAAGCAAAATCCCGGACCCGCCGCAGCAGCCGTCCGGCGATGCGCGGCGTGCCGCGGGCGCGCCGCGCGATCTCGTTGGCGCCGTCCGGCGTCATGCCGATCTTGAGCACGCGGGCGCCGCGGGTGACGATCTTTTCCAGCTCTTCCTCGGTGTAGAAATTCAGCCGCACCGGAATCCCGAAGCGGTCGCGCAGCGGATTGGTCAATAGCCCCGCGCGCGTGGTCGCGCCGACCAGAGTGAATTTTGCGAGCTCGATCTTGACCGAGCGCGCCGCGGGGCCTTCGCCGATGATGAGATCGAGCTGGAAATCCTCCATCGCCGGATACAGCACTTCCTCGACTGCCGGACTGAGGCGATGGATTTCATCGATGAACAGCACGTCGCGCTCTTCGAGATTGGTCAGCAATGCCGCGAGGTCGCCGGCTTTCGCAATCACAGGCCCGGAGGTGGCGCGGAAGCCGACGCCGAGTTCTCGGGCGACGATCTGCGCCAGCGTGGTCTTGCCGAGTCCGGGCGGGCCGACGAACAGCACATGGTCCAGCGCCTCGCTGCGCTTGCGGGCGGCCTCGATGAAGATCGCAAGGTTGGCGCGCGCCTGCGCCTGGCCGACGAATTCCGCCAGCACTTGCGGGCGCAGCGCGGTGTCGCCGACATCATCGGCGCGACGCTCGGGCGTGACGATGCGGGAGGGCGGATTCACTTCGCCAATTCCTTCAAGCCCAGCCTGATCAACTGCGCAGTCTCCGCCTTCTCACCGGCGCTGCGCGAGGCCGAGGCAATCGCGGCGGCCGCCTGCGGCTGACCGTAGCCGAGATTGACCAGCGCCGAGATCGCATCGGTGACCGGGCGCGGCGCGCGCTGATCGTCGATCGCGCCGGCAAGATGAATCACGGCCGGATCGACATTGGCGAAGGCCGGCGCCTTGTCCTTCAGTTCGGTGACGATGCGCTCGGCGACCTTCGGGCCGACGCCCGGCGTGCGCGACACCGCCGCCTTGTCGCGCAATGCGATGGCGTTGGCGAGTTCGGCCGGCGGCAGCGTGCCGAGCACCGCCAGCGCGACTTTCGCCCCGACGCCCTGCACCGTCTGCAACAGCCGAAACCATTCGCGCTCGATGTCGCTGCGAAAGCCGAACAGTTTTATCTGGTCCTCGCGCACATATGTTTCGATCGACAGCACCGCGGCCTCGCCGGGAGACGGCAGCGCCTGCAGCGTGCGCGCCGAGCAATGCACCTGATAGCCGACGCCGCCGACGTCGAGGATCACAAAATCCTCGCCGTAGCTGTCGATCAGCCCTTTCAGTTTGCCGATCATGCCCCCACCACCTTCAGCCGCAGCGCAGTGCTCGCGCGGTGATGCGCGTGCGTGATGGCGATCGCCAGCGCGTCGGCAGCGTCGGGGGATTTCGGCTCGGCCTTGGGCAAAAGTATCTTCAGCATCACCAGAATCTGGTTCTTGTCGGCGTGGCCGGCCCCGACCACGGTCTTCTTGACCTGGTTCGGGGCGTATTCCGCGACCGATATGCCGAACATTGCCGGCGCCAGCATGGCGACGCCGCGCGCCTGCCCGAGCTTCAGCGTGGCGACACCGTCCTTGTTGACGAACGTCTGCTCAACGGCGGCTTCAGCTGGCTTGAGATCACCGAGTACGGCGGCGAGCCCTTCATGGATCGCCAACAGGCGGCTCGCCAGCGGCAGGCCTTCCGGCGGTTCCACCGATCCGCAAGCGACGAATATCAGCCGATTGCCGTCGATCTCGATCACGCCCCAGCCGGTGCGGCGCAGGCCGGGATCGATGCCAAGGATGCGGACGGGATGGCGAATCGGCTGGGACGTCATGCGGTAGTGATAACGCCGGAGCATCGAGAACGAAACACAAACGGATGTCCTACCCACCACTAGTCGTCATACTCCGCCACCGGGTCTCGCCTTCGGCAAGCCCGATGACAGGCTCCGGCGGGATATCCAGTTCACCCGCCCATCTTGGCGACCAGCGCATCCGAGACTTCGAAATTGGCGTAGACGTTCTGCACGTCGTCATGTTCGTTGAGCTGGTCGATCAGCTTCAACAGTTTCTCGCCGGTCTCGTCGTCCACCGGCACGGTGTTATGCGGTTTCCAGGTCAGTGCCGCCTTGCGGGCTTCGCCGAATTTCGCCTCCAGTGCTTTGGCGACGTCGCGAAAGGTCTCCGGCGAGGCGTAAATCTCGTGGCCATTCTCGCTCGACAACACGTCGTCGGCGCCGGCCTCGATCGCCGCATCCAGCACCGCCTCGTCGGAGGCGACTTTGGCATCGTATTCGATAATGCCGGTACGATCGAACATGAATGCGACCGAGCCGGTTTCGCCGAGATTGCCGCCGGCCTTAGTGAAGTAGGATCGGATATCGGACGCGGCGCGGTTGCGGTTGTCGGTCAGCGCCTCGACGATCACGGCGACGCCGCCGGGGCCGTAACCCTCATAGCGAATCTCGTCGTAATTCTCGCTCTCGGTGCCGCTCGCCTTCTTCACCGCACGCTCGATCGAGTCCTTCGACATGTTTTCCTGGCGCGCGGAAATGATGGCGGCGCGCAAACGCGCATTCATGCTCGGATCGGGCTGGCCCATCTTGGCTGCGACGGTGATTTCCCGCGCCAGCTTGCTGAAGAGTTTCGACTTCTGGGCGTCCTGCCGGCCCTTGCGGTGCATGATGTTCTTGAACTGGGAATGTCCGGCCATGCGGTCTCTCTTGCGGATTCGTCCGGGATGAATTGGTTGGAAAGCGCGGCGTTATAGGCCGCGGTCCCTGCAAAATCAAAGATTGGCGGGGCTTTTCGGTACGGTGGTAGCGCCTGCTGCCTGCGTAAGAGGCAATCGTTAACCATGACTTCACGTCGAAATGCGAGGTTGCGGTTTCATTTCAGCTCCCGAGGGTGCCCCATGGCGTTCGGCCTACTTCGAAGACGTCCGCCAGAAGCGGCTGCGCCAGCCGTCGAAGCGGTGGCGGCGACTCCGATCGTGGCGGCCGATGCTGCTTCCGCTTCGGACAGCGATTCAACCAAGGAGGTCCTCGAACTGCTCGAGCTGGAACTGGGCGCCATGATCCGGCAGCTCGAACGCGCGGCCAATTCGGTCGCCGGCGGGGCCGAGGCAACGGCCGCGACGCTTGCCACGATTCGCCGGCGCACCGACGCGCTGACGGGGCGCACCAGCGCAGCGCAGTCGACCGCGACCACTTTCTCGCAGGCGGCGGACAAATTCACCCATTCGGCGCAAGACATCGGGTCTCAGGTGCGCGACGCCAGCAATCTCGCCGATCAAGCCAGCGCCGCCGCCCATGAAGCGAGCCTCAATGTCGAACGCCTGAGAGAGTCTTCAGCAGCGATCGGCAATGTCGTCAGCCTGATCGCGCAGATCGCCAAACAGACTACGCTTTTGGCGCTCAACTCGACCATCGAGGCGGCGCGGGCCGGCGCCGCCGGGCGCGGCTTTGCCGTCGTCGCCTCCGAGGTCAAGGCGCTCGCGGTGCAGACCCAGAACGCCACCGAAGAAATTACCAAGAAGATCGACGCCTTGCAGAAGGATGCCTCGGGCTCGGTCGACGCGGTGCATCGGATCTCGCAGGCGATCGAAGCGATCCGCCCGGTTTTCGAAAACGTCAATGGCGCAGTGGCGGAGCAGAACGAGATCACCGGCGACATGTCCAATAACGCCGCCTCCGCCTCGCATTTCATCGTCTCGGTCGGCGACAGCGCCGCCGAAATCGACAGCGCGACCAAGGAGGCCGAGGCCCATGGCGAAAGCGTCGCCGAGGCGGGCAAGGCTGTCACCATGTTCGCGCAAAAACTCAAGGCCCGCTGCGCGGTACTGCTGGGCCAGGAAGAGCGCGAACACCAGCGCAAGCGTGAACGGCTGCCGTGCCATCTCAAAATCGAAATTCAGACCGCACGCGGCCTGATCACGGCCCCGGTCTACGAGATTTCCATGGAAGGCGTCCTGATCTGCGGACCGGATGCCGAAAGGCTGCCGTTGAACGAAAGCCTCGACGCCATGCTCGAGAGCGTCGGCGCCTGCAGGATTCGCGTCAGCGAGCATTCCAAGACAGGCGCGCAAGCACGGTTCTACGCGCCGGATGCCGCATTAAGCGAAAAAATCGAAGACAAGCTGTGGTCGATCCACGACGAGAACACCGAATTCGTCACCCGCGCGATGGAAGCCGGCACCGCGCTGACCAAAATTTTCGAAAATGCGGTAGCGAGCGGCGCCATCTCCATCGACGACATGTTCGACACCGATTTCGTCGAGATCGCGGGCACCAACCCGGTTCAGTACCGCACCCGGATTCTGGACTGGGCGGATCGCGCGCTGCCTCCGTTCCAGGAAGCCTTCCTCACCAAGGACCCGCGTATGGTGTTCTGCGTCATGATCGACCGCAACGGCTACCTGCCGGTGCACAACAAGATCTACTCGCATCCGCAACGGCCCGGCGATGTCGTCTGGAATACCGCCAACAGCCGCAACCGCCGCATCTTCAATGACACAGCCGGCCTCGCCGCCGGCCGCAATTTGCGCTCCTATCTGATCCAGAGCTACGCCCGCGATATGGGCAACGGCAAAACCATCATGATGCGCGAGATCGACGTGCCGATCCGCGTCAATGGCCGGCACTGGGGCGGATTCCGCACGGCGTACAAGCTGTAGCTCCACAGCCGGCCCGCGCACCCGCCGCAACGGCGAACCGCTGCTAGCTCGTCCAAAACCCCGGCAGCGTCGGCTCCAGCCGGCCGCCGGTGCGCACCGGCGCGATCCGCAGCGCCAGCCCGGTTGCATCATCGGTCTCGACCGCAACGCCGCTCAGGGTGGCGGCGCCAAGGGCCGGTTCGAACCGCGCGGAAGGAATGCCCGACGTGAAACGCCGCAGCGGCTCTTCCTTCTGCATGCCGATGATAGAGTCATAATCGCCGGTCATGCCGGCGTCGGTCATGTAGGCGGTGCCATTGGCGAGGATCTGATGATCAGCGGTCGGCACATGGGTATGCGTGCCGACAACGAGACTGGCGCGGCCGTCGCAGAAAAAGCCGATACCCTGCTTTTCGCTGGAGGCCTCGCAATGGAAATCGACCACGATGGCGTCGGCAGCGGTACGCAGCGGACAGGCTTCGAGTTCGCCGTTGATGACGGCGAATGGATCGTCGAACGGTGTCATGAAGACGCGACCGATGGCATTGATGACCAGCGCGCGCATGCCGTTCTTGGTGTCGATCAACGCCGTACCGCGACCGGGCGTGCCCTTCGGAAAATTTGCCGGGCGAACGAGCCGCGGCGCGCGCTCGATGAATACCAGCGCCTCGCGCTGATCCCATGCATGGTTGCCGAGCGTGATGGCATCGGCGCCGGCATCGATGAATTCCTGATAGATCGCCTCGGTGATGC
This sequence comes from Bradyrhizobium sp. URHD0069, assembly GCF_000701345.1. Lineage (GTDB taxonomy): Bacteria > Pseudomonadota > Alphaproteobacteria > Rhizobiales > Xanthobacteraceae > Bradyrhizobium. The sequence goes on along the minus strand of NZ_JNIJ01000005.1, from coordinate 169,699 downwards.
CGAAGCCGCCGGCAGCGTTTTCGCCATTGACGATGACGAGATCGAGCGCCCAGTCGCGGATCATACCGGGCAAATACTCTGAAATGGCGGCGCGCCCGGCCCTGCCGACCACGTCACCGACGAAAAGAATGCGCAAAGCTATGAACTCCGGAAATCGAGCATTTGTGCTTCCGTTAGCACATAATCCAGCGCCACGTCGTGTATCAAAGCCGGCACAGTTTTGACTTCCTGCACGGCGAAGGCGAGACCGATAGCCGTGATGTCCCTTGATTTGCGCAATTGCCCAAGGGTGCGGTCGTAGTGTCCGGCACCGTAGCCGATACGGTGGCCCAAGCGGTCGAATGCCGCCAGCGGCACCAGCACAATCTCAGGAATGATTTCGGCGGCCGCGGGCGACGGCTCGAGGATGCCGAGCGGTCCGCGCAGCAGTCTGTCGTCAGGTGACCACACGCGAAATCTGAGCGACTGACCGCGCGCTGTGATGACGGGCAACGCCAGCCGCGCGCCCTGCGCTGCGAGCTTGCGCATCAATGGAGCCGGATCGATCTCGCTGCGGATCGGCGAATAGCCGGCGACAACGGTGGCGGGCTTGATTTCAATCGGCAGTCCGCGCGCCGCGATGGCCTGCGCCGCACACTCGCGGTGCTCGCCGCTCAACGCATCGCGCGCCGTCAGCGCGGCGGTGCGCAAATCAGCTTTCGACGAACTCGCAGGGATAACGGACATGCGATGTTATTTTCCGCTGTCATCCGCTTCGCGCTCATCACCCGCTACCGGATGATGACAGCGAAGCCGCGGCATACTGGATACTCGCTGGAGCCTGTCATCGGGCTCGCCGAAAGGCGAGACCCGGTGGCGGAGTATGACGGCTGGGCCGGAGGGACGGACACCAATGAAAACTCGGCAGAAACAAAAGTGCGAAGCCGCAATGGCCGTTGGAGCACTCGATCCCGGAGTTCCCTACGAAAGTAGGTGGGCACCATATGACCGGATCCACGGACCCGGCCAGGGACAGTTCCCTGAAGGATCGATAAGGCCCCGGGGATATATGGCTCCTGACGCGCGACACAGCTTCGCGCAGTCAATGTAACCACGATGGCGTCAAACCGCCAGCGTTAACGCGGGCGATGGTCAACCAATCGCCACACCGCCGCCGACGGTGCGATTGAGCACCTGGGTGGTCTTCTCGATGCGTTCGGCGGCGGAGTTGAGTGCATTGGCGACTGCGGTCTGCGTCGCCCTGGCGCGATCCGCCGCCGCCGTGCGGACGTCGCGCAATGCATCGAGTTCCTCTTCAAGGACGCGGATGCGATTACTGGCGTCGAGCAATTCGTCGCACACCGTCAGCGCCGCCATCACGGTCAGGCGTGCATCACCGATCTCGCCGAATTTGCCGCGCAGATTCTGGATCCGCGATTCGAGGTTCTCGGCAAGCTTTAACAGCCGAGCTTCCTGCCCCTCCTCGCAGGCCATCCGATATTGCCGGCCGTTGATGGTAACGTTGATGTGGTTCATGAACTGTCTCCGGCATCAAGTACGGAGCGGATGGTGCCGATCGCCGCATCCAGCCGTTCGGCGATTTCGCGATTGGCGCGTTCCAGTCGGCGCGATTTCACGAGAGATCCGTCGAGTTCGTCGGCGAGCCGCGATCGATCTGCGCCGAGCGCCTGAATCCGGATCGCCAGCTCATTCTCGTCACGGTCGGCTTCGTGCCGCCGTTCGACCGCGCTTTCCAATGCGTCGAGCGCCGCCATCAGCCGCCGTGTTGCGGCGTCGAGATCGACTGAAGCCGACTCGGCATTGCCGGAACTGTTGGCGGGACGATCGCTCATGACAGACAGCGCGCACCTTCCGTGAGCCTGCCGCACGGCAAAATCCGCGGTTCGGCAAGCGTTTAGGCGATGAAATTTACGTGGCAAGCGAGGCGAGCGCAACGCCGCTATGAAGCTATGCACCGCAAAGCAACTTTTCGGCCCTGCCGGGCGTTACACTGCCTTGGACTCCGGGAATACAGATGCTATCCAGCCCTGACTTCCCGTTGCCACTAGGCGTGTACCGAGGCAACGCCCACCGGGCGGATCGCCACCAAGCATCTCATTTCAGGCGGATTTTCATCATGACGCGCGTTGATCACTCCCGTATGGCCAATGCGATCCGTGGGCTGGCGATGGATGCCGTCGAGAAGGCGAAATCCGGCCATCCCGGCCTGCCGATGGGCGCCGCCGACATGGCCACCGTGCTGTTCACGCAATTTTTGAAATTCGACGCCGCCGACCCACGATGGCCGGATCGTGATCGCTTCATTCTGTCGGCCGGGCACGGCTCGATGCTGCTGTATGCACTGCTGTATCTCACCGGCAATACAGACATGACGCTCGAGCAGATCAAGCATTTCCGCCAGCTCGGCTCCAAAACCCCCGGACATCCCGAGAATTTTCTCACCTCGGGTATCGAGACCACGACCGGCCCGCTGGGTCAGGGCGTCGCCTCGTCGGTCGGTACGGCATTGGCCGAGCGGCTGCTCGCGGCCGAATTCGGCGAGGATATCGTCGATCACTACACCTATGTGCTGTGTTCCGACGGCGACCTGATGGAAGGCGTCAGCCACGAAGCGCTCGCGCTCGCGGGACACCTGAAGCTATCGAAGCTGATCTTCCTCTACGACGACAACGGCATCACCATCGACGGCCCGATCTCGTTGACCGACAATGTCGACCAGGTGGCCCGCTTCAAGGCCCATGGCTGGAACGCGGTGCAGATCGACGGACATGATCAGAAAGCCATCGCCGCGGCGATCAAGCAGGCGCAGGCCTCCGACCGTCCCTCAATGATCGCGTGCAAGACCACCATCGGGTTCGGCGCGCCGACCAAAGCGGGTACGTCGAAGGCTCACGGCGAACCGCTCGGCGCCGAAGAACTCGCGGGTGCAAAGAAGGCGTTGGGATGGAATTATGGGCCGTTCGAGGTCCCCGATGACGTGCTGCAGGCATGGCGCAACGTCGGCAAACAAGGTGCCAGCGCGCATGCCGACTGGCGTAGCCGCTTCGACGCCAAGCCCGACGCGTTACGCAATGAATTCGTGCGGCGCGTGATCGATCGCAAGCGCCCGAAAGGTCTCGCCGACGCCATCCGCAAGCTCAAGGACAAGCTCGTCGCCGATCCGCCGACGGTCGCCACCCGCAAGGCAAGCGAGATGGCGCTCGATGTGCTGGTCCCCGAGATGCCGGAATTGCTGCTCGGCTCGGCCGATCTCACGCCATCCAACAACACGCGCACCAAGGGTTTGAAGGAAATAGAGCCGGGCGATTTCAGCGGCCGCTACATCCATTACGGCATTCGCGAGATGGGTATGGCAGCGGCGATGAATGGCATTTCCACGCATGGCGGCTTTGCACCGGCGGGCGGCACCTTCCTGTGTTTTACCGATTATGCGCGGCCCTCGATGCGGATCGCCGCGCTGTCCCACGTGCCGGTGGTCTACATCATGACCCACGATTCGATCGGGCTTGGCGAAGACGGCCCCACGCATCAGCCGGTGGAGCACCTCGCGGCACTCCGCGCGATGCCGAATATGCGGGTATTCCGCCCGGCGGACGCGGTGGAGACCGCCGAATGCTGGCAACTGGCGCTCGAAAACACCACCGGTCCGACGGTGCTGGCGCTGTCGCGCCAAAACCTGACGCCGGTCCGCACCGTCGCCAACGCGGATAATCTGTGCAGTCACGGCGCCTATGAATTGGTAGCCGCGAAAGGCGAGGCCAAGGTTTCGCTGTATGCGTCGGGCTCGGAGATCGAAATCGCCGTCGCTGCGCAGAAGGAACTTGCCGGCCGCGGCATCGCGACGCGGGTGGTGTCGGTGCCCTCGCTCGAATTGCTGCTGGCGCAACCGGCGGAGCGGCGCAATGCGATCGTCGGCACGGCGCCGATCAAAATCGCGATCGAAGCCGCGGTCCGGTTCGGCTGGGATGCGGTTATCGGACCGGAGGGCGAATTTATCGGCATGCACAGTTTCGGCGCCAGTGCGCCCGCCAAGGACCTTTTCAAACACTTTGGAATTACCGCGGAGGCAGCGGTTAAAGCGGCGCTGAAGCGGTTGGGCTGACGGTTGAGATTGCCCCAAAAAAGCGCTACCTAACCGTCATATGATCCGTTCTCGCCCGGCCGAACCGGGCGATCCGCAGCAAGCATTTCCGCGGGACGACAGCGTCGCCGGCGGGGATGGCATCAGCTATTAGAGGAGAGACACGAAATGGCAGTCCGGGTCGCAATCAACGGATTTGGCCGCATTGGCCGCAATGTGCTCCGGGCTATCGCCGAGTCGGGCCGCAGCGATATCGAGGTGGTCGGCATCAACGACCTCGGCCCGGTCGAGAGCAATGCCCATTTGCTGCGCTTCGATTCAGTCCACGGCCGCTTCCCCGGGATTGTGACGGTCGACGGCGACTCGATCAGCCTCGGCAACGGCAAGATCAAGGTCTCCGCCGAACGCGATCCTTCCAGGCTTCCGTGGAAAGACCTCGGCGTCGATATCGCGCTGGAATGCACCGGCATCTTCACCGCAAGGGACAAGGCGGCCGCGCATCTGACCGCCGGCGCCAAGCGCGTGCTGGTATCCGCGCCCGCCGACAACGCCGATGCGACCATCGTCTACGGCGTCAACCACGACAAATTAACCAAGGATCACACGGTCGTTTCCAACGGCTCCTGCACCACCAACTGTCTGGCGCCGATTGCGAAAGTCTTGAACGACACGGTCGGCATCGAGACCGGTTTTATGACGACGATCCACGCCTATACCGGCGATCAGCCGACGCTCGATACCTTGCACAAGGACCTCTATCGCGGCCGCGCCGCGGCGATGTCGATGATTCCGACCTCGACCGGTGCGGCCAAGGCGATCGGACTGGTGCTGCCGGAATTGCAGGGCAAGCTCGACGGCGTCGCGATCCGCGTGCCGACGCCGAACGTCTCGGTGGTCGATCTCAAGATCGTAGCTTCGCGAAAAACCACCAAGGAAGAAATCAACGAGGCGATGAAGCGCGCTTCGGAGCAGCAGCTCAAGGGCATCCTCGGCTACACCACCGCGCCCAACGTCTCGATCGACTTCAACCACGATCCGCATTCCTCGACGTTCCACATGGATCAGACCAAAGTGCAGAACGGCACGCTGGTGCGCGTGATGTCGTGGTACGACAATGAATGGGGTTTCTCCAACCGGATGGCGGATACCGCCGTGGCGATGGGGAAGCTCCTCTAATTTTAATTTTGTAACCTCATGGTTCGAGAAGCGCGCTGAGAGTCGCGCTCCTCACCGTCAGGGAAAAGCCTCATCCTGAGGAGCCGAGCGCAGCGAGGCGTCTCGAAGGGTGAGCCGCGTGAGACCGTCAATGTCCAAATCATTCCGCACCCTCGATGACGTCGATGTAAAGGGCAAGCGCGTGCTGCTGCGCGTCGATCTCAACGTGCCCATGGAAGATGGCCGCGTCACCGACGCTACCCGGCTCGAACGCATCGCCCCAACCATCACCGAGATATCCGGCAAGGGCGGCAAGGTGATCCTGCTGGCGCATTTCGGCCGGCCCAAGGGACGCGACCCCAAGGAGTCGCTAACGCCCGTCGCCGCCGCATTGGCGCACGTCATCAAGAAACCGGTAGCGTTCGCGGACGATTGCGTCGGCGGCGTCGCGGCAAAGGCGATTGGCGCGATGAAGGACGGCGACGTCCTTTGTCTGGAAAATACCCGTTTCCATAAGGAAGAAGAAAAGAACGATCCGGCGTTCGTGAGCGAATTGGCAAAGCTCGGCGATATCTGGGTCAACGACGCGTTCTCGGCTGCGCACCGGGCGCACGCTTCCACCGAGGGTCTCGGCCACAAGCTGCCGGCCTATGCCGGGCGTACCATGCAGGCCGAACTCGACGCCCTCGGCAAGGCGCTGGAAGCGCCGGCCAAGCCGGTGATCGCCATTGTCGGCGGCGCCAAGGTTTCCACCAAGATCGACCTGTTGGAAAACCTGGTCAGCAAGGTCGATGCGCTGGTGATCGGCGGCGGCATGGCCAACACTTTCCTGCACGCGCAAGGCATCGCCATCGGCAAGTCGCTGGCGGAGAAAGATCTGGCGGCAACCGCGCTGCGGATTATCGGCAAGGCTAGCGCTGCGAATTGCGCCATCATCCTCCCCGTCGACGCCGTGGTCGCGTTTCATTTCGTGGCCAATTCGCCGTGCCATGCCTACGGCCTCGATGCGATTCCCCCCGACGGCATGATCCTCGATGTCGGCCCGCAGTCGACCGCGCGGATCCATGCGGCGATCGACGATGCCGCGACGCTGGTCTGGAACGGCCCGCTCGGCGCGTTCGAGATGACGCCGTTCGACCGCGGCACCATGGTGGCGGCAAGGCACGCCGCCGAGCGGACCAAGGCGAAGAAGCTGATCTCGGTCGCCGGCGGCGGCGACACGGTGGCGGCGCTGAATCAGGCCGGCGTGGCCGGCGATTTTTCCTATGTTTCGACCGCGGGCGGCGCGTTTCTTGAATGGATGGAAGGGAAACCGCTGCCGGGTGTCGAGGTTTTGAAGATACGCTAGATCAAAGATCAGCGCCGGATCGGGCATCGAAGCCCCAACGCGGAGAACAGGACAGATGGCTCGCATCACGTTGCGTCAATTGCTCGACCACGCGGCGGAACACAACTACGGCGTACCGGCCTTCAACATCAACAATATGGAGCAGGCGCTGGCCATCATGGACGCGGCCTCCAGCCTCGATGCGCCGGTCATCATCCAGGCCTCGCGCGGCGCGCGCTCTTACGCCAACGACGTGATGCTCAAGCACATGATGGACGCGGTCACCGAAATTCATCCGCAGATTCCGGTCTGCGTGCATCTCGATCACGGCAACGAACCCGCCACCTGCATGACCGCGATCCAGGCCGGCTTCACCTCAGTCATGATGGACGGCTCGCTGAAGGCCGACGGCAAGACGCCGGGCGACTGGGACTACAATGTCGCCGTCACCAAAACCGTCACCGACATGGCCCATCTCGGCGGCATTTCGGTGGAGGGCGAACTCGGCGTGCTGGGTTCGCTCGAGACCGGCATGGGCGACAAGGAGGACGGCCACGGCGCGGAGGGCAAGCTCTCCCACGACCAATTGCTGACCAATCCCGACGAGGCGGTGAAGTTCGTCAAGGAGACCAAGGTCGACGCGCTGGCGATCGCGATGGGCACCTCGCACGGCGCCTACAAATTCACCCGCAAGCCGGACGGCGACATTTTGGCCATGAAGGTGATCGAGGAAATTCACCGCAAGCTGCCGAACATGCATCTGGTGATGCATGGTTCGTCCTCGGTGCCGCAGGACCTGCAGGACATCATCAACGCCAATGGCGGCAAGATGAAGCCGACCTGGGGCGTGCCGGTTTCCGAGATCCAGCGCGGCATCAAGAATGGCGTGCGCAAGATCAACATCGACACCGACAACCGGATGGCGATGACCGGACAGATCCGAAAGGTGCTGAACGATCATCCGGAAGAATTCGATCCGCGCAAGTATCTTAAACCCGCGATGGATGCGATGACCAAGCTGTGCAAACAACGGCTGCAGGAATTCAATACCGCGGGGCAGGCGAGCAAGATCAAGAAGGTGCTGACCACTGCCGAGATGGCGAAGCGCTATGTCAAGGGCGAGCTCGATCCGAAAGTCGCATGACACTCCTGGGCGGCCCGGCAGCCTCCGCTCGGCCGCACACGATCCCTTGGGAATTGCCCGAGAACCGTCTATTTTGACTTGCAAGGACCTGGAGCGTTTTCAAGCGAAGCGGAGACCGGTTCGCATCAGGAAAACGCGTCAAATCAAGAATCTAGGGCCCCGTCTCGATTCTGTCGAAACGGAGCAGCCCTAGTGCTCTGGAGGAGGCACCGATGAATCTCACCGATCTTAACAAAGTTGCTCTGGCCATGGTGACGGCCGGCAAAGGCATACTGGCCGCCGACGAATCCACCGGCACCATCAAGAAGCGCTTCGACGCCATCAGCGTCGAATCGACCGAACAATCCCGCCGCGACTACCGCGAAATGCTGTTCCGCTCCGGTGAAGCGATGGCCAAGTACATTTCCGGCGTCATTCTCTACGATGAGACCATCTGGCAAAATGCCAAGGACGGCACGCCGCTGGTGAAGCTCATCGAACAGGCAGGGGCGATCCCCGGCATCAAGGTCGACGAGGGTACGCAAGCCCTGCCGAACTGTCCGGGTGAATTGGTCACCGTCGGGCTCGACAAGCTCGCCGAGCGTCTGAAGAAGTATTACGAACGCGGCGCGCGGTTCGCAAAATGGCGCGCGGTGATCGATATCGGCCGCGGCACTGCCGGCGGCGGCACTGTCGGCCGGGATATCCCGACCATGACCGCGATCCACGTCAATGCCCACGCGCTGGCGCGTTACGCGGCCCTATGCCAAGCCGCGCAGATTGTCCCGATCGTCGAGCCCGAAGTCCTGATGGATGGCGATCACGATATCGAGCGCTGTTATGAAGTGACCCAGCACGTTCTCAACAACACTTTTCAGGAATTGCGGATTCAGCGCGTCGCACTGGAAGGCATGATCCTGAAACCAAACATGGCTATCGCTGGGAAGAAAAGTGCGAAGCAAGCCTCGGTTGAAGAGGTCGCGGAGAAAACCATTCGGCTGTTGAAGAGCTGCGTGCCTGCCGCGGTGCCCGGCATTGCCTTCCTGTCCGGTGGGCAATCCGACGAGCAGGCCACCGCGCATCTTGACGCCATGAACCGCATCGGCGGCCTGCCGTGGCGTCTCACCTTCTCCTACGGCCGTGCGCTGCAGGCGGCGCCGCAGAAGGCGTGGTCGGGAAAGGCCGAGAACGTCGCCGCGGGCCAGCGGGCGTTTATCCACCGCGCGCGAATGAATTCGCTCGCAACCAAGGGCGAATGGAAGGCCGATCTGGAAAAGAAGGCGGCATAGATTGGCCACTAAACCCGTTCCGCCCCGCCCCGTGCCGCGCCTCTATCTCGCGACCCCGGTGGTGGACGACCCGTCGTCGTTGCTGGCAAGCCTCCCCGGTCTCCTCGCCCAGGCCGATGTCGCCGCGGTGCTGGTGCGGCTTAAGCCGACCGACCAGCGCACCATGATCTCGCGTATCAAGGCGCTGGCGCCTGCGATCCAGGACAGCGGCGCGGCGCTCCTGCTCGATGGCCATGTCGAACTGGTCGCCCGCGCCGGCGCCGACGGCGCGCACCTGACCGGCATCGAAGCCATGGGGGAAGCGCTGCCCACGCTAAAGCCCGACCGTATCGCCGGCGTCGGCGGGTTGACGACGCGGCACGATTCGATGGCCGCGGGCGAAGCCGGTGCGGACTACGTGCTGTTCGGCGAGCCCGATGCGACGGGCCAGCGGCCATCGGCCGGGGCCATCGCCGAACGCCTGCAATGGTGGGCCGAACTGTTTGAGCCGCCATGCGTCGGCTTTGCGGCCTCGCGCGAAGAGGCCGGTGAATTTGCCGCAGCCGGCGCGGATTTCCTGCTGGTCGGCGATTTCGTCTGGAATGACAAGCGCGGGGCGGCGGCAGCGCTAATGGACGTGGAGCAGGCGATCAGGCAAGGCTATGCCGCCATGCCCGGAAGAGCCAAAGCCGAACAGAGATAGCGCTGGAATGACCATCCTGCGTCCCACATCGATCCTCCTCAGCTTTCTGATGTTGACGGCAGGCGCGACGGCACAGATCTCGCTGGCGCCTCCGGAGGCTGAAAAGCCGCCGCCAGCCAGCAAACCCGCGGCGAAGCCGACAGCAAAACCAGCGGCGGCAGCCAAGAAGCCCACAGCTCCCGGCGCGCCGGTGAAACCCGCGGCTCCCGCTGCGCCGGCCGCAACGGTGAACCCTGCGCCCGTGCCCGACGATCCCAATGTCGACCTGGTGTTCGGTGCCTATCAGCGCGGTCTTTACAAAACCGCGTTCGAGCTCGCGACCAAGCGCGCGCAGGACAACGGCGATCCCAAAGCGATGACGATGCTCGGCGAACTCTATGCCAATGCACTGGGCGTCAGGCGCGACTATGCCAAGGCTGCCGACTGGTACAAGCGCGCGGCCGATCGCGGCGACCGCGAGGCCATGTTCGCGCTGGCCATGCTTCGGCTCAGTGGGCGGGGCAGCTCCGTCAACCGCGAGGAAGCCGTGAAATTACTGGCGTCCTCGGCCAAACTCGGCAACCCGAAAGCGGCGTACAATCTTGCGCTGCTCTATCTGGACGGCCAGACGCTGCCCCAGGACCTCAAGCGCGCGGCGGAACTGCTTCGCCTTGCCGCCGACGCCGGCAATCCCGAGGCGCAGTACGCGCTCGCGACCTTCTACAAGGAGGGCACCGGCGTCGACAAAGACATCGAAAAGGCAGTGCGGCTACTCCAGGCGGCATCGCTCGCCGACAACGTCGACGCCGAGGTCGAATACGCCATTGCCCTTTATAACGGCACCGGCACGCCGAAAAACCAGCCCGCCGCCGTGGCCTTGTTGCGTAAGGCGGCCAAACAAAACAGTCCGATCGCCCAGAACCGTCTCGCGCGCGTCCTGGTGGGCGGACAAGGTGCGCCAATGGACAAGATCGAGGGCCTCAAATGGCATATTGTCGCGAAAACCGCCGGCAAGGGTGACCTTATGCTCGACGAGGCGCTCGCGGGTCTAAGCCCGGAGGACCGCGCCAAGGCCGAGGCCGCCGCGCGCCAATGGCTCGGCACCAAATGATCCGCCTTGACGGCACCACAACCGCAGGGCACCCACAGGGAAGCGCGGTCAGAGGCGTCCGATCGCGTCCAAATGACCAGAGAATCCCATCAATCCCTGTCCTGACCTGACGCTCAGGTCGCCTTGAGCCGAGATCATGCTGCATTCAGCCCTTATCAACGTCATGGTCAAGGCCGCGCGCCGCGCCGGTCGCAGCCTCAAGCGCGATCTCGGCGAGATCGAGAACCTTCAGGTGTCGCTGAAGGGACCTGCCAATTTCGTCACCATGGCCGACAGGCGCGCCGAGGAGATGCTCTACAGCGACCTCAGCAAGGCGCGGCCGGGTTACGGCTTCATCGGCGAGGAAGGCGGCAGCCGCGTGGGCGACGACAAGACCCATACCTGGATCGTCGACCCGCTCGACGGCACCACGAATTTCCTGCACGGCATTCCGCAATTCGCGATCTCGATCGGTCTGCAGCGCGAGAGCACCATCATCGCCGGGGTGATCTACAATCCGGCCAACGAAGAACTCTATATCGCCGAGCGCGGCAAGGGCGCCTTCCTCAACGATCAGCGGCTGCGCGTCGCCGGCCGGCGCAAGCTCGACGAATGCGTGATCGCCTGCGGACTGCCGCATATCGGACGCGGCGACCTCGAATTGTCGCGCGTCGAAATGAGCGAAATTCAGAACCGGGTGGCGGGCCTGCGCCGATTTGGCGCGGCCAGCCTCGATATGGCTTTCGTCGCGGCGGGCCGTCTCGACGGCTATTGGGAACGCGACCTGCAGCCGTGGGACCTGGCAGCCGGACAGATTCTCGTGCGCGAAGCCGGGGGCATTGTCAGCGGCATCGAGGGCGACGACGAGCCGCTCAAGAGCAGCAACGTGATCTGCGGCAACGAATTCGTTCACGCCGAACTTGTGAAGATTCTAAAGCCGCTGGCGAAGTAGGCGACAACCTTCGGCCGATTTTTTCAGGGTCCGCGCGCGCCCCAAGTTTGGCTGTCATCATCCGCAAAAGCGGATGATCCAGTGCGCCGCACCGCCGACGTTCAACTCCAGCGTGACGGATTACCGGATGCCCGCGTTCGCGGGCATGACGGCCGAGATTCTGCAGCGTTCCTATGGCTTCAGCGGTTCCGGCGGTCCATGCGGCTGTGCCGTTGAAACATCTTTCACCGTCTCGCGATCCCCCGCGAAAAAACGCTGCACGGCGACAAAAAACACCGGCACCATCAGCAGCGCCAGAATGACCACCGCGATCATCCCGCCCATCACGCTGGTGCCGATCGCCTGCTGGCTCGCTCCGCCGGCGCCGGTCGCGATCACCATCGGCAGCACGCCGCAGACAAAGGCAAGACCCGTCATCAGGATGGGGCGGAAGCGCAAAGTACAGGCTTCCAACGTCGCCTCGATCAGCGGCTTGCCTTGTGCCCGCAGATCCTTGGCGAATTCGATGATGAGAATGGCGTCCTTGGCGGCAAGCCCGATAATGGTGATCAGGCCGACGGTGAAGTAGACATCGTTCGGCAAACCGCGCAGCGTCGCCGCCAGCACCGCACCGCAGATGCCGAGCGGCACCGTCATCAACACCGCCAGCGGGATCGTCCAGCTTTCATAGAGCGCGGCGAGGCAGAGAAACACCACCAGCGCCGACAGGCCGAGCAGGAACGGCGCCTGCGAGCCCGATAGTTTTTCCTGCAGCGACTGCCCGGTCCATTCGTAGCCGAAGCCGCGCGGCAGCCGGTTCGCGAGCCGCTCCATCTCGGCAATCGCATCGCCAGAGGTGTACCCCGGCTTGGCCTCGCCGCTGATGCGCACGGCAGGATAGTAGTTAAATCCGGCGATCTGCGTCGGTCCCCTCGACCATTCGATCGAGGCAAAGGAGGAAAATGGCACCAGCTGGCCGTGTCTGTTCTTCACATTGTAGTTCAGGATATCGTCGGTATTCATGCGGCTGTCCTGATCAGCCTGTACGATCACCCGCTGCATCCGGCCGCGGTTCGGAAAGTCGTTGATGTAATTCGAGCCGAGATTGGTGGAGATCGTATTGTTGATATCCTCGAAAGTGACGCCGAACGCGCCCGCCTTCTCGCGGTCGATCATGACATTGACCTGTGGCGCCGGCGGCAGCCCTTCGACGTAGACCTTTTGCAAAACAGGACTCGCATTGGCCTCCGCGATCAGCTGATCGGAGGCGCTCACCAGCGCCGGATAGCCCTTTTGTCCGCGATCCTGCAGGCGGAAACTGAAGCCTGAGGAATTGCCGAGATTGTCGATCGGCGGCGGCTGCAGCGCGGAAATCTTGGCGTCGCGGATCGACGACAGATCCTTATTGATATCAGCGACGATGGCTGCGGCGGAGTCCTTCTGCGGACGCTCAGCCCAGTCCTTCAGCGTGATGAAGGCCTGCGCGGTGTTCATGCCCTGGCCGGAAAAGCTGTAGCCGGTGAGAAACGTCACGGTGTCGACGCCCGCGCGCTGCGCCAGATATTTTTCAACTGCCTCGACAACCGTCTCGGTGCGCTCATACGATGAGTCGGAAGGCGTCTGTACGTCGGTGGTGACAAAGCCCTGATCGTCCACCGGCAGAAAACCGCCGGGCAAGCGGATGAACGCCCAGCTCAGTCCGATCAGCAGCGCAGCATAGATCAGCATCAGCCGTCCGGTACGCTTCAAGGATCGTCCGACAATGCCTGCATAGCGATCCCTGACGGTATCGAGACCACGATTGAACCAGCCGAATACGCCCTTGCGGGCATGGGCATGGCCGGCCGTTACCGGCTTCAGCAGCGTCGCGCATAGGGCAGGCGTCAGCGACATCGCCAGCAGCGCCGAAAAGGCGATCGCGGCGACCATGGTGACCGAGAATTGCCGGTAGATGACGCCTACCGATCCCGGGAAGAACGCCATCGGCACAAACACCGCGATCAAGACGAGGGTGATGCCGATGATGGCGCCTGTGATCTGCGACATCGCCTTGCGCGTGGCTTCCTTGGGCGGCAGCCCCTCCTCCGCCATGATGCGCTCGACGTTCTCCACCACGACGATGGCATCGTCCACCAGAATACCGACCGCCAGCACCATGCCGAACATGGTCAGCATGTTGACCGAGTAACCCGCGAGCAGCAGCGTCGCACAGGTGCCGAGCAGCGCTACCGGAACTACAATGGTCGGAATGATGGTGTAGCGGATGTTCTGCAGGAACAGGAACATCACAACGAAGACCAGCACCACGGCTTCGACCAGCGTCGTCAGCACCTTCTCGATCGAGGCCTTCACGACAGGGGTGATGTTATAAGGAATTTCGTAGGCGATATTGGCGGGAAAGAACCGCGACAGCTCCTTCATCTTGGCTTCGACCGCACTGGCCGTGGCGAGCGCGTTGCCGGTCGGCGACAATAGCACCGAAAGACCGGCGGTCGGCTGGCCGTTTAACCGGGTGTTGAACTGATAGCTCAAGCCGCCGATTTCGATGCGGGCGACATCGCGCATCCGGACGGTCGAGCCGTCCGGATTGGCACGCAGGATAACCGCCCCGAACTCGTCGGGCGAGCTGAGTTGGCCCTTGACCAGCACGAGCGCCGAGATCCGCTGCTGCGGCGTGCTCGGCTCGGCGCCGATGCTTCCCGATGCGACTTGCGCGTTCTGGGCACTGATCGCCTTGTTGACGTCATCCGCGGTCAGGCCGTAGCCGACAAGCTTGGCGGGATCGACCCAGATACGAAGCGAACGCTCGGTGGAATAGAGCGTGGCGCGCCCCACGCCGGGAATCCGCCTGATTTCCCCGAGCACGTTGCGGATCATGAAATCGCCAAGCCCGATCTCGTCGAGGCTGCCATCGGTCGAGCGCAGCGTGATGATCTGCAGCACGGCGCTTGAGGCTTCCTCGATCAGAATGCCTTGCTGGATGACGGCGCGCGGCAATCGCGCTTCAACCCGTTTGATGCGGTTCTGCACCTCGACTGACGCCAGGCTGGTATCGGTGCCCGGCACGAAATTGGCGACAATCTCCACCTGTCCCAGCGAGTCGCTGGTGGATTCGAAATTCAGGATGCCGGAGGCGCCATTCAACTCCTCCTCGATCAGCCGCGTCACGCTGTTGTAGAGATTCTCCGGTGATGCGCCGGGATAGCTTGTGCTGACCGAGATCGAGGGCGGCGCAATGATCGGATACTGGGCGACCGCGAGCAGCGGAATCGAAATCGCGCCGATCAAACAGATGAAAAGCGCGACGACCCAGGCAAAGATCGGCCTGTCAATGAAGAAACTGGGCATGCCCGTCTACCGGACGGGTTGAATCGGCTGCGGGTCATCCGGCAATGCACCAGCAACCGACGCATTCGCGTCGGCCCACGCTTGCGGCTTGACCTTGTCGCCGGGAACGAATTTTTGAAATCCGTCGACGACCACGCGGTCGCCTTCCTTCAATCCGTCGCTCACCAGCCATATTCCGTCCTGCGCCGCACCGATGCGGACGGGTTGCGCGGCGATGCGACCGTCGTCCTTGACCACGAAGACCGCACTGCCGCCGCCGGCATCGCGCTGGATCGCCTGCTGCGGGACGGCAATGGCGTCGGTGTCAATGCCCTGTTCGATCAGGACCCGCACGTACATGCCGGGCAATAACTCGCGCTTTGGATTTGGAAACTGTCCGCGCAACGTCACCTGCCCGGTTTGGGCATCGACTTTGGCTTCCGAGAACAGCAACTTTCCAGGCAACTGATAGGTGGTGCCGTCATCCAGCAAGAGGCGAACCTTGGCAGCGTCAGGTGCGATCCGATCGAGCTCGCCATTGTCGAAGTCGCGCCGCAACTTGTTCATCTCGGTCACGGACTGGGTGAAGTCAGCATAGATCGGATCGAGCTGCTGAATCGTTGCCAGATTCGTCGTTTCATTCTGGACCACGAGCGCGCCTTCGCTGACCAGCGCCGCGCCGACGATGCCGCCGATCGGAGCACGAATGGTCGCGTAGTCCAGGTTTAGCCGTGCGCGCGCGACGTCGGCCTTGCGGCTGCCAATCTCAGCTTCCGCCTGTCGCATCGCTCCGATGGCTTTTTCATTCTCGGCTTCAGGCATGGCTTTCTGACTTGTCAGCGTCGCGACGCGGTGCGCATGCTGCGCAGCCAGATCGAACGCCGCCATCGCTTTCGCCAACGCGGCTTCGCTCGCCTGCAGCTCGACCTCGAACGGCCTCGGGTCGATCCGGTAGAGCGGGTCGCCAGCCTTGACCTCCGACCCCTGGTCAAACATGCGTTCCACCACGATACCGGATACACGGGGGCGGACATCGGCAACGCGGGTGGGCGCGATGCGGCCAGGCAATTCGCGCATCACGGCGCGGGACTGCGGTCTCACCGTAACGATGCCAACTTCGGGCTCAGACTTCGTTGTCGACATCGCTAAGCTTGGATCGTCGCAACCGGCGAGGATCGGCGCGAGGCCAGCCATCAAGAATGCAGCGCAAGCCACCCGCACGAGAACTCTGTTCATTGAAGTTTGGATCCCAGTTTTTTGAACGCGTTGATGAGCGGGCCACCAGGCGCGCAGAAGTGCGGCCCGGTTGGTTAGTCCAAACTCAACGCTCTTGTTTGACCGACAACATAAACACATTGGTTGCGTCGCAATATTATTTAAAGGCGGCTCAATGTCACACTCGCGCAAGCAATTGAAATAATAGAGCTTCCTTGGATTCACTCGATCGTGATTGCAGGTTGATCGGCACTATAAGAAAGTCATAAGAAATCTGATCAGGAAGCATAAGAAATCTGATTAGGAACCCGCCTTTGCGATGCGCGGCGAAGCAGCAGCCGGCCGAAAGATTGGGCAGCATATGCATCGAATCGGTCGCTGCGGTCGGCATAACCTAACAACCCGCGGTCGCGAGAAAGAATTAGCGCCGGCGTCGCATCCACAACGCGGTGTCGTTGCCGACATTGCGGAGAATGCTTTTGATCTCGTGGCGGTTGGAATCGAAATTGCCAATCCCCTCGAGCGCGGTGCGCTGATAACGCGTGCCGCTTCAACGCCATTCCTTCTCGACCTCCAATAAATCAGCATACTGCCGGATCAGATGATGGCTCGGCATCACCCGCCGGTGAAGAAATGCTGCGCGATCCGTCGACGCCATCGAACAAGTACGCGCCCGAACGATGGGGTAAAGACGTGCATGAAGAGCCGACCGTCGGCTGCGAGCCATGACCTGATCCGCATCATCAATTCGCGCCAGTTGATGACGTGCTCGAACATTTCAACCGGCACGATGCGGTCGAACTGCCGCTCCGGACCGAACACGTTCAGGTCCGCCGTGACGACGCGAAGATTTTTCAATCCGCAGGCGGCGGCATCACCCTCGATGTTCGCGCGGCGTATGCGATTTCTAAACCGCCGTTTTGCGACAGCAGCGGAAAGAACATGCTGGTGCGTGGCTGATACTCGCGATAGCGCTCGCCCCGCGAGCGCAGCATCTGCTCATCGAGCGGCGGAGGGGTAGGCGAGCCAGCCGAATCATTCGAAGAAATAGTTCGGATCGCGCGACCAGCGCCACGGCCCGACGTCGCAGACCCGGCCCCAGCCGGCGGAACGCTTCGGAAATGCTTGAGCTGCGCGTCGGCCAGCGCTTCGAGATGCAAAGCGAATCATGCCAATATCCGGTGACCGGCTCAGGCGTCAAAGATTGGTTGAATACGCATGACATCCACGTCCGGTTTGGCTCAGAAGTTCCCTTTCGGCCTGCAACTGGGCTTTTTTCCCGGCACCGCTGTGCCATATTGGTGGCCGAACGTACCTCCTCGCAACGGATGACATCGGCAATGCCTTCAGGCCCCTCTTCCCGCTCCGCGATGGAGATCGAACTGAACAAACTGTCCTCTCCACGGATTTTCCTGGTGCGGATGCTGGTGTTCCTGGTGCTGTGCGCGCTGGTGATGGTGGTGCTCTACAAGCAGCTCATCGTTGCCTTCTTCGCCAATCCCGGCCTGAATGCGCTAATCGGCGCAGTGCTCTTGATCGGCATCATCCTGTCGTTTCGCCAAGTGATCCGGCTCTATCCGGAAGTCGCCTGGGTCAACAACTTCCGCATCGCCGATCCCGGCCTCGCCATCGACCGCCACCCGACGCTGCTGGCACCAATGGCGGCGATCCTTGGCGGCGAGCGCAGCGGGAAGATGACGATCTCGCAGCAAACCATGCGGCATCTCCTGGATTCCATCGGCACACGGCTCGATGAGGCCCGCGACATTTCACGCTACATGACAGGCCTGCTGGTGTTCCTCGGGCTGCTTGGGACCTTCTGGGGCCTGATCGAAACGGTCGGCTCGGTCGGCAAGGTGATCGATGGGCTGAGGGTCGGCGGCGACGCCGGCTCGTTGTTCGATACGCTGAAGGAAGGTCTGGCCGCGCCGCTCAGCGGCATGGGCATTTCGTTTTCGTCGTCGCTGTTCGGCCTCGCCGGTTCGCTGATTCTCGGCTTTCTCGACCTGCAATCGAGCCAGGCGCAGAACCGGTTCTATACCGACCTCGAGGACTGGCTCGCCACCACGGTGCGCGAGTATTCCGGCGAGATCGGCGCCGGCACGGGCGGCGAGCTTCAGGCAGCCGTCGAACGGTTGCGGACCTCGCTGGAAGAAGGCGGCGCCAGCCGCGGCACCGCGTCCGCGATGGCCAATCTCGCCGAAGCCATTCAAGGTCTGGTCGCGCATATGCGCACTGAGCAGCAGATGATCCGCGAATGGGCCGATGGTCAGGGCGAGCAGAACCGCGAGATCAAGAAATTGCTCGAACGGCTCGCGCGCCAGCCCGAGAAAAGCTAACCAGGCGTTTCCGTTTCGCATCGAGGAAGCGCATTAACAAAGAGAACAGCCTATGGCCCTCGTCCGTGCACGCCGCAACGAAACCGGATTCAACTACTGGCCGGGCTTTGTCGATGCGCTGTCGACGCTGGTGCTCTCGATCGTGTTCCTGCTGTCGGTGTTTCTGGTGGTGCAGTTCTTCCTGTCGCAGGAAGTCACCGGCAAGGACAAGGCGCTGGAGCAGCTCAATGCCAAGATCGCGCAGCTGAACGACCTGCTGTCGCTGGAAAAACTCGGCAAACTCAATCTCGATGACCAGCTCTCGCAGATGCGGGCAGGACTGCTGTCGGCGGAAGCCGAGCGCGACCGCGTCAAGGGCCTCTATGAGGGGCTCTCCGCTGCCGGCAGTGACGCCGCCGGCCGCACCAACGAACTCAACAAGGCGCTGAATTCCGAAAAACAGGTATCTTCGCGCGCCCTTGCCCAGATCGAGGTGCTGAACCAGCAGATCAGCGCCCTGCGCCGCCAGCTTAGTGCGCTCGAAGAGGCGCTGGATGCCTCGGAAAAGCGCGACAAGGAATCGCAGGGGCGGATCGCCGATCTCGGCCAGCGGCTGAACGTCGCGCTGGCGCAAAGGGTGCAGGAATTGTCTCGCTACCGTTCAGATTTCTTCGGGCGCTTACGTGCCATTCTCGGCAACCGGCCGGACGTCAGGATCGTCGGCGACCGCTTCGTCTTCCAGTCGGAAGTGTTTTTCGACACCGGACAGGCGCTGTTGCTGCCCGAAGGCCGCGCCGAGCTCGACAAGTTGGCGACCGCGCTGATCGATCTGGACAAACAGATTCCGAGCGAAATCGCCTGGGTGCTGCGGGTCGACGGCCATACCGACGTGCGACCTATCAACAGCCCGTTTTTCAAATCGAACTGGGAACTGTCGTCGGCGCGCGCGATCTCGGTGGTGCAATATCTGATCTCGCTCGGCGTCCCGGCGCAGCGGCTGGTCGCCGCCGGCTTCGCGGAATTTCAGCCGCTCGACACCGCCGCCAACGAAGAGGCCTACAAGCGCAACCGCCGCATCGAGCTGAAGCTGACGGAACGATAGGACCCCGTGTCCCGGATAAGCGAGCGCTTGCGAGCGACGATGCAGGACCAGTATTGAAGGCAAAAGTTCATGCGCGGGATCCCGGGTCTCGTTCCGCTCGGGCGATGCCCTCGCACCACTCGCCCGGGACACGATGACTTCGACATTCATCCTTCGCCCCTATCGCGCCGAGGACGAAGACGCGGCCATCTC
Organism: Bradyrhizobium sp. URHD0069; assembly: GCF_000701345.1. Taxonomy (GTDB): domain Bacteria; phylum Pseudomonadota; class Alphaproteobacteria; order Rhizobiales; family Xanthobacteraceae; genus Bradyrhizobium. Next base: position 149,888 of record NZ_JNIJ01000005.1, on the reverse strand, counting down.
GCTGTGGCAACGGACCTGGCAGCAGGCCTATCCATCGATCGATTTCGCCGCGCGCCTGACATGGTGGCGCGAGCGCTGGCGCAAGGAGCTGGTGCCGAAGGCGGCGATCATTGTTGCTGAACAGTCGGGCGCACTGGTTGGGTTTGTCACCATCGATTCGCAAGGCTATCTGGATCAGCTGGTGGTCGCCCCCAATCACTGGGGTTCGACGCTCGCCAATGCGCTGGTCGATGAGGCCAAGCGCCTGTCGCCGGATCGCATCACGCTGTTGGTCAACAACGACAACGCCCGCGCCATCCGCTTTTACCAGCGCAACGGTTTTGCGCATGCCGGCGAGGATGTGAATCCGACGTCGGGGCGGCCGGTGCTGCGGATGGAGTGGAGGGGCTGAATGTATTTCCGGCGCATCATCGAATTCCGCAGTCATACTCCGCGAAAGCGGAGTATCCAGTATTCCAGAGTGCTGTGCAGAGATTGAACGCGCCCGTCACGGAGTACTGGATCATCCGCCTTCGCGGATGATGACAGCGCAGGCGGCGCGGCAAACCCCACCAACGAAAGTCACACCCCCTCGAACTGCAGCCGCGCCAGCCGGGCATAGAGGCCGTTGGCGGCGACCAGCGAGGCGTGGGTGCCTTGTTCGACGATGCGGCCCTGATCCATCACCATGATGCGGTCGCAGGACAATACGGTGGCGAGGCGATGTGCGATCACCAGCGTGGTGCGGTGGCGCATCAATTCCTCCAGCGCGGTCTGCACCAGCGTTTCGGATTCGGCATCGAGCGATGATGTCGCCTCGTCGAGCAGCAGCAGCGGCGCATCGCGCAGGATCGCACGCGCAATGGCGATGCGCTGGCGCTGGCCGCCCGACAGCGTGACGCCGCGCTCGCCGAGCTGCGCCTCGAATCCTCCCGGCAAGCGGCGGATGAATTCGGTGGCGTGAGCAAGCTCCGCAGCGCGCTCGACCTCGGCATCGTCGGCGTCGGGCCGGCCGAAGCGGATGTTATCGCGCGCGCTGGCGGCGAATACCACGGAATCCTGCGGTACCAGCGCGATGTGCGCACGTACGTCGCGCGGATCGGCCGACCTGATCGGCACGCCATCAAACGAGATCGTACCGGTGGTGGGATCGTAAAACCGCAGCAGCAGGTGAAACAGCGTGCTCTTGCCGGCGCCTGACGGCCCGACGATCGCAACTTTCTCGCCTGCGCGCACCGACAGCGAAACGCGATCGACCGCAAAAGCATCCGGCCGGGTCGGATAGGCGAAACTGACGTTTTCGAAACTGACATCGCCGCGCGCTGGTACAGGCAACGCGCGCGGCGATGCCGGGGCCGATATCGCCGGTTTGACGCGGAGGATTTCGAACAACCGTTCGGCCGCGCCGGAGGCGGCCGAGACCTCGCCCCAGACCTCGCTGAGCTGGCCCAAGCCCGCCGCGGCGAACGCTGTGTACAGCACGAACTGGCCAAGCCGGCCCGGGCTGATGGAGCCGGTCAGCACGTCATGCGAGCCGACCCAGAGGATCGCCACGACACTGGTAAAAACGATGAAGATGATGATCGCGGTAAGAACCGCGCGCGCGCGGGTTGAACTGCGCGCCGCCTCATAGGCCTGCTCGACTTCGCCGCCGAAGCGCGCTTTCGCCAGCGGCTCGCTGGTATAGGCCTGCACGGTCCTGATAGCGCCGACCAGTTCGGAAGCGTACGCGGTCGCTTCCGCCAGCGTGTCCTGGGCGTTGCGCGACAACCGCCGCACCCAGCGGCCGAACGCCACCAGCGGCAACACAATCAGTGGAATTGCCAGAAGGACAAATCCCGAAAGCCGCGGACTGGTGATCACCATCATCACGGTGGCGCCGGCGAACAGCATCAGGTTGCGCAGCGCGATCGAGACCGAGGCGCCGACGGCGGATTTGATCTGGGTGGTATCGGCCGTGAGGCGCGAGATCAGTTCGCCGCTGCGCGAGGAATCGAAGAATGCAGGCGATAGCGACAGCAGATGGCCAAACACGTCCCGCCGCAAGTCCGCGACGATGCGCTCGCCGATGGTCATCACCAGATAGAACCGCGCCGCGCTGGCAGCGGCGAGCACCGCGACCACCGCGATCATCACGCTGAAATAGCTGTTGATCATGGCGATGCCTTCGGGCGTCAAACCGAAGTCGATCATCCGCCGCACCGCGACCGGTACCAGCAGCGTCGTGATCGCGGCGATCGTCAACGAAATGAAAGCAAGAACCGCGCGTCCGCGGTAACGCGCCACATAGGGCGCCAGCGCCAGCAGGGGACGAAGCCGCGCGCGGCCCTTGGCCGGCACCTCCGTTAATTCCGCTTCGATGGAGGATGCCACGGCGGGCGCCACATCGCGGTGGGGCGGCGTTTCGCCATGCCGGTCTTCAAGCCGTTCCACTGCGCTCATGAGATCTGGACCAATCGCTTCTGCCACCCCCAAATAGGCGCCGCTACCCGCGCTGGCAAATCCTTAGAAGATGCCTGCAGAAGATGCCTGCCCGGGAACATACTTGGCTTGTTTTAGGGGTCTTAAGGGGTTATAGAGCGGCCCAAATCCGCCCCACAGCCATCTTAAAGACAGGCGCCGGCGCGCCCAAGGATATGCCATGAAAGCCGAAATTCACCCGAATTATCATATGATTACGGTCGTCATGACCGATGGCACCGAATACCAGACGCGTTCGACCTGGGGCAAGGAAGGCGACAAGCTGAACCTCGATATCGACTCCAAATCGCACCCGGCGTGGATCGGCGGCGCCCAGCAACTGCTCGATCGCGGCGGCCGCGTGTCGCGGTTCCAGAAGAAGTTCTCTGGCTTCCTCAAGAAAGATTGAGGCCGTCTAAGCCTCTCGTTCGGGGAACATACAAGACGCCCCTGCCCGCGCGGGGGCGTTTTTCGTTGGCGCGCAGTCATGCTCCCTCACGGCGAGCGCAAGCGAAGCAATCCCGAGGGCAGGAGAAAGCTGGATCTGTTCGTGGCTTCCGCCTTGGCTCGTTGAGCTACGGCGAACAAGTCGCTCCTCGCGCTGAGGGCTGATCAGTGCTCGAACGCCTCCTTGAGGCGGTTGAGCTGCGGCACCAGCGGATTGCCGATCGCCGCGTATTCCGTCACCTTGGTGTGGATGCTGGTATCGAGGCGGCGGACCTTGGACTGCAGGTTCATCGAGCGGGTGATCAGGTCCTGCAATTGCTGCGGGAGCTTTCCGACCATGTCATCCGGGCCGGGGTCCGCCGCGCTCAGCTTGACCTTGGTCTTTTCGCGATTGGCCTGGATCAGCGTCATCTCGCCTTCCTTCACCGCCCGGTGCAGCAACAGCCACGACGCCAATTGCATCAGACGCGTGGTCAGCCGCATGCTTTCGGTGGCATAGGTGAGGCTGACGGCGCGATCGAGCGCCTTGGCCTCGGCGCGGCCGGCGCCGTCGAGATAGGCGGCGGTCTCCTCGACCAGATCCATGCCTTCCCGGAACAGGGTGCTGAACGCCGCGGAGTTGGTCAGCCGTTCGCTGAATTGCACGAGAGCGGCTTCGCTTTGCGAACGGTCCATGGTTAACGCCTCACACCACTATTTACTATTTACGCTGCCGGCTCAAAAAGCGCCGGGCTTATGATGAACAAATCATTGCGCGCCCGCAGCCGAGAGTCCAGCCGCAAAGACTTATTATGGTTTCCAGCTGGTGCGATGATGGAACCGAAAAACGCCCCAAAAAAAGAGCCGCCGTTTCCGGCGGCTTTAAAGTTGATAACAGGGAGGCGTCAAACAGAGTGGACAGGAGCCACTCGGTGTCCAAACGAGGACAATCCAAGTCATAGGCGAGAAAGCTTAATGGATCGTAAACGAACGATTTTATTCAGCCTTCGTTTGCCATGTCGGCCATTGGCCGAGTTGCGGATGATGCTGCGCGAGCCCTCGCAACAGGTCGTCCCCGCGAAGGCGGGGACCCATACGCCGCGGCGGCTATGATGAAAGAAGGTGTCCAACGCATTGCCCCACCGAAACGTCACGGCGTATGGGTCCCGGATCACCCTCGCCAACGCTCACTTGTCCGGGACGACGTGGTGGGGAATTGCGGCCACTCTCTACGATTTGAAAAAACTACTAGCCGCGTCCTTCGACGCCCGCTTCTTGGTCATCGCCACCTGCAGCCGCTCGATTTCCGATGTCATCAGCGCGACGCGCTCGGCAAGTTCCTCGACCGACAATAGTGACAGGTCCTGCCCGATCTCGTGGCTGACTTTCTTCCTCGGTTTGTCGTCATCCTCGATGGCCATGCGTTCTCCTCCGTAGTCTGGGATCGGTGAAGCGGTTGCCAGCCGAAGCGCAGCTGGCTAATCAATGTCTCTAAATTTATCCGCTTTTCGCAAGGAAACATCATGGAAAAGCTGCCCGCGCAAATGACCGTTATCGGCATCAGCAAGCCCGGGGGACCGGAGGTGCTCGTGCCTGAAACTCGCGCGGTGCCGGTGCCCGCACGAGGCGAAATCCTGGTCAAGGTCGCAGCCGCAGGCGTCAACCGTCCGGACGTCGCGCAGCGATCCGGCTCTTATCCACCGCCGCCCGGCGCCAGCGACTTGCCCGGGCTTGAAATCGCGGGCGAGGTCGTCGCACTCGGCGAAGGCAGCAGCCGCCACAAGCTCGGCGACCAGGTGATGTCGCTGGTGGCCGGCGGCGGCTATGCGCAATATTGCATCGCGCAGGACGCCCAGGCGATGGCAGTGCCATCGGCGCTGTCGATGCTGGAGGCCGGCGCGATCCCGGAAACGCTGATGACGGTGTGGCACAACGTGTTCGAGCGCGGCGCGCTGAAGTCTGGCGAGACGCTCTTGATCCACGGCGGCTCGTCCGGCATCGGCACCATGGCGATCCAGCTCGGGAAGGCCTTCGGTTCCAAAGTGATCGTCACCGTCGGCTCGAAAGACAAGGCCGACGCCTGTCTCAAGCTCGGCGCCGACCGCGCCATCAACTACAAGACCGAAGATTTCGTCGCTGAAGTGAAGACGGCGACCGATGGCGCGGGCGCCAATGTCATTCTCGACATGGTCGGCGGCGACTACATCGAACGCAACTACGATGCCGCCGCAATCGAGGGCCGCGTAGTCCAGATCGCGTTTCTCGGCGGACCCAAGGCAAACGTTAATTTTTCCAAGCTGATGGTGAAACGGCTGCACCACACCGGCTCCACGCTGCGCCCCCGCAGCAATATGGAAAAGGCCGCGATGGTCGCCGCGATCGAAGCCAAGGTGATGCCGCTGTTGCGCGAAGGACGGGTGAAACCCTTGATGGACAGCACATTCCCGCTGGAAAAGGCGGCCGACGCGCATCGGCGCATGGAGACCAGCGAACATATTGGCAAAATTGTGTTGGCGGTTTAACACTCGCGCCCCCAACACGGCCGGAAACCCTTTGATTTCCCTCGCTTTCATGTCATTTATCGCAACAGGTCGGGCGGCTCGCTTCGCCCGCAAGGCGCCGTTGACTGCGGAGTATTGACATTGCGTCCGATCAGGTGCCTCGCGTCCCTCGCGCTGGGCTTCATGATTCTTGCCGCCGCCCAGCCGGCGCGCGCTATCGACGCCGTCAGCGTCCGCAGTGACGCGCCCGCAATCGATCTGACCGCGGTGCTCGACCATCAGCGCAGCGAGACGGATCGCATTCAGGTCTCCACCGCGCCGGGCACTGATGGCATCGTTCGCCGCATCGAAGTGCGCGCCCGCGAAGGCGGACAGAACTGGGTGGTGTTCGCGCTCGCCAACAACACCGACGACCAGCTCGACCGCCTGATCGTCGCGCCTCACTATCGCATCGTGTCGTCGGGGCTGTTGTGGCCCGATCTTGGGCTGTCGCGGATCGCGACCATCACGCCGTCGACCGGCGACCGTCCCGACCGCCAGGAAAGCGCGACCGCGGACATCTTCCGCATCACGCTCGATCCCGGCGCCGTCATCACCTTTGTCGCGGAATTGCGCACCGACAAGCTGCCGCAGCTCTATCTGTGGGAGCCCGAAGCCTACAAAGACAAGGTCAACTCGTTCACGCTGTACCAGGGCATCGTGATCGGCATTTCCGGATTGCTGGCGCTGGTGCTGACCATCCTGTTCGTGGTCAAGGGCAGCATCATGTTCCCCGCCGCCGCTGCGCTGGCATGGGCGGTGCTGGTCTATATCGGCGTCGATTTCGGCTTCTGGGGCAAGGTGCTCGACATGTCGAATAACGCCGAGCGGATATGGCGCGCGGCGGGCGAAGCGATCCTGGCCGCGACGCTCTTGGTGTTTTTGTTTGCCTATCTCAATCTCAGCCGCTGGCATGTGCGCTATGCCCACATCACCGTGGGTTGGCTGGCCTTCCTTGGTTCTCTCGTCGCGCTTGCGTTGTTCGATCCGGCGGTGGCCTCGGGCATCGCGCGGATCTCGCTGGTCTTGATCGCGTTCGCAGGGTTCGCGCTGATCGTCTATCTCTCAACCCACGGCTTCGACCGCGCGGTGCTCTTGATCCCGACCTGGTTCCTGCTGGTGGTCTGGGTGATCGCGTCCGGCATGACGGTGGCCGGCAGCGTCACCAACGACATCGTCGGCCCGGCGCTGCTCGGCGGCCTCGTGCTGATCGTGATGCTGATCGGCTTTACGGTGATGCAGCATGCCTTTGCCGGCGGCGGCGCGACCACCGGCATGGTCTCCGACGTCGAGCGCCGGGCGCTGGCGCTGACCGGCTCGGGCGACCTGATCTGGGACTGGGACGTCTCCGCCGACAAAGTGTTCACCAGCCCCGAGACCGAAAGCCTCCTCGGCTTGAAACGCGGCACGCTGGAAGGTCCTGCCGCGAAATGGCTCGAGGTGCTGCATCCGCTCGATCAGGACCGTTTCCGCGCAGCCCTCGACAGCGTGCTCGACCAGCGCCGCGGCCGGCTGGTGCAGGATTTCCGGCTGCGCACGCCCGACGGCCACTTCATGTGGTTTGCGCTCAAAGCCCGCCCGGTGGTCGGCTCCGACGGCGAGGTCTCGCGCGTGGTGGGCACGCTGACCGACGTGACCGAGATCAAGAACGCCGAAGAACGCATGCTGCACGATTCCGTGCATGACAATCTCACCGGTTTGCCGAACCGCAAATTGTTCATCGACCGGCTCGGCGCGGTAGCCAATTTCGCAAAAACCATGCCGAACCTGCGGCCGACGTTGATGGTGATCGATCTCGATCGTTTCAAGCAGGTCAACGATTCCGTCGGCATCGCGGTCGGCGACTCGATCCTCTTGACGCTGGCGCGGCGGCTGACCCGCATTCTCAAACCGCAGGATACGCTGGCGCGGCTCGCCGGCGACCAGTTCGGCCTGATCCTGATGTCGGAGCAGGATCCGGCGCGCATCACCGCCTTTGCCGAAACCATCCGCAAGACCATCCGCGCCCCGATCGCCTTCAATGACCGCGAGATTTTCCTCACCGCCTCGATCGGGCTGGCGCTCAGCGATCCGCAGACGCAACTGTCCGAAGAGATCATCAAGGACGCCGAGCTTGCGATGTATCATTCGAAGCGCATCGGCGGCGACCGCATCGACGTCTACAAACCGGCGATGCGCGCGCGCAAGACCGACCGGCTGACGCTGGAATCCGAACTGCGCCGCGCCATCGAGCGTGGAGAAATCACCATCCTGTATCAGCCGATCGTGCGGCTGGAGGATCGCTCGATCGCCGGCTTCGAGGCCCTGGCGCGCTGGGATCATCCGAAGCTCGGTCGGATGTCGCCGGTGGAATTCATCACTATTGCCGAAGAGATCGGCCTGATCGTCGATCTCGGCATGTTCGTTTTGGACCAGACTGCCAAGCAGCTCGCTATCTGGCAGCGCGCGATGCGCTCGCGCGAGCCGATTTTCGCCAGCGTCAATGTCTCCTCGCGGCAATTGCTGCGGCACGATCTAATTCACGACATCCGCACGGTATTGTCGCGCTCCTCGGTGGCGCGCGGCACGCTGAAGCTTGAACTGACGGAATCGCTCGTCATGGAAAATCCGGAGCACGCGGCGCAGATGCTCACCCGCATCCGCGAACTCGGCACCGGGTTGTCGCTGGACGATTTCGGCACCGGCCATTCGTCGCTGGCCTATCTGCAGCGCTTCCCGTTCGACACCATCAAGATCGATCAGTCCTTTGTGCGCACCACCAGCCGCGGCACCCGGCCGGTGATCCTGAAATCGATCATCGCACTCGCCCACGACCTCGGGATGGACGTGGTCGCCGAGGGCGCCGAGACCGATTCCGATGCGGTGGAGCTCTATCAGTTGGGGTGCGAATACGCCCAGGGCTTTGCCTTCGGCGAGCCGATGGACGCCGAAGCCGCGATGCGGTTACTCACCGAAGAGCGGCTCGAGGCGGCGAGTTAATAGTCGTCGTCCCGGCCAAGCCAACGGGTCCGGCCTTCGGCCGGCCCGATGACAGGCTCCGCGCGAGCCGGCCCCATAACCACAGGCTTTTTTATTGCAAAAGCTCTGGCCGCTATCTGATGCGACAACAAGCGATGGTCGTTATGGCTCCCCGCTTTCGCGGGGACGACGAGTGTGTTGGGGCATCCGCTTGAACCGCACGCTCTTCCCATCCGTGAGCCGTGTGGCGATGTAGCCGCCGGCCAGGCAGGCTTCGCGCTGCGGCATCTTTTCCTGCGGGCTGCGCAGCGTCTCCCACCACGACGCGCGATGCGACGCGCGCGGCAGCGCCGCGTCGATGATCTCCTCGATCTGCTCGAAGGTCAGCACGAACTCAGAAAGCGTCTGCTTCTTCAGATAATCGCGCAGCGCGTCGTAATCGTTCACGGAAGGTCCAGATACTTCTTCATCTCCGCGCGCAAGCCGTCGCGCAAATCGTCGCGCGCCATGGCGTAGGCGATGTTGGCGCGGAGGAAGCCGGCCTTGGAGCCGCAATCGTGCCGCTCACCCTCGAACTCCACGCCGTAGAAGCTTTGGGTTTTTGAAAGGCCGATCATGGCGTCGGTCAGCTGAATCTCGCCGCCGGCGCCGCGCTCCTGCGTTTCCAGTATTTTGAAGATTTCCGGCTGCAGGATGTAACGCCCGGTGATCGACAGATTGGACGGCGCAGTGCCCTTGGGCGGCTTTTCCACCATGCCGTCAATCTCGAACATGTTGCCGTGGCGGTGGCGTTTGCCGACGCCGCAGATGCCGTACTGATGCGTAAGATGCGCGGGCACTTCTTCCACCGCGATCAGGTTGGATTTGTCGCCGAGCTGGCTGGCGGCCTCGATCATCTGTGCGAGGCAACCCGGCGTGTTCAGCACCAGCTCGTCCGGCAGCACCACCGCGAACGGCTCATTGCCCACAATGTCGCGCGCGCACCACACGGCGTGGCCGAGGCCGTGCGGCGCCTGCTGCCGTGTAAAACTCATGGCGCCCGCTTCAGGCTGGTCGCGCGCCAAAATCTCCATCTCGGCCTTCTTGCCGCGCGCGGCGAGCGTGGCGTCAAGTTCGAACATCCGGTCGAAATGGTCCTCGATGACGCCCTTGTTGCGGCCGGTGACGAAGATGAAATGCTCGATGCCGGCCTCTTTGGCCTCGTCGACCACATACTGGATCAGCGGCTTGTCGACGATGGTCAGCATTTCCTTCGGCATCGCCTTGGTGGCGGGCAGGACGCGGGTGCCGAGACCGGCGACCGGGAAGACGGCTTTGCGGATTTTCATGTGGCTGTCGGGGTGCTTCCAAGAGAGGTGCGTTGGTTCGCACGGTGGTAGCCGCTTTGCAGCCGGGAACAAAGGCGGATGTGTGGAGGGCGGTCCCCTCGCTTTAAGAAATGCCAAGAATCGGCAACAAATCTCACCTTTGTTAAACCAATTGAAATGGTGACGACACCTCCTGAAAGCGGGATATTCCGGAGTGCGGTGGGAACATGATGCGACGGGCAGGACTATTGGCAAACAGGCGAACCGGTGTCGTTATCCTTGCCGCAGCGCTGTTCCTGTGCGGCGAGGCGCGCGCGCAGTCGAGCGGGGGCGGCCCCTTGGGCTTCCTCGACAACATCTTCAGCGGCTCGCTTTCGAAGGGCGGCCAGAGCGCTCCATCAGGTCAGCGGCCCGGCACCTCGGCGCAGGCCCCGGGCGCGCCGGCTGCGAGCAGCGCGCCACCGCCCTGGAGCGGCGAGGACGGCGCCTCCGGCCATCCGCTGATGACCGCAAGCGCGATCCGCGAGGCGGCGGCGAGTTTCGACCATTGCGTTGCTTCGATGTGGCCGGACGCCGCGCGCGCAACATTTCGCAAGCAAGCTTCCAGCGCTTCACCGCAGACCTTACGCCCGATCTGCGCATCATGGATTTGATGGACTCGCAGCCGGAATTCACCAAGTCGATCTGGGATTATCTCGACGTCCTGGTGAACGACAATCGCCTGGCAAAAGGCCGCGAGATCCTCGCCAAATACAGGCCGCAGTTCGAGGCGGTGGAAAAAACCTATGGCGTCGACCGCTACGCGCTCGCCGCGATCTGGGGCATCGAGTCGAACTACTCCACCCAGATCGGCGATCGCAGCGTGCTGCAATCCACCGCGACGCTCGCCTGCGTCGGCCGCCGCCAGAAATATTTCAGGGATGAATTCCTCTCGGCGCTGGAAATCCTGCATCGCGGCGATTTGCGCCCCGAACAGATGCGCGGCTCCTGGGCCGGCGCTTTCGGGCCGACACAATTCATGCCGACTGCATTCAAGCGCTACGCGGTGGATGCCGACGGCGACGGCCGCCGCGACGTGGTCGATAGCCCTGCCGACCTGATCGCCTCCACCGCCAACAACCTGAAAAGGGACGGCTGGCAGACCGGCCAGACCTGGGGCTATGAGGTCGTGTTGCCTGCCGGCTTCAACTACATGCTGGCGGACCGCGCCAAGGCGATGACGATTGCGCAGTGGGAGCATCTCGGGCTCAAGCGCGCCGGCGGGCAGCCGTTCCCGCACCCCACCGACAAAGCCTATCTGCTGGCGCCCGCCGGCGCCGAGGGCCCGGGCTTCCTGATGCTGCAGAATTTCCGGGTAATCATGAAATACAACCCGGCGGAAGCCTATGCGCTGGCGATCGGCCATTTCGCCGACCGCTTGCGCGGCGGCGCGCCGTTCGTGCAGCCCTGGCCGCGGCAGGAACGGGAGTTGTCACGCGCCGAGCGGCTGGAACTGCAGCAGCTTCTGGCGCAGCGCGGCTTCTATCGCGGCGTTCCGGACGGCCAGTTCGGCGGTCTGACGCGGGAGGCCCTGCGCGGCTTCCAGGCCTCGATCGGGGCCCCTGCGGACGGATTTGCCTCCTCCGACGTGCTGGAGCGGCTCCGGAGGCGGTAAAACCAACCTTCCGGTCCCCGAAAGTAACCTTGTTGATGACATTTGCGCGGCGCCCTTGACGGCGGCGGCTGATGCTCCCTTATGAGGGAAAGTATGCCCGCTTGCGGCCCGATTCCGCTATTATAGTGATCACCAGACGATCAACTGCGACCGAGCGCATGTCGAAACCAAAATCCTTTTTCCGGGTGTTCACTGAAAGCGGCCCGCTGATCGTGCTGGCCGTTGCGGTCGCGCTGTTGCTGGGGATCGTCGGGCCGGCTTCCGCGCAGTTTTTCAATTTTGGCAATTTCGGAAATTTCGGAAATTTCGGCGGACCGCCACGGCCGCCGGCGCCGCTACCACGCGGCGGCGGCGGTGGCTGGTTCGGCGGCGATTTCTTCGCGCCATACCAGCAGCAGGCGCCGAAGCGGGTGGAGAATTTTTCCAAGGCGCCGCCGCCCGAGAAGCGGGACACCGTGCCGGAGCGCAACGTGCTGGTGCTCGGCGACGGGATGGCGGACTGGCTCGCCTATGGTCTCGAGGACGCCTACGCCGAACAGCCGGACATGGGCGTGATCCGCAAGCACAAGACCGTTTCGGGCCTCATCAAATATCAGCCCAAGGGCGAGCCGGCCGACTGGGCCGCTGCGGCCCGGGGCATTCTCGCGACCGAGAAGGCGGACGCCATCGTCGTGATGCTCGGCCTCAACGACCGCGTCGCAATGCGCGAGCCGGCAGCCGACAAGAAGGACGCCAAGGCCAAACCGGATGCCAAGCCTTCCGACACGAAATCCGGCGCGAAGCCGGACGGCGCAACCAACGCCGCCGGAAAGCCCGAGGACAAGGCGGCCGATGCCGAATTGTCGCCGGACGATGCCGCCGACAACGGCGATGCGCCGCCGGTGATAGCGCCGGAGAAAAGCGCGCGCTCACCGAACGGCCTTTATGAGTTTCGCGAGGAACGCTGGGTCGAGCTCTACACCAAGAAAATCGAAGAGATGATCGGCGTGTTGAAATCCAAGGGTGTGCCGGTGCTGTGGGTCGGGCTTCCCGCCGTGCGCGGGACCAAGGCGACGGCGGACACGTTGTTCCTGGATTCGCTATATCGCGACGCCGCCGGCAAGGCCGGCATCACCTATGTCGATGTCTGGGACGGATTTGTCGACGAAGCCGGCCGCTTCCTGCAGCAGGGCCCGGACTTCGAGGGCCAGATCCGCCGGCTGCGCTCCCAGGATGGCGTGTATTTCACGAGAGCCGGCGCACGCAAGCTCGCGCACTATGTCGAGCGCGAGATCACACGGCTCTTGGCGGGGCGGTCGGCCCCGATCGAGCTGCCGAGCGAACCGGCAACGCCGGACGCCAATGCGCTGCCGGGTCAGCCGGCGCCGCGCCCGCTGGCCGGGCCGATCCTGCCGCTGGTGGCCTCCTCTGTCGGCACCGATCAATTACTCGGCGGCGCCGGTTCGCGTCCGGCGGCGGTCGATGCACTTGCGGCGCGCACGCTGGTCAAGGGCGAGCCGCTTGCGCCGCCCGCCGGCCGCGCCGACGATTTTGTCTGGCCGCGCCGCGAAGTCGGCCGCGAACAGGCCAAGGGCGAAACGCCGGTGGCTTCCGTCTCACCGGATGAAACGGTTGGCGCTCTGGGCCCACCGGCGGCACCGCCGAAGCCGAAGAAGCTTCGTCCGATTCAGTCGGCCTCGCCGTCGCCGCGGGAGTTTTTCGGATTTGGCAACGCGCCGCGCCAACTGGCCCCACCGCGCGGGCCGGATGTTCCGCGCCCGCCGGGCAATGTCGGACCGTCGGCGTGGTTTTCGGGCTTTTTCGGGCGCTGAACCGAGACCTCATGGAGCGGAGCGCGTCGTGGCGCGTCTCTCCATGAGGCCGCATCTGTCGTATCCTTCGAGCGCGGCCAAGTGGCTGCTCCCCAGGATGACGAGCGGTGCTCTTTACCCCTAATACCGCCAGCGCTGCGGTGGGCGGCGCGGCGGGCGCGTCATCATCATGGCCAGCGCGAAGCCGATGCCGCCCGCGACCAGCAGCGCACCGAGCGGATTTTCCTGCACCCTTTTCGCTACGGCTTGGGAGCCGTCGCGGAACGTGTCGCCGCTCGACTCATAGACGTCCTTGGCGTAGCCGGCGGCGGTATCAGTAGCTTCGCGCGCGGCATCTTTGGCTTGGCCGTACAGATTCTGCACCGCGCCTTCGGCCTCACGGGCGCGACCCGAAGCCTGAGTCTTCGCGTCACCCACCGCATCGCCGACAGTGCCCTCGACTTTACCGGCGAAATCCTTTGCCGAGCCAGCTATCCGATCCTTGTCCATCGCGATCTCCTTGTTGTTCGGCGCGTATCTGTTCGCAAAACCGGTTTCCCTTTCGCGGAAATACGCGCCCTGAGATGATTCTCGGGGGAGCTAACCGATCAGGCCCATTACAGTTCCGGCGCTTAAAGAATCAGTCCGCCGTCGACCACCATGGTTTGGCCGACGATGCAGGAGGCCAGCGGTGACGCCAGAAACAGCGCCGCGCCCGCCATGCGGCCGAAGTTCCCGGCCGTTTCAGCGGTATCCGCTCGATTGCGCCTTCGAGCCGCTTCGGATCTGCCGTCGCTGCAACGTTGACATCGCGACGCCCGGAAGTAGTTTTTTACCCACAGAGCGGAGCAACCGCTCGTCTCGATCAGGGGAAACGCCATGACCGTCTTGATCCGGCAGCTTCACCCGCATTTTTTCGGCGAGGTGTCCGGCGTCGATTTGCGAAAGCCGCTGACCCCACAGGAGGCCGCCGACATCGAAGCCGGCATGGATAAATACGCCGTGCTGTTGTTCCGCGATCAGGACATCACTGACGAACAGCAGATGGCGTTCGCGCTGAATTTTGGCGAACGCGAAAATCCGCATGGCGGCAATATAGTCAAGCCGCAGGATTCTCGGCTTAATACCGGCCTCAACGACGTCTCCAACCTCGGCAAGGACGGCAAGCCGCTGCCGCGCGACAGCCGCCCTCATTTGTTCAATCTCGGCAATTGCCTGTGGCATTCCGACAGTTCGTTCCGCCCCATTCCGGCGAAATTTTCCCTGCTGTCGGCGCGCGTAGTGAACCCCAAGGGCGGCAACACCGAATTCGCCGACATGCGCGCAGCGTATGACGCGCTCGATGACGAGACCAAGGCCGAAATCGAGGATTTGATCTGCGAGCATTCGCTGATGTACTCGCGCGGCTCGCTCGGCTTTCTCGACTACACCGAGGAAGAAAAAGAGATGTTCAAGCCGGTGCTGCAGCGGTTGGTGCGCACGCATCCGGTGCACCGCCGCAAATCGCTGTATCTGTCGTCGCATGCCGGCGCCATCGTCGGCATGAGCATGCCGGAGGCGCGGCTGTTGCTGCGCGATCTTACCGAGCACGCCACGAAGCCAGAATTCGTCCGCGTTCACAAATGGACCGTGCATGATCTCGTGATGTGGGACAATCGCCAGACCATGCACCGCGTGCGGCGCTACGACCAGTCGCAGCCGCGCGACATGCGCCGCGCCACGGTCGCCGGCACCGCGCCGACCGTTGCACAGCAGGCGGCGGAGTAGGCATCCAGTCGCCCCTAAGTTCGCGGGGACGATTGGCAATTTGTTTCAGGGCTAACTACGCGTGCCCGGCTTCGTTCGAGAGCATGCCGGGATCGATTCCGATCTTGCGCAGCGCCCGCAGGTACTTTTCCTCGACGTCGCCGAAGATCAGGTCCGGATCGGCGTCGCAATGCAGCCAGCCGTTGTCCTGGATTTCGGTTTCCAATTGTCCCGGCGCCCAGCCGGCATAGCCCAGCGCCAGGATCGCATGCTTCGGCCCGGCGCCTTTCGCGATCGCCTTAAGAATATCGACGGTGGCGGTCAGGCAAATTCCGTCATCGATCTTCAGAGTCGCATCCTTGATAAAGAAATCGCTCGAATGCAGCACGAAGCCGCGGCCGGTCTCGACCGGGCCGCCCTTCAGCACCTTCATGGTCTCGGCGTTTTCCGGCAGCTTTATCTGGTCGGCCTTCTTGATGATGTCGAGCTGCACCAGCAATTCGGGAAAGTCGATGCTGCCGGCAGGGCGATTAACGATGATGCCCATGGCGCCTTCGGAAGAATGCGCGCAGAGATAGATCACCGAGCGCTCGAAGCGCGGATCGCCCATGACCGGCATCGCGATCAGCAGCTGACCGTCGAGATAACCGCGATCGGACGAGCTATCGCCAGGTTCGTCGCCTTCGCGGCGAACAGTCCTTGGTGTTTTGCCTTCAGGATCCATCCGCAAAGGCCTCTAAGTGTTGATGCGCATCCTGATATCGGGTACCGGTTCTGTCAATCAAGCATCTCGCCGCATCCAGAATTGCATCACAAGCAATTCAATGGTTTGCACCCTCGCTTGCCTGTAAAGACGTCTCATGATGGTCATGGTTCCCATGCGCGCCGCGCTCGGCTTTGCCGCAATTGTGCTGGCGTCGTCGCTGGAGATCGAGGCTCACGCCCAGGATGCCTCGCCCTGGCAACGGGATGCACATTCCGCGGTGCGGCTGCTGGCGGGTTCGCGCAGCGGCGCGGTGCTGCTGGGCGGTATCGCCTTCCAGTTGGAGCCGGGATGGAAAACCTACTGGCGGACGCCCGGCGATTCCGGCGTGCCGCCGCGCTTCGACTTCTCCAAATCGGAAAATATCGAGGCCGTGACCGTTCTGTGGCCGGCCCCGATGAAATTTGACGACGGCGCCGGCGGCCACTCGCTAGGTTATCAACATCAGGTCGTGCTGCCGCTGCGGATCGTCGCGAAAAATGCCGACAAGCCGGTGACGCTTCGCGTCGATATCCATTATGCGGTCTGTGAGAAACTGTGCATTCCCGTTGAAGCCAATGCTGAACTCGCCATCGCCAGCGTGGCGAGTACCGAGGACAGCGCGCTGTTCGCAGCGCTGGACACGGTGCCCAAGCCGGCCAATGTCGGCGACCCCAACCCGGTGACCATCCTTGACGTCAAGCGCGAGGGCAAATCCACGGTGCTGGTCGATGTGGCCGTCCCCGACGCCAGGAAGGTCAACCTGTTTGTCGAAGGACCCACGCCGGACTGGGCGCTGCCGGTTCCGAAACTGCTCGAACACAGTCCGCCCGGGGTCAAGCGCTTCGCCTTTCAGCTTGATGGCGTACCTCCCGGTGTGAACCCCGAAGGTGCGGCGCTCAAATTGACGCTTGTCGGCAGCGAGCGCCCCTACGAATTCAATGTCAATTTGAACTAGCGCCCCATCGTCCCGGCGAACGGTGGCTTTTCGCGCTCGCAAACACCTTCTGCAACAACGGTAACTATGGGTCGCGGCGGTCGCCGGGATGACGCCAAGAGACCGAATCTTAACGAATCGTTGATAGGCCCGATCAACGCCGCATCCATGCGGTGCTTAAGGTTCCCACTGTGGCCGTGATGGACACACAATCCCCAACAGTAATGCCGACCGGCGCGACCGCGCGGCTGCGATCGATGCTGGGTGGGCTCCTCGGCGGTTCCAGCGAAGCGTCGGTGACCAAACGGCTCGCCGGCACGGTCTTCATGGTCCGCGTCTTCAGCGCGGCACTGGCCTATCTTTCGCAGATCCTGCTCGCGCGCTGGATGGGCGGCTCGGATTACGGCGTCTACGTCTATGTCTGGACCTGGGTTTTGCTGCTCGGCAGCATGATGGATTTCGGCATCTCGGCGTCCGCGCAAAAAATCATACCCGAATATCGCACCCGTGGCGAAGATGCGTTGCTGCGTGGCTTTTTCTCCGGCAGCCGCTGGATGACTTTTGCCGTGTCTGCCGTTGTCTCGCTGCTGCTGGCGGGCGTGGTACGACTGTTGTCGCCGTGGATCGACGCAAGCACTGTTCTGCCGCTCTACATCGGCTGCATCACGCTGCCGGCGTTCGTGGTCGCCAACACACAGGACGGCATCGCGCGCTCGCACGACTGGATGCGGCTCGGATTGATCCCGCAATTCATCGCTCGCCAGTCGCTGATCATCGGCATCACCGCCGGCGCCTTCGCGCTCGGCTTCAATCTCGGCGCCACCGCTGCGATGCTCGCCAGCGCCGCCGCGGTGTGGATCGCCATGATCGGGCAGATGGTGGTGCTGAACCGCCGGCTTGCCGGCCACGTCGAGGCGGGCCCCAAGGCTTACGATTTCCGCGGATGGCTCGCGATTTCGCTGCCGATCCTGATGGTCGAAGGTTTCTATCTCCTGTTGTCCTACACCGACGTGCTGGTGCTGCAGCAGTTTCGCTCCTCCGAAGAAGTCGGCGTCTATTTCGCCGTGGTGAAGACGCTGGCGCTGGTATCCTTCATTCATTACGCGATGTCGGCGACGACGGCGCATCGTTTCGCCGAGTATCACGCTCTCGGCGACAACGCACGACTGTCGGCCTATGTCGCGCATGCGATCAAATGGACGTTCTGGCCGTCGCTCGCCGCAACCATCCTGCTGCTGGCGTTGGGCAAGCCGCTCTTGTGGCTGTTCGGGCCGCAATTCGTCGTCGGCTACGACATCATGTTTGTCGCGGCCATTGGCCTCGTGGTGCGCTCCGCGATCGGCCCGGTCGAGCGGCTCCTCAACATGCTCGGCCACCAGCATATCTGCGCGCTGGCCTATGCGTTGGCCTTTGTCATGAACGTGGTGCTCTGCGTCGTGCTGATCCCGCGCTTCGGCGGCCACGGTGCCGCCGCCGCGACCTCGATCTCGCTCGTGTTCGAAACCGTGCTGCTGTTCTGGATCGTGCGGAAGCGGCTTGGTTTGCACGTGCTGGCGTTCGGCAAGCGCGCGAGCTCCCCCTCATCTTGAGGAGCGCCGCGTCTCGAAGGATGAGATTCATCCGGCCATGGTTCGAGACGGCGCAAGCGCGCCTCCTCACCATGAGGGCTTAGCCCTACTCCGCGGTCCAACCGCCGTCGATCGAGAGATTGGCGCCGGTGATCTGTGCCGCGTCGTCGCCGCAGAGAAACAGCGCCAGCGCGGCGACCTGCTCGGAGGTGACGAACTCCTTGGTCGGCTGCGCTTCCAGGAGCACGTCCTTGATGACCTGCTCCTTGGTCAAATTGCGCGCCTTCATGGTGTCGGGAATCTGCTTCTCGACCAGCGGCGTCCAGACATAACCGGGGCTGATGCAGTTGCAGGTGATCTTGAAGGTCGCAAGCTCCAGCGCCGCTGTCTTGGTGAGGCCGGCGATGCCGTGCTTGGCCGACACGTAGGCCGATTTGAACGGCGAGGCCACCAGTGAATGCGCCGAGGCCGTGTTGATGATGCGGCCCCAGCCGCGCTTCTTCATGCCGGGCACTGCAGCGCGGATGCTATGAAACGCCGACGACAGATTGATCGCGATGATGGCGTCCCATTTGTCGATCGGAAACTCCTCGATCGGCGATACGAACTGAATGCCGGCATTATTGACGAGAATATCGACCGAGCCGAACGTCTTTTCCCCCAGTGCCACCATGGCGGCGATTTCGGCAGGCTTGGTCATGTCGGCGGGCGAATGAACCGCCTTGACCTTGAAGTTGGACTCGATGCCGGCCCGCTCCTTCTCGATGTCGGCGGGCGCGCCCATGCCGTTGAGAACGATATTGGCGCCGGCGCCTGCGAAGGCGCGCGCATACGCCAGTCCGATGCCGCTGGTCGAACCGGTCACCACAGCAGTCTTGCCTGTCAATGTACCCATTTCATTTATTCTCCTGTTTGCCGTCGAGGATTTTGGCGTCGTCCCCCGTAAGATCGTAAGTCACCATGGTTTCGCCGGATTGCGGCCGCTCCAGCCATTCCTTGTGGCGCATCGACAGACGAACGTCGCGCTCGCCCGCGCCCCAGTGCTCGATCATGCCGATGCGTGAAAAATCGTAATCCTTGGAAGATGATTCGTAGTTCTTGCTGCGGTAGATCAGGTGCACCACCGTGACGGTGTTTTCCTTGGCGGCTTCACACAGAATCGCGACCGACGGGTCGTTCCTGAGATCATCGGGCAGCTTGCCCATCAGCTCGCGCAGCGCCTTGCGGGTGTTGTGGATCTTCCGGTTCTTGTCGGTGTTCATGCGGGTGCGGCTGGAAAAGCGAATGTCTTTCTCGCGCTCGGCGGCTTCAAGCAACGAAACCGGCAGAAGGCCGCGCGCGCTGAACAGATCGACCTGGAAAATCAGGAGATCGTTCCTGAGTTCGGCATCCAGGACATAATCGAGCGGCGTGTTGGAAGCGATGCCGCCATCCCAGAAATGTTCGCCTTCAATCATGATGGATGGGAAGCCCGGCGGCAGCGCGCCGGACGCCATGATATGTTCGGGTCCAAATTTCTTGCCCAGCTTCTTGAACTCGAAATTATCGAAATACTTGAACTTGCCGGTGGTCACGCTCACCGCACCGACGCTGAGCCGTGTCGTCAAGTCGTTGATCCGGTCGAAGTCGACCAGACGCTCCAGCGTCGCGCGGAGCGGCGTGGTGTCGTAGTAGCTTTGCGACTGCGGGCTGCCCGGCGGCCAAAGCGGCGCCGGGGGAAAACGCGGCGTGAAAAAGCCGGGGACGCCGAACGTGGCGATCAACGCGGCACTGGTCTCGTTGAAAAGGGAACGCCCGCGGTCGCTCTTTGTGATGGGATTCCAGGGCACCGGGGAAGAGACCATCTCCCAGAATTCGTTGAGACGATTCACGCGCTTTTCGCGCGGATTGCCGGCGATAATCGCGGCATTGATGGCGCCGATCGAGATGCCGGCAATCCATTCCGGCTCGAAATCGTGGTCACACAGCGCCTGATAGGCGCCGGCCTGATAGGAGCCAAGCGCGCCGCCGCCCTGCAGAACGAGCACGCGCTGCGCCTTGGCAGGCGTCCTTGCGGGCAAAGGATGGGAAATATCCGCCATGACCGTCGATCAATACCAATGAACGAGTGCAGCGTGGCGACAGTTCGCGATGGCGTCAATCATTGAAGCAGGGAACAAGATCACGCGGCAGTTATCGTGGTTCCGATGAAGCAAGAATGAGCGTCCAGAACACCTTGTACTTGGTGTTTGGAGCATAAGTCGCCGCGATGCCCAATTTTGTGACACCATTTTTCAGCATATTGGCCCGGTGCGGGGGCGAGTCACGCCAGCCCGAAAACGCTTCCGCCAGCGTGTGATATCCGGCCGAGACATTCTCGACCGCCAGCGTTGCGGGATATCCCGCCGCGTTCAGGCGTTTCGGCAGCGGCGCCTTGACGTCGTGGTCGAGCTTGTTCTGGCTCGCCATCGCCTGCGACTGCGATTCCGCAAGCTTGGTGAGTTCGGAATCGACCGCTACGCCGCCAAGACCGTTGTTCTGCCGGTAGAGCGAGATCATCGAAGCCGCGGCCTGGGAGTCGAGCCTGGCTCCGGCATTGGCCATGCTGAGATACATGGTTGGCTGGTCGATGGTGGCAACATCGGCCGCGCAGCCGCCCAGTACCAAAAGCCCGACAATCGCGACCGCGGCGCGCATGATTCGAAGTTCCCCCAAATTGAGCTCGGGTTGTTGCATACCAACCGTGGCTGAATGGTGAACGGCAGTGACTTTCCAGGCGCCCCGAACTGCGAGGTCGTCGCCCCCGGAGGCGGGTGACGCAGTTTTCCGTGAGGTGGAAGATTTCGGACGGCGGCGACTACTAGATACCCTCTGTTCGCGGGTATCACAGCCATATTGGTACGGCTTCCACGGCAGGGAAGCTACTCCTGCGCGGCGAAAATCCGGTAGCGGCGGGGCTGCAATCCGACGATATCGCCGGTCTGAAGCTCGCGATCCCGCGGCGCGTCGATCTCGATCACCGTCTCGCCGTCGCCCGCCGACAAGGCGACTTCGGCACGCTGGATCGGCCCGAATGTCCTCACATGCCGCACCGCGCCGTCCAGCGAACCGCTGCCGGCCGGGCCGACCTGCATATCGTGGCGGCGGACGAACAATTTCGAGAGCCCCGGGGAAACGCCGTCCGCCAAAATATTCAGCTGCTTGCCGCCGAGCCGCACGCAGCCGTCGTAAACCTCGACCGGCAGCACGATCGATTCGCCGATGAAGCCATGCACGAACGCGGTGGCCGGGTTGTCATAGACCTCGCCGGGCGTGCCGATCTGCTCGATGCGGCCCTTGTCCATCACCACCACCCGGTTGGCGACCTCGAGCGCCTCTTCCTGATCGTGGGTGACGAAGATCGACGTCACGTGGATCTCGTGATGCAGCGAGCGCAGCCATTGCCGCAGCTCCTTGCGCACCTTGGCGTCAAGCGCACCGAAGGGTTCATCGAGCAACAGAATGCGCGGCTCGATCGCCAGCGCGCGTGCGAGCGCAATGCGCTGGCGCTGGCCGCCGGACAACTGGCTCGGATAACGATTGGAAAGCCAGTCGAGCTGCACCAGATCCAGCAATTCCTTGACGCGCGCACGGATGCCGGCCTCGTCCTTGCGAACCGCGCGCGGCTGCACCCGCAGGCCGAACGCGACGTTTTCGAACACGGTCATGTGGCGGAACAGCGCATAGTGCTGAAACACGAATCCGACGTGGCGCTCGCTGGCGGCGTGGGCCAGTGCATTTTCGCCGTCGAACGAAACCTCGCCGGTATCCGGCCAGTCCAACCCCGCGATGATGCGCAGCAGCGTGGTCTTGCCCGAGCCCGACGGCCCGAGCAGCGCCAGCAGCTCGCCGTCGGCGACTTTCAGATCGACGCCGTCGAGCGCGGCAAACGCGCCGAATTTCTTCACAATGTTCTTGACTTCAATCATGTTTGACTTCAATCGCCACGCGGCTGTTGTCCTTCGTCCAGATGTTGTTCGAGAATGGTTTTCGCCACCAGCGTGATCAGCGCCAGCATCGCCAACAAGGAGGCAATCGCGAACGACGAAACGAACTGGTATTCATTATAGAGGATTTCAACCAACAGCGGCATGGTGTTGGTCTCGCCGCGGATATGCCCCGAGACCACAGAGACCGCGCCGAATTCGCCCATCGCGCGCGCGTTACACAACAGCACGCCGTATAGCACACCCCATTTGATATTCGGCAAGGTGACGCGGAAAAACGTCTGCAAGCCTGACGCGCCGAGCGAGATCGCGGCCTCCTCCTCCAGCGTGCCCTGTTCCTGCATCAGCGGGATCAGAGCGCGCGCGACGAACGGAAACGTCACGAAGATGGTGGCGAGCGCAATGCCCGGCACCGCGAACAGCACCTGGATGTTATGGGCCTGCAGCCAAGGCCCCCAATAGCCCTGCCCGCCGAACAGCAGCACGAAGACAAGGCCCGAGATCACCGGGCTGACCGAGAACGGCAGATCGATCAGGGAGATCAGGAAAGTCTTGCCGCGAAACTCGAATTTGGCGATCGCCCAGGCCGCAATCACACCGAATACCAGATTGAGACTGACGGAAATCGCTGCGACCAACAGCGTCAACCTTATTGCAGACCACGCTTCCGGGTCGGACAGCGCGGAGAGATAGGCGCCGATTCCTTTGGAAAAGGCCTGCGCAAACACCACGACAAGCGGCAGCACGACAAAGACGACCAGGAAGATCACCGCAATCGCGATGATGACGATACGGACAGGTCTGGGCTCGGTACGCAGATCGTCCCGTGCTGAACTCAGGTAGGATTGAAGCTCGCTCATCTGCGTCCCGAACTTGTCAGCTGCGGCAGTGCGCACCCACTTCCATGGGGTGAGGGGGTACGGTCTATGGCTAGTCCGTAACCCCTCACCCGGATCGCTAAAGCGATCCGACCTCTCCCAATGGGAGATGTGAAGCAGGCTCGTTGCCGCGGCATTTCCAAGTTCATGGGTCGATCTCTAGTGCGCGGGAATGCGGGTTTGCGCCCAGCGCTGGATTCGATTGACCGCAAAAATGATCAGGAATGCCGCCACCAGCATCACGACGGCGATGGCGGTGGCATCCGCATAGCGGAATTCCGAGAGCCGGATCACGATCAGCAGCGGCGCGATCTCAGAGACATTCGGCAAATTGCCGGCAATGAAGATCACTGAACCGTACTCGCCGACGGCGCGCGCGAAGGCCAACGCAAATCCCGTCAGCAGCGCCGGGATCAAGCTCGGCAGGATCACCTTGGAGACGGTATGCCAGCGGTTGGCCCCGAGACTGGCGGCGGCTTCCTCGATCTCGGCGTCGAGATCGATCAGCACCGGCTGAACGGTTCGGACCACGAACGGAATACCGATGAAAATCATCGCAATAAAAATTCCGATCGGCGTGAACGCCACCTTGATGCCGAGTTCGGCGAGCGGCGCACCGAGCCAGCCCGTTTGCGCGAACAGCGAGGTCAGCGCGACCCCGGCGACGGCGGTCGGCAACGCGAATGGAACGTCGACGATGGCATCAAAGATGCGACGTCCCGGAAAGCGGTATCGCACCAGCGCCCAGACAACGATCAGTCCCATCACCAGATTGACGACGGCAGCGGCAAAGGCCAGGCCGAAGGAAATCTTCAGCGCATTAAGGGTGCGGCGGCTGGTGACGATGCCCCAGAACTGATCGAGGCTTAGTTCGAAGGTCCTCAGGAACAGACCCGCGAGCGGGATCAGGATGATAATGGAGAGCCATGTCAGGGTTAGTCCCATGGTGAGACCAAACCCCGGCAACGTGCTGCGTCGTCCCCCCGCTGCGCTCACAATGCCCCCTGCTACCGCCCCTCGGCCAGATCAGTTCTTATAGATCTGGTCGAAAACGCCGCCTTCGGCGAAGTGTTCCTTCTGCGCCTTGGTCCAGCCGCCGAAAACGTCGTCAATCGTGAACAGTTCGACCTTCGCGAATGACGCCTGGTATTCCCTGGCGATCTCAGGATCGCGCGGACGATAGGAATTGCGTGCGGCAATTTCCTGACCTTCCTTGGTATACCAGTATTTGAGATAGGCCTCGGCAACCGCGCGAGTGCCTTTCTTGTCGGCAACCTTATCGACCACGGACAGCGGGGGTTCGGCGAGAATGGAGAGCGGCGGCGACACGATCTCGAATTTGTCCTTGCCGAATTGGCGCTGGGCAAGGAATGCCTCGTTTTCCCAGGCCAGCAGCACGTCGCCCACGGCACGCTCCACGAAGGTGACGGTCGAGCCGCGCGCACCCGTGTCCAGCACCGGCACGTTCCTGTAGAGGTCGCCGACGAATTGCTTCGCCTTGTCGGCGGAGCCGTACTTCTTCAGCGCATAGCCCCACGCGGCGAGATAATTCCAGCGCGCGCCTCCGGATGTTTTCGGATTAGGCGTGATGACGCTGACGCCCGATTTAATCAAATCGTCCCAATCCTTGATGCCCTTGGGATTACCCTTGCGCACCAGAAACACGATGGTGGAGGTGTAGGGCGAGGCATTCAGCGGCAGGCGCTTCTGCCAGTCGGGGGGGATCAAACCCTTGCCGGCGATGGCGTCGATATCGTAGGCGAGCGCGAGCGTGACGACATCGGCCTGCAGGCCGTCGATAACCGCGCGCGCCTGCGAGCCGGAGCCGCCGTGCGACTGCTTGATCTCGACGCTCTTGCCGGTTTCCTTTTGATAGGCGGCGGCGAAGGCCTTGTTGAAATCCGCATACAGCTCGCGCGTCGGATCGTAGGATACGTTGAGCAGCGTCACGTCGGCGGCAAACGCAGAACTCGCCCAGAGCAGTCCGGCGAGGATCGGCAGAATACGGCGAACCATCTCAATCTCCATTCGGCTTGATGGCGATCGTCATCAAACGCAGACGGCTATAACTCGGGAACAAGCGGCCTCAAGTCAACGGAACTCCGTTCCATTGTTCGCGGCGCTGCAGCGTCGTTATCCTACGAAGTCTTGATCCTACGAAGTCTTGGCCGTATGGATGCCGCATTCCGTCTTGGCTCTACCGCGCCAGCGGCCCGCGCGTGCATCTTCGGCCGCCGAGGTTCGGCTGGTGCACGGCATGCAGCCGACCGAGAGATAGCCCGATGCCGCGAGCGGATGCGGCGGCAAATTGGCCAGCGTGTAGATCGCCTCGATCTCTTCGCGCGACGCGTTTGCGAATGGATTGAATTTCAGCCTGAGGCCGTCATCCTCAACGACAGCAATCTCGGCACGGAGACCGCCCTGAAAACGCTTGCGCCCGTTGATCCATGCGCTGAACGGCGCCAAGGCGCGCTTGAGCGGTTCGACCTTGCGAATGCGGCAGCAGGCGTCGGGATCGGAGAACCACAATTCCCGATCGGGATCCTCGCGCGACAGCGTCTCTTCCAGCGGCTTGATCGAACGAACGTCGCGCAGGCCGAGCGTCGCGATCAGGGTGTCACGATAGGCAAGCGTCTCCTCGAACAGCCATCCGGTGTCGAGAAAGATCACCGGGATGGCCGGATCGACATCGGCCATTACCTTGAGCAGGGCCGCCGATTCGGTGCCGAACGATGAGACCAGAGCCAGACGCTCACGGCCGACGGTCCGCAAGGCGGTTGCGATCACCTCGGCCGGCGACTGGTTGCGAAGCGCATGATCGAGTTGCTCGGCCGAAGGCGGATCGGGCGGGCGCGCCGTGCGCTCCGGCGACACCTGGTGTGCAACACCGTTCATTGGCTGGCACTTTCGGAATGGCGCAGTTGCATCCGCCGGTGAAGCGCGGTGATGCGGCCATCGCCGGTTGGCTGATAAAACACCGAGTAACGCTTCGACGTAGAGGCAAACGCCTCCGCGTCACTTGCCTTTTTCACCTCGAATGCATCGAACCCGGCGCGAAGCATGAAGACGAACTGGTCGCGCAGCACCTGGCCGGTGGCGCGCATTTCGCCACGATAAGCATAGCGTTCGCGCAACAGCCGCGCCTGGCTGTAGGCGCGGCCGTCGCGGAAGGTCGGAAACACCAGAGCCACCACGGCGAGGCGATCGAGATAGGGCACGAGATCATCGACGTCGCGGTTGTTCGGCCAGATGACGCCGGTTGGTCCACCGCGGCGCGACAGAGCCTCCGGATCATCGAGAAATCGCGCGGCGGAAATCAGGATCGCGCCGTCGGCCGGAATTGGCGCATCGTCCGCGACGCAGACGAACGCATCCGCGGTGATTTTACCGTTCTTGACGAGTGGCATAAACGCGCTCCCTGAATGGTTCGACGCCAAGCCGCTTGACCGTATCGACGAAAAGCTCATCGGGACGGGCGCGCAGCGCGAGGTAGGCTTCGACGATATCCTCGACCACGTCGGCGACTTCACCGTAAGGCACGGCGGGTCCGATCAACGTGCCGACCGCGGCGTTTTCGTCGGCGCGGCCGCCGATCGTGATCTGATAAAACTCCTCGCCGTTCTTTTCGACGCCGAGAATGCCGATGTGGCCGACGTGATGATGGCCGCAGGCGTTGATGCAGCCGGAAATATTGATGTGCAGCCGCCCGATCAGATTGGCGGTGTCGTGGTTGGCAAAGCGCCGCGTCAACTCCTGCGCGATCGGGATCGAGCGCGCGTTGGCAAGCGAGCAATAGTCCAGCCCCGGGCAGGCGATGATGTCGGAGACCAGGTTGACGTTCGGCGTCGCGAGGCCGAGCTTGTCGAGCGACCGCCACAGCGCCGGCAGGTCGCGCCTGGCGACGTGGGGCAGCGCGAGATTCTGCTCATGCCCGACGCGGATTTCGCCGAAGGAATATTTGTCGGCAAGATCGGCCAGCCCGTCCATCTGGTTGGCGGTGGCATCGCCGGGCGGCCCGCCGACCGGCTTCAGCGACAGGGTCACGATCGCATAGCCCGACACCTTGTGAAGCGCGACCGAATTCTTGCGCCAGGCCTCGAAATGCGGATCGTGCGCCGCCTTCTTCAATTCGTCCGGCATGTGCGGCAGCTTTTCGTAAGCCGGATAGGCGAAGCGCGAACGGATGTCCTCGATGACGGAATCATCGATCGCCAGCGCGCTGCCACGCATCTGCAGCCATTCTTCTTCGACTTCCTTTGCGAATTTCTCTATGCCGAGCTCATGCACCAGGATCTTGATGCGCGCCTTGTAGATGTTGTCACGGCGGCCGTATTGGTTGTAGACGCGCAGGATGGCCTCGACATAGCTCAGCAGATCGTGGCCGTGCACGAACGGTTTTATCGTCTTGCCGATGAAGGGCGTGCGGCCGAGCCCGCCGCCGACCAGCACCTCGAATCCGGTTTCGCCGTCTGCATTCCTGTGAAGCCGTAACCCGATGTCGTGAATCTTGATCGCCGCGCGATCGTGCGCGGACGCGGTAATGGCGAATTTGAACTTGCGCGGCAGGAAGGAGAATTCCGGGTGCAGCGTCGTGTATTGCCGCAACAGCTCGGACCAGATACGCGGATCCTCGATCTCGCCGGGCGCCACACCGGCCCATTGGTCCGACGTGACGTTGCGTGTGTTATTGCCGGACGTCTGCATGGCATGAATGCCGACCTCGGCGAGATCGGCCAGCGCATCCGGCAATTCGGCGAGCTTGATCCAGTTGAACTGGATATTTTGCCGCGTGGTAAAATGTCCGTAGCCGCGATCATAGCGGCGCGCGACATGCGCCAGCCGCCGCAATTGCTTCGACGATAGCGTCCCGTAGGGGATCGCGACGCGGAGCATATAGGCGTGCAGTTGCAGATAGACGCCATTCTGCAGCCGCAGCATCTTGAATTCGTCCTCGGTGAGTTCGCCGGACAGCCGGCGCTTCACCTGATCGCGAAATTCTGAAACCCGCTCGTTGATGAGCGTGCGGTCGAGTTCGTCATATGCGTACATGATGGACTTGCCTTACGCCGAAACCGGAAGATCGATGGTGACGCCTGCCGCTCGGATATGTTCACGAAGATTGCCGGGCTTGATCTCGCCGGTGTCCTTGATTTCGACCGGCGCGATGTAGGCGCCGATGGCGCCGACATCGTCGGCGACCGATTCGGCGAGCAACGACCGCGCCTCATCGGAGGTGCGGACGATCGCGGCATCCGACAAAGCGGCCGACCAGCCCCGGGCAGAGGTGCGGTAGATCACGACACCGTCCCAGGTACGGTTGCCGGTCACCACCGACGGGCCGGTAATCTTGATTTTTTTCTGTTCGAGGGGAGAGGTCATTCGGCAGCTACCTGAAAATAGGAGACAAGTTGGGCGAGGTTCGATTGACGCCATGGCGCAGAATGCGCGACCACGTCGCCGATAATGAGAATGGCGGGACCGTTATCGATCTTTTCGATCAGCGCCGGCAAATCATCGAGCGTTCCGACAGAAGCTTGCGCATCCGGCCGCGTCACCCGCGCGAACACGCCGACCGGCGTTTGCGGCGAGCGTCCCGCCGCCAACAGGCCGTCGCGCACCGACGGCGCCGCAGTCATGCCCATATACACGACCACCGTCATCTTGTCGTCCGTCAGCGTCGACCAGTCGACGGTTTCGGCATCTTTGGCCTTGTGGGCGGTGAGGAAGGTGACGCGCAGCGCCTCGTGCCGCAGGGTGAGCGGCACTTCGAACTGTGCGGCGGCGGCAACGCCCGCGGTAATTCCCGGCACGATCGAATAGGCGACGCCGGCTTTTCGCAAAGCTTCAACTTCCTCGCCGCCGCGGCCGAACACAAAGGGATCGCCGCCCTTGAGGCGCACCGCGCGCTGGCCTGATCTCGCCGCCTCGATCATCAATCTGTTGATCGCGTCCTGGCCGATGCCGGGCTTTCCGACGCGGCGGCCGACCGGCACGCGCGACGCATCGCGGCGCGCACGATCGAGAATTTCTAAGGAGACCAGTTCATCGTAAAAAACAACGTCGGCATCCTGCAGCGCCCGCAGCGCCTTGATCGTCAGCAAGTCCGGGTCGCCCGGACCGGCGCCGACCAGCGTCACCCTGCCCTCGGCCCGACCTGACGGCTGCGCGCCGGCGAAAGCCGAGGGATCAGAGATATCCTTCAGCGCCGCTTCCGCCTCGTCCTTGCGCCCCTCGAGAACCAGCGCACCGATCGGGCCATCGACCACGCGTTCCCAGAAACGGCGGCGCAGCGCGAACTCCGGAATGCGATGGTGGATCGCCTTGCGCCAGCGGCCGATAAAGGTCGCGAGATCGCCGATTCCAGCGGGCAGCGCAGCTTCGATGCGCTCGCGGACACGGCGCGCCACCACGGGCGAGGCTCCGCCGGTGCCGACGGCAACCACCACGTCACCGCGATCGACAATGGCAGGAAAAATGAAAGTCGAATGCGCGAGGTCGTCCATCACATTCACGGGCAGGCCGACCGCCTTCGCCCGCGCCGACATCGCCGTGCCGATCTCGCCAGCGCCGGCGCACAGCACCGCAATCACCCCGCGGAGATCCGCGGACAAAGGATCGCCTTCAGCCACCTCGATGCGTGCCGCGTCGGCCGCGGCAATGCCGCTCACATCATGATTGCCGTCGGTGGCGAACCAGCGGATGCGTGCCCCCGCGGCTGCCAGCAGGCGGAGTTTCGCGCGCGCCAATTCTCCGGCGCCAACGAGCAGCACGGGACCGGCTTGCAGATCGAGAAATACCGGCAGAAATCGCATGCGATACTCGCTTCCCCATTTACCGGGTTGACTGGAATGATTTTCTATATATGTCTCGTTCAATGCCCGCAAAGAGAAAATTATTTCTTCTCTACTGCGGCGCAACCATAGAATTTTCGCCTTCAAAGGCCAAGAGCTAGAGATGCATCTTTTCGAGAACGATTCCGCGAAAGACCGCTTGGCTTGGGCGGACCCCGCTGAGAGACCCGCAGCCCCACAATTTTCGGCCGAGGCGCGGGCCCATCAACCCACAATGGATCACCTCGACGCGCTCGAAGCGCAGAGCATCTACATTTTCAGGGAAGCGTTTGCGCGGTTGAAGAAGCTCGCGCTGCTATGGTCGCTCGGCAAAGATTCCAACGTGATGATCTGGCTGGCGCGCAAGGCCTTTTTCGGCCGCGTGCCGTTCCCCGCATTGCACGTCGATACCGGCAAGAAATTTCCGGAGATGTACGCATTTCGCGATCGCTACGGCGGGGAATGGGAGCTCGATCTGAAGGTAGAGCCCTGCCCGCCGCTCGAGACCATCGATCCGACCTTGCCGCCGGCGGCGCGATCGGCGGCGCGCAAGACCGAAGGGCTGAAGCTCGCGCTCGCGAAATTTGGCTTCGACGGACTGATCGCCGGCATCCGCCGCGACGAAGAAGCCACCCGCGCCAAGGAGCGGGTGTTCTCGCCGCGCGGCCTGGAGGGCGGATGGGACGTGCGCGATCAGCCGCCGGAATTCTGGGACCAGTTCAACGCCTCGCCGCCACCGGGCGCGCATTTGCGCATTCACCCGATCCTGCATTGGACCGAAGCCGATATCTGGGCCTACACCAAGCGCGAAAACATTCCGATCATTCCGCTTTACCTGGCGAAGGACGGCAAGCGCTATCGCTCGCTGGGCGATCAGGACATCACCAATCCCGTCGCTTCGACCGCCTCCAGCATCGAGGAAATCCTGATCGAGCTCGACGGCACCAAAGTGCCGGAACGCTCCGGCCGCGCGCTGGATCACGAGACCGAAGACGCCTTCGAGCGGCTGCGCGTCGCCGGCTATCTCTGACCCGAGATCGAGGTTGAGTGATCAGATGAACATGTTCGTCCCCACCGCGGTATCAGCGACGCCCAACGGCACCACACGCCCGCAGGTTCGCATCGTCATCGTCGGCCATGTCGATCACGGCAAGTCCACACTGGTCGGGCGTCTGCTGCATGAAACCGGCAGTTTGCCCGAGGGCAAGCTCGAAATGCTCAAAGCGGTCAGCGCCCGACGCGGCATGCCGTTCGAATGGTCGTTTCTCCTGGACGCGCTGCAGACCGAGCGGGACCAGGGCATCACCATCGACACGACGCAGATTCGCTTCCGCACCGGATCGCGCGACGTGGTGTTGATCGACGCGCCCGGCCATGCTGAATTTTTGCGCAACATGATCACCGGCGCCTCACAGGCCGACGGGGCGCTTCTGATCATCGATGCGCTGGAAGGCGTGCGCGACCAGACGCGGCGCCACGGTTATCTGCTGCATCTTCTTGGCGTCAGACAGGTTGCCGTTGTCGTCAACAAGATGGACCGGGTCGATTTCAGCGCGGCGCGATTTAGCGCGATCAGTGAGGAGATTTCCGCGCATCTGATCGGCCTTGGCGTCACGCCCTCGGCGGTGATCCCGATTTCGGCGCGCGACGGCGACGGCGTTGCCGAGCACACGGCGAACATCCGATGGTATGGCGGTCCCACCGTGGTCGAGGCGCTCGACGCGCTTGAACCCGCGCGGCCGCCGGAAGCGCTTGCGCTGCGGCTGCCGGTGCAGGCGATCTACAAATTTGACGACCACCGCATTGTAGCGGGACGGATCGAGTCCGGCAGTCTTGCCGCCGGAGACGAGATCGTCATCATGCCCGCGGGCAAGATCGCGAAGATCCGCAGCGTCGAGGGTTGGCCGGTGACGCCGGTCGGGGAACGTCAGGGCGCCGGGCGATCGGTCGGGATTACGCTTGACCGCGAACTGTTCATCGAACGCGGCGATGTCATCGCCCATGTCGGAACCAGCCCGCGCGACACGCGCCGAATTCGCGCGCGCATTTTCTGGCTGCACGATAAGCCGTTGGCGACCGAGGCCTCTATCCTGGTCCGGCTCGGCACGCGGGAAACCCGTGCCACCGTGGTCGCAATTGAAAAGGCGGTCGATCCCGGCGAGCTCTCGAGCGTGGAGAACAAGTCCATCGCGCGCAATCACGTGGGCGAGATCGACATCTCGCTGGCGCATCCACTCGCCGCCGATCCCTACACCGACAATCCGCGCACCGGACGCCTGGTGATCGAAGTCGCGGGCCGCATTGCCGGCGGCGGTTTGGTGCTGTCGGTCGATGCCGGACAACGCGCTATTCCCGTCGACATCGTACCGGTGGAATCCGCACTGCGCCCGGACGAGCACTCCGCACGTTATCTCCACAATGGCGCGGTGCTCTGGCTGACGGGACTGCCGGGCTCCGGAAAATCGACGCTGGCGCGCGCGCTGGAACGCCGGCTGTTCAGCAATGGCGGTTCGCCGATTCTGTTGGACGGCGATACGCTGCGCGCCGGCCTTAACAGCGATCTCGGTTTCGTCGCGCAGGATCGCACCGAGAACATTCGCCGGCTGGCCGAAGTCGCCGTTCATCTCGCGCGCAACGGGCACATTGCAATCGTCGCCGCGGTCTCGCCGTCGGCGGAAGATCGGGCCGCCGCACGCCGCATCGCCGACACCACGTTCCGCGAAATCTATGTCGCGACGCCTGCCGAGGTCTGCGAGAGCCGCGATCCCAAGGGCCATTACGCCAAGGCGCGCGCCGGCGCGCTGCAGGCTTTCACCGGGATCGGCAATGATTACCAGCCGCCCACGAACAGTGAGTTGACGATCGATACCTCGACGCGCTCGGTCACTGACGCGACCGACGAGATCGAGCGGATGCTGGTGCGGACGGGGATTCTGTTCGACCAGATCGTCGACCTCGCCGCCAATATCTGAACCCTGTCAAAGGTTTTCGGCAGCCCTGGTTACGGGCAATCCAGACCCGCCAAAGGCCTTCTCACAGCCCCGGCTTTGGCGCTAAAAGGGCCCTGAAATAGTGACCCTTCGTAGGGCGCTTTTACCGTTTGTCCCCCTGAAAACAGCGCGCTAGCCGCCGTTTGTCGCGAGAAATCCCATCATGAACCGTATCGATGCCCACGGACTGAAGATCGCCCCTGTTTTGTTCGATTTCATCGCCAAGGAAGCGACGCCCAAAACCGGAATTTCCCCCGACGCGTTCTGGACGGGGCTGTCTGCCATTGTCCGCGACCTTGCTCCGAAAAACCGGGAGCTGCTCGCGGTGCGCGACGCCTTGCAGGCGAAAATCGACGGCTGGCATCGCGCCAACAAGGGCAAGCCGTTCGACGTGAATGCGTACACGGCGTTTCTCAGGGAGATCGGCTATTTGCTGCCGGAGCCGCCCACCCAAAAGGTGGAGACGGCGAACGTCGATGAGGAAATCGGCAAGATTTGCGGACCGCAGCTGGTCGTGCCGCTCACCAATGCGCGCTACGCGCTGAACGCCGCCAACGCGCGCTGGGGCAGCCTTTACGATGCGTTCTACGGCACCGATGCGATACCGCACGCGGCCGGCGAGAGCGGCAAGGGCTTCAACAAGGCGAGAGGCGCCAAGGTCATCGCCAAGGCAAAAGCCTTTCTCGATTCCGCGGTGCCGCTGGCGACCGGAAGTCACACCGACGTGACCGCCTATAGCGTCATCGCCGGCCAGCTTGCCGTCAACCTGAAGAGCGGCAACGCCACCGCGCTGAAATCCACCGATCAGTTCGCCGGCTACCAGGGCGATCCGGCTGCACCTTCCGCGATCTTGCTGATCAACAACGGCATGCACATCGAGATCAAGATCGATCGCGGCCACATGATCGGCAAGGACGATCCGGCCGGCGTTGCCGATATGATTCTGGAATCGGCGGTCAGCACCATCCTCGACATGGAAGACAGCGTCGCCGCGGTCGATGCCGAAGACAAGGTGCTGATCTACCGCAACACGCTGGGTCTGATGAACGGAACGCTTTCCGCCGATTTTGAAAAAGGCGGCAAGACGCTCACGCGCGCGCTCAACCCCGATCGCGTCTACAAGGCGCCGGACGGAAAAGAGCTAAAGCTGCATGGCCGCAGTCTCTTGCTGATGCGCAATGTCGGCCATCACATGTTCACCGATGCGGTGCTCGACTCCGCCGGCGCTGAAATTCCGGAAGGCATCCTCGATGCCGCCGTCGCCGGCCTGCTCGCGATCCACGATCTCAAAGGGTTTTCGAAAACACGCAACAGCCGCACCGGCTCGGTTTACATCGTGAAGCCGAAGATGCATGGCCCCGACGAAGTGGCGCTGACCTGCGAACTATTCGACCGGGTCGAGAAAATATTTTCGCTGCCCGAGAACACCATGAAGGTCGGCATCATGGACGAGGAACGCCGTACCACGGTCAACCTCAAGGCCTGCATCCAGAACGCCTTGAAGCGCATCATGTTCATCAACACCGGCTTCCTCGACCGTACCGGCGACGAGATTCATACCTCGATGGAAGCGGGTCCCATGATCCGCAAGAACGACATGAAGTCCCAGCCCTGGATCAAGGCCTATGAAGACTGGAACGTGGATGTCGGCCTCATCTGCGGCCTGCCCGGTCACGCCCAGATCGGCAAGGGCATGTGGGCCGCGCCCGACAAGATGGCGGACATGCTGGCGCAGAAGATCGCTCACCCACAGGCCGGCGCCACCACCGCCTGGGTGCCTTCGCCGACCGCCGCGACGCTGCACGCGCTGCATTATCACCAGGTCAACGTACAGGCGCGCCAGCAGGAACTGGCCAAGGGCGGCCCGCGCGCCAAACTTTCGGACATCCTCACCATACCGGTATCGCAGTCGAACTGGGCACCCGACGACGTGAAGCAGGAAATCGACAACAATTGCCAGGGCATCCTCGGTTATGTCGTGCGCTGGATCGATCAGGGGGTCGGCTGCTCCAAGGTGCCTGACATCCATGACGTCGGCCTGATGGAAGACCGCGCCACCCTGCGTATCTCAAGCCAGCATCTGGCGAACTGGCTGCATCAGGGCGTCGTCACCAGAGAGCAGGTGATGGAATCACTGAAGAGAATGGCGGTGGTGGTGGACGGCCAGAACAAAGGCGATCCGCTGTACCGGCCGATGGCGCCCGGTTTCGACGGCGTCGCGTTCAAGGCGGCGTGCGACCTGATTTTCGAAGGACGCGAGCAGCCGGACGGCTACACCGAATTCATCCTGACGGCGCGGCGCCGGGAAGCCAAGGCGAACCACATCTGATCGGCCCAATCAGTTTCCAGGTCGACGCGACCGGCGTCAGGCCGCACGCACCGTTGCCAGGAACTTCTCCACCTCGAGTTTGAGCGAACTGCCTTCCTGCGACAGCGAGAGGGCGAAACCGTGGACCTGTTCCGCCGCCGCCTGGGTGTTTGCCGACCCGAGACTAACGTCTGCAAGGCAGCCGCCAACCTCGGTTGTGCCCTGCGCGGCTTGTTGGACGTTGCGGGCAATTTCCTGTGTCGCGGCACTCTGCTCTTCGACAGCCGCGGCGATGGCGGTGGAAATCTCGGAGATCTGCCCGATCGTCGCGCCGATTGATTTGATGGCGGACACTGAGTGCTGCGTGGCAGATTGCATCTGCGTGATCTGCGCTCCAATCTCCTCGGTGGCCTTGGCCGTTTGGGCAGCAAGCTCCTTGACCTCCGATGCGACGACCGCAAAGCCCCGGCCTGCCTCACCGGCGCGCGCCGCCTCGATTGTCGCATTCAGCGCAAGGAGGTTGGTTTGCTCGGCCACAGCAGCAATCAGCTTCACGACTTCACCGATGCGACCGGCGGATTGCGATAGCTCGGCTATCCGCTCATTGGTCTGTTGCGCCTGACGCACGGCAGCGTGGCTAATGTTTTCCGATTGCTGCACCTGTCGTCCGATTTCGGTGACCGAACAAGCCATTTCCTCCGATGCGGCGGCGGCCGAGTGCGCACTCGCCGATGAGCGATCCGATGCGGATGTGGCGGCGGCCGTGAGTCTATGATTTGTTTCCGCCGTCCTGGTCAGGCTAGCCGCGGCGAGCTCGATTTCGGAGGATGCTGACGACACAGCCTCAACGATCTTTCCGATCGCTTGCTCGAAGCCATCGGCGACGCAGCCCATCGCAGCCTTGCGATCCTCCTCAGCCTTTTGCTTCAGGCCTGCCTGCTCGGATTCCATCGCCTGAACGCGCAAGGCATTTTCCCTGAAAACCTGCACGGCCCTGGCAATGGCGCCGACTTCGTCCGCCCGATTCAAGGACGGTATCTCGATGTCCATTCTCCCACCGGCTAGCCGCGCCATCACGCCCGTCATCCGGGTCATCGGCTGAATCACGCCCAAACCGACGCCGAAGAGTCCGCCGCCAATGATCAGGAAAACCAGGCCTGAGATGCCCCACAGGACGATCGTGAAGGTACTTACGCGTTGGGTAGCGCCGGCTTCAATTGCTGCATTATCGTCATTGGTTTTTTTAACGATTTCATCGATTAGCGCACGGTGGGCCAGATAGGCGGCTGTGATCTCGGAATAGGACTTCGCAGCGGCGGCCGCATCGCCCTTGGCCAAGGCTGGCAGAAACACTTGCTCGATGGCGGCCCAAAAGCGCTGCACCTCGCGATGCGAATCCTGAACGAGCCTCGCCTTGATCGCGGCATCGAGGTCCGATTTCAACCAGAATTCGTGGCGCTCCTCGAACTCCTTTTTCAATCGAGCGAGACGGTCTCGACGGGTGGCAAGCTCAGCCGGATTATTCAACGCAAGGGTTGCTTCAAGGTACGATTCGATCACGTATTCCGGGGGAGGCAGGATGTCGGCCACAAGATCGTTGCCGAGCTTGATCTTGTTGTAGAGCGGCCCGCCCACCTTGAGTTCGCTGAGGGCGTAAATGCCGGTGAAAACCACCGCTCCCAAACCGGTCGCCGTGACAAGACCGAACAGCACCATGGCGCGCGCGATCGATAAGCGAAGCTTCATTGCCGTTATCCCAAATACAATTGCGGCTCCGGCCAAAGCCCGAGCCAAAAATGAATCTCTTCAAGAGAAGACTATCCGCCACTCACGTTAACTTTCAGTGTGTCTTCGCGCTTCATCCGTCCCACAGATAGAGCTCAAGTGCTGTTGACCGATTAGCCTGGAGCTCTTTGGAGCCCCGTATAAATACGGAGGCTGATGAACCATGCCGGTCGGAAATCCGCGGTGTTCGGCGCCGCCGATGAGCCCTATCGCAAAATCAGTACCCACTTTTTGCTGATCGCACTTTGCGGGAACGTTTGGATTCCCCGCCCGTTAGAAGTCCATGTCGATTCAGGAGGAATGACGATGGATTGGAACCGGGTTGAAGGCAACTGGAAGCAGTTCAAGGGGAAAGCCAAGGAGAAATGGGGCGAACTGACCGACGACGACCTCAATGTGATCGAGGGTCGCCGCGACCAGCTCGAAGGCAAGTTGCAGCAGCGCTATGGCTTCGCCAAGGATCAAATCCACAAGGACGTCGACGACTGGTTCAAGTCGCTGAAATAAGTTCGTGTCTTGGAGTTTGTGTCTTGGAGAATGCAAAAAGCCCCGGCGGAGCCCCGGGGCTTTTTTGTCAGGCCTGCAGCAGCGGCCTTAGAACACCGCTAGATACTTCAGCAAAGAAACGATGCCGATGATGATGACAACGACGCGCGCGATCTGTTTGGCGCGACCATCGAGCGGCAACATGTTGATGAGATAGAGAACCAAAATAATAACGAGAAAAGTGATCAAAATACCGATGAGTGCGGACACGGTCTCGTCCCCCTTGTTTGCGACGCCCGTTCTTGGCCTGTCGCGCACTACTAGAACCGCCCGCCCGGTCAAAAGTTCCTGTCAGGGAACCTTCCAAAAAACTACACTGTTATCAGTACTTTATCTCACCGTAGTCTTTGGGGGAAATCCGCGCTGCCTAATTTCAGCTTGCGGAGATTTCCGCTCGGGGACCTAAGCCGCTGGCTAGTCCGGCGGCCTGTCACTCCGCCGCCACTACCGGCACGCGCTGATAGCGCGCGCGGATCTTTTCCGAGACGGGCGAGAAATTCAACGACGCACCGCGCTTGTCGGCGCTGCGGCCGGCAACCATCAGTCCGTCGGCACCGGCGACGATGTCACCCTTGCGAAGTGTCGGATCGTTCTCGATCTTGACCGGCGCCAGACCGGCCTGGTCCTTGCCGTTGCAGGTGCATCCCGCGACCAGCTCGTTGCGATAGCGAAACGCATTCGGCAATTCGGAATAGGACTGGCCGTGCTCGGTCGCGGCATGATCGATACTGCTGCCATAGACCACTTTGGTTTCGCTCGCCGGGCAGAAGCTGCTGCAGGCTGCTGCGCGGCTTTGGCTGTCGGACGACGAGATCGGAAAATAGCGTCCGTCGCAGGTACGCACGCAATAGGCCTGCGAGCCGAAATAGCCGGCACGCGGAGGTGCCTCGTTTTGTGGGGCGAAGGGACCGCCCTCGCCCACAAACGGCGACCGGATCGCAGGCGGACGCCACCGACCACCTCCGAACGCGCTGAACAAGGCAGAGAGAAAGTCTTCGGCTTGCGCGGCGGGAGCCGGCGCCAGCGCGCACAGCGCCGCCGCCGTCGCGCCCAACGCTACCTGCCTGCGTGATCTCCTGACCATGTTCGCCTCAATACAGGGACGATGTCGAAACGTTCATCGCCTGACGACCTGGGGACAATGTCGTCACCGCAGGACGCGACTGTGCCGGCGTCGGGCGAACGGTAGTCGTTCCCCTTGCTACCAACGCTTGGCCCTCCGGATGGGGCGCATTCTTCGGCAGTACCACGACCTTGGTGCCGACATTTGCGCGGCTGAACAGGTCGACGACGTCTTCATTGGTCATCCGGATACAGCCGCTCGACACGAATTTTCCGATGGTGGAGGGATCGTTGGTGCCATGAATGCGATATTGGCTGGAGCCGAGATACATGGCACGAGCCCCAAGCGGATTGCCGGGGCCGCCCGCCATGAAGCGCGGCAAATAGGGCTGGCGCGCGATCATTTGGGACGGCGGAGACCAATCCGGCCATTCTGCCTTCCGGCTGATGGTCTGCACGCCGGCCCAAGTAAAGCCTTCGCGGCCAACGCCGACGCCGTAACGAATGGCCCGGCCTTGGCCGAGCACGTAATAGAGCGCGGTGTTGCCGGTATCGATGACGATGGTGCCGGGCGCTTCGCGGGCATCAAAGGAAACGATCGCGCGCCGCAGCCGCTCCGGGACCGCGCTTCCGCTGCCACCGGCCTCATCGGTCAGCGCACCCGCGGGAAGCGCGAGCGCGCTGCCTGACGAAATTGAGCCTGACGAAAATGAGCCTGACGAAATTGAGCTTTGGGATATTGAGCTTTGGGATGCCGCTGCATAGCCGAGAACCTGCGCGCTCGCCTCGTTGGAGAGAAATGCCGGCGCAAGTAACAAAACCCCAGCGAATAGCAGCGCGCTGGTCGCGCGCGGCAGGTCCATGCGATTGGCTGCGAATTGCTGTGTCATGAATCGCCCCATTGATTGGGCATCACGCTGATGCTTCTGACACAACAAACGCGACCGAGGCTTTGCAGTTCCGCTCGACTGAGCAGCGGCCAATCGTGTCAACCCGGGGCAATCCTCACCTGCGATGGAACCTTTCGCAGGCCTGCAGGTTGTGCGGGGCAGATTTCGGCTCGCCAACGCCTTAAAACCACTTTGGCCGTTTGCATGCGGAGGAGAGCTCATTGCGTGTCCTTCCCAACGAACGTGTCCCACGCAGCGAACCGGGCACCTCGTTGCCTGACAGCACAGCCGAATTACCGCCGATCATCCGCCGCACAGAGCTGGTGGCCTTCGCACTGGTCGCACTGCTCCTGATCTGCGTTTTCGCCGTTCTCTATGTCGCGAAGGGATTCTTTCTGCCAGTCGTGGCGGCGTTCGTGATCGGCACCATGCTGTCGCCGGCCGCCGGTTTTCTCGAGCAGCATCGAATTCCCCGCTCGGTATCAGCGGTTCTGATCGTTTCCGGGGTTGGCGCCGGCGCCACGTTCATCGTCGGCCTGATCTCTTCACCACTCATGGAATGGAGCACGCGCCTGCCGGAGTTGGGATCGCTGCTCAGGGACAAACTGCACGTCTTCGATCGGCCGCTCGCACTCTGGCAGCAGGTCCAGATCATGCTGGGTGGATCGGATCCGATCACGACATTCCATCTGCCAAAATTCGATTGGGTTCAGCCAACCATCGAGTTCTTGTCGCCGACCTTCACCGAGTTCCTGCTGTTCTTTGTAACGCTGATCTTGTTCATCGCGAGCTGGCGTGATTTGCGCCGCGCATTGGTCCTGGCGTTCGGCGATCGTGCCTCACGACTGCGAACGTTGCGGATCCTCAATGAAATCGAGGACCATCTTGGCGGCTACCTACTTACCGTGACGACCATCAATCTCGCCGTCGGCCTGGCAACCGGCATCATCTGCGCGGTCGCCGGCATGCCCAACCCGGCCGCCCTTGGCGCGCTGGCCGTGATCTTGAACTACTTCCCCATCATCGGCCCGATCGCGATGTTTATAATTTTGACGGCGGTCGGAATCATGGCCTTCTCCACGCTCGGCGCTGGGCTGATCGCGCCGCTGGCTTTTGCCGGGCTCACCTTTCTCGAAGGTCATTTTGTTACACCGGCCATCATCGGTCGCCGGCTCGAGCTGAACGCGCTGGCCGTATTCATCGCATTGGCGTTCTGGACATGGCTGTGGGGACCGATGGGCGGCTTTCTCGCCTCGCCGCTTTTGATCGTGGCCCTCGTTCTCAAGGAGCATCTGCTGCCGGAGAATTCGCCGCAGCTGCCGCCGGATTAATCGGGTTTCGTGGCGCCGGGAACTTCCCGCAAAGCGCGGCGTTTGTGCCGTACGTAACCTGAGTAGTTCCCGGGAGCTTTTGATGTCGAGTACAAATGGCGAATTCGGAATGAAGAATCTGACGGATAAAGCGACCACTGAACGCCTCGAAAAGGATGTAGCAGCCGTGAAAAACGATATCGCAGCCCTGACCGAAAAAATCACCGACGCGCTCAACTCATTCGCCGGCACTGCCAAGAACCAGGCGCGCCACGGCTACAGGCAAGCCCGTGCCAATGTCGATTCGGCGGTGGAAGATGCATCGGAGCGTGGCGGCGCCATGATGGACGCCGCGCAGGAAGCGGCCTCCTCCATTGAAGAAACTCTGGAGGACGTCATTGCGCAGCGCCCGCTTGCGACCGTGGGCTTGGCGCTCGGCCTGGGGTTCCTGATCGGGTTGACCTGGCGCCGGTAACGACAAAGCGTCCGGCCCGTCGCAGTGGGCGATGTAATCAATTCTTTGATTTGAACACCGGCGCGCATGCGTCGTGGATTCGTTTGTCGGCATTAATTTCAGCGAGGCTTTCCGATGTTTCAGCGCATGATCGAAGATTTCAAGGAAAGTACCGGCACGGCCTTGCAGCTGACATCTCTGGCAACGGCGGCGGCCCTTTGCCTGTTCATCACGACATCGTTTCTGTGCGCTGCGGCCTTTGTCTTCGTGCTTCAGAGATATGGCCTGATCGAAGCCTGCCTGACCGGCGCCGCGGTGTTCTTTGTGGTCACGGTGATCGCGGCCGGCTGCTATATGGTGCGCAAAAACATGGTGCGCAAAAACCACGTCAAGGCTCGCGCAGAGCAGACCGCAAAATCA
Organism: Bradyrhizobium sp. URHD0069; assembly: GCF_000701345.1. GTDB lineage: Bacteria > Pseudomonadota > Alphaproteobacteria > Rhizobiales > Xanthobacteraceae > Bradyrhizobium. The sequence continues at coordinate 108,343 of NZ_JNIJ01000005.1, read as the reverse complement.
GCTGCGCAAACCGCGCTTTCCGATCCCATGCTGGTCGCGGCCGGCATCCAGGTGATCCGCGCGATCGGCATCAAGAGACTGATCCCGATTCTGGCGGTGGGTGGATTGGCGCTGGGATTTTTGGCAAGCCGCAACAGCGCGAGCGATCAAGCACCGGCGGAATGATCTTCGAAACCAGGATCAGGTGACGCAGCGGCCCGGCTCAAGCTGCTTGGCGACTTCGGTCAATACGCTGACGACCGGCTCGCAGGCCACCGTCAGCTTCCGCTTCCCGGACTTTGTCGCCGACGGAGGGCGAGAAGTATTGCGGGCCTCCTGGGCGGCTGGGATGCGGACAAGGACCGATGTATCGGAAAGCCCATCCAGCTGGAGCGAAATCGTCCGCGTCTGTGCCGCCGATTCCGCGATGCGAGCAACACGATCGGCTTTCGCGGCGCGATTAATCGAAGCTTCGGGGGCAACGGAGGAATTCTGACTTGGGGAATTCTGACTTGGGGAATTCTGCACAAGTCCGGAGAGATCGCGGCCCGACGCGAACTGAACGGCGCCACACGTCAGCGAAACGGCGATCGCCCCGAAGATAGCCCTGGATGTCTGCGGCATGTTCGTTGGTCCCTCGCCCCATGGCGATCAAGGACACAACGCGAACACACCGAGGCGGTTCTCAGCGCCTTCTATCACTTAACCGTGTGTAAAAATTTTGCGGAGGGCAGGAACAACTTTGGGGGCCTGTGCGTCATCCCGGCAGCCGGTTATCCCCCCTGCCCCATTGACCGGCGATGTGGGGCGCGGCTGTGGTGATGCCAGTCGCGCCCTGCTTTTTTTGTTGTGTCCCAAACTGCAATGTTTGCGCGGCCGAGTGCGGCAACGGCCGCCACGGCAAAAAGCCCGGCGCGTCGTGAAGCGCCGGGCTTATCAAAAGCAACAAGTCTCGCTCAGGAAGCGGCAGCTCGAGGCGCGCGGTTGCGCGAATTGCGCTGGAAGAACAGGGCCTGGCTGGCGACGGCCGATACCATCGCCGGCTGGAATGGCTTCGAGATCAGGAATGCCGGTTCGGGGCGCTCGCCGGTCAGGAAGCGCTCGGGGTAGGCGGTGATGAACACCACCGGGACTTCGAAGACCCGCAACAGCTCGTTGACGGCGTCGAGGCCGGAGCTGCCATCGGCAAGCTGGATGTCGGCGAGGATCAGACCGGGCTTCTTGTTCTTGGCCAGCGCCACCGCGTCGGAATGGGTGCGGGCGACGCCGATGACGTTGTGACCCAGGTTTCTCACCAGGCTTTCGAGGTCCATCGCGATGAAGGTCTCGTCCTCGATGATCAACACGTCAGTGGCGATCTCGGCGGCCATTTCCCGCCCCGCCGCATCAGCGAGCTTGCGGGTGTCGGCAACATCGCTGCCGAGAATGAACGCTACCTCCTCCTCGGAGAAGCCTTCCAGCGACAGCAGCAGAAAGGCCTGGCGCGGCAAGGGAGTGATGTTTGAAAGCCGCCGCTCCGGCGGCATCGGCAGGGTGGCGACGTCGGCATTTTCGTTGAGCGAAACCGAATTCCAGATCTGGGTAAACAGCTTAAAAAGCCCGGCACGGGGTCCGTGCCGCTCATCGAGCAGCGACGGATCCTGAAGCAGGGCTTCAAGCATGGCTCCGACATATGCGTCGCCCGACGCCTGGTTTCCCGTCAGCGCACGGGCATAACGCCGCAACAACGGTAGGTGTTCAGCAACCAGCTGTGATCGGGACATCCCCACTCCATCCTCTCGGGTCAGGTCAGAAAACCTATCAGAATACCTATATGGGGTGACCCGGTTCCCCTGCGTGCCTGACTACGCTTCAGGCCCAGAAAAGTTCCTCGGTTTCGGAACTTTCCAGCTGAGTTCGAATTAGCGTTTCTACACGTGTTACGCTGCAAGGGTTTCTAATCCGAGGTAATTCTTGAAGTTACAGGGACTTAACCCTCGGGGAAGCGTGGAACAGGTCATGAAAGATGTAAAGCCTCAAGCCAGCAAGAATGCGGCACCGGGAAAGCAGGGGGGCCTGAATGCCGAGATTCAATCAAGAATCGGCCACCAACTCCGCGCCATGTACGATGATATTGTGCGGCAGGGGGTGCCGGATCGGTTCGCGGACCTGATCCGAAAGCTTGATTTACCTGAGGCGGATCCCCAGACGGGAAACACCGGTGGTCAAACTGTAAAAAATGACGGGAGGGAGTAATGCCTCTCACAGACTCGCTTCGCGACGACATCTTGGCGTCGGTACCCAGCCTGCGCGCGTTCGCAATTTCACTCAGCGGCAACGGCGATCGCGCCGACGACCTCGTCCAGGAAACCCTGTTGCGGGCGCTCGCTAACATCGATTCGTTCCAACCCGGCTCAAACCTGGCGGCGTGGTTGTTTACGATCCTGCGCAACCTGTTCCGCTCCGACTATCGCAAGCGGCGGCGGGAAGTGGAGGATGCCGAGGGCAGCTATGCCAAGACCCTCAAAACCCAACCCGCGCAAAGCGCGCATCTCGAATTCGAGGAATTCCGCGCCGCGCTCGAAAAGCTTCCTCAGGACCAGCGCGAAGCGTTGATTCTGGTGGGCGCCTCCGGCTTCTCCTACGAGGACGCGGCGGCGATCTGCGGTTGCGCGGTCGGCACCATCAAGAGCCGTGTCAATCGGGCGCGATCGAAACTAAGCGCCCTGCTCTACGTCGACGGCGCCGAAGACTTCGGCCCCGATGAAACGGTGCGCGCCGTGATCGGCGGCAGCGGCGGCTAGTTCGAGCCTCGCTCGCGATACCAGAAAAGCGGTCACCGGTTGTGGCCGCTTTTTTTGAGAGGAGGTCCAGCGCAGGCCGCCGAATGCATTAAGAGCGAAACTAACGGCCCGGCTTCAGCGGTGCCGAGAATTGTTCGGAGCGATCCCTCTCCGTCATGTCGACAACCGTCTCCATCGGAGCGGTGAGCTCGTACACATAACTGACATCGGTGAAATATCGCTTCGATACACCTCCGAGTGCCTCCGGAGCGACGCGATCGAGCAGGATCAGGCCGAAATCACTGTCTTCCCTCCGTGTCGCGGCGCTGGTGTTGAACTCTTCCCAGCGAAAATGAAACGTCGTTTCGGGATCTTCTCCGGTCACTTCCCAATGCGCGACGATGTGGGGGTGCTTGCCGACCAGCGACAGGCCCTCGTCGGAATGCGACGCCAGCTCGAAAAACAAGAGCGAGAGACTCTGCGCGGCTCGCGCGCTCACCGCGATATCCGGACCGCTGACCGCGATGCGTTCGGCGTTAGGTATCGCGCGCGCCTCGAACAAGCCTTTCAGTTTCACGCCCTGCCATTGGCTTTCACTCAACAGCGAGACCACGTTCGACATGGCATGGATCCGGCCGATCAATAGTTCTCGGGCGACATCGATGTCGGAGCCATGGCGCAGTGTGCGCGTCACGATCGACTGGATCACCGCGAGGATGTTTTTCACCCGATGATTGAGTTCGTCGATGACCGCGGTCAGTCGGCGCTCGAAGCCGATCCGCACCTGGATTTCACGGCTGAGCCGCAAGTTGTTGTAGGCGACATATCCGAACAGCCCGCAGACGATGCCGGTCAAGGCAAGACCGATGGCGGCCACGAAGGCGGCCATCTGCTCGGCGCGCTTGACCGCGTTGGTCTTGGGGTAATAGCCGAGCGACCAGTCGCGGCCGCCGAATATCACTGTGCGCGTCATCGGGGGTGCAGACTCTTGCTGTGTTGCCGCCCTCGTCGTGACAATGCCCTGCGCGTTTTCGATCAGCTCGCCATCGGCGCTGCGAGGATCCTTCAGTACGACCGAGAACAGCGAGAGATCGTCGTTCGCCAGCATCAGCGACGCCAATTCATAGGAAAATGTCACGAAGCCGGCCGGTGAACTGCCACCCTCCTGCAGAACCGGCGCGGCAAGAACGAGGCCGATCGGCCCATTCGGGCGCAATAGCCCAATCGGATCGGAAGCCACCGGCTTTCCCTCGGTCATGGCCCGCGCCAGCATCGGGCCCAGAATCGGATGCTGACTGAGAGAACGTCCCGGGATGGCCATCGTCTCTTCATTGCGGGGTTCGACGTCCATCACCACGTCCATCGGCTGATCGAGAGACCGCGCATCCAAAGGCTGATCGTTGAAATCACGGATCGTCGGATTGGGAAAGCCTGCGCTGGCAAGCTCGGTACGCGCCGCTTCCAGCTCGTCCCGCTTCAGCCGTGCGATCCAGCTTGCGACGACGAAATCGGTTTTGAAGGCGTAGATCGACGACCGCAGCGGCTGCAGCATATTGGCCTTGATCACAGTAGGTGCCCGGAACAGGCCCGACGCGACGCGGGCGAGCAGTTCACGTTCGGTCAACCGGTCTTGAACCAGGCTGGCATGAACGTCGATCGCCCGCGCCAACGCGATTCCATTGACCCTCAGCTCCTGATCGTGGACGCGATTGGCCGCAAGACCGGAGAGCAGAACCCCGACAAGCGCGATAAAACCGATGATAAAACCCAGCCGAACCACTCGCTTACTCGGAAATGAGGAGTTGGCGAAGAAGGAGAACTATCTGCTTTCCGCGGGGGCGACAACGATCCGAAACAGAATGAAAACCAACCGTCTGAGATATTGGAGGAGCGATCATCAGTACGCAACTGCGGTTGGCGGCGAAGATTAACAAGGCAGCGGAGAGCGCCGTCTCGGCAACGGCGAAGAATGTTAATCGCAGCAAGGCGGCTTTGTTCCGACCAATGGCAAAAGTTTCTGATTTGGCTCGCCTCAGGGGGCTGGCGGGACCAAAAGGGTTAACGGCGGGGCGCATGGCGCAAAATGCACTCAACTCACTTTGGCCTGGGCCGGGGGGCTGAGACCCCCCTTGACCTCGATAAAGCTGACAATGCGGTCGAGGCCTTCGCTTTTCCTGAGGTTGGTCATGACAAACGGTCGTTCGCCACGCATGCGCCTGGCGTCGGTGTCCATCTTTTCCAGCGATGCGCCGACATGCGGCGCGAGATCGATCTTGTTGATGACGAGAAGGTCCGACCGGGTGATGCCGGGGCCCCCTTTCGAAGGGATCTTGTCGCCCGCCGCGACGTCGATCACATAAATCGTGAGGTCGGCGAGTTCGGGCGAGAAGGTCGCGGCGAGATTGTCGCCACCGGATTCGATCAGCACCAGATCGAGATCGGGAAATTTCGCACGCATGTCGGCGACCGCGGCGAGATTCATCGAGGCATCCTCGCGGATCGCCGTATGCGGGCAGCCGCCCGTTTCGACGCCCGCGATGCGGTCCGGCGTTAGCGATCCTGAACGCACCAGAAATTCCGCATCCCATTTGGTGTAGATGTCGTTGGTGATCGCGGCGATGTCGTAACGCTCCCGCATCGTCTTGCAGAGCAGGTCCATCAACGCGGTTTTTCCGGATCCGACGGGACCACCAATGCCGATCCGAAGCGGGCCGTTGTCAGACATGTCAGAAGTTCTTTCTATTTCGTCGTCCCTGCGAACGCAGGGACCCATAGCCACCGGCGGCTGTATCTTTAGCGAAATATCTCACCCCGTTCTCCAATCGCGATTGCACGGCGTATGGGTCCCCGCGTTCGTGGGGACGACGAGATAATGTGTGGAAGCGCCGTCCACTCATGACCTGAACAATCTCGTATACTGTGTTTCGTGTTGCATGCTGGCGAGATCGGCGCGAAAGCTTGCGCTGCCGAGATCATCGAGCGATGCCCGCAGCGCTCGTTTTGCCGTCGCGATCACGAGCGGCTCGAGCTGAACCAGCACGCGCTGGCTATCGGTTTGCCCGAGGGGAACAAGCCGTGCGCCGGCTGATATCCAGTTCGAAATCACTGCGTGAAAGAAAGCGTGCATGGTGGGCGCGAGAGGTATCGCATGCGCGGCGCTAACGAGGCCCACCGCGACGGGGTAGACGATTGGGCCGTCGCAATGCTCGATCATTCTCTCAAGGCCGTCGCAATTCCATGCGGCGCGCGCGATGTCGACGAACGCGCGTCCTTGCGCCGATGTCTCGAGCTGGCGCTCGCGCGAGGGCACGAAAGCAGCCGCAAGCTCGGCGACCTCGCGCAGCGCCGCATTGTCATGCGACGCCGCCGCCCGGTGCGCATGGGCCAGAAAAGCGCCGTCGCAAAATCCCGGTCCATCCGCGAGCATCGAGGCGAGCCAATCCCGCAAGGCTGCGGCGTCGCCGATGTCGCCGGCTTCCACCGCCCATTCGATGCCGCTGGAATAGGAAAACGCGCCGACTGGAAACGACGGCGACAGCCAGGTCATCAGCCGGTATAGCGCCGCCGCTTCGCCGTCCTGCATTCCGTCTGGGCCAGGGATCGGCTGCTTGACAGCTTCGCTTGCGGCGCCCGGTCGAGCCACCGCACGCCGCCGCGGTCTCGCCGGCGCCTTACTTGTGGTCATGAGCATGGGACTGGCCGTGTTGATGGTCATGGTCGCAATGCTCGTCATGGTGATGATGGTCGCCGTGATCGTGCGATGAATGATCGTGCACCGCATGCTCGTGCGGACCGCTTTCCGGCGCGTGGCCGCCGCCGGCATAGGCGCCGCCTTCGGGATCGAACGGCGCTTCGATCTCGATCACGCGGGCGCCTAACCCCCTGACCATCGCCTCGATGACGTGGTCGCGCCTGATGCGCAGGCCCCTGGCCGTGATCTGAGCCGGCAAATGACGGTTGCCGAGATGCCAGGCGACCCGAACCAGATGGTGCGGGTCGCTGCCCCTGATCTCGACCAACGGCTCCGGCGCCGCGACGACCTCGATCAGCCGGCCGTCCTCGAGCACCAGCGCGTCGCCACCGCGCAACACCACGGCGTTTTCCAGGTCGAGCAAAAACGCAAGGCCGCGCGTGCCGGTCATCGCCATCCGCCGCCGGTGACGATCGTCGAAATCCAGCACGACGGTATCGGCCGGCGCCTGCGTCCAGCGATGCTGCGCACAGACCTGCATCGCGCGAATCATGCAAAAATGCTCACAGCTTCTCGACCTTGCCGTCGCTGATGATCTCGATCACCGTCGGTGACACTTTCAGCGGCGCCGAATATTCGCGCCAGACTTTCATATGCGGCGCGCGGCCATGCGCAGCGAGATCCTCGCGACTTTCCCAGCGCTCGACCACCACGAAAAGATTGGGGTCGTTGATGCTGGTGTGGCTCTCATAGGAAATGCAGCCTTTTTCCTTCCGGGTGACCGCGATGCATTCCTTGTCGCCCTTGATGAAGGCATCCCGCACTTCCGGCTTCACTTGAGAGGTGGCGACGACATAGATCATTGGATTGGTCTCCCGGTTTTTTTCTTGATTAGCGGACGTCGACTTTTTCGGGCGTAATCACCTCGATCCTGGGTGGGGCCGACATGCATTTCACGGCAACGCGGCCGAACGTTTTCATGTGCTCGGCGCTGCGGTGCGGCACCAGCGCCTCGGCATTTTCCCATTGCTCGACGAACACCATTTTGGCCGGATCGGTGACGCTTTCATGCAGGTCATAGGCAATATTGCCAGCCTCTTTGCGGGTTTCCTCGATGCAGGCAGTCGCGGCGGCGATGAACTCGGCGCGAGTTTCAGGTTTCACGGTCAGCGTGGCAACGACATAAATCACGAAAGTCCTCCCGGTCTTTTGTTGTGGCTTTGAGATGCCGGAAGGACCATAGCGCATGATCCACCGAAGTGTGAGCGGTTTGGCGACAAGATCATGGGCCCATTTAACATCTAGAGCGAGGTCGAACGCAAAACCGCTACCCACTTTTGCTGACCGCGCGCTAGAACATGAAATAGCGCTGCGCCATGGGCAGCACCTCGGCGGGGGCGCAGGTCAGGAGTTCGCCGTCGGCGCGCACTTCATAGGTCTCGGGATCGACCTCGATCTTGGGCGTGGCGCCGTTATGGATCATGCTCTTTTTGGAGATGCCGTCACGGGTGTTTTCCACCGCGTAGAGCTTCTTGTCGATGCCGAGCTTCTTCGCCAGCCCCGAAGACACCGCCGCCTTCGAGGAAAACACCACCGACGAGGCCGTCAGCGATTTGCCGAAAGCTGCGAACATCGGCTGGTAGTGCACGGGTTGCGGCGTCGGTATAGACGCGTTGGGATCGCCCATCGGGGCGGCGACGATGGAGCCGCCCTTGATGATGCAATCCGGCTTGACGCCGAAGAATGCCGGCGACCACAGCACGAGATCGGCGAGCTTGCCCTTTTCCACCGAGCCGATCAGCTTCGATACGCCATGGGCGATCGCGGGATTGATGGTGTATTTTGCGATGTAGCGCTTGACGCGGAAATTATCGTTGCTGCCGTTGTCCTGCGGCAGCGAGCCGCGCTGCTTCTTCATTTTGTCGGCGGTCTGCCAGGTGCGGATGATGACTTCGCCGAGCCGGCCCATGGCTTGCGAATCCGAGGACATCATCGAAAGCGCGCCCAGATCGTGCAGGATATCTTCCGCCGCGATGGTTTCTTTGCGGATGCGGCTTTCGGCGAAAGCGAGATCTTCGGCGATCGATGGATCGAGATGGTGGCACACCATCAGCATATCCAGATGCTCGTCGATGGTGTTGCGGGTAAAAGGGCGCGTCGGATTGGTCGAGGAAGGCAGCACGTTCTTCAAGCCGGCGAGCTTGATGATGTCAGGCGCGTGACCGCCCCCCGCGCCCTCGGTATGGAAAGCATGAATGGTGCGACCCTTAAAGGCTTTCACGGTATCCTCGATAAAGCCCGACTCATTCAGCGTGTCGGAATGGATCATCACCTGGATGTCGTGATCATCGGCAACCGAAAGACAATTGTCGATCGCTGCAGGCGTGGTGCCCCAATCCTCGTGCAGTTTTAACGCACAGGCGCCGGCGTTGATCATCTCCACCAGTGATGCCGGACGCGATGCGTTGCCCTTGCCGGAAATGCCGAGATTGACCGGAAATGCATCGAACGACTGAATCATCCGCGCCATGTGCCAGGGGCCGGGCGTGCAGGTGGTCGCGAACGTGCCGTGCGACGGACCGGTGCCGCCGCCCAGCATCGAGGTGACGCCAGACATTAATGCGTGCTCGATCTGCTGCGGACAGATGAAATGGATATGGCTGTCGAACCCGCCTGCGGTGAGGATTTTCCCCTCGCCCGCGATGACGTCGGTGCCGGGGCCGATCACGATGTTCACGCCGGGCTGGATGTCGGGGTTGCCGGCCTTGCCGATGGCGCTGATATAGCCCTCCTCGATCGCGACGTCGGCTTTCACGATCCCCCAATGATCGACGATCAGCGCATTGGTAATCACGGTATCGGCCGCGCCCTGCTTGTTGGTGACCTGGGATTGGCCCATGCCGTCGCGGATCACCTTGCCGCCGCCGAACTTCACCTCCTCGCCGTAGACGGTGAAATCCTTTTCGACTTCGATGATGAGCTCGGTGTCGGCCAGCCGCACCCGATCGCCGGTGGTCGGCCCGAACATGTCGGCATAGACGGAACGCTTGATCTTGGTCGCCATCATCGCGCTCCATCGGCGGAAATGTTCCCTGCCCGCTTGCGGGGCAGGGTTAGGGAGGGGGTTGAGCACGTCGTAGTCAAAGCGCGCTCCTTGCTGCCCTTACGGTCTCGTCGAACATCCGGTCGAGCACCGCGTTGCTGCCGCGGCATCCCGCGACCACCTTCTCGGCCCAGGCGAGATAGTCGATCAGATCGTCGCGCTCGTCCTGGTTCGGTTGAGGCACAATGCGTGCGCGAATATTGCTGATCTTGTCGGCAATCTTGATCAGCCTGGCTCCCGGCGATTTTTGTGGCGCGTCGATAATCTGCCTTCGCCGGCGCTCGTGCTTTGGCAAGGTCATATCGTCAGTCACCTCGACCACGAGTGCTGCGACGCGCTCGCCGAACGTCCTTGCCAGTTCTTGATGGGTGGTTTCCGTGTCCTCGATGGTGTCGTGCAGCCAGCTGGCCGCCACAAGCTCGGCGTCTTTCCCTTCGGTCGCTATCGAAAGCAAGTTCGCGACCTCGGCGAGGTGATTGACATAAGGCTCATTGCCGCGCCCCTTGCGCTGCTGGCCGCTGTGACGGCGCGCCGCGAGGTCGGCAGCTTCGGAAACGAGACGCAAGGCTGACAGCATCGCCCTACAGCTTCCCCATCACATCGCCGCGAAAACCGTAGATGACGCGCTTGCCGGCGACCGCCACCAGTTGCACGTCGCGGGTTTGCCCCGGCTCGAACCGCACCGCGGTGCCGGCCGCGATGTCGAGCCGCATGCCGCGGGCGCGTCGGCGGTCGAACTTCAGCGCCGGGTTGGTCTCGAAGAAATGATAGTGCGAGCCGACCTGGATCGGACGATCGCCGGAGTTGGCAATCGTGAGCGTCACGGTCTTGCGGCCGGCATTGAGTTCGATCTCGCCGTCCTTGATGAACATCTCGCCGGGAATCATCGTGCATTCTCCTCAGCCGTTCGGGGCGCGTCAAAGACCGAACCCGGAATCTCGAAATCAATTGCCTCTGGATTGCCGGTCTGCGCCTGCAACGCATCCCCGAATGACGTTTTCATCTGATCGGCTCGTGCACGGTGACGAGCTTGGTGCCGTCCGGAAACGTCGCCTCGACCTGAATGTCGTGGATCATTTCCGCAATGCCCTGCATCACCTGGGCACGGGTCAACACTTGCGCGCCGGCCTGCATCAGATCGGCCACGGTGCGGCCGTCGCGCGCGCCCTCGACGATGAAATCGGAAATGATGGCGATGGCCTCGGGGTGGTTGAGCTTGACGCCGCGCTCCAGCCGCCGCCGCGCCACTATCGCGGCCATCGAGATCAGAAGCTTGTCCTTTTCGCGGGGAGACAGATTCATGCGGGCACTGTAACCAATTTGACCGACCTAATTGAGCCACAGCCGCGGCAGCGCTGCACCGCTGACGCGGCCGAGCACCGCCATCATATCGGCGCGAAGCCGAGCCGCATCTTGGGCACAGAAGCGGGCCATTGCAAACCCATTCCAGGCGGACACGCCGACCTCTCCACCGAACGATTCCGAAAGCTCCTGAATGCGTTGTACCAACGCCTCGTCGCCCGGCACGATCAACGCGGTGCCGACCGCCACGCCACCTTTTGCGATCGCCGGTCTGCTAAGCTTGTCGCCGATGTCGTCGTCGAGCCGTACGGTCTCTGCAAACACCAGCCTGCCGCCGCGCCGCATCCGCCAGCGGTCGATAAATTCGCCATGCAGCATTCGTTCGCCCATCGCGGAGCGTCCGAACACCACGATTTCACAGAGCAGGAGCGAGGCGCCTTCTGCAAGATCGATGTCGATCCGGCGCGACACCCGTGCCTGATCGAACAAAATGGTCTCCTGCGGCAGCCACGCGAGGTGCGAACCCGCGGCAGCTTTCAGGGCGATATTGACCTGCGCAGCCGGCCCCTCCGCCCGATAGACCTTTTCAGCGGCCGCCGTCGTCACCGCCAGACGCGATCCTTCGCCCGCCGCGATGTCGATATCGAAACGATCGCCGCCGGCGATGCCACCGGCTGTGTTGACGAAAACCGCCGACAGTCCCTCCGCTTCGGGCGAAGGGAAGCGGACGCGCAGCGAGCCGGATTCATGCAGATGGCGGCGACGGGTGACGCCCTCGACTTGATGTACGTCGAACATCACCGCGCCCCGGGCGCGGTTGGCCGCGAAAATCGTCGAAGCCGTGCTGGTGATATCAGTCCGCATCCGCCCCCAAAGCCGCGTCAAAAAGCTATCTTAGAGCGCCATCTGGCGACTGATTTCGCAGGGATCGAGAGTGCTGCGATCGCAGACATATTTCACGGCGCCCCGGTCCATGACCGAGAAGTTGTCGCCGAGCTCGCAGGCAAAGTCGAGATATTGTTCGACAAGAACGATCGCGATGTTGCCCAGGTTGCGCAGATACGAAATCGCGCGCCCGATGTCCTTGATGATCGACGGCTGAATGCCCTCGGTCGGCTCATCCAGCAGCAGCAATTTTGGCCGCATAACCAAGGCGCGCCCGATCGCAAGTTGCTGCTGCTGGCCGCCGGACAGGTCGCCGCCGCGGCGCCCCAACATCGATTGCAGCACCGGAAACAGCGAGAACACGTCATCGGGAATATGGCGATCGTCGCGCTTCAACGGTCCAAAGCCAGTCCTGAGATTTTCCTCTACCGTCAGCAGCGGAAAAATCTCGCGGCCCTGCGGCACGAAACCGATGCCGCGCCGCGCCCGCTCATAGGGCCTAAGATCCGAGATGTCGGCGCCATCGAAGGTGATCGAGCCGCTGGCAATCGGGTATTGGCCGACCATCGCGCGCAAGAGGCTGGTCTTGCCGACTCCGTTACGGCCGAGCACACAGGTCACCTTGCCGGGTTCGGCCGAGATCGAGACGCCGCGCAGCGCCTGGGCCGCACCGTAGTAGAGGTTGATGTTGTCGACCTTCAGCATCCGCTACCGTCCCAGATACACTTCGATCACCCGTTCGTTCGACGAAACCTGATCGATGGTTCCTTCGGCCAGCACCGAACCCTCGTGCAGGCAGGTCACCTTGACGCCGAGTTCGCGGACAAAGGTCATGTCGTGTTCGACGACCATCACCGTCTTGTCCTTGTTGATTTGCTTCAGCAGTTCGGCGGTCTGGTGGGTTTCGACGTCGGTCATGCCGGCGACCGGCTCGTCGACCAGCAGCAGTTTCGGATCCTGCGCCAGCAGCATACCGATCTCCAGCCATTGCTTCTGGCCGTGCGACAGGCTTCCGGCCAGACGATTGCGCGCTTCGGTCAGGCGAATGGTTTCCAGCACGTGCTCGATGCGTTCGGTTTCAGCCCTGGTCTCGCGCCAGAACAGCGTGCCCTTCACGCTGTGATCGACATTGAGCGCCAGCAGCAAATTGTCCTCGATGGTCTGGCTCTCGAACACCGTCGGCTTTTGGAATTTCCGGCCGATCCCGAGTTCGGCGATCCGCGCCTCGTCGAGCCGGGTCAGGTCGGTGATGCCGTCGAACAGCACCTCGCCCTCGTCCGGCTTGGTCTTGCCCGTGATGATGTCCATCATCGTGGTCTTGCCGGCGCCATTGGGGCCGATGATGGCGCGCATCTCGCCGGGCGCCAGCGTCAGCGAAAGATTGTTGATGGCGTGAAAGCCGTCGAACGAGACATGCACGCCGTCGAGATAGAGCAGCGCGGATGTGGCGCGGGTGTCCATGACGTTCATGCGCTCACTCCGCCATCTTCGGTTCGCTGATGCCGTCTTCGCGAGCGGCGCTGACGGCATTTTCTGTGATGCGTTGCGCCTTCCAGGGCTCCCACCAGGCATTGAAGGTGCCGACAATTCCCTTCGGCAGCAGCAGCGTCACCAGGATGAACAGCGCGCCCAGCATGAACAGCCAGTACGGCGCCAGCGGACCGGACGTGAATACGGTCTTCGCGTAGTTGACGACGACGGCACCCAGCGCCGCGCCGATCAGCGTGCCGCGGCCGCCGACGGCGACCCAGATTACGGCTTCAATCGAATTGCCGGGCGCGAATTCGCCGGGATTGATGATGCCGACCTGCGGCACGTAGAGCGCGCCGGCGACGCCGGCCATGCAGGCCGACAGCGTGAATACGAACAGCTTGTAGGACTCGACGCGGTAGCCAAGAAACCGCGTGCGGGATTCGGCGTCGCGCACCGCGATCAAGACCTTGCCGAGTTTCGACGTCACCACCGCGCGGCAGATCAGAAAGCCGATGATCAGCGCCAGACAGCTCAGCGCGAACAACGCCGCGCGCGTGCCGTCGGCCTGCACGCTAAAGCCCAAAATATCCTTGAAATCGGTGAGGCCATTGTTGCCGCCGAAGCCGAAATCGTTGCGGAAGAACGCCAGCAAGAACGCGTAGGTCATCGCCTGTGTGATGATCGAGAGATAGACGCCGGTGACGCGGGAACGAAACGCCAGCCAGCCGAAGCAGAACGCCAGCAGGCCCGGCACGACCAGCACCATCAGCGCTGCGAACCAGAACATATCAAAACCGTACCAGTACCATGGCAGGCCTGGGTAATTCAGGAACACCATGAAGTCGGGCAGGATCGGATTGCCGTAGACGCCGCGGCTGCCGACCTGGCGCATCAGATACATGCCCATGGCGTAGCCGCCGAGCGCGAAGAACGCGCCGTGGCCGAGCGAGAGAATGCCGCAATAACCCCAGATCAGATCGATCGCGAGCGCCAGAATGGCGTAGCAAACATATTTTCCGAACAGTGCCACCAGGTAAGTCGGCACCTGCAATCCGGAAGCCGCCGGTAATAGCAGGTTTGACAGCGGGATCAGCACGCCCGCGGCCGCCACCACGCCCAAAAATACGGTCGCGCTGCGATCCAGCGAGCGCGTGAGCACGTGCGGCATCATGCTTCCACCGCCCGCCCTTTGAGCGCGAACAGGCCGCGCGGGCGTTTCTGAATGAACAGGATGATGAGAACCAGAATAGCGATCTTGCCGAGCACGGCGCCGGCGACCGGCTCCAGGAACTTGTTGGCGATGCCGAGCGTGAAGGCGCCGACCAGCGTGCCCCAGAGATTGCCGACCCCGCCGAACACCACGACCATGAAGGAGTCGATGATATAGCTCTGGCCGAGATTGGGACTGACGTTGTCGATCTGCGATAGCGCCACGCCGGCGATCCCGGCGATGCCGGAGCCCAGCCCGAACGTCAGCGCATCGACGCGCGAGGTCGCAATTCCCATCGACGCCGCCATCCTGCGGTTTTGCGTGACCGCGCGCATCTCAAGCCCCAGCGCCGTGTAGCGCAGCATGACCAGCAGGATGGCGAACACCGCAAGTGTGAAGCAGAGAATCCACAGCCGGTTATAGGTAATCGTGATCTGTCCGAGCTCGAACGCGCCGCTCATCCAGGAGGGATTCCCGACCTCGCGGTTGGTCGGACCGAACATGGTGCGCACCGCTTGTTGCAAGACCAGCGACAAGCCCCATGTCGCCAGCAGCGTTTCCAGCGGGCGGCCGTAGAGAAAGCGGATGATGCTGCGCTCGATCAGGATACCGATCGCGCCGGCGACGATGAAAGCCAATGGCACGGCCATCAGCAGCGAATAGTCGAACAGTCCGGGAAAACTGGTGCGGATGGTTTCCTGCACCACGAAGGTGACATAGGCCCCGATCATGACCATCTCGCCATGGGCCATGTTGATGACGCCCATCACTCCGAAGGTGATGGCGAGGCCGATTGCCGCGAGCAGCAGAACCGAGCCGAGCGACAGGCCGTACCAGGCGTTCTGCACGGCGGACCACATCGCGAGGCTACTCTGGATGGTCGAGGTCGCATTGGCGGCGGCACGCGCGATCGCCGGCGGCTGGTCTCCGCTCAACCCGGTCAAGAGCGCCAGCGCTTCCTGATCGCCGCGCGCCTTGATGGTGGCGATGGCCTCAAGCTTTTCCGCGTCGGTAGCATCTTCCTTGAATAGCAGGATCGCCGCGCGGGCTTCGGTGAATGCCAGTTTGGCGCCCTTGTTGGTTTCCTTCTGGAGCGCGCCGTCGATCACGGGAAGCATGGTCGCGTCGTGGGTCTTGAAAACCGATTGCGCGGCCTGGATTCGCTTGGCGGGGTCGGGCGATAGCAGCGTCAAGCCGCCGAGTGCCGCCTCGACGGTGCGACGCAGGCGGTTGTTGAGGCGAACGGCAGCGGCGCTATCGGGTACGCCAGCAACCGGCGCGCCGGTCGTGGCGTCGATGCTCTTGCCGTCGGGCTCGGTGACATAAACTTTCTTGGTATCGGGATCGGCCATCAACCGTCCGTCCTGGAGCGCGCTGATGATCGGATAGGCCAGCGGATTGCCGCTGGTGGCGATCGCACCTATGGCTTCTTCGGTGTCGGAGAACTCGTCATTTGCGAATTTACCGACCGCGTCTTCGAACAGCCCGGCCATGACAGGCAGGCCGGTTGCAAGAACTAGCAACACCGCGAATGGGAGTACGCGGAACTTTCGAAAGACCTTGGTGAGCACTGGATGACCCCGGCAGCAGCAAAAGGAAGGCGGCAGATATCGCCGCCTTCCCTGGTTTGGTTGGACTCAGGGATCAATCAGGAGCCCTGACCGCCGCACTTGCTGGTCTTGGTGTTGTAGTTGCCGCACTTCTTGCCGACCCAGTCGCCGATCAGGTCCTTGGAACCGTCAAGTTCCTTCGACCATGCATCGCCGGCAGCCAGGCCCGGGGTCTTCCACACCACGTCGAACTGGCCGTTGGCTTTGATCTCGCCAATGAATACCGGCTTGGTGATATGATGGTTCGGAAGCATCTTCGAGGTGCCGCCGGTCAGGTTCTTGGCTTCGATGCCGGGCAGAGCGTCGATCACCTTGTCGGCGTCGACCGACTTCGCCTTCTCCACCGCCTTCACCCACATCTCGAAGCCGATGACGTGCGCTTCCATCGGATCGTTGGTCACGCGCTTCGGATTCTTGGTGTAGGCCTGCCACGCCTTGATGAACTTCTCGTTCTCCGGGGTCTTGATCGACTGGAAGTAGTTCCAGGCCGCGAGATGGCCGAGCAGCGGCTTGGTGTCGATGCCGGCGAGCTCCTCTTCTCCGACCGAAAACGCGACAACCGGAATGTCGGTCGCCTTGACGCCTTGGTTGCCGAGTTCCTTGTAGAAGGGAACGTTGGCGTCACCGTTGATGGTCGAGACCACCGCGGTCTTCTTGCCGGTCGATCCGAACTTCTTGATGTCGGCCACGATCGTCTGCCAATCGCTATGACCGAACGGCGTGTAGTTGATCATGATGTCTTCCTGCTTGACGCCTTTCGACTTCAAGTAGGCTTCGAGGATCTTGTTGGTGGTGCGCGGATAGACGTAGTCGGTGCCGGCCAGCACCCAGCGCTTCACCTTTTCGTCCTTCATCAGGTAGTCGACGGCAGGGATCGCCTGCTGGTTCGGCGCAGCGCCGGTATAGAATACGTTGCGTTCGCTCTCTTCGCCCTCGTACTGCACGGGATAGAACAGGATCGAGTTCAATTCCTTGAACACCGGCAGCACGGACTTGCGCGACACCGAAGTCCAGCAGCCGAACACGACGGACACCTTGTCCTTGGTGATCAATTCACGGGCTTTTTCCGCGAACAGCGGCCAGTTTGATGCGGGGTCGACGACCACGGCTTCGAGCTTCTTGCCGAGAACGCCGCCCTTCTTGTTCTGCTCGTCGATCAGGAAGAGAATCGTATCCTTGAGCGTGGTTTCGCTGATGGCCATGGTGCCGGAGAGCGAGTGAAGAACGCCGACCTTGATGGTGTCGTCCGCCGCTTTCGCGGTCGTAAGCGCGGCCAAGCCCAAAGCCAGACCAGCGGTCACCGCCAGCCAGCGACGGCGGCTGAGAGGCGGAGCTATATCGTCAGTCAATCGAGTAAGCATGAGGTGTCATCTCCCTGACGCAGACGTAAACGCTGCGAAACGGCCCCCACGGCCGCCCTGCGTTAACGGGATCGCAAGAACCATGCCACGGTATGGAGATAGGTTAAGCTCATGGTGCCATTGAAGAATCCGCCCTCGCGCCCTGAATCGCGGACAGTACCGCCTAAACTTTGGGCCGGAAAAATGCATGTTCCAGGGACAAACCGCACAATTTCTAATCAAAATGGACCGCGTGTCTAAAAATACGGCACTACGCTTTCTGCACTGCAGCGTACCCACCAGCCCATTTGAACCGCAAACGGCGTCTCGCCCCTCCCTTGTTAATCGTGCCAACACCTCATCTCACGATTTACCTTGAAAGCGCCGCGTTCGTGGCCCATATGAGCGCCACGACCCAGGGAATCACCGGGTCATTGCGAGCTGCGTGTTCTGAGCCCGTTCAACGGTTCTGGCTTGCCCCTTCAGCTAACCAAAACCGACGCCCCAAACACGCGGGTGTCTCTGACACCTCGCGAGCTCCTGGCCATGACCGCCGGGCGCCTGCTTTCATAATGGAAAGAACCCACCTTTTGACCTCCTTTCAGGATTTCGGCCTCGCCGACCCTATTTCGCGTGCACTCAAAGAAGAAAATTATCTCACGCCCACGCCCATCCAGGCTCAAACCATTCCCCTTGCACTTACCGGCCGTGACATCGTCGGTATCGCCCAGACCGGTACCGGCAAGACCGCGGCGTTTGCGCTTCCCATCCTGCACCGGATTCTGGAGCATCGCCTCAAGCCGCAGCCCAAATCCTGCCGCGTGCTCGTGCTCAGCCCGACACGTGAATTGTCGGGACAGATACTCGAGAGCTTCAACGCCTATGGCCGTCACATGCGGCTCACTTCAGCGCTGGCCATCGGCGGCGTGCCGATGGGACGTCAGGTCCGATCGGTCATGCAAGGCGTCGAGGTCATGGTAGCCACGCCCGGCCGTCTGCTCGATCTCGTTCAAAGCAACGGCTTGAAGCTCGGACAGGTCGAGTTCCTCGTGCTCGATGAGGCCGACCGCATGCTTGACATGGGCTTCATCAATGACATCCGAAAGATCGTCGCCAAATTGCCGACCAAGCGGCAGACGCTGTTCTTTTCGGCGACAATGCCAAAGGATATCGCCGAACTCGCCGAACAGATGCTGCGCGATCCGGCGCGCGTGGCGGTGACGCCGGTCGCCTCGACGGTCGAGCGCATCACCCAGCGCATCATCCAGGTCGATCACTCGGCCAAACCTGCGTTGCTGGCGCAACTGCTGCAGCAGGAACCGGTCGATCGCGCGCTGGTCTTTACCCGCACCAAGCATGGCGCGGATAAGGTGGTGAAGGGCCTCGCGAGAGCCGGCATTACCGCCGACGCCATTCACGGTAACAAATCGCAGAATCACCGCGAGCGTGTGCTGGCGGCATTCCGCTCCGGCGAGATCCGCACGCTGGTTGCCACCGACATTGCCGCCCGCGGGATCGACGTCGATGGCATCAGCCATGTAGTGAATTTCGATCTTCCCAATGTGCCCGAGACTTATGTGCATCGCATCGGCCGCACCGCGCGCGCCGGAGCGGACGGTATTGCGATCTCGCTGATCGCGGGCGGCGAGGAAATGGGATATCTGCGCGACATCGAAAAACTGATCCGCATTGCATTGCCCCGAGAAGACCGTCGGACGCCGGGTCATCGCGACGCGGCGCCTGCGGCTTCGCAACATCGAGGCGGACGCTCCGCGCCGCGCGTGCATGGCGCCCGGGCGAATGAAGCCGCACCAGGATCGAAAGGGCCTCGCCGTCGCCGCCGTCCCGGTGGTAATAATGCCGTTCCGCAAACCAACCGGCACGAGACCAACCGGCAGGAATCGTTACGTCCGTCGTCGCAAGGCGGCAAGCCCGAAGGGATGCAGGGGGTTGCTTTTTTGCATCGCGAAAGCCGTCCGAACACCCGACCCAACCGTACCCAACGACCACGCTAGCCGTCGATCGATCTGGAGAGAACCATGGCTAAAGAAGAGCTGATCCAGTTCGAAGGACTGGTGACCGAAATCCTCCCCGATGCACGTTATCGCGTCCAGCTCGATGCCGGACACGAGATCGTCGCCTACACCGCCGGCAAGATGAAGAAGAACCGGATCAAGACGCTGGCCGGCGATCGGGTGACCATCGAGATGTCGCCCTATGACCTCGAAAAAGGCCGGCTGATCTTCCGTCACAAGGACGAGCGTCCGGGTGGTGGCGGAGCCCCGCGCGGTGCACCGCCGCGCGGCCAGTTCCGACGCAGGTAAGTGCGGTTCACGACTCACACGAAATCGCGCAGGATAAAAAGTTGGTGCGCGGGCGGTAGCCTTCAGCTGCAAGATTGGGCGCGATCAAAAAATCGCGCGCATCAGGATTGTTTTGGAGGCTACTTTGGAATAACATGAACATATCGATTTTCGGCCGGACGACATTAGCTATCCACCGGTACAGCCGGTTTAGACGCTGACGACCCTTCCAAAAATTCGATCTCACCAGCCCATCGTATATGGGCTTTACTATATCTACCTTGAGAAGGGACTATCCCGTGAGCATGGGAACCGTGAAGTGGTTTAACGCGACAAAGGGCTTCGGCTTCATCCAACCGGACGACGGTGGCAACGACGTGTTCGTGCACATCAGCGCCGTAGAGCGCGCCGGACTTGGAACACTGCGTGAAGGCCAGAAGATCAGCTACGAGATCGTAGCCGATCGCCGCTCTGGCAAGTCTTCGGCGGACAATCTGCGCGCCGCCGGCTAAAGGATTTTCTCGGTTTGCACCGAGAGATCCCGCCTGAAATGAGACAGAGGCCGCGCTTGTTTGCGCGGCCTTTATTTTTGAGCGGGGCTATATCTTGAGCGGGACGTGCCGCGATTGATGATCAGGCAGCCGTGCTATCACGATTTCGGACAGTTGGGCTGAGCACCCGGAGCAGGTGTTGGATAGATAACACAGGTGGTCAGACGCGGGCGCATGTAACTCTTCTCGCTGAGAGTGAAGCCCGCCTTGTCCATGACATAGCCGACTGCCGGTGTGTAGAGGTAGTTGGCTTCTGAGAAAATCAAATATTGGTTCGGAAGTATCGCTGTCGTCACTGAATCTCTGGCAATCAAATTCTCCGGCACATGGACGGACGAACCAAGTCCCCGAGGCTCAGCTCCTTTGCTCCATTGCGCCCGCGCGACGCCTGTTGAAGGGTCGATATACAGCTCGGTGATCGTGGATTTGAGCGGAGTCGCGGAATAGGGCGTCAGCATCGTCTTGGCGATGATATTGAAATTGTCGATGTCCGTGTCACCGACACTTGCGTATCGCGAGGCTAGATCAGCAAGCCCTTGCGTCACCAGTGACATCTTTCGAGCGATCGAGATCGCTGATGTAAATTCGACCATTCCGAAGAACATTACGAGCATCAGCGGTACAATTACCGCAAACTCAACTGCTGCATTGCCTCCCTTGTCGCGCATCAGCCTCACGGCTGACGGTTGTAGAGGAGCCAGCAATCCCGAGGGCGCGAGCGGCTTCATGATTTTACCGTCATTGGGGACGAAACGCGGCCGTCGCAGCCAGCAATTTTTGGCTGGTGCTGCTGCCTCCACCGATATTTGCAATATTGTAGCCAAGCCCGGTGACAAGCAGCGGCCATGGATAGAACGCACGGACAACAACGGTCTGGTCGAGAGTTGTCGGCGGCTGATACACGCAATCGGGGGTGTATTTTCCGCTTTCGTCGATGGGATTGCTAAGTGAGATGGGGGCGCCCGGAGGGTATGACCTCACGTCAACGCAGAGACTGCTGCTGCATGGCACAATTAGGCTGACGCGGTCACAGAGAGCCTGCCTGAAGTCCGTTTGCGATGTCGCTTGACTCGTGTAGAGCCGCCGCCCGGTGTCCTGGACACCGGTCTCCAAAACCTGGCCCGCGAAAAACACGAGCGCCGTTTCGATAATCGCAAATAGCAGCGCAAGGAACATGGGCGCGACCAGCGCGAATTCAACCGCACTCGAGCCTCGTTGGTTGCGGTGAAATCGACGCAATGCATTTCTGACGGGCGCTGAAGCGGCGGACGACGACATCAAGAAATCCCCAGGCAGCAATTGTCTGCCCGCGAGAATTACCTGAAACTGATTGTTGAAGTGTTTCGTCGGATCGAGGCAGAGTGGGCTGCTCGGTTAACCGCATAGTAACCATTTTAGCGGTGCGGTTCGCGCGAGCGGAATCGATTCGCGCGACCGCTGGCTAAGGCTGCGACGAACGCCTCGGTTCGCCGGCTTACCGCCCGCAGCGGCGCTGCCGCCGGGCCTGATTGCTGAGAGAATTGGCCTGGTCGACCGCCGTTTTGAAGTCCACCTGAAAGTAGCGGTCCCCCAGCATCTCGCCGTTGCGGTCCATCGCGATGAAATTGGTCGCGCCGTAGCCCCTGTCCGTCACGACGAGGATGCCGCCGGTCTGCAATGCTGCGTCGGGCCTGTTCGTTCTGCCATAGTCAGCCGGGAGTTTGTGTTTTCAGGCATCCGAAAGAGGCCCGAAAAAAACTAGCTCAGCATCAATTTTGCATTCTACCGAAGCCCTTAATTCCAAATTTACTGTGCTCCGGAACAGCCGGTTGCAGCGATGTTTTCGCAATCGAATTAACCGCGCCGCAATTCT
Organism: Bradyrhizobium sp. URHD0069; assembly: GCF_000701345.1. Taxonomy (GTDB): domain Bacteria; phylum Pseudomonadota; class Alphaproteobacteria; order Rhizobiales; family Xanthobacteraceae; genus Bradyrhizobium. The sequence continues at coordinate 86,282 of NZ_JNIJ01000005.1, read as the reverse complement.
CCGAGCTTAGGGTGAAGCCCATGGTCACGGTGCTGAGAACGCCGGCGAGACCAAACGTTAGTTCGACCAGCGTGGACACATGGAGTTATTTATGAAAAATATCGTTTCGCGTTTCGTGAAGGACGAGTCCGGCGCAACCGCCATCGAATACGGCCTGATCGCCGCCGGCATTGCGGTCGCGATCATCACCGCTGTTAACCTCGTGGGTACCAACCTCAACACGCTGTTCGGCAAGGTCTCCACCGAGCTGTCGAAGTAAGCGACTTCCGCGTACCGGCATCAAAGGCCTCGGCGATGCCGGGGCCTTTGTTGTTTTCGCTCGGATGCAGATGGCGTAAAGATGCGTAAACCTGCTGCCGCCTCCGTCGCGGCAAAAAAAGACTTCGTGCCGGCAGGCAGCCAGGACGATGCGGCCGTGAAGCTGGTCTGTCTGGCGCTGATGCTGGCGCTTCTCGCTCTCGCCTTCCGGATTGCAAGTATCTGGTAATCCGTCCGCGCGTTTCCCGATTATTTATATCTCACCGCTAGGCTCGGGCGATGCTCTCCATGATTCTCGACATCGCACGGCTTCTGCTGTTTCCGGCCCTGATGGCGTTCGCGGCGGCGAGCGACCTTTTCACCATGACGATTTCGAACCGGGTGTCGCTGGTGTTGGTCGCAGGTTTTTCCACGCTCGCGGTTTTGGGCGGCATGGGGCTCCACGATATCCTTTCGCATGTAGGTGCAGGCGCGACGGTACTTGCGGTCGGCTTTGCCTGTTTTGCCATGGGCTGGGTTGGCGGCGGTGACGCCAAGCTAGCGGCCGGGGCGGCGCTCTGGTTCGGCTTTGGCGATCTTTTGAACTATCTGCTTTATGCCTCACTGTTCGGCGGCGCCCTGACGCTGTTGTTGCTCCAGTTCCGGCAATGGCCGCTGCCCTATCCTCTCGCCAACCAGGCCTGGCTGCTCAAGCTGCACGCCAAGGAAAGCGGAGTGCCCTACGGTATCGCGCTCGCGATCGGCGCACTGACGATCTATCCGGAGACGGAATGGATCAAGGCGATCGACCTGACCCACTTCGCCATTCACTGATCGCGCCTCGAGTAAACCCGGCGTTAAGGCGATTTAGATACGCCTCATTAACCATGCTTTGACGAATAACTGATCAACTCCCATCACAGCGGCGGAAGCGTCGCGGCGTAATGTGGAAAGTGAAGCGTATGAATACCGCACGCATTGTCGACCTGACCGTCGCTGTCGGTGCCGGCGGCATTGCCGCATACCTCGCGAGCGGGTCTGACACCAAGCCTCCCCCGACCGCACCACAGCTGCAGACCTTGGACGTTCTCGTTGCGAAGTCCGACATCGGCCTTGGCCAGTCGGTCGCGCCTGAGAACCTCCCGCCGGCGCTGCGCAGCAGCGCCGATCTCAACGCGGTCAAGAATAGTTCCGACGATCAGGCTCCCAAGCGGGGTAACCGCGTCAATGTCGTTCGCTACGGCGTCTTAACCCCGACGACGACACAGTGACCGAAAGGACGTCCGATATGCAATGCAGGGAAAAGCAGCCGGTGATGCGGACTTTCATAGTCCGCGCCCTGTCGTTTTCGGCTGTCGCCGCGCTGACCCTCAATCCGGCCTTGACGCCGGTCGTGGCGAGCGACTATCGCGCCGCTGCGCCGATCGCCGCCGATGGGCAGATGAATGCGCGTTTCCTTGCGCTCGGAATCGGCAAATCCGTCGTGATCGATCTGCCGCGCGACATCAAGGATGTGCTGGTCGCCGATCCGAAGATTGCGAATGCCGTGGTCCGTTCGGCGCAGCGCGCCTATATCATCGGCGCGGCGGTCGGCCAGACCAATATCGTGTTCTTCGATTCTGCAGGCCAGCAGATCGCCGCCTATGACATCGCGGTGAAGCGCGATCTAAACGGCGTTCGCGCCGCGCTGAGGCAGACGCTGCCGAATGCCGACATCCAGATCGACGGCGTCGGTGACGGCGTGGTGCTGTCTGGTTCGGCGTCGAGCCCGATCGAAGCGCAGCAGGCCGGGGATTTGGCCGCACGGCTGGTAGGCGGTGTAGACAAGGTCGTTAACAGCATTGCGGTCCGCGGCCGCGATCAGGTGATGTTGAAAGTCACGCTCGCCGAGGTCCAGCGCACGGTCATCAAGCAGCTCGGCATCGACCTCAGCGCCAACCTGAATTACGGCACGGCCGTTGTTAAGTTCAGCAATACCAACCCGTTCACCGCAAATAATGCGCCGCTCGTCGCCGACAACGCTCTGACGACGTCGTTCGGCGCGACGCCGTCGGTCCAGGCGACGCTGCGCGCGATGGAAAGCGCCGGCGTCGTGCGAACGCTGGCCGAACCCAATCTGACAACGATCTCCGGCGAGTCCGCGACATTTATTTCAGGCGGCGAATTTCCAATTCCGACCGGCGTGACCTGCCAAACGACGACAGGGGGCGCGCTCGGCAATTGCGTCCAGACGGTCGCCTTCAAGAAATTCGGCATCTCGCTCAACTTCACGCCGGTGGTACTGACCGAAGGACGGATCAGCCTGCGCGTGATGACCGAAGTGTCGGAAGTCTCGACCGAAAACGCTTTGACTGGCGGTGCCGGCGGAACGACGATTCCCTCGATCAAGACCCGCCGCGCGGAGACCACGCTGGAAATTCCCTCGGGCGGCGCGATGGCAATGGCCGGCCTGATCCAGGAACAGACCAAGCAGGCCATCAACGGATTTCCCGGGCTGATGCAGCTGCCGATTCTCGGCACGTTGTTCCGCAGCCGCGACTTCGTCAACAGCCAGACCGAGCTGATGGTGCTGGTGACGCCGTATGTGGTTCGCGCCGTCGCGCAGAAGGACCTGTCGCGTCCGGATGACGGATTTGCCAATGCGTCGGATCCGCAGGCCGATCTCCTCGGCAGCATCAATCGCATCTATGGCGTGCCCGGCCGCGTCGAGCCGGCCCGAAATTATCGCGGCACCTATGGCTTTATCACCGACTGAGGCGGCACGAGGACACCAACGATGACAGCCCAAATACCCCTCGACCGTAGGCGCGCCTTCCGCATCGCGGGTACGCTTGTCGGTCTTGCGGTCGTGCTCGGAGCTTGCAAGCATGCCGACGGCGAGCTGACGGCGAGCTTTCCCGAGGATTATCGCCAGCGCCATCCTATCGCCATTCAGGAGGCCAACCGGTCAGTCGTCATTTTCGTCGGTCATGCGCGTGGCGGTCTGTCCGCTTCGCAGCGCGCCGATGTGATGGGGCTGGCACAAACCTGGCTTCGCGAAGCAACCGGCGCGATTGTGGTCGATGTGCCGGCCGGCACGCCGAACGCGCCGGCGGCCGCCGACTCGTTCCGGGAAATTCAGGCGTTGCTCGCGGCCGCCGGCGTGCCGCCGCGCGGAATCGTCGTCCGCCGCTATCATCCGGAAGACCCGCGCCAGATGGCGACGATCCGCCTGAGCTATCCGAAAATCTCTGCCGTGGCCGGCCCCTGTGGCCTGTGGCCGGAGGATCTCGGCCCCTCGATCAAGAACAAGAGCTATTTCGAAAACAAGTCGTATTACAATTTCGGTTGCGCCAACCAGCGCAACCTGGCGGCGATGGTCGACAACCCGTCGGACCTCGTGCAGCCGCGCTCTGAAACCCCCGCGTATACGGCGCGGCGCACGGCCGCTTTCGAGAAGTATCGCAAAGGCGAGTCGACCGCGACCACCTATCCCGAAGTGGACCAGGCCAAACTCAGCAGTACAGGCAAATGATCAGCTACGCCCGCCAAGATCCCAAAGAGCAGCTGGACGTCACATCGCCGCCCCTGGACGATCACATTGCGCCAGCGCCGCGGGTGTCGGTACAAGCTTTTTGCGAGACGATGGAAACCGCAGCCGCCGTGCAATCGGCGGGCGAAGACCGCCGTCTCGGCAAGGCTCATCTCAAGATTCAAATGGGCGGCATGGCAGCCGCCATCGAGGCCTATCGCACGGCTCCCACCCCGAACGTGATTATCCTCGAGACCGAAGGCCGCAGCGATATCCTTGTCGGCCTCGATCAACTTGCGACGGTTTGCGATGCCGGAACCCGCGTCATCGTGATCGGCCGCATCAACGATGTCGCGCTGTATCGCGAACTGGTGCGCCGCGGCGTCAGCGACTACGTGATTGCGCCGGTCAACACGCTGGGCGTGGTGCGCTCGATTTGCGGCCTGTTCTCGGCGCCTGAGGCAAAAGCCGTCGGCCGGATCATCGCGATCGTCGGGGCAAAAGGCGGCGTCGGCGCTTCCACCATCGCCCACAACGTCGCCTGGGCGATCGCACGAGATCTCGCGCTGGATTCCGTCGTCGCCGATCTCGACCTCGCGTTCGGCACCGCCGGTCTCGACTACAATCAGGATCCTCCGCAAGGCATCGCCGACGCGGTATTTTCGCCCGATCGCATCGATACGGCGTTCATCGACCGTCTGCTGTCGAAATGCACCGACCATCTCAGCCTGCTGGCGGCGCCGGCGACGCTGGAGCGGGTCTACGACTTCGGCGACGACGCCTTCGATTCGATCTTCGATACGCTTCGCACGACGATGCCATGCATCGTGCTTGACGTACCCCACCAATGGTCTGGGTGGACCAGGCGCGCTTTGGTGGGAGCGGATGACATTCTGATCGTCGCGGCGCCGGACCTTGCCAATCTGCGCAACACCAAGAACATCTTCGACCTCCTGAAGGCATCCCGACCCAACGATCGGACACCGCTATATTGCCTCAATCAGGTCGGCGTGCCGAAGCGACCGGAAATCAACGCAGGCGAATTCGCCAAGGCCATCGAGGGCCAGCCGATCGCAACTATTCCGTTCGACCCGCAAGTGTTCGGCTTAGCCGCCAACAATGGCCAGATGATCGCGGAAATTTCCGCCAATCATCGCACCACCGAAATGTTTCTGCAGATCGCGCAACGGCTGACAGGCCGGGGCGAGACCAAAAAGCCGCGGGGTTCGTTCCTGTCTCCGCTGATCGATAAGCTGCGGGCGAAGTAAGCGCCCGCTTGGAGTACCGTTGTGTTTGGTAAGCGTGGACCAGAAATCGATTCCCGGGGGATAAAACCCGCCGCTGCGCCGGAACCTGCTTCCGGCCCGGCGCCTGCCGTTTCGCGCGCGCCATCACCGCCCACCGTTTCTTCGCCGCCGCTTTCGCCAGCCAAAGCGGCGCCGCCACCGCCGACCAACGAAGCGCGGCGGTCGGACACCTACTATCAGGTCAAAGCGACAATCTTCGGCGCCTTGATCGAAGCGATCGACCTTGCCCAACTCGCCAAATTGGACGGCGAGTCGGCGCGTGAGGAAATTCGCGATATCGTCAACGAGATCATCGCGATCAAGAACATCGTGATGTCGATTGCCGAGCAGGAAGAGCTGCTCGACGACATTTGCAACGACGTTCTCGGATATGGCCCGCTCGAGCCGCTGCTGTCGCGCGACGACATCTCCGACATCATGGTCAACGGCGCCGGGACGGTGTTCATCGAAGTCGCGGGTCGCATCCAGCGCACCGGGATCCGCTTCCGCGACAACCAGCAGCTTTTGAATATCTGTCAGCGCATCGTCAGCCAGGTCGGCCGGCGCGTCGACGAATCCTCGCCGATCTGCGACGCGCGTCTTGCCGACGGCTCACGCGTCAACGCCATCGTTCCACCTCTGGCGATCGACGGCCCCGCACTGACGATCCGCAAGTTCAAGAAGGACAAGCTGACCCTGGACCAGCTGGTCAAATTCGGCGCCATCACGCCGGAAGGCGCCCAGATTCTCCAGATCATCGGGCGTTGCCGCGCCAATGTTCTGATCTCCGGCGGTACCGGCTCCGGCAAGACGACGCTGCTGAACTGCCTGACGCAATACATCGAGAACGACGAACGTATCATCACCTGCGAAGACGCCGCGGAACTCCAGCTGCAGCAGCCGCATGTGGTGCGCCTGGAAACCCGACCGCCCAACATCGAGGGCGAAGGCCAGATCAGCATGCGCGAACTGGTCCGAAACTGCCTGCGTATGCGTCCCGAACGCATCATCGTCGGCGAAGTCCGCGGACCCGAAGCATTCGACCTGCTGCAAGCCATGAACACCGGCCATGACGGATCGATGGGAACGCTGCACGCCAATAATCCCCGCGAAGCCCTGTCGCGCTGCGAATCGATGATCACGATGGGTGGATTTTCGCTGCCGTCGCGGACCATTCGCGAGATGATCTGCGCCTCGATCGACGTCGTCATCCAGGCCGCCCGGCTGCGCGACGGCTCCCGGCGCATTACCCACATCACCGAGGTGATGGGCATGGAAGGCGACACCATCATTACCCAAGACGTATTCGTCTACGATATCGTCGGCGAGGACGCTGACGGGCACATCATCGGCCGGCATCGCTCAACCGGAATCGGACGACCGCGCTTTTGGGATCGTGCGCGATACTACGGCGAAGAGAAGCGGCTTGCCGCAGCCCTCGACGCCGCCGAAGTCACTGTGGAAGTCTGAAGGAGCGTGCCATGAACATACAAGCGCTCGCGCTGGCCTTTCTCGCGGCCACCGCCATCGGCGGCGTGGCATGGGTCTTTCTCTATCCCCTGTTGTCGGGCGAGAAGAAGGCCGAGAATCGCCGCGCGTCCATCGCAAAATCGGAGCCTATGGACCGTCAGGGCGAAAAGAGCCAGCGCTCGCGTCGCGAACAGGTCGAAGGGTCGCTGAAGGAACTCGAGGCGCGCCGGCAAAAGCAAAGCAAGATTTCGCTGAGCACTCGCCTCACCCAGGCCGGCCTGGATTGGTCGCCTCAGAAGTTCATGATCATTTCAGGCGTTCCCGCAGCCGCCTGCTTTGCGATAGCCATGATGTTTGGAGGCGGACTACTTGGGGCCATCGGCTTGGCCTTCGCCGGCGGCTTCGGCCTGCCGCGCTGGGGCCTGAGCTTCCTCAAGAAACGCCGCGAAAAGAACTTTCTCAAGGCGCTGCCGGACGCCGTCGACGTGGTCGTGCGCGGCATCAAGTCCGGCCTGCCGCTGTTTGATTCCATCAAAGTCGTGGCGGCCGATGCTTCGGAACCGCTCAAGAGCGAGTTCATCGCCATTATCGAAACCCAGGCGATCGGCATGCCGCTGGGCGATGCCTGCGCGCGCCTCTACGAACGCATGCCAGTGCCGGAGGCGAACTTCTTCGGGATCGTGATCGCGATCCAGCAAAAGTCCGGTGGCAATCTGTCCGAGGCTTTGGGCAATCTGTCCAAGGTGCTGCGCGATCGCAAGAAGATGGCGGAGAAAGTTCAGGCCATGTCGATGGAAGCCAAGGCGTCCGCGTCCATCATCGGCGCGTTGCCACCCCTCGTCATGCTACTCGTCTACATCTCGACCCCCGACTACATCTCGCTGCTGTGGACGCATCCGACTGGTCAACTGATGCTGCTTGGCTGCGCAGTCTGGATGTCCATCGGCATTCTCGTGATGAAAAAGATGATCAACTTCGACTTCTGACGGTGCAGCATGATTGATTTTCTGATCGAAAAGATGCACGACGCGCGGTTCATCACCATGATGCTCGCCGCCGTCGCCGCGAGCGCTACCGCGTACACGCTGATCACGCCATTGTTTGCGGACGAGGGTCTGGCCAAGCGCATGAAGGCGGTCGCGAGCGAACGCGAGCGGATCCGGCAACGGGAGCGCGAGCGTCTCTCCAAGACCGACAAAGTGTCGCTGCGTCAGACGCCCAAGCAAGTCGTCTCCAAGGTGGTGGATGACCTGAACCTTGGAAAGTGGCTCGCCCAGGAGGCCGCGCGCGAAAAACTCATCATGGCCGGCTATCGTGGGCAGGCGCCCTACGTGACATTCCTGTTTTTCCGGCTGGTAACGCCTGTCGTACTGTTCCTGGGGGCGGTGTTGTACGTCTTCGTGATCACACATATGGATAAATCGACGCCGGTAAAGATCGGTATATGTATCGGCGCGGCCTATCTCGGATTGCAGGCGCCGATGCTGTTTCTGAAAAACGCGATCGCGAAGCGCCAGCTCTCGATCAAGCGCGCATTTCCCGATTCGCTCGATCTCCTGCTGATCTGCATCGAGTCCGGCATGTCGATCGAAACCGCATTCCGCAAGGTCAGCAGCGAAATCGTAACCCAATCGGTTGCGCTATCGGAGGAATTCACGCTGACCACGGCCGAGCTGTCGTATCTGCAGGATCGTAAGGTGGCTTACGAAAATCTGGCGAAGCGCACCGGTCTTGAGGGCGTGAAATCGGTGTGTCTGGCGTTGCAGCAGTCGGAACGTTACGGGACGCCGCTCGGTCAGAGCTTGCGGGTCATGGCGCAGGAGAACCGCGACATGCGCATGAACGAGGCTGAGAAGAAGGCGGCGGCACTGCCGCCGAAACTAACGGTGCCGATGATTTTGTTCTTCCTGCCGTGCTTGTTTATCGTCATCCTCGGGCCGAGCGGCATCAAGATCGCAGCGATGCACTGAGCTTGTTGGTGCAGCAAATAGCTGCGCCATTTGATACCGTCGTCGCCAGGCTTGACCCGGCGATCCAGTAAACGCCGAGGCCACCAATTACCGGATCACTCGCGTTCGCGGATGATGATGGCTTTGATTTGGAGCGATCAGCCTGGACGGTTGAGAGACGCCACCGGCATCGTTCCGCCGCCTGCGCGCGGATTGTCTTTGCGGCTCAGCATCTGCTTCAGGTAGGCGACATTTGCGGCCGCTTCCTCCGACGGCAGGTCGGCCTTCACGATGCTTTCAGCCTCGGCAAAGCGGCCCTGCAGGCCAACCACCAGACCAAGGTTCTGCCGCACCCGCGCATCGGCTCTGGTGCTGGCATAAGCGCGGCGAAGGGTTTCCTCCGCCTTCGGCAGGTCCTTGGAGAGGACATAGGAGAGGCCGAGATTGGACAGCACCGAAGGCTCGTCGGGCACGATCTTCAAGGCGCTGGCATAGTAGAGCCGTGCCTCGTCGTGCCGGCCAAGCTGATCGAGCGCCGTTCCCTGCACCGAAAGGATTCGCCAATCGGGATTGTCGGGCGAATGGGCGCGGGAGAGAACATCGAACGCCTGCTGGAAATTACCGTTGTCGGCCAACGCCCGGCCGTAGCCGGCGAGCAGCGCCTTATTGCCGGCATGGGCGATGGTGGCCTGTTCGAGTACGGCGACGGCCTGGGCGCGCTGTCCAGTGGCGCGAAGTGCCTGTCCGTAACGCAGAGCAAGGTCCGCGTCCTTGGGATTGGCGCGATAGCGCTCGCCATAGGCCTCGACCGCACGCCGGGGATCGGCGTCAGGGCTGGCGCTGGCCTGCGTTTTCGAGTTCAGCGATCCCGTAATATCGGACATCGTCTGGCAGCCGCCAAGCGTTGCGGCCAAGATCGCCGTCGCGGCCGCGGACGCAAGAAGCCGGGCAAGACTGGGCTGCATGGCACTTAACTCACGATATTAGGCGAATGGATCGCGACGAACGCGCCCAGCAATAGATGGTTAACCCTAACGGCCGGTTAATGCTCGCTCTAAGCGAAAGCCCATCGATTTCAACGGTAGCGCTAGGCGAGGCGCCAGTGGCCATGCAGGATTGGCGAGGTCGTAGGGCAGCTCGCCGAGCGCGATTAGCCTCAGCCCATCCATCAATCTTCAGCGCCGGGACGCTTCCTATCCATCGCATTCCCCCGCTAGAAATGATGCTCTTATCTTCGAAGACCAGCGTTGAGGGCGAGGCTATCACCGTCCCCAAGCGGCTTGCAGCAGGGCGTCCTTCGGCTGCTGCTACAAGCGATTGCGGCCGCGCGAAAAAACTGCAACGTCTTTGTTGACCCTCCGCGCCTGCCGCTGCCCCGTTTCAACTGAAGCCGAGAGACACATGCATTCAGTGTTCGCCGCCCCCGCCCCATCAGCCATTCCCGTTACGTTTGCGACCAGGGAATCGTGGGATGCGATCTGCGCTGACCTTCCCGGCGAGGCCCGGCAGTTCGCGAAAGCCAATGGCTTTGCCGCGAAACCTGGGGCGTGCCTCACGCTGCCCTCTGCGGACGGACGCATCGCGCAGGTCATCTTCGGTCTGGAAGACGAAACCAGTAAACACCGCGACCTGTTCCGGCCCGGACAACTGCCCGGCCTGCTGCCGGCGGGTGTCTATCGCTTCGCCAATGCGCCGCACGATACGCGCCTCGCTACGCTCGCCTTTGCGCTCGGCAGCTATCGCTTCAGCCGCTATCGCAAGACGGATGCGCCCGCCGTGAAACTGGTCGCGCCCGATGGCATTGATATCGCAGACATCACGCGAATGGCGGAAGCAACGCAGCTTGCCCGCGACCTCATCAACACGCCGTCGAACGATATGGGGCCGGAGCAGTTGGCGCTGGCCGCGCAGCATCTTGCCGAGCGTTTCGGCGCCGATTTCAACTGCATCGTCGGCGACGAGCTGACGCGGCAGAATTTCCCCTTGATTCATGCGGTGGGGATGGCGTCGTCGCGCGCGCCGCGGCTGATCGATTTGACCTGGGGCGATCCCGCTCACCCCAAGGTCACCCTGGTCGGCAAAGGCGTGTGTTTCGATAGCGGGGGGCTCGATCTGAAGCCCTCCAGCGGCATGCTGATCATGAAGAAGGATATGGGCGGCGCCGCCAGCGTGCTGGCGCTGGCGCTGATGGTGATGGATGCGAAGCTTAAAGTTCGGCTGCGGGTGCTAATCCCCGCGGTCGAGAATGCGGTCGCCGGCAACGCCTTCCGCCCGCTCGATATCTTCACCTCGCGCAAGGGCCTTAGCGTGGAGATCGGCAATACCGACGCCGAGGGCCGGCTGGTGCTGGCCGACGCCATTGCGCTGGCCTGCGAAGAAAGGCCTGATCTGCTGATCGACCTCGGCACCCTGACCGGTGCGGCGCGCGTGGCGCTGGGTCCCGATTTACCGCCCTTTTACACGAATGATGAGACGCTGGCGTCCGACTTGGCGACTTGCGCGAAACAGGAGAACGATCCGTTGTGGCGATTGCCGCTGTGGCCAGCCTACGACGCCTGGCTCGATTCGAAGGTCGCCAACATCAACAACGCGCCGTCGGGCACCTTCGCCGGCTCCATCACCTGCGCGCTGTTTCTGCAACGCTTCGTCGAGGACGCAAAGAGCTGGCTCCATGTCGATATCTACGGCTGGACGCCGTCGGCTAAGCCGGCACGGCCCGAGGGCGGCGAATGCCAGGCCGCCCGCGCGATCTACAAATTGCTCGGGCAACGCTATGGATGATCCGCGCCTGACACCGGCGCGGCCTGAGCTTGCCGCGAAATATCTCGAAGGCAAGGTCGCGGCGGCGCGCTTCGTCACCGGCGAAGAGTTCGAGATATCGGATGCCATCGCGCCGCTGCGCAGCCGGCCGAGTGCCGATGCCGAGCTTTCCACGCAGGCCCTCAAAGGCGAGCGCGCAACCATCTATGATCGCACCGGCGAAGGCTGGGCCTGGGGCCAGTTGAAGAGTGACGGCTATGTGGGCTGGCTTCCAGATCGCGCGCTGGTAAAGCCCGGTGCTCCGCCGACGCACAAGATCACGGCGTTGCGGACATTCGCGTTTCCGGGGCCGTCCATCAAACTGCCGCCGGTCGATACACTGCTGATGGGGACAATGGTCACCGTAACGCGCGAGGATGGCGCCTTCGCCGTGACGCGCGAGGGTCTTTATCTGCCGCGGCAGCATGTCGGTAGCCTCGACGAGATGGCGGCGGATTTCGTCGCGGTGGCCGAACGGTTTGTCGGTACGCCGTATCTCTGGGGCGGCAAGAGCAGTCTTGGGATCGATTGTTCCGGCCTGGTGCAGGTTTCACTGAACGCCGCCGGAATCGGCTGCCCGCGCGACAGTGACATGCAGCGGGACGGCCTAGGCCGCGCATTGGATCCGGCGGAGTCAAAGAAACTGCAGCGTGGCGACCTGATTTTCTGGAACGGCCATGTCGCCATCGTGCGCGATGCCGATACGATCGTGCACGCCAATGCGTATCACATGACGACCGAGGTCGAGAACAGGCGCGAAGCCATCGCGCGCATCAAGGCGACCATCGGCATCACCGCGATCAAGCGGCTGACTTGAACGCCATTAAAACTGCGTCACGCCGTGGCGCGTATTCCTCAAGAGCACGCCTTCTGACTTGATCCGAGGGTCGGTACCGGTCTTGCGAATGGAATACGCGCAAGCCATCAAGTCGCAGTTTCGAGCCGGAACGCCGCGGCGAACAGCGCGCGCGTGTAATCGGACTTCGGGTTCTTGAACAGCACCGAAGCCGGCCCTTCCTCCACTACCTTGCCCTGACGCATCACGATCAGATGGCTTGCCAGTGAAGCGACCACGCGCAGGTCATGCGAAATGAACATGTAGGTGAGGTCGCGCTTGCGCTGCAGTTCGCGCAACAGATCGACCATCTGCGCCTGGAACAGCATATCGAGCGCGCTGGTCGGCTCATCCAGCACGACGAAATTCGGCTCCAGCACCGCGGCACGGGCAATGCTGATGCGCTGGCGCTGGCCGCCCGAGAATTCGTGCGGATAGCGAAACCGCGTATTGGGATCCATGCCGACATCCCTGAGCGCCTTGATCACGCGGGTCTCGCGCTCCTGTTGTGAAAGCGAGCGCTGATGCACGCTGAGGCCTTCCGCCACGATGTCGCCGACCGACATGCGCGGGCTGAGCGCGCCGAACGGATCCTGGAACACGATCTGCATGTCGCGCCGGAACGGCCGCATCGCCTTGAAGCGGAGGCCCTGGATATTGCTGCCCAAAAAAACGATCGGGCCATCCGATGAGATCAGCCGCAGCAGCGCCAGGCCGAGCGTGGTCTTGCCGGAGCCGGATTCTCCGACCACGCCAAGCGTCTCGCCCTTGCGCACGGAGACATTGACGCCATCGACCGCCTTGATGTGTCCGACCGTACGGCGCAGCAGACCGCGCTTGACCGGAAACCAGACTCTCAGATTGTCGGCCGACATCACGACAGGAGAACTGGGGCGGGGCGGCGCCGGGTCGGGCTTGGGCTCCGCCGCGAGCAGCGCGCGTGTGTAGGGATGTTTCGGCGCGGTAAAGACCTGCTCCACCGGTCCCTGCTCGACGATCTTGCCGCCATTCATGACGCAGACCACGTCCGCGATGCGGCGAACGATGCCGAGATCGTGGGTGATGAACAGCAGGCTCATGCCGAGCCGGGCGCGAATCTCCGCCAGCAGCGTCAGGATCTGGGCCTGCACGGTGACATCGAGCGCTGTGGTCGGCTCATCCGCGATCAGCAAATCCGGCTCGTTGGCGAGCGCCATCGCGATCATGACGCGCTGGCGCTGGCCCCCGGACAATTGATGCGGATAGCTGGCAAGCCGGGTTTCCGGCTGGGGAATGCCGACCTGGGTTAGCAGTTCGAGCGTTCGCGCCCGCGCTCTGGCGCCGCTAATTCCGCTGTGAAGCTGCAGGATCTCTCCGATCTGGGCCTCGATCGTGTGCAGCGGATTGAGCGAGGTCATCGGCTCCTGGAAGATGATCGAAATGTCGTTGCCGCGAATGCCGCGCATCTCGCGCTCGGGCAGATCCAGCAACTCACGGCCCTTGAAGTGAATGCTGCCCGACGGATGCGATGCGGTCGGATAGGGCAACAGCTTCAGGACCGACAGCGCGCTGACGGATTTTCCGGAACCGGATTCGCCGACCAGCGCCACGCAATCGCCCCGCTTGATCTCGAACGAGATACGGTCGACCGCGACCGAGGTGCCGCTCGGCTGGTGAAACGCCACCGACAAATCGCGGACATCGAGCAGGGGTTGGTTGATGACGTCCATGCCGGCTTCCTATCGAAACGTCTTGCGCGGATCGAAGGCGTCGCGCGCGGCCTCGCCGATAAAGATCAGCAGCGACAACATGATCGCGACCGAGAAGAATCCAGTGAAGCCGAGCCAGGGCGCCTGCACATTGGCCTTGCCCTGCGACAGCAATTCGCCGAGCGATGGCGAACCCGGCGGCAAGCCGAAGCCGAGGAAGTCCAGCGCGGTGAGCGTCATCACCGACGACGACACGATGAAGGGGAGGAACGTCATGGTCGCCACCATGGCGTTCGGCAGCAGGTGCCGGAACATGATCACGGCATTGGAAACGCCGAGCGCGCGCGCCGCCATGATGTATTCGAAATTGCGGCCGCGCAAGAACTCCGCGCGCACCAGGCCGACCAGCGACACCCAGGAGAACAAGAGGAGGATGCCGAGCAGGATGAAGAAGCCGGGCGGCAGCACGGCCGAGATGATCAGAAGCAGATAGAGCGAAGGAATCGCGGTCCAGATTTCGATGAAGCGCTGGAAGATGAGGTCGACCCAGCCGCCGAAATAACCCTGCACGCCGCCGGCGGCAATCCCGATGATCGAGGAGAGGATGGTCAGCGTGAGGCCGAACAGCACCGAGATTCGGAAACCGTAGATCAGGCGCGCGACGACGTCGCGGCCCTGGTCATCGGTGCCGAGCCAGTTGTATTCGAGATCGCGGCAGCTCTTCAGGCCTTTCTTCTGCACCACTTCCTTGCACTGCGCCTCCGTCAGCATCCAGGTCGGCTTCGACGGCGCCGGCGTCGGGAGGTCGAGATTATGGGTGCCGTAGGAATAGCGGATCGGCGGCCAGATAATGGTGCCGGCCTTCTCGGCGATCTGCTTCTGCAGATAGGGATCGCGGTAGTCGGCAGTGGTCTCGAAGTCGCCGCCAAAGGTGGTCTCGGCGTAGTTGAAGAAAATCGGCCAATAGAGGCGACCGTCATATTTGACGACGAGCGGCCGATCGTTGGCGATGAAATTGGCAAACAGCGAAATCGCGAACAGCGCGAGGAATATCCAGAACGACCAGTAACCACGGTGGTTGGCCTTGAAATTCTGCCAGCGCCGCTTGTTGAGCGGCGAAGGCTGCAGGGGATGTCGCGTTGGTGGCGCGGCTTCGCCAAGCGGCGACTGCGTCGTGGTCTCGACCGGCTGGGGCGCAAGCATCGCCATCAGACTTCCCGCGACTCGAAATCGATCCTGGGATCGATCCACATATAGGCAAGATCGGAGATCAGGTTCACCACCAGCCCGACCAGGGAAAAAATAAACAGCGTGCCGAACACCACCGGATAATCGCGATTAAGCACGCTCTCGAAGCCGAGCAGGCCCAATCCGTCGAGCGAAAAGATGGTTTCGATCAGCAACGAACCGGAAAAGAAGGCGTGGATGAACGCGCTCGGGAATCCCGCGATCACGATCAGCATGGCGTTGCGGAAGATGTGATTATAGAGCACCTGCCGTTCGCTGCAGCCCTTGGCGCGCGCGGTCATGGCATATTGCTTGCGGATCTCGTCGAGGAACGAATTCTTGGTCAGCAGCGTCATGGTGGCGAACGCTCCGAGCGCCATCGAGATCAGCGGCAGCGTGAGGTGCCAGAAATAATCGATGATCTTCCAGTACCAGGGAAATTGCGCCCAACCGTCCGAGGTCAGGCCGCGCAGCGGGAATATGTTGAAGAACGAGCCGCCGGCGAACAGGATGATCAGAAGGATCGCGAACAAAAAACCTGGGATAGCAAAGCCGACGATGATCACGGCGGACGTCCAGGTATCGAACCGCGACCCGTCCTGGACGGCCTTTCGGATGCCGAGCGGGATCGAGATCAGATAGGTCAGGAGCGTCATCCAGATGCCGAGCGACATCGATACCGGCAGCTTCTCCTTGATTAATTGCAGCACGCTGACGTCGCGAAAGTAGCTCTTGCCGAAATCGAAGCGGGAGAAATTCCACACCATCAGCAGGAAGCGTTCGGGCGCTGGCTTGTCGAAGCCAAACTGCTTTTCGAGATTCTTGATGAAGGCAGGATCAAGCCCCTGCGCGCCGCGA
Source organism: Bradyrhizobium sp. URHD0069 (assembly GCF_000701345.1). Lineage (GTDB taxonomy): Bacteria > Pseudomonadota > Alphaproteobacteria > Rhizobiales > Xanthobacteraceae > Bradyrhizobium. Next base: position 70,422 of record NZ_JNIJ01000005.1, on the reverse strand, counting down.
TATTTTGAATTGACGGCGTCCGCCGACGCGCCGGCTTGCGGGCGCGCGCCGAAATCGCCGCCGGAAGAGCCGGAGATACGCGAGGCCGCCCCGGTATCGGAGCCATTGATCTGTGCGATTACGCGCTCGACCGGACCGCCCGGCGCGAACTGCACGACCACGAAGGATACGAACAGGATGCCGAGCAGCGTGGGCAGCATCAAAAGAATGCGGCGGGCGATATAGGCGCTCATGGGCTATTTCGCCTGTTCCATGGCACCGGGCGATTTCGCCGTCCACCAGAGTTCGATGACACTGACCCCAGAATATTTCGGCAGGGTTGGCGGATGGCCGAATAGATCCCAATAGGCCAGCCTGTGCGTGTTGGCGTACCACTGCGGCACCCAGTAACGTCCGGCGCGGATCAGCCGGTCGAGCGCGCGCGCCGCGAACACCAGCTTCGGCCGAGTGTCGGCCGCGATCAAGGTCTCCACCATCGCGTCGATGACGGGATCGGCGATCCCGGCCAGATTGTTCGAGCCTTTGGTGGTCGCCGCCTGCGAGGTGAAAAAGGGCCGCAGCGAGTCGCCGGGGACGGTCGAGAAACCGAAGCGCTCGATGAGCAGGTCGTAGTCGAAATCGTCGCGTCGCGCCCGGAACTGCACGGGATCGACCAGCCGGATCGTCGCCTCGATGCCGAGCGTGCCGAGGTTCTTGATGAAGGGCGCGTGATGCGGCTGGAACGATGGCTCATCGAGCAGGAACTCGATGCGGAAGACTTCGCCTTGCGGCGTCATCCGCTTGCCATCCTTGACCGGGCAGCCCGCCTCCTGGAGCAATTGCCCTGCCTTGCGCAACAGCGCGCGGTCCTGCCCCGAGCCGTCCGAGACCGGCGGCACGAAGGGCGGGCCAAACACCTCCTTTGGCACCTTGTCGCGGAACGGTTCGAGCAAGGCGAGTTCTTCAGGCGAAGGCGGCCCGACCGCCATCATGTCCGAATTCTGGAATACCGAATGGGTGCGGGCATAAGACCCGTACATGATGGTCTTGTTGGTCCATTCGAAATCGAAGGCATAGTTGAGCGCTTCGCGGACGCGCGGATCCTTGAACCTGTCGCGGCGGGTATTGATGAACCAGCCCTGCGCGCCCGATGGCGTTTCGTCTGGTAGTATCTCGCGCTTGACGCGACCGTCTGTCACGGCCGGAAAATCGTAGCGCGTGTTCCAGATGCGCGAGGTGAATTCTTCGCGGTACAAGTAATTGCGTCCTGTGAAGCCCTCAAAGGCAACGTCGCGGTCGCGGTAGAACTCGTAACGGATCACGTCGAAATTGTAGCTTCCGCGGTTGACCGGCAGGTCCGCACCCCACCAGTCCTTGACCCTCTCGAACTCGATGAATCGGTTGACCTCGAACTTGCCGACCTTGTAAGGCCCGTTACCCAAGGGGATATCGAGAGTGGACTCGTCGAAGGGATGCGTCGCGTAATAGGCCTGCGAGAAGATCGGCAGGCTCGCGACGAACAGCGGCACGTCGCGGCCGCGCTTCTCGGCAAAGGTGACGACCAGCGTGCCGTCGTCAGACGCCTCCGCCTTCAGCATGTCGCGCACCTGCTGCGCGATGATCGGATGACCCTTGCTCTTCAGGATGTTGAGCGAGAACGCCACGTCCCGCGCCGTAAGCCTGGCGCCATCGTGGAATTTCGCTTCGGGACGGATCGTGAAGCGATAGATCAGGCCATCGGGCGAAATCGCCACCGACTTGGCTGCAAGACCGTACATTGCATCCGGCTCGTCGCCGGCACGTGCCATAAGAGCCGCAAAGGTCAGGCCCATGCCCTGCGCGCCATCGCCCTTCAAAATGAAGGCGTTAAGCGAGTTGAAGGTCAGGAATGACTGGTTGTAGGCGCGGTTCGACGGGATGGTCGACAGCAGGCCGCCCTTCGGCGCGTTCAGATTGACGTAGTCGAAATGGTGGAAGTCGGTCGGGTATTTCAGGTCGCCGAAGGCCGACATGCCGTGGACGTCAGGACCGATCTCCACCGCCGGCGCCGGCCGGGCCAGCGACGCGCTCAGCGCGCCCACCCCGAGACCGAACACATGCCGGCGAGAGAAAAGCGCCATGCGGGAGATGTCCTTCACGACCGTTTTGCGATCCGTGCCGCCTTGTCCGCGTCATACCACCAGATCGCCGGGAAGCCCGACAGACCATATTTGGGCAGTTCCGCCGGGCGGCCGAAGCGGTCCCAGCGCGCCGTACGCACCTTTGAGTAATTCCACTGCGGCACGACATAGTGATTCCACAGCAGCACGCGGTCGAGCGCCTTGGTGGCGGCGACCAGATTGTCGCGGTCCTTTGCGAAAATCACGCGATCGATCAGCTTATCGATGGCGGGATTCTTGATGCCGACAATGTTGCGCGAACCAGCCATGCCGGCGGCCTGCGATCCCCAGAACTCGCGCTGCTCGTTGCCGGGCGACAACGACTCCGGCCAGGACCCGACCACGATGTCGAAGTCCCATTCGCGAAGCCGGTTCTCGTATTGGATGGGGTCGATCGTGCGCACGCTGACCGCGATGCCGAGCCGCTCCAGCGAGGGTTTGTAGAACAGCATGACCCGTTCGAATGTTGGATCCTGGCTCAACAATTCGACCGCGAGCTGCGTCCCGGTCTTGGTATCGACCAGCTTGCGATCGCGCACCTCGTAACCGGCTTCCTTCAACAAGCGCAGCGCCTCGCGAAGATTGTCGCGCACGGCTTCCGGACTGCCTCCCACGGGGTTGCTGTAGGCGGTCGTAAAGACCTCGGGCGGAACTTCGGCGCGCAACGGCTCGAGGATTTCGAGCTCTTTGCCTTGCGGCAGACCGGTCGCCATCAGTTCTTCGGCGCCGTCGAAATAACTGCTGATGCGCTTGTACTGGCCGAAGAAAATCTGCTTGTTCATTTCCTCGAAGTCGAATGCATAGTTCAGGGCGCGGCGCACCCGAGCATCGCTGAATTTGGCGCGACGGATGTTCGGCGCAAAGGCCTGCATGAGGCCGGAGCTGCGGTTGGGAAATTCTTCCAGCAGCACGCGCTTCTCGGAAACGGCCGGAAAATCGTACTGGGTCGCCCAGGCTTTGGCGCTGTTCTCCGTGCGCCAGTCGACCTGATCGGCCTTGAACGCCTCGATCGCAACGGTTGCGTCCCTGAAATATTCGTAGCGCAGCTCGTCGAAATTGTTGCGGCCGACATTTGCCGCGAACTCGCGGCCCCAATAATCCTTCACGCGCTCGAGCGTGACGGTCCTGCCGGCGACGAATTCCTTGATGCGATAGGCGCCCGACCCCAACGGCTGTTCGAGCGTGGTCGCGGAGACGTCGCGCTTGCGGCCGGAGCCGTCGGTGCCTTCCCACCAATGCTTCGGCAGGATGGTGAGCTGGCCCACGATCTGCGGCAGCTCACGGTTGCCCGGCGCATCGAAAACGAACTTCACCTCGCGATCGCTGAGCTTCTCGGCCTTGACCACGTGGCTGTAGTAAGCCGAGTACATCGGGTGATATTTCTTGAAGGCGTCGAGCGAGAAGATCACGTCGTCCGCCGTCACCGGCTTGCCGTCGTGCCATTTGGCCTGCGGACGCAGACGGTAGATCACATAGGAGAAATCGTCGGGATGGCTTGCCGCTTCGGCGAGCGCGCCATACTCGGTCGAGACCTCGTCAAGCGCCGGCGTCGTCAGGGACTCGTAGATGAGCGATGCGGCCGCCGCGACCGAGCCTTTGACACCTGCCACCACGATGTTGAAATTGTCGAAAGTGCCGATGAAGATCTGGCGCGCCACGCCACCCTTGGGCGCGTCCGGATTGACGTAATCGAAGCGCTTGAAGTCGGCGGGGTATTTGATGTTGCCAAACAGCGACAGCGCGTGGCGCCAGGCGAGTTCGCCGTTTGCGGATTGTGCCATGGCCGGATCGGCCGCGGGCAGGCCGGCTACGCTCCCCAGCGCCGGGGCGATCGCGGCGATGGCGCCGCTTTGCAGAAGATGCCGTCGGGTAATCGCCAAATGAAACATTCCTGTCGTTAGCAGAGACACCTATTGACGCGCCATTATAAGGCAAGGGTTCGACCGATTATGTTGCTTTTTCCTCATGATACCAGCCCGGAAGCACTAGCAGTGCGGCGAAACGTCCCGATAACGGGCCGGTGACCGGAATCAAAAACGGCCAGACAATGCCCGGCCGTCGATCCTTGAAGCCCATGTGGAGATATCGGGGGCCGTTATTTCGACGCCGTCGGCAGCGGAACCGGGTTGTCCGAGAGCGTGCGCAGATAGGCGATCACGTCGGCGCGCTCGCTGTCCTTGGAGATGCCGGCGAATCCCATCGCAGTTCCCGGGATGAAGCCCTTGGGATTGGCGATGAACTTGTTGAGGTCGTCGTAAGTCCAGGTCCCGTCCTTGGCCTTCATGGCAGCCGAGAAATTAAACCCGCGCCCCTCGCCTCTGTGATCGTTGACGATTCCATAAAGATTCGGACCGACGCGGTTGGGGCCGCCCTTCTCGAAGGTGTGGCAGGCGACGCATTTCTTCGCCGCGGCAGCACCCTTTTCGACCGAAGCGGTTTGCAGCAATTTCTCGATCGGCTCGGACGGCGCGGCCGCAGCTTCCTTGGCGCCGCCTTGCGGTTGTTCCTTTACCGCGATTTCGAAACCCGGCTTTTCCGGCATCGCCGGGGCAAAAATTGCACCAGCCGCGAAGCTCGTCACCATCAGAACAAGGCAGGTGCCGAGAACTGCACCGAGAATTTTATTGAGTTCAAAGGAGTCCATATTGGATCAGGCTCCAGCCCGGAAGGTCGACTTTAGGCCGGAGAGACGGCCGCGAATGAGCATCAGGAATCAGGCTTTCGCACCGCCCCCTCAGCAGCGTTGAGATATCGGGTTGCCCGTGCTCTGGCAACCCGTATAAATGCGCCGACTTTCGACCATTCCCCATCATTTCCAGCTTGTTCTCAACGGGGTCCAGACCTCACTCTGATGACCGAAACCCGCAACTTAGTGCTGATTCCAGCCCGCATGGCCGCGACCCGCCTGCCCGGCAAGCCGCTATTGGATATTGCCGGCCTGCCGATGATCGTCCATGTGCTGCGCCGGGCCGAGGCGGCGCAAATCGGCCGTGTCGCGGTCGCCACCGACACGCCGGAAATTGCGGCGGCGGTGAACGCCCACGGCTTTGAGGCGGTCATGACGCGCGCCGATCATCCGTCCGGATCCGATCGCATCCATGAGGCGCTCGGCAAGCTCGATCCCCGGCGCGAGGCTGAAATAGTCGTCAATCTGCAGGGCGATTTTCCGACCATTCGCCCGGACAACATCCGCAGCGTGCTCGCCCCGCTCGCCGATCCCGCGGTCGATATCGCAACGCTTGCCGCCGAAATCCACACCGAGGAAGAGAGCACCAACCCGAATGTGGTGAAAGCTGTCGGCGCTCGCTTAAGCGCGAGGCGGCTGCGCGCGCTTTACTTCACACGCGCCACGGCGCCTTGGGGCGACGGCCCGCGCTACCATCACATCGGCCTCTATGCCTATCGCCGTGCGGCACTGGAGCGTTTCGTTGCGCTCGCTCCTTCCGTGCTGGAACAGCAGGAAAAACTCGAGCAGCTGCGGGCGCTCGAGGCCGGTATGCGGATCGACATCACCATCGTTGACACGGTGCCGCGCGGCGTCGACACGCCGGCCGACCTCGAAACCGCCCGCCAAATACTGGCAAAAACCTGAGCGGCTGATACAAGGCGCCATGACCCAAACCATGAAAATTGCATTCCAGGGCGAGCCGGGCGCGAATTCCCATATCGCCATCGCCGAAGCCTATCCAGACGCGGAGCCGCTGGCCTGTCCGACCTTCGAAGACGCTCTGGCGACGATCGCCTCGGGCGAGGCCGATCTGGGCATGATCCCGATCGAGAACTCGGTCGCCGGCCGCGTCGCCGACATCCATCATCTGTTGCCGCAATCCGGCCTGTTCATCGTCGGCGAATGGTTTTTGCCGATCCATCATCAGCTGATGGCGCCGCGCGGCGCCAAGCTTGCCGATATCAAATCTGTCGAAAGCCACGTCCACGCGCTCGGGCAGTGCCGCCGCATCATCCGCAAGCTCGGCATCAAGCCGATCGTCGCGGGCGATACGGCAGGGTCCGCGCGCATTGTCGCCGAACGCGGCGACAAGAGCTGCGCAGCGATTGCTTCAAAGCTTGCCGCCGACATCTACGGCCTCGATATCCTGGCCGAGGACGTCGAGGACGAGACCCATAACACCACGCGTTTTGTGGTGCTGGCGCGCGAGGCCGACTGGGCCAAGCAGGGCTCGGGACCGCTGGTCACCACCTTTGTTTTCCGGGTGCGCAACCTGCCAGCCGCGCTTTACAAGGCGATGGGCGGCTTCGCCACCAACGGCGTCAACATGACCAAGCTCGAAAGCTACATGATCGACGGCAATTTCTTCGCCACGCAATTCTACGCCGATGTCGACGGCCATCCCGAGGACAGCAACCTCGCCTTTGCGCTGGAGGAATTGAAATTCTTCTCGCGCGAATTCCGCATCGTCGGGGTCTATCCCGGCCATCCCTTCCGCGCGACGTTCAGCGAGAAGCCGGAGTGAATGAGGTCGTCATTCCGGGGCGACGCGCAGCGTCGAACCCGGAATCTCTGCGCCAAATCATCTCTGGATTCCGGGTTCAGCCCTGCGGGCTGCCCCGGAATGACGGCGGGTAGCTTACGCCGCGGCCTGCTTCCCTAACCCGAACGCGTCCGCCAACAGGCTGTAGGATTTTTTGCGTGCGTCGTGATCGTACACCGCGGTGATGATCATCAGCTCATCGGCCTGGCTTGCCGTAATCATCGGCTGCAGCTTCGCCATCACCGTCGCCGGGCTGCCGACGAACAGCCGTGAGCGGTTGCGCGCGATCGAGGCGCGTTCGGCGTCCGTATAGGGATAGGCCAACGCCTCCTCGACGCTCGGCAGCGGCAGATACTGGCCGCGGTCGCGGCGCAACCGGTTGAGATCCATGGAGGACGCCAGCCGTTCGGCTTCTGCATCGGTCTCCGCCGCCACCACCGCGACGGCGAGAATGCCGTGCGGTGTTGAGCGCCAGCCCGACGGCTTGAAGTGCGCACGGTAGTTCGTCATGGCTTCGATGGCGTCATAGGACGCGAAATGATGCGCGAACGCGAAGCCCATGCCGACCTGGGCTGCGAGTTCCGAACTGTAGTCGCTGGAGCCGAGCAGCCAGATCGGCGGCAGCGGCGTGTCGTCCGGCATCGCCACCACATTGTTGAAGGGATGGTTCGGCGGAAAGTCGCGGGTTTCCCACAGCGTCAATTCTTGCAGCCGCTCGAGGAAATCATCGCCCTCGCGGCGATCGAGCCGGGTGCGCAGCGCATACGCAGTGGCGCCATCGGTGCCGGGCGCACGGCCCAGCCCGAGATCGATCCGGCCGGGAAACAGCGCCTCCAGCGTCTTGAAGCGCTCGGCCACCATCAGCGGCGCGTGGTTCGGCAGCATCACGCCGCCGGAGCCGACCCGAATGCGGTTGGTCACCGCGGCGATCTGCCCGATCATAATGTCGGGCGCGGGGCTCGCGACCGATGCAAGATTGTGATGCTCGGCGAGCCAATAGCGGACGTAGCCGAGCGCATCGGCGTGTTGCGCCAGATCGATGCTGTTGCGCAGCGCCGCGGCTGGTTTGGTGCCGGTGGTGACGACGGAGAGATCAAGAATCGAGAGTGGAATCATGACGCTAAGCTAGTCCGCCAGATCAGGCCGACAAAGGGCCCAGCCGCGCAGATCAGGCACGCATCGGCTGCCCGAGGCGCCGGCAATTCCAGGGGGCGGTTGGGACGGGCTATCGATAAAATCATACTATCGTACCTTGCCCACACTCGAACTTGAGAGGCCGCTTTGGCACAAGCGTCAATTTACGCCATATAATGTTGAAGTATTTGCAAATTTCTGAGGTAACCGCACTTTCAAATATCCTGCCCACTTATAAAATAATGGAGTACAAATTCAGGATTTCACAAAGAAATTGGGCAATTTCCCATCCCCAATGGGCTGTTTGCCCGGCCCTGTTTGGCTTATTTTTACTAGGACTGCAGCTAAGCCTGTCGCCCGCCAAGTGGAGTTTGTGGTGCCATGACCGAGGTTCCGCCCGCCGTACGAGATGGGCACCGTGCGCCTAAAGCCCCTGCGATCTCGTTCGAGTTCTTCCCGCCGAAGACCGAGGAGATGGAGCGCAATCTGTGGGAGACCATCAGCCGGCTCGCGCCGCTCGCGCCGAATTTCGTCTCGGTGACCTATGGCGCCGGCGGTTCGACCCGGGAGCGCACCCATTCCACCATCGCCCGCATCCTTGCTGAAACCAGCCTGACCCCAGCCGCGCACCTCACCTGCGTCGATGCGCCGTGCGGCGATATCGACGACGTGGTGACGAAATATCACGAGGTTGGTGTCCGCCACATCGTGGCGTTGCGCGGCGATCCCTCGAGCGGGCTCGGCGGCACCTATGTGCCGCATCCGCAGGGTTATCGCAGTTCGGCCGATCTCGTCGCCGCGATCAAGCGCCGCCATGGAGATATCGAGGTGACGGTGTCGGCCTATCCCGAAAAGCACCCGGAAAGCCCGAGCTTCGATGCCGATGTCGACATGCTCAAGGCCAAAGTCGATGCCGGCGCCACCCGCGCCATCACGCAATTCTTCTTCGATAACGATCTCTACTTCCGCTACCTCGACCGTGTGCGCGCGCGTGGCATCGACATTCCGATCGTGCCGGGGATTCTTCCGGTGCAGAATTTCAAGCAGGCCGCGAATTTCGCCAAGCGCACCGGCGCCAGCATGCCGGACTGGCTCGCGAAGAAATTCGAAGGCCTCGATGATGATCCCGAAACCCGCAAGCTGGTGGCGGCGGCGGTCGCGGCCGGCCAGGTGCAGAAGCTCGCCAAGCACGGCGTCGACACCTTTCACTTCTACACCATGAACCGCGCCGACCTCGTGTTCGCGATCAGCCATTTGCTCGGCATTCGCCCCCACGGCGCACAGAAAGCTGCATGATCCGATGAGCGTGCCTGTCTCACCCAAGCGAACCGCCCTGCTCGCGGCTGCCCACGAGCGCATCCTGGTGCTCGACGGCGCCATGGGCACCATGATCCAGGGCCTGCAATATGACGAGGCCGCGTTTCGCGGCGAGCGCTTCAAGGATTTCCATCGCGACCTCAGGGGCAACAACGACCTGTTGATCCTGACGCAGCCGAAGGCGATCGAGGACATCCACGCCGACTACTTGCGCGCCGGCGCCGACATCGTCGCCACCAACACGTTTTCCTCGACCTCGATCGCGCAGGCCGATTACGACCTCTCCAGCATCGCCTACGAGATGAATCTCGAAGGCGCCAGGCTGGCCCGCGCCGCCGCGGAGAAAGTCAGCGCCGAGGACGGCAAGCCGCGCTTTGTCGCCGGCGCGATCGGCCCGACCAACCGCACCGCCTCGATCTCGCCTGACGTCTCGAGCCCCGGTTACCGCGCCGTCACCTTCGACGACCTGCGCACCGCCTATGGCGAACAGATCAACGGGCTGCTGGACGGCGGCGCCGACCTGCTGCTGCTCGAGACCATCTTCGACACGCTCAACGCCAAGGCGGCGCTGTACGCCATCTCGGAAATCTGCGAGGCCCGCGGCATCGACGTGCCCGTGATGATCTCCGGCACCATCACCGACAAATCCGGCCGGCTGCTGTCCGGCCAGTTGCCGGAAGCGTTCTGGAATTCGGTGCGCCACGCCAAGCCGATCACCATCGGATTCAACTGCGCGCTCGGCGCCGAAGATCTGCGCGCCCATATCGCCGACATCGGCCGCGTCGCCGACGCGCTGGTCTGCGCCTATCCGAATGCCGGGCTTCCCAACGAATTCGGCCAGTACGACGAAAGCCCCGAATATATGGCGCGGCTGATCGGCGAATTCGCGCGCGACGGCCTCGTCAACATCGTCGGCGGTTGCTGCGGCACCACGCCCGACCATATCGCGGCGATTGCCGCAGCCGTTGCGCCGCACAAGCCGCGCGTGATCCCCACCATCGAACCGCGCCTGCGGCTCTCGGGCCTGGAGCCGTTCGAACTGACGCCCGCGATCCCCTTCGTCAATGTCGGCGAACGTACCAACGTCACCGGCTCGGCGCGATTTCGCAAGCTGATCACCGCGGGCGACTACACCGCGGCGTTGCAGGTGGCGCGCGACCAGGTCGAGAACGGCGCCCAGATCATCGACGTCAACATGGACGAGGGCCTGCTGGATTCCGAAAAGGCGATGGTGACATTCCTCAACCTCGTCGCCGCGGAGCCGGACATCGCCCGCGTCCCCGTGATGGTCGATTCCTCGAAATTTTCCGTGATCGAAGCCGGCCTGAAATGCGTGCAGGGCAAGCCGGTGGTGAATTCGATCTCGATGAAGGAAGGCGAGGAGAAATTCATTCACGAAGCCATGATCGCGCGGCGTCACGGCGCGGCCGTGGTGGTGATGGCGTTCGATGAAGTGGGACAGGCCGACACGTTCGCGCGCAAGACCGAGATCTGCAAGCGCGCCTATGACATCCTGGTCAACCGGCTCGACTTCCCGCCCGAGGATATCATTTTCGATCCGAACATTTTCGCGATCGCCACCGGGCTCGAGGAGCACAACAATTACGGCGTCGATTTCATCGAGGCGACGCGCTGGATCCGGCAGAACCTGCCGCACGCCCATATCTCCGGCGGCGTGTCGAACCTGTCGTTCTCGTTCCGCGGCAACGAGCCGGTGCGCGAAGCCATGCATTCGGTGTTCCTGTATCACGCGATTCATGCCGGCATGGACATGGGCATCGTCAATGCCGGGCAGATGATCGTCTATGACGACATCGATCCCGAGCTGCGCCAGGTGTGCGAAGACGTCATCCTCAATCGCGATCCCGGCGCCTCCGAGCGGCTGCTGGCGCTGGCCGAAAAATTCCGCGGCAAGGAGAAGCAGACCAGGGAGCAGGATCTCGCCTGGCGCGAATGGCCGGTCGACAAGCGGCTGTCCCACGCGCTGGTGCACGGCATCACCGAATATATCGATGTCGATACCGAGGACGCCCGCAAAGTCGCCGAGCGGCCGCTGAATGTGATCGAAGGCCCGCTGATGGCCGGCATGAACATCGTCGGCGACCTGTTCGGCGACGGCAAGATGTTCCTGCCGCAGGTGGTGAAATCCGCCCGCGTGATGAAGCAGGCCGTCGCCTATCTGATGCCGTTCATGGAAGAAGAGAAGGCGCGCAACCTGGCCAACGGCATTGCCGGCGACGGCCGCAACTCCGCCGGCAAGATCGTGCTCGCCACCGTGAAGGGCGACGTGCACGACATCGGCAAGAACATCGTCGGCATCGTGCTGCAATGTAACAATTTCGAGGTGATCGACCTCGGCGTCATGGTGCCGGCCACAAAGATCATCGAGACCGCGAAGGCGGAAGATGCCGATATCATCGGCCTGTCCGGCCTGATCACGCCCTCGCTCGACGAGATGAGCTTTCTCGCCGGCGAGCTGGAGCGCCAGGGCATGAAGGTGCCGCTGTTGATCGGCGGCGCCACCACCAGCCGCGTCCATACCGCGGTGAAGATCGACCCGAACTATCGCGGCGGGCCGGTGGTGCATGTCAACGACGCCAGTCGCGCGGTCGGCGTCGCCTCGTCGCTGCTCTCGCCGGAGCGGCGCGAGGCCTATGCGGCCGAAGTCCGCGCGGATTACGCGAAGATTTCCGCGGCGCATTTCCGCGCGCAGGCCGACAAGAAGCGGCTCAAGCTCGCCGATGCCCGCGCCAACGCGGTGAAAATCGACTTCGCCCAGACACCGCCGAAGAAGCCGGCGTTTCTGGGCATCAAGACGTTTAGAGATTATGACCTCGCCGAGCTCGCCGAATACATCGACTGGACGCCGTTCTTCCAGACCTGGGAGCTGACCGGCCGCTTCCCCGCCATTCTCGACGATCCCAAAGTCGGCGAGGTCGCGCGCTCGCTCTATGACGACGCCCGCAAGATGCTCGACTTGATCGTGAAAGAGAACTGGTTCAAGGCGCAGGCGACCATCGGCTTCTGGCCGGCCAATGCCGAAGGCGACGACATCGCTGTTTATGCCGACGACGGCCGCAAAAAGAAGATCGCGACCTTCCACACCTTGCGCCAGCAGCTGGAGAAACGCGAAGGCCGCTTCAACGCGGCGCTGTCGGATTTCATCGCGCCGGTTGCGAGCGGCGTGACGGATTATATCGGTGCGTTCGTGGTCACCGCGGGGATCGGCGAAGATATCGTTGCCGACCGCTTCAAGAACGCCAATGACGATTACTCCTCGATCCTGTGCAAGGCGCTGGCCGATCGTCTCGCCGAAGCCTTCGCCGAGCGGATGCATGCGCGCGTCCGCAGGGAATTCTGGGGCTATGCGCCGGACGAGGCGCTGTCGCCGGAAGACCTGATCCTGGAAAAATATCAGGGCATCCGCCCCGCGCCCGGCTATCCCGCGCAGCCCGATCACACCGAGAAGGCCACGCTGTTTGCCTTGCTCGATGCGGAAAACACCGCCGGCGTGAAGCTGACCGAGAGCTTTGCGATGTGGCCGGGCTCGTCGGTATCCGGACTCTATTTTAGCCATCCCGGAAGCTTCTATTTCGGCGTCGGCAAGATCGAGCGCGACCAGGTCGAGGATTACGCCGCGCGAAAAGGCTGGAGCGTCGCGGAAGCCGAGCGCTGGCTGGCGCCGGTCTTGAACTACATCCCGGCGCAGGATCAATCGCTGCAGGACCGCCGCGTGAAAGAAGCGATGCCGACGCTGGCGCCGGCAATTGCCGTACCCGCCAACGATGCCGCCTCCACTGAATTGGCCGCGCATCCGCCGGGCTGCAGCTGCGCGGTGCATCTGGCGTATCGGAAGAAGGCGGTGGGAGCGGGGTGACAGCGGCGCCCCGTCATTGCGAGCGAAGCGAAGCAATCCAGAATGCCGCGAAGGAAGTCTGGATTGCTTCGTCGCAAGCGGTCCTCGCAATGACGCTCTCATGGCACACGCTCGTATTCCCGCGGCACCGCGTGCCCGAGTTTTGCTGGAACCATGACCCTCGAAAGACAGAGGGCGCAGGGAATGCCGGGTGCATGCTGCACCCAGCGGTCTCGTGTGCAATAGCGCAAAAAAGGGCGCACACGAGCATACAGGGGCAGCGGAGGCAGTCCGGCATTCCCTGCGCAATGGCTTTACGGCTTATGCCGTGCTCTCCCCGGCGACGAATTCGTCTTGTCACCGTCATCAGCGAATTGATGGTTGTGCAAGGCCCGGTTGGGCTTGCAAAACCTCCGCCGACTTGACACCAGCAACGGGTGCCAGGACCACACGGTTTTACCGTACGCTTCAGCGCCGTTCGTCTGCGCGCCGGCTATTCGCTCACGAGCCAAACCCGCCCTGCGATCCCCTTTGCGCGCCCGACGCTGCCGCGTCCACCGCATCCCACCCCAACGTTCGTGACGATGGCCAACGCCCCTCTTTCGAGACGGGACGGCGGAATCCATAAAGCTGTTTCTACCAAACGGCGAAGCGAAATATTTTTGCGAACAGGGCTGGACAGGAAAATCGGTGATTTGCCCGTCGGGCAAATCAGTTTGGCTGTTCGCTGTTCCCCTCTCCCCCTGTGGGAGAGGAAGCGAAGACGGGCAAGGGGTTCTCTCCGCGGATGGAGACCCCTCATCCGGCGCTTCGCGCCACCTTTCTCCCACAAGGGGAGAAGGAAGAAAGTAACGCACCTCGCTCAATCCCCGCTCGGCGGGCGCAGCGGCTGCACGATCTCCTGAAACGGCGGCAGCGCGTCGCAGCGCGCGGCGTGCGTCTTCAGTGCCGGATAGCGCGCGGCATTGAACAATTGCGGATGCGCCTCGCCGGTAAATCGCAACACGCAGGCGACCGCGATGTCGGCATGTCCGATGCGATCGCCGAACCAGTATGGCGAAGTGATAGCGGCGCGCTGTTTTTCCAGCACATCGAGCACGCCGCCGATCTGCGCCTCGCAGCGTTCGACCCAGATTTTCGACTGATCCTTGCGCAGCACGCGCTCGTAAAGCAGGCTCACACCCTTGTCGCCGAGCCCGGTCGCCAGCGCGCAGATTTTCAACGCACGCCGCCGCTCCGGTCCGCTGCCTGCGATCATCGCTTGTTCCGGTCCAGCCAGCTCATCGAGATAATCCAGAATCGCCGTGCTCTCGATCAGCGTCTCGCCGTCATCGAGCACCAGCGTCGGTACCCGCCGCAGCGGATTATATGGCGCGATCTTGTCGGCATCGCCAAACGTCGACCACGGCCGGTGCTCGAACGACAGCCCATAAAGCCGCAGCGCAATCGCCACACGGCGGACGAAGGGGGAGTCATATTGACCGATCAGGAGCATGGGATCAGGTGCACCTTGAGGATGGAACGGATATGATCGCAGCTTGCCAGAGATTAAAGGCCGAGCAAGCGAAACAATCTTCCTTACCTTGACGGGGAGAGAGAGGCACTGCGTGCCTCACAAAAGGCCGTCATACCCGCGAAAGCGGGTATCCAGCAGTGACCGATGTTAAAGGCTAGGTCGACTTATACGCTACCCAATGCTCGCCCAGCAGTTGCATCAATCCCAAAGGTAGCTATCGTGTTCGAACAGATTGAGGTTTGAATGCCCGTCGACATCGAGCCGCGCATAGTTTCAGTAATAAAAAACGCAAAGGGGTCGGTCCGGGAAGTTTCCGAACTGGTGTTCTTAGCGGAAGCGTCAGCATATTTTTCCGACAAATCAGAATTACTGCATCAAATCCGAAAAGCAGTCTCCTCAAAATATAACGTTCCGCTTCACCATATTCTTGTCTGTGGTTCAGCACATACCGGATATAGCATCCACAAGCAAAAGGACTTTGCCGCTGGTGAATCCGATCTGGATTTGGCGGTTGTGTCGCCAGCGCTTTTTGCACGCTTTCTTGGAGAAATTATACAAGCAACACGGGGCTTCACTGACCTTACAGGATTTGAACGAAGGGAAGGTGTCTCGACAAAAGAAGCCTTTATCAAATACACGGCAGAGAGGGGAATGCTGCGCCCTGATTTGATGCCCCGTGCTCCTAATAAATCAGCCTGGTTTGATTTCTTCGCAAGGCTGAGCGCCCAGCACATTCCCCATTTCAAGAAGATATCAGGCGCAATCTATCTTTCTGAAGAGTGCTTCGTCGCGAAACAAATTTCTTCAGTTACTGCCGTAAGAAGAGGCTAGCATGATCCGCCATACCATACGTTCGCGTGAAATTATCGACCTCTACAATGACATCAAGCGAGGTAGGTTGATACTTTCACCTTTCTTTCAGCGCAATTTAGTTTGGAGAGACGTGCATAAACGGGACTTCATTGACACCATCTTGAAGGGCTTTCCGTTTCCTCAAATATTCGTTGCGCGGGGTAATATTGACGTCGAGACGATGGTAAGCACGTCGTGTATTGTGGACGGCCAGCAGAGAATGAGCTCCATCATGCAATTCATCGATGGGGAATTAGATGTTGATGGACGAAAATTTGAAAGTCTCACCGTTCCCGAACGAGAGGAATTCGTCAAATATCAGGTTCCCGTAATGGATTTGGATTTACGCGACAATGATCCACAATTGATAGAGATCTTTAAACGATTAAACCGCACCTTCTACTCCCTATCGACAATCGAACGTTTTGCGACAGAGTATGCGTCTTCGGAGTTTATGTTAGTCGCCAAGATATTGTGCGATGAGCTATTGCCGTCGAAGAACCTCGACCTTGAGGATGCGATCAACATCAACCGAAATGATTTTGATCCGAGTGTATCTCAAGAATTTCTAGCCTGGGCCCAGGCCCAAAAAGTCTCCGAATACGAATCGTTCGTGCTTGGTGGGAAGATATTCTCTCCATATGAGACGTCGCGAATGGTGCACTTAATGTACACGTTAAATCTCATGGCTACACATCTTCACGGGTTTTATAATCGCAATGATAAGGCCCGGGATTATCTTGAGGAATTTGCACAGCAGTTCGGCGCAAAAGATCAGATCATTTTTACATTTGATCGGACGGCGCACTTGATAGGCCAAATGAAGCTCCCGAAAGGTTCAATGTGGCAGAACAAAGCGAACGCCTTTACGCTGTTTGTGACGATTGCAAATGAGCTGCCTCTTTTTCAAGAAGCCTCTGCACGGGCTATCAAGGGGTGCCTAGAGAAATTTGAGCAGAATCTTCCACCGGAATACTCTTTGGCGGCTCGGGAAGGCGTAAATAATAGAGCTCAGCGCAAACAACGCAACGATCTCATGCGAGAAGCGGTTAGGGAACATCTCGGTTTTTGAATAGAAAGGGTGCTCGTTAGTGCCACGGTGCCATTGCTGTTACGAGTAGCGTCGCTACATGCGGCGGCACTCTTCGACCGCTCGTCGCTCAAGCCCTTGACCGGCTACCCCTCCCCCTCATCGCTCGCCAGCAGCCCCCTCACCGCCCGCGCCCATCCGGCCAGTTTGCGCTCACGCGTCGCCGCGCTCATCGCGGGCTTGAAGCGGTGCTCGAGCCGCCAGTTGTCGGCGAATTTTGTGGGCTCGGGATAGACGCCGGCGGAAAGGCCGGCGAGATAGGCGGCGCCGAGCGCGGTGGTTTCCTGGATCATCGGGCGATCGACCGGCGCGTCGAGCAAATCGGCGAGGCGCTGCATGGTCCAGTCGGACGCGGTCATGCCGCCGTCGACGCGCAGCACTGTCCTGGTGGCCTTGGCCTCCGGCCAGTCGGCGCGCATCGCCGCCCAGAGATCAAAGGTCTGGTAGCAGACGCTTTCCAGCGCGGCATGCGCCAACTCAGCGGGGCCGGTGTTGCGCGTCAGCCCGAACAGCGCGCCGCGCACGCGCGGATTCCAGTAGGGCGCGCCGAGGCCGACGAAGGCCGGCACCAGATAGACGCTTTGCATCGAGTCGGATTTGTCGGCGAGCGGCCCGGTCTCGCTGGCCTGCTTGATGATCCCCAAGCCGTCGCGCAACCACTGCACCGCGGAGCCGGCGACGAAGATCGAGCCCTCCAGCGCGTAGGTGCGCTGGCCCTTCAGCTGGTAGGCGATCGTGGTCAGCAGCTTGTTCTTCGAGGCGACCGGGGTGGTGCCGGTGTTGAGCAGGGCAAAACAGCCGGTGCCGTAGGTCGACTTGATCATGCCGGGCGTGAAGCATGCCTGCCCGATAGTGGCGGCCTGCTGGTCGCCGGCGATGCCGGAGATCGCAATCGCTCCGCCGAACAGGTCCGGCACGCTGTCGCCGAAATGGTGCGAGGAATCCTTCACCTCAGGCAACATCGAGCGCGGCACGCGCAGGATTTTCAGGAGCTCGTCGTCCCACTGCCCGGTGTGGATGTTGAACAAGAGCGTGCGCGAGGCGTTGGTGGCGTCGGTCGCGTGCACGCGGCCAGCGGTGAGCCGCCACAACAGATAAGAATCGACGGTGCCGAACATCAGCTCGCCGCGCATCGCGCGCTCGCGCGCGCCGGGCACGGAATCGAGGATCCAGGCGACCTTGGTGCCGGAGAAATAGGGATCGATGATCAGGCCGGTCTTGGCTGTGATCGCCGGCTCGTGGCCGTCATTCTTCAGTTGGGCGCAGATATCGGCGGTGCGGCGGTCCTGCCAGACGATGGCGCGATGCACCGCCTTGCCGGTGGCGCGGTCCCACACCACGGTGGTCTCGCGCTGGTTGGTGATGCCGATCGCGGCGATATCCTTGGCGGTGACGTCGGCTTGGCGCAGCGCCTCGCGGCAGGTGGCGACGGTGGAGGTCCAGATGTCGTCGGGCTCGTGCTCCACCCAGCCGGACGCCGGAAAGTGCTGCGGGAATTCCTGCTGCGCTGAAGCGGCGATCGAAATGTCCGATCGAAACACGATCGCGCGCGAGGATGTGGTGCCCTGATCGATGGCCAGCACATAGGACATGGCGTTTGCTTCCCGAGGTGTTTGTCGTGTGGTGTTGCGGGCAAGGCAAGCGGATTGAACGGCGAAGGTCAATATCCAGCGTCGTCCCTGCGAAGTCCATGGTCGTCCCTGCGAACGCAGGGACCCATAACCACCAGCGCCAGTTTTGCGAAGAGCGTCGGCCACCTCGTCTTAATCGAGGGCACAACGCGGTATGGGTCCCTGCGTTCGCAGGGACGACAACTTACAGCGGCGCGTTCCTTTCTTCCTTCTCCCCTTGTGGGAGAAGGTGGCAGCCGAAGGCTGCCGGATGAGGGGTCGCTGTCCGCGGAGACAAACCCCTCACCCGTCCGCGATGCTGCGCATCGCGTCCACCCTCTCCCACAAGGGGAGAGCGGAAAAAGGAATCCTACACCGCCGCCGTGGTCACGCCGCTGTCGACCACGATGGTCTGCCCAGTCATGAACGTCGACGCATCGGAGCCGAGATAGGCCACCGCGCCGGCGATCTCGTCGGGCTTCGTGTGGAGTTGCGGGTAAGGCAACGGGTTGAGCGACGAAGGTCAATATGCGGGCGTCGTCCCTGCGAACGCAGGGACCCATAGCCACCAGCGTCAGGTTTGCGAAGAGCGTCGGCCACCTCGTCTTAGTCGAGGGCACAACGCGGTATGGGTCCCTGCGTTCGCAGGGACGACAACGAGGGGATATGCGCGGACGACATCGAGGAAATTCGCAATGACGGAGCGCCGGGTTCGCGCTGGCGCGCGCCGGTCCCTCGTCATTCCGGGATGGTCCGAAGGATCAGACCCGGAATCTCGAGATTCCGGGTTCGACGCTTCGCATCGCCCCGGAATGACATTGCGGGCTACATCAACCCGCCGCTGTTGGTGACGCGGCGCAGGTGATAGTCGGTGTCGCCGAAGGTGTTCTCGATCATGGTCAGCCGCTTGAAATGGTGGCCGATCTTGACCTCCATGGTCATGCCGATGCCGCCATGCAGCTGGATCGACTGCTGGCCGATGAACTTGCCCGATTTGCCGACCTGCACTTTCGCCGCCGCTATCGCGGTGGCGCGCTCTTTGGCATCGTCGAAATCGGAGGCCATGGTCGCGAACATCGACATGCTGCGGGCCTGCTCCAGGGCGACGAACATATCGGCGGCGCGGTGCTGCAGGGTCTGAAAGCTGCCGATCGGCACGCCGAATTGGGTGCGGGTCTTGAGATATTCGACGGTGGTCTTGAGCGATTCATCCATGATGCCGACCGCTTCGGCGCAGATCGCGCTGCGGGCGTCATCGACCACGCGCTCGATCAGCGGCAAGGCGTTCTCGGGGTCGCCGATCGCGGCGTCGGCGCCCACCTCGACGCCGGTGAAAGTGATGTCGGCCGCATGCAGGCCGTCCTGGGTCGGATAGCCCTTCCTGGCGACGCCCTTGGCGTTGCCGGGCACCAGGAACACGCCGATGCCGCCGGTGTCGCGCTGGCCGCCCTTGGTGCGCGCGGTCACGATCAATGTGTCGGCGCTTTCGCCGTTGAGCACGACGAACTTCTCGCCGTCGATCACGTAACCCCCGCTTTTTTTCTTGGCCGAGCTCGAAACATCGCCAAGATCGTAGCGCGAATTCTTCTCAAGCTGCGCGAACGCAAGCGTCTTGCTGCCGTCGATGATCGAAGGGATGTGCGCCGCCTTCTGCCCGGCCGAGCCGCCGCGGCGCAGAAAACCGCCGCCGATCACGACCGTCGCCAGATAAGGCTCCACCACCAGCGCCTTGCCGAGCGCCTCCATCACGATCATCGTCTCGACCGCGCCGGCGCCGAAACCGCCGTCGTCTTCGGAGAACGGCAGCCCAAGCAGGCCCTGCTCGGCGAGCTTGTTCCAGACGGTTTTGCTCCAGCCGCCCTGCTCCGCCATGTATTTCTTGCGCTGCTCGAAATCGTAGGAGCTGCCCAGCAGGCCGTCGACGCTTTCCTTGAGAAGCCGCTGCTCCTCCGACAGATCAAAATCCATTTTACCGTCTCTCCAGAATTCAACGCGGGCAATGCTGTTGCCCCTGCGGTTGCCCGATATTCCATCGTCATCCCCGCGAAAGCGGGGATCCAGTAATCGCAGGCGCCCGAGCAAAACATGACCCCCGCGGCGTACTGGGTCCCCGCCTTCGCGGGGACGACGAGCTGTTGTTATTGCGCTCCGTCTATCACAACCCCAGCACGGCCTTGGTGATGATGTTGCGCTGGATCTCGTTGGAGCCGCCGTAGATCGAGACCTTGCGGTTGTTGAAATAGCTCGGCGCGATCTGTGCGGTCCATTCCATCGCTTCGTTGCTGCCGTCATCGCCGTGCTCGTCATAAGGCGCGGCGAACGGGCCGATCACTTCCATCAACAGCTCGGTGGTGGCCTGCTGGATTTCCGAGCCCTTGATCTTCAACACCGAGGACGCCGGGTTGGGCTTGCCCTTGCCATGGTTGCCTTCGTCGGCGACGACGCGAAGCTGCGTCAGCTCGAGCGCCTTCAGCTCGATCTCGACCTCGGCGAGCTTCTCGCGGAATTTCACATCCTCCAGCACCGGCTTGCCGCCGGACTCGATCTTCGACGCCAGTTCCTTGATGCGGCGAATCCGCTCCTTGGAAACGCCGACCCGCGCGATCCCGGTGCGCTCGTTGCCGAGCAGGAATTTCGCGTAATCCCAGCCCTTGTTTTCCTCGCCGACCAGATTTTCGAGCGGCACCTCGACGTCGTCGAAGAACACTTCGTTGACCTCGTGGCCGCCATCGATGGTCTGGATCGGGCGCACCGTGATGCCCTTCGACTTCATGTCGATCAGGATGAAGGAAATGCCGGTCTGCTTCTTCGCGGCCGGATCGGTGCGGCACAGGCAGAAGACCATGTCCGCATGCTGGGCCAGCGTGGTCCAGGTCTTCTGGCCGTTGACGATATATTTGTCACCCTTGCGCTCGGCCTTGGTCTTGAGCGAGGCGAGATCGGAGCCCGAGCCCGGCTCGGAGAAACCCTGGCACCACCAGTCATCGACATTGGCGATCCGCGGCAGATAGTACTTCTTCTGCGCCTCGTTGCCGAAGGTGTAGATGACCGGGCCGACCATGCTGACGCCGAAGGCGAGCGGCGCCGGCGCCGGCGCCATCTGCAATTCCTCGTTGAAGATGTAATGCTGAACCGAGCTCCAGCCGGTGCCGCCATATTCCTTCGGCCAGTGCGACACGCCCCAGCCCTTCTTGTTGAGGATGCGCCACCAATCGACCATCTCCTGCTTGCCGAGATGCCGGCCCTCCTGCAGTTTCTGCCGCGTCGAGGACGGCACGTTGTCCCTGAAGAAGGCTCGCACTTCGTCACGAAACGCCACTTCTTCCTTGCTGAAGCTGAGATCCATCGGATCCTCCTGTGAGCGAATGAATTAGATTCTCAATTGCCGCGATCTCTTTTTCCTTACGCCGTCACCGCGAACGCGGGGACCCATACCGCGAGGTCTCGCTTTTTGGCACCGTGGTAGACGCCGTTTGCTACCCACCACGGCCGATGACTATGGGTCCCCGCGCCAAGTGCGCAATTGCGCACCAGGCGGGGACGACACCAAATTACTGCAACACCTCGAATAACCCGGCCGCACCCATGCCGCCGCCGACGCACATGGTCACCACAGCGTATTTGGCCTTGCGGCGGCGGCCCTCGATCAGCGCGTGGCCGGCGAGGCGCGCGCCCGACATGCCATAGGGGTGGCCGACCGCAACCGCGCCGCCGTTGACGTTGAGCTTCTCGGGATCGATGCCGAGCTTGTCGCGGCAATAGATCACCTGCACCGCGAAGGCTTCGTTCAATTCCCAGAGATCGATGTCCTCGACCTTGAGACCGTGGCGCTTGAGCAGCCGCGGCACCGCGAATACCGGCCCGATGCCCATTTCATCCGGCTCGCAACCGGCGGAGACGAAACCGCGGAAGATGCCGAGCGGCTTCAGGCCCTTTTGCGCGGCGAGCTTGTCGCTCATGATCACGCTGGCGCTGGCGCCGTCGGAAAGCTGGCTGGCGTTGCCGGCGGTGATGGTAAAACCTTCGCCGCGCACCGCCTTCAGGCTTGCGAGGCCTTCGGCGGTGGTATCCGGCCGCGGACCTTCATCCTTCGACAGCGTGACTTCCTTGAGGGAAATCTCGCCGGTGGCCTTGTCGGCCACGCCCATCCTGGTCGTGATCGGCGCCAGCTCGTCGTTGAATTTGCCGCCCTGCTGCGCGGCGGCGGTGCGGCGCTGGCTTTCGAGCGAATATTCGTCCTGGCGCTGGCGCGAAATGCCGTAGCGCTTCGCCACCGTCTCGGCGGTGTCGAGCATCGGCATGTAGACGTCCTTCTTGATCGCCACCAGTTCGGGATCGACGGCGTGGAATTTATTGGCGTGGTCGTTCTGCACCAGGCTGATCGATTCGCCGCCGCCGCCGACCGCGATCTCGACGCCGTCGAACAGCACCGAGCGGGCCGCAAGCGCAATCGCCTGCAGGCCGGAGGCGCATTGACGATCGATGGTGGTGCCGGCGGCGGTCACCGGAATGCCGGCGCGGAGCAGCGACTTGCGGGCGATGTTGCCGCCGGTTGTGCCCTGCTGCATGGCGCAGCCCATCACCACATCCTCGATCTCGTTCGGGTCGAGCCTGGCGCGGGCGACCGCCTGACCGATGGCATGACCGAGCAGGGTCGCGCCTTCGGTGGCGTTGAGCGCGCCGCGATAGGCCTTGCCGATCGGGGTGCGGGCGGTGGAGACGATAACGGCGTCGGTCATGAACGGCCTCCTGTGGCGAGTTCTTGGTGTTCGGGTTGTGCCGGATGCCGCGCGGGCTGCAGGTTGCGCAATTCGTGGCGCGAGAGTTTGCCGACGGGCGTCCGCGGCAGTTCATCGACGAAATCCAGCGCCGCAGGAATCTCGTGCTTGCCGAGCTTGCCGGCGAGGAATGCCTTGAGCTCTTCCAGGGTGAACGGATTGGCGCCGGCGCGCAGCTTCACGAAGGCTTTCGCCGCCTCGCCGCGGTAATCGTCGGGAATGCCGATCACGATCACCTCATGCACCGCGGGATGCTCGTAGATCGCCTGCTCGATCATCTGCGGATAGACGTTGAAGCCGCCGGAGATGATCATGTCCTTCTTGCGATCGACCAGATAGAAATAGCCGTCGCTGTCCATGTAGCCGATGTCGCCGGTCAGGAAACGGTCGCCGACAAAAGCCTCCGCGGTCTCCTGCGGCCGGTTCCAATAGCCCTTGGTGACGTTCGGCCCCTTGATGCGGATTTCGCCGGCTTCGCCCGGCGGCAATACCCTCGTGGGATCGTCGAGTGCGACGACATCCATTTCGATGCCGGGCAGCATCAGCCCGATCGAGCCGGGCTTTTCCGGTCCCTCCTGGGGATGGCCGGTGCCGGGGGAGCAGGTCTCGGTCATGCCCCAGCCGCTCTTGAGCTTCATGTTGGTCTTGCGCTCGAAAATCCTCGCGACCTCGACCGGCAGCGGCGCGCCGCCCGAGCCGCAACTGACCAGCGACGACAGATCGCGGCTTTCCAGATCGGGGAGGCTTGCAATCGCGATCCACATGGTGGGGACGCCCGGAAACGCTGTCGCCCGCTTGACCTCGATATCGCGCATCACGGCTTCGACGTCGAAGCGCTGGTGCAACGAGATCAGGTCGCCGCGCGCCAGGCTGCGCAGCAGGATCACGGTGAGCGCGTAGATATGAAACAGCGGCAGCACGCAGATCACGCGCTCGATGGCATCGCGTTTGGCCCGCGCCGCCTTGCCCCAGACATCATAGATCGATACCGCGGAGGTCAGATTGCCATGGCTCAGCATGGCGCCCTTGGGCAGGCCGGTGGTGCCGCCGGTGTATTGCAGCAGCGCAACGTCATCGACAGTGATCGACGGCCACCGCTCAGGCCTGGTTGCGCCGTCGACGAATTGCTTGAAGGTGACGATCGCCGGATTATTCGGGATCGGCGTGTGCGGATTGCCGACCGCGCCCCAATCATCGTCCTCGCAGACGACCAGGCGATCGAGCAGGCCCTTCTCGAGGAACTTCAGCGCCATCGGCAACAGCGCCGCGAGATCGCTGGTGACGAGAATGCGCGCGCCGCTGTCGCTTAACTTGTGCGAGAGCGCGCGTTCGCCGTCGAGCGGGGAAAGATGCACCACGCGGGCGCCGGCTTTCAGCGCGCCGAAGAAGTTCACGGGATGATCGGGCGAATTACCGAGGAACAGCGCCACCGAGGCGTTCTTGCCGTAGCCGGCGCGCAGGAACGCGGAGGCGGCAACCTCGACCATCGCTTCCAGCTCCGCATACCCGATAGGACGGTCGCGGAATTCGATCGCCGGGCGCGCGCCGTATTCGGCGGCTGCCTCCGACATGAGATCGGGCAACGTGCCGCGCGCGATCGGATCGTCCCAGTGGACGCCTTCCGGATAGAATTTTTCGCCGGGATGGGTCATGGGGTTTCCTGCAAGCCAAGCCCGTCACCACCTTTCGGTGGGTCTTCCCTGCGAACGCAGGGACCCATAACCCCTGACCTCGATATTGAAAAAGGGCGTCTGCCAGCGTGCCCAAACCCGAAACCACGCGGTATGGGTCCCTGCGTTCGCAGGGACGATACGTTGGGGTACGAGCCAAAGCACATCCGGCCAATCACCATCAAGCCGCTTTCGCCGTCTGCGCCAGCGACGCGAAAGTCTTGCCTTCGGCCGCCAGCCGCTTGAGCAGCGGCGCCGGTTCGAGTGAGGGGTCGTTGGTCTCCTTGGCGTAGAACGACAGCCGGTCGGCGATGTGCTTGAGGCCGACGTGATCGGCATAATACATCGGGCCGCCGCGATAGATCGGCCAGCCATAGCCATAGAGCCAGATCACATCGATATCGCCCGGACGTGCCGCAACCTTTTCTTCGAGGATCCGCGCGCCCTCGTTGATCATCGGATACATCATGCGCTCGAGGATTTCGTCGTCGCTGACGACGCGGCGCTTGCGGCCGAGCCGCTGCAGGGTTTCGTCGATCAGCTTCTCGACTTCCGGATCGGGCAGCGGCGCGCGCGAACCGCTCTCATATTTGTAGTAGCCTTTGCCGGTCTTCTGGCCGAACCGGCCGGCTTCGCACAGCGCGTCGGCGATCTCCGACTTGATGCCGCGGTCCTTGCGGGAGCGCCAGCCGATATCGAGGCCGGCGAGATCGCCCATCGCGAACGGACCCATCGGCATGCCGAACTTGGTGACGACCGCGTCGACCTGCTGCGGCAGCGCGCCTTCGAACAAGAGTTTCTCCGCCTGCTTGCCGCGCTGCGCCAGCATGCGATTGCCGACGAAACCGTCGCAGACCCCGACCACCGCCGGCACCTTGGCGATCTTGCGCGCCACCGCCACCGCGGTCGTCAGCGCGTCCGGCGCGGTCTTTGCGGCACGCACGATCTCGCACAGCTTCATGACGTTCGCCGGGCTGAAGAAGTGCATGCCGAGCACGTCCTGCGGACGGCTCGTCACCTTCGCGATTTCATCGATATTGAGATAGGAGGTGTTGCTGGCGAGCACCGCGCCAGGCTTGGCGTATTTCTCCAGCGCCCCGAAGACCTCCTTCTTGATCGCCATGGTCTCGAACACCGCTTCGATAATCAGATCCGCGTCCTTGACGTTCTCAAGCCCGACCACGCCGTTGATCAGGCCCATGCGCTGGGCGGGCGCGTCGGCAGGAATGCCGCCGCGTGCCGCGGTCGCCTCGTAATTCTTCTGCATCACGCCCATGCCGCGCTTGAGCTGCTCTTCGCCGGTTTCGATCAGCGTCACAGGGATACCGGCATTGGCGAACGACATCGCGATGCCACCGCCCATGGTGCCGGCGCCGATGATGGCGACCCGCTCGACCTTGCGCGGCTTGGTGCCGTCGGGGACGCCTGCGATCTTGGCCGCCTCGCGCTCGGCGAAGAAGGCGTAGCGCTGCGCCTTCGACTGATTGCTCGACATCAGCTTGAGGAAGGCCTCGCGTTCCTTCTTCAAGCCTTCATCGAACGGCAGGTCGATTGCAGCGCCGACCGCGTCGGCCGCGGCAAACGGCGCTTCCAGCCCGCGCGCTTTCTTGGTGAGGGCCGCGACCGCATTGGTGAAGATCGAACGGTCGGCTTTCGCGGCTGCAAGCTTGCTGTCGTCGTCGCGCAGCCTGCGCAGTGGACGCTTCTCCGCCAGCACCTTGCGGGCAAAGGCTTCGCCGCCAGACGCCGGACCTTCGACGATTTCCTCGATCAGGCCGTGCTTCAACGCCTCTGTTGCGCTGATCGGATCGCCGCCGACGATCATCTTGACCGCGAGTTCGGGACCGACCGCGCGCGGCAGGCGCTGCGTACCGCCGGCCCCCGGCAGCAAGCCGAGTTTTACCTCGGGCAGGCCAAGTCTTGCGTCCTTTGTCGCCACGCGGAAATGGCAGGCGAGCGCGACCTCGAGACCACCGCCGAGCGCGGTGCCGTGAATGGCGGCAACGATCGGTTTCGGTGAGTTCTCCATCTCGGTCACCAATTCATGCAGACTCGGAGGCTTCGGCGGCTTGCCGAATTCGGTGATGTCGGCGCCGGCGATAAAGGTGCGGCCGGCGCAGGTCAGAACGATCGCCTTCACGTCGGGATCGGCGACTGCGCTCTTGATGCAATCGAGAATGCCGCCGCGGACGGCGGCGCTCAGCGCATTCACAGGAGGATTGTTGACCGTGACGATCGCGACCACGTCATGGCGCTCGAGCTTGACGACTTCGTTCACGCGGCTCTCCTTGGATTATCCTGTTTTTCGTTAATTCCGCACTGCGAAATTAAATTCCACATCTTGACACGGAGGGTTATTTTGAAGCACGTGCCTTGTCAACGAGGTCCGCGCAGCAGGCAATGAAACGTCCAGGCAAGAAGGTGGCGACCGATCGCAGCTTCGTCGTCGCGCTTTCCCGCGGCCTTGATGTGTTGCGCGCGTTCCAACCCAACGACGGGCTTCTTGGCAATCAAGAGATCGCGGCCCGTACGCGTTTGCCAAAGCCGACCGTTTCGCGGCTGACCTATACCTTGACCAAACTTGGATACCTTACACCGGTTCCGCGGTTCGAGAAATATCAGTTGGCGCCGTCAGCCATGGCGTTGGGGTATGCCGCCCTTGCGAATCTTGGCGTTCGGCATTTGTCCGAACCTTTCCGCGAGGAAGTCATGCGCGAGACCGGCGGCGCAGTTGCCGTCGGCGGGCGCGACCGTCACAGCATGATTTACTTCGGCCAGAGCCGCAACGGACTCACGCTGGGCGTTCAACTGGATGTCGGTTCGCGAATTCCGATCGCAACCACCGCGATGGGCCGCGCCTATGTCTGGGCGCTGCCGAACGACGAGCGTGCCTCACTATTGCGCGAACTCCGCGAGCACTATGGCAGCCGCTGGCCAAAGATGCGCAATGGCCTCGAACGCGCCGGCGAAACCGTGGAGAAGTTCGGTTTTACCATCTCGGCAGGCGAGTGGCAGAACGATGTGCACGCGGTCGGCGTGGCGCTGAAGCTCAACGACGGAACCGGTCCTTACGCCTTTAATTGCGGCGCACCCGCATTTCGTTTCACGGAAGATCGGCTGCGCAACGATATTGGACCTCGTCTTGTGGCGATGGTAAGGAACATCGAAACGGCGTTGGGTGGCGCGATGCCGCAATCAAAAGAGAAGAGAACGAGAAGTTGAAATCGGGAGGAAAAGTTGCACGTGTGGCCGAGGGGATCAGGTAGCTTTCGTCGTGACCGGCGAGCAAATTCGCTTGGTCATTCCGGCCCAACCGTTCATGTGGGCGGAACGAGATGACGCAGGCACAACTCGCGCAGGGACAGTATCCCCTGCTTGCGGTTCGCGATGTCAGCGTCTTGTTCGGCGGCATCATCGCGCTGAATGGCGTGTCCTTCGACCTGCATCAGGGCCAGATCCTCGGCTTGATCGGGCCGAACGGCGCCGGCAAGACGACGCTGTTCAATTGCCTGAGCCGGCTCTATCAGCCGAGCACGGGCGACATCCTCATGGAAGGCCAGAGTATCCTGACGCGCCCGCCGCACAGGATCGCCGAAATCGGCATTGGCCGCACCTTTCAGAACGTGGCGCTGTTTCCCAATCTTTCGGTGCTCGACAACGTCCGGGTCGGCACCCATGCCCGCACCAATAGCGACATTTTCAGTGACTCCTTGAAACTCCCCTGGGTCCGCCGCGGCGAGGCCGAACTCAACAAGCGCGTCCACGAAATCGTCAGCTATCTCGATCTCGACGACGTCGCCCACACGGTGGTGTCCGGCCTGCCGTTCGGCACTCAGAAACGAGTGGAATTGGCGCGCGCGCTGGCTGCCGATCCGAAAATCCTGCTGCTCGACGAGCCCGCCGGCGGCCTCAACCACGAGGAAGTCTACGTGCTCGGCGATCTGATCCGCCGCATTCGCGACGAGCGCAAGGTGACGATCCTGCTCGTCGAACATCACATGGGCCTGGTGATGTCGATCGCCGACCACGTGGTCGCGCTGAATTTCGGCCGCAAGCTCGCCGAGGGAACGCCCGCCGCGGTGCAGTCCGACCCGGATGTCATTAAGGCCTATCTGGGGAGCAAGGACCAATGACCGCGATGCTCAACGTCAAAGATCTCAGGGCCTATTACGGCCAGGTCCAGGCGCTTCACGGTCTCGAGTTCGCCCTCAATGAAGGAAGCCTGACCACGCTGCTCGGCGCCAACGGCGCCGGCAAGACCACCACCTTGCGCGCGATTTGCAACATGGTGCGCTCGACCGGCGCCATCGAATTCGACGGCGCCCCGCTCACCGGGCGCTCGACCGAAAACATCGTCCGCCTCGGTATCGCCCATGTGCCGCAGGGCCGCGGCACATTCACGACCATGACGGTGGAAGAAAACCTTCAGCTCGGCGCGATCACGCGAAAAGACAAAGCCGGCGTGGTTTCCGATATCGAGCGCATGTACGATCACTTTCCGGTCCTGAAGGAGCGGCATACGCAGCAGGCGGGCACGCTTTCGGGCGGCGAACAGCAAATGCTCGCGGTCGCCCGCGCTCTGATGCTGCGCCCGCGGCTGATGCTGCTGGACGAGCCGTCGTTCGGCCTGGCGCCGCTGATCGTGCGCGACCTCTTCAAGATCCTCGGCAAGATCAATCGCGAGGACAAGGTCACAATTCTGGTGGTGGAGCAGAACGCGCAACTGGCGCTGGAACTCGCCGACCAGGCCTACGTGATTGAAACCGGACGCATCGTGATGTCGGGAAACGCGAAAGAGATCGCGAACAACGAAGACGTTCGTAAATCCTATCTGGGTTATTGAGGAACGCGGCCATGGAACTTTTTATCAACCAGGTCCTGGCTGGCATCGCCACAGGTGCGATCTATGCCTGCATGGCGCTCGCCGTCGTCATGATCTACCAGGCGATCGATCATCTCAATTTCGCCCAGGGCGAAATGGCGATGTTCTCGACATTCATCTCCTGGCAGCTGATGCAATGGGGGGTACCTTATTGGTGGGCCTTCCTGCTCACCCTGGCGCTCTCGTTCGCCGGCGGCATCGCCATCGAACGGTTGCTGTTCAGGCCCTTGGCGAAGGCGCCGATTCTGACCAACGTCGCCGGTTTCATCGCGTTGTTCGCGATCATCAACAGCGTCGCCGGGCTGACCTGGGATTTCACGATCAAGCAATATCCGACGCCG
Organism: Bradyrhizobium sp. URHD0069; assembly: GCF_000701345.1. Lineage (GTDB taxonomy): Bacteria > Pseudomonadota > Alphaproteobacteria > Rhizobiales > Xanthobacteraceae > Bradyrhizobium. Next base: position 40,748 of record NZ_JNIJ01000005.1, on the reverse strand, counting down.
TTCGGATCCTCGCCGTTTCTCGGCAGCCAGCTCATCTCGACCCATCAAGCCGGCATGATCGGCGTCACGGTGGGGCTGTTGATTTTGCTCTACTTGTTCTTTCAGTTCACGCGGATCGGCCTTGCCATGCGCGCGGCGGCCTCGGTGCCTGAATCGGCAAGGCTGGTCGGCATCAACACGTCATGGATGATCGCGCTCGGCTGGGGCATGGCGGCTGCGATCGGCTCGATCGCCGGCATGCTGATCGCGCCGGTGGTGTTCCTGGAGCCGAACATGATGGGCGGCGTCCTGATCTACGGATTTGCCGCTGCCGTGCTCGGCGGCCTGACCAGCCCGCTTGGTGCGGTGGTCGGAGGCTTCCTGGTCGGTGTCTTCGAGAATCTCGCCGGGACCTACATCCCCGGCGTCGGCAACGAACTGAAACTGCCGATCGCACTGGCGCTGATTATCACGGTATTGGTCGTCAAGCCGGCAGGCCTGTTCGGCCGTCCCATCGTGAAGCGAGTTTGATCATGAGCGCTGTTGAAGATGTCGTCACGGAAGCCCCGGCCGTCGAGGCTGTCCCGAAGAGGTCCATGACGCTGGGCTACGGCACCTCGCTGGTGGTGCTGGCCGCGTTGATCCTCACGCCGCTGTTCGTGAAGAACTTCATCATCTTCCAGATGACACAGATTTTGTACTTCGGGCTCGCGGTGCTCGCTCTGAACATCCTGACCGGCGGCAGCGGCCAGTTCTCGCTCGGCCAGAGCGCGTTCTACGCAGTCGGCGCCTACACGTCGGCGATCCTCATGGAGCACGTGGGCATGAACTACGCCCTGACCTTGCCCGTCGCCGGAGCCATCTGCTTTGGTTTTGGATTTTTGTTCGGCCAGCCGGCGCTGCGCTTGAGCGGCGTCTATCTGGCGCTGGCAACCTTTGCATTGGCAGTGGCGATGCCGCAATTGCTGAAGCTCGGCTATTTCGAGCACTGGACCGGCGGTGTGCAGGGCCTGGTGGTAACCAAGCCCGATGCACCGTTCGGGCTGCCGATGTCGCAAGACATGTGGCTTTATTATTTCACCCTCGCGATCACGATCGCGATCTATATTTTCTCGGTCAACCTGCTGAAGTCGCGTTCGGGGCGCGCGTTCATGGCGATCCGCGACAACGAGATCGCGGCATCCGCGATGGGCGTCGACGTCGCGCTGTACAAGACGCTGGCGTTCGGCGTCAGCGCCGGCATTACCGGGGTCGCCGGTGGACTGGGCGCCATCGCTGTGCAATTCGTGGCGCCCGACAGCTTCACCATCACGCTGGCGATCCAGCTGTTCCTCGGCATGGTAGTCGGAGGCGTCGGCTGGTTGCCGGGCTCGATCGTCGGCGCCGCCTTCATCATCTTCGTGCCGAACATTGCGGAGGGAATTTCGAAGGGCCTCTCCGGCGCCGTGTTCGGCGTACTTCTGTTCCTTGTCATCTTCCTGGTGCCTCACGGCGCAAGGCAAGTCGCCATTGTCGCTCAACAACTGATCGGCAAACTTAAGAAAACCTGAGGAGACAATATGCTTTCTAAACAAAAATTACGTATCGCCGCATTCTCGACGGCGGTCATCGCTTTCACTGCCATGAGCGGCAGTGCATTCGCCCAAAAGAAATACGACACCGGCGCGACCGACACCGAGATCAAGATCGGCAACATCATGCCCTATAGCGGTCCGGCCTCCGCCTATGGCGTGATCGGCAAAATCGAAGACGCCTACTTCAAGATGATCAACGAGCAAGGCGGCGTGAACGGCCGCAAGATCAACTTCGTCAGTTATGACGACGGCTACAGCCCGCCGAAGGCCGTCGAACAGGCGCGCAAGCTGGTCGAGAGCGATGAGGTCCTGTTCCTTTTCGGCCCGCTTGGAACGCCGTCGAACTCTGCGATCCAGAAATACCTGAATTCCAAGAAGGTGCCGCAGCTCTTCGTCGCCACCGGCGCCACCAAGTTCGGCGAGCACAAGGATTTCCCCTGGACCATGGGATGGCAGCCGGCCTACCAGAGCGAAGGCAAGATCTACGCGAAGTATCTGCTGAAGGAGAAGCCAGACGCCAAGATCGCGATCATGTATCAGAACGACGATTTCGGTAAGGACCTGCTGAAAGGCCTGAAGGATGGCCTCGGCGCCAAAGCCTCGTCGATGATCGTGGCCGAGGATAGCTATGAAGTCTCCGAACCGACCATCGACTCCCACATCGTCAAGCTGAAGGCGAGCGGGGCCGACGTCTACTTCAGCATCACCACGCCGAAGTTCGCAGCCCAGAGCATCAAGAAGGTCGCTGAATTGGGCTGGAAGCCGATGTACTTCCAGAGCAATGTCGGTGCCTCCGTCGGCTCGGTGTTGCAGCCGGCAGGTTTCGAAAATTCCCAGGGCATCCTCTCCGCGAACTACGCCAAGGATGGGTCTGACCCGCAGTGGGACAATGACGAGGGCATGAAGAAGTTCTATGCCTTCCTTGCCAAATATGCGCCGGAGGCCAACAAGATCGATGGATCGGTCGTGTACGGCTACGGCCAGGCCCAGACCGTGGTGCAGGTGCTGAAGCAGGCCGGCGACAACCTGACCCGGGAGAACATCATGAAGCAGGCTGCGAGCCTGAAGGACTTCGTACCCGACACGTTGCTGCCGGGCGTGAAGATCAGCACCAGCGCGACCGACTTCTATCCGATCGAGCAGCTTCAGATGCAGCGCTTCCAGGGCCAGAAGTGGGACCTGTTCGGGCCTATCATCAGCGGCGAAGTCGGCGGCTAAGGTTCCGTTTCACGGGCCCCCGGCTTGGGACTAAAGTTACTAAAATAAAGCCCTCTGCGACCTCATCGCAGGGGGCTTTTTCTTGATGGGCACGTTCGAAAGGTATTCAATGCAGTCCAAGGAGCCGAGAAGCGCTTCCACTCAAAAGCAAGACGCCTTCAACCGAGATCAGGGAGATCCATATGCCTGCTATCCAATTGCGACTGGGGGCCCTTTCGGCCGCCATCGCAGTGCTTGCCGTAACCAGCAGCGGCGCGCTCGCGCAGAAAAAATACGACACCGGCGCCACCGACACCGAAATCAAGATCGGCAACATCATGCCCTATAGCGGTCCCGCCTCCGCTTACGGCGTGATCGGCAAGACCGAAGAGGCGTATTTCAAGAAGATCAACGCCGAGGGCGGCATCAACGGCCGCAAGATCAACTTCATCAGCTATGACGATGCCTACAGCCCGCCGAAGACGGTCGAGCAGGCGCGCAAGCTGGTCGAGAGTGACGAGGTTCTCTTCATCTTCGACCCGCTGGGCACGCCGCCGAACTCGGCGATCCACAAATACATGAATTCGAAGAAGGTGCCGCAACTGTTCGTCGCCACCGGCGCCACCAAATGGAATGACCCCAAGGAATTCCCGTGGACGATGGGCTGGCAGCCGAATTACCAGAGCGAAACGCAAATCTATGCGAAGTATATTCTCAAGCAAATGCCGAACGCCAAGATCGCCGTGCTCTACCAGAACGACGACTACGGCAAGGACTACCTCAAGGGTTTGAAAGACGGACTCGGCGCCAAGGCCGCTTCGATGATCGTCATCGAGGAAAGCTACGAGACCTCCGAACCGACGATCGACTCGCACATCGTCAAGCTCAAATCGACCAATGCCGATGTGTTCATAAATATCACCACCCCGAAATTTGCCGCGCAGGCGATCAAGAAAAGTGCCGAAATCGGCTGGAAGCCGCTGCACTTCCTTAACAACGTCTCCTCTTCGATCGGCAGCGTGATGAAGCCGGCCGGTTTTGAGAATGGGCAGGGCATCATCTCGTCCGCCTACCTGAAGGATACGTCCGATCCGGAGTGGAAGAACGATGCCGGCATGAAGGCCTTCGACGAGTTCCTCACCAAGTACTTCCCTGAAGGCAACAGGATCGATGCCAACGTGATGTTCGGCTACACCGTCGCGCAAGGCATCGTGCATGTGCTGAAGGCCTGCGGCGACAATCTCACGCGCGAGAACGTCATGAAGCAGGCGGCTAGCATCAAGGGACTTGAACTCGGCGGCCTGCTCCCGGGCATCAAGGTCAATACCAGCGCCACCGACTTCGCCCCGATCTCCGCGGTTCAGCTCCAGAGATTCAAGGGCGAGGCCTGGGAACGCTTCGGCGACATCATCGACGCCGACGTCGGCGGCTGAGTTCTTTCGTCAGTAATGTATGGTGCCCGGGCGCGGTGCAGCGTTCTTCACGCTGCTCAGCAAAGCCGGGAACCACAAAAAGCCACGTGATCCTATGGAACCCCCGCAGCACGATGCGGGGGTTTTCTTTTGCCGGAAACCGATGGATAACCGGCCTTCGCATGTTTCCATCTCAAATCCTGTGAAGCGATGACCGACAGACGCCCTCTCCTGCGCGCGATTTTCGACGCCGCCGTTGCCGCCGCGCATCCCGACGTCGTGCTTGCTGCGCATCTGCGCCCGGTGCCGAAGGGTCGGGTGATCTGCCTTGCCGCCGGCAAGGCCGCGGCCGCAATGGCCGCGGCGGCAGAGCAACACTATCTCGATGCGCTGGAACTGGATCCGGCGCGCTTGTTGGGTATCGCGACCACCCGTCACGGCCATGGCGTGCCGACGCGGCGGATCAGGGTGGTCGAAGCCGGCCATCCGGTGCCCGACGAAGCCGGACTGAAGGGCGCCGAGGAGAGTTTGCGACTGGCGCAGGACGCGGGCGCCGACGATCTGCTGCTGGTGCTGTTGTCGGGCGGCGGCTCCGCCAACTGGATTGCGCCGGTTGAGGGCGTGTCGTTCGCGCAGAAACAACAGGTGACCCGGGCACTGTTACGCTCGGGCGCGCCGATCGGCGAGGTCAACACCGTTCGCAAGCACCTGTCGCGGATCAAGGGCGGCCGGCTCGCGCGCGCTGGGAGCCGCGCCGAGATCGTGACGCTGGCGATCTCGGACGTTCCGCGCGACGATCCATCCGCGATCGCGTCAGGTCCAACGGTGCCGGACCCGACCACGCTGGCGGATGCGCGCGCCATCGTCGCGAAGTATGGCCTTGCGGTCGACGACGCCATTCGCCGCGCCCTCGACAAGCCCGAAAACGAGAGCTGCAAGCCTGGCGATCCCGCTTTTGCACGGGCGCAACTTGAACTGATCGCGCGGCCGAGAGCTTCGCTCGACGCCGCGATCGGCAAAGCACGGGACGCCGGATATGAGATCGTCGATCTCGGCGCCGACCTCGAAGGCGAAGCCCGCAGCGTGGCCGCCGATCACGCGCGCCTCGCATTGCAGGCGCGCGACGCGGGCAAGCGCGTTGCGATCTTGTCGGGCGGCGAGCTCACCGTCACCGTGCGCGGCAACGGGCGCGGCGGCCCCAACCAGGAATATGCGCTGGCGCTGGCCGGCCTTCTCAAGAACACTCCCGGCATTTCGGCTTTGGCGGCAGATACCGACGGCGCCGACGGCGGCGCGGGCAGCGCGTCCGATCCCGCCGGCGCGATGATCGATCGAAGCACGTTTGCGAAAATGACCTCGCTTGGCCTCGACGCAGGCGCCCATCTGGACAACAACGACGCCACGACATTCTTCGCCGCAACCGGCGATCTCTTGCTGACCGGACCGACGCTTACCAACGTCAACGACATCCGGGTGATTTTGGTGGACTAGCAGACCCTCTGACTCAAAGGGCAGGCCCTGTAGAATAGGCCACTTCTCGTCATTGCGAGGAGCGAAGCGACGAAGCAATCCAATAACAGCGATATTAAATCCTCTGGATTGCTTCGCTACGCTCGCAATGACAGTCTCAAAATCCCTTATTTTGTTGCATGCATTTCCGGCCATACTCTCAGGATGAGGCCTTCGAGCGAGCCTAAAACTCCCGCGCGATCTTGGCCAGCATCGCAAGCAGCGCGGCGCGGTTGGCGGGCCCCAGCAGCGCGTTGAGACGCGCTTCGTGCTTGGCGGCGACGAGCTTCTTGGCCCGCGCCAGCACCGCCCTGCCCTTGTCGGTCAGGACAAGGATGTGGGAGCGGCGGTCGTTGGTCGAACGGACGCGCGTGCACAGATCGCGGCTCTCCAGCCCGTCGAGCATCGCCACGAAATTCGGCCTGAGGATGCCGAGCGTACCGGCGATTTCGGTCTGGTTGCGCCCCGGATTCTTCTCGAGCAGCAGCAGCACCGAGAACTGCGCAGGCGTCAGTTGCAACGGCGCGACGCAGCGCAAAAAATCTTCGAAGACTTTCAGCTGCGCGCGTTTGAGCGAATAACCCAGCAACTCCGATAGTTCGCCCAGCTGCAGCGCCGTGCCTTCCGTTGCACCGTCGCCGTGCCCTTTGCGGGTGGGGCGGCTCGCCTTGGCCTGATCGGCTGCAGCTGTCTTGGAAACAGTCATCGCTCGATTCCCGCAATCCGGGTAGGCTGGAAAACGGCCGGCCGGAGTCGACCCTTGAGATTATATGCGATAATTATTATAGAATATATCTAAAATGGGCAGCCTTGCAACTGCTGTGATCGGACCGTCAAACGGCTCCTTGAGGCCGCGATCGGCCCGACATGAGGGGAGCGTCCGGTCTTGAACACCACGATCATGCTGTTCCTGGTACAGGACGGCATTACCAACGGCGCGATCTATGCCTTGCTCGGCCTTGCGCTGGTGCTGGTGTTCGCCGTGACGCGCGTCATCCTGATTCCGCAGGGTGAGTTCGTCACCTACGGCGCGCTGACCTATGCCTCGCTGTCATCGGGCCAGGTGCCGGGCACCGCGCGGTTGGCGGTGGCGATGGGCATCGTGGCGTTCTGCCTCGACCTGTTCGCCGGCCGGAGATCGCTACATCCCAGGCTTGTCGGACGCGCCTTCGCGATCAATATCATCCTGCCTGTGGTGATCTTCGCCCTGACCTCCTGGCTTGCCGGCCGTCATCCCCCGATCGCCGTCAACATCGCGCTGTCGCTCTCTATCGTCGCCGCGATCGGAGTGTTCCTCTATCGCATCGTGTTTCAACCGCTTGCGCACACCTCGGTGCTGGTGCTCCTGATCGCCTCGGTCGGCTGCCATCTCGCGCTGCAGGGATTCGGCTTGGTGTTTTTCGGCGCCGAAGGCCAGCGCGGCCCGACGATCGCGGATGTCGCCTTCACGCTTGGCCCGCTGCGCTTCACCGGACAGAGCATCACGGTCTATGCCATCACCATCGCTTTCATTGTCGGCCTCTGGCTGTTTTTCGGTCTTACGCTCTACGGCAAGGCGTTACGCGCCACCGCCATCAATCGGCTCGGCGCACGGCTTGTCGGCATCAGGACCACGCTGTCGGGGCAGATCGCATTCCTTTTGGCTTCCGTGATCGGCGCAATTTCGGGAATCCTGATCGTGCCGATCACGACGCTGTATTACGACACCGGATTCCTGATCGGCTTGAAAGGTTTCATCGCGGCCATCATCGGCGGTCTCGTAAGCTACCCCCTGACCGCGGTCGCAGCGCTGGTGGTCGGCACCGTCGAGGCCTTTTCCTCGTTCTATGCCAGCAATTTCAAGGAGGTCATCGTCTTTACGCTGATTATTCCGGTGCTCCTGCTGCGCTCGCTGGCGGCGCCCGCGGTCGAGGAAGAGAAGGATTGATGGCGATGCCGCAGCGCCTGCCCATCATCGTGTTCGCGCTCATCATGGCCGCGATCCCGTTCATCCCCGCCGTGCCGCCGTTCTGGATCGTTCTCCTGGACAATATCGGGCTCGCCGCGCTGGTGGCGATGGGGCTCGTGCTGCTCACCGGCGTCGGCGGCCTCACATCGTTCGGCCAGGCGGCGTTTTGCGGCTTCGGCGCCTATACCACCGCGGTGTTGACCACCGCCTACGGCGTGTCGCCATGGCTGACGCTGCCGCTTTCGCTTCTGGTCAGCGGCATAGCCGCGGTTTTGCTCGGCCTGATCACGGTGCGGCTGTCGGGCCACTACCTGCCGCTCGGCACCCTCGCCTGGGGCCTCGGCTTGTTCTATCTGTTCAGCAAGCTCGAATTCCTCGGTCGTAACGACGGCATCTCGGCGATCCCGCCGCTGTCGATCGGCTCGCTGCGGATGATCGATCCCGGCACGATCTATTTCGCGATCTGGATCGCGGTCCTGATCTGCGCGGTGCTCACCCTGAACCTTCTGGACTCGCGCACCGGCCGCGCGATCCGCGCGCTGCGGCGTGGACACATCGCCGCCGAAGCGTTTGGCGTGCAAACGCCGCGCGCCAAGCTGTTGGTTTTCATCTATGCAGCGGTGCTGGCAGGCCTCTCCGGCTGGCTCTATGCGCATTTCCAGCGCGCCGCCAATCCGACCCCGTTCGGCGCGCATGCCGGCATCGAATATCTCTTCATCGCGGTCGTCGGCGGCGCCGGCTACGTCTGGGGCGGCGTGCTCGGCGCCGGCATCGTCGTCATTCTCAAGGAGATTCTCCAGAGCTACCTGCCGTATCTGTTTCACGGCGAGGGCCAGCTCGAGACCATCGTGTTCGGGATCCTGCTGGTGCTGCTGCTGCAACTGGCGCCGACCGGGGTATGGCCCTGGCTGATGGCGCGATTGCCGTTCAAGCCGAAACGCAAGCGGCCCGACACTTCCCTGACATTGCCGGCCCGCGTGAGGGATGCCGACGCTGCCGGCGTACTGCTGCAGATCGACCGTGCGCGCAAGCAGTTCGGCGGCGTGATCGCCGTCAACGACGTTTCCTTCGACGTCCGGGCCGGCGAGATCGTCGCGCTGATTGGCCCGAACGGCGCCGGCAAGAGCACGACCTTCAACCTGATCACCGGCGTGCTCACCTCATCGGGCGGCACGATCTCGGTCCTCGGCAGGAAAATCGATAACGCGCCGCCGCAGCAAGTGGCAAAGCTCGGCATCGCCAGAACCTTCCAGCATGTCAAACTGGTGCCGGACATGACCGTGTTGGAAAATGTCGCGATCGGCGCGCATCTGCGCGGCCATGCCGGCGCCCTCTCCAGCATGTTCCGGCTCGACCGCGCCGATGAGGCTAGATTGCTGGCGGAAGCGGCGCGCCAGATCGAGCGCGTCGGCCTCGCCGACCAGATCGACCAGTTGGCGGGAAGCCTGTCGCTCGGCCAGCAGCGCATCGTGGAGATCGCACGCGCGCTGTGCGTCGATCCGATGCTGCTCTTGCTCGACGAGCCGGCGGCGGGATTGCGGCATATGGAGAAGCAGAAGTTGGCGGCGTTGCTGCGCCAGCTGCGCGACGGCGGCATGTCGGTGCTGCTGGTGGAGCACGATATGGGATTTGTGATGGATCTGGCCGACCGCATCGTGGTGCTCGATTTCGGCACCAAGATTGCCGAAGGCAAGCCGGAAGCGATCAAGACCAATCCGGAGGTGATCAAAGCCTATCTCGGAGCCGTCGCATGAATCCCGGCATGAGCGCGCTATTGTCGGTGTCCGATGCACATGTCGCCTATGGCAAGGTCGAGGCCGTCCGCTCGGTATCGCTCGAGGTCGGCGACAACGAAATCGTCACCATCATCGGCGCCAATGGCGCCGGCAAGACCACGCTGTTGAACGCCATTATGGGGATCCTGCCGCTGAGGGGCCGCGTGGCCTTTGCCGGCGACGATATCGCGAAGCTGGAGATCGAAGACCGGGTCGCGGCGGGCCTGAGCCTGGTGCCCGAGCATCGCGAATTATTCGCCACCATGAATGTCGAGGACAATCTGCAGCTCGGCGCATTCCGGATCGCGAAGGCGACCGCCGCGAAATCCTTCGCGCGGGTCTATACGCTGTTCCCGCGGCTGAAGGAGCGGCGCAAGCAACTGGCGGGAACGTTATCGGGCGGCGAGCAGCAAATGCTGGCGATGGGCCGCGCGCTGATGGGTGCCCCGCGGCTGTTGATGCTGGACGAGCCGAGCCTCGGGCTGGCGCCGATTGTCGTCGCCGACATTTTCCGCACCATCGGCGAGCTACGCGCCTCAGGCGTGTCGGTGCTGCTGATCGAGCAGAACGCGCAGGCCGCGCTGCAGATTGCCGACCGCGCCTATGTGATGGAGCTCGGCGAATTTATCCTGGATGGACCGGCGAAAGATATCGCGACCAACCAGCGCGTCGCCGCAAGCTATCTCGGATTTCAGCACGAAGCCACGAGCGTGATTTAATTCGTCTTGTTCTGAATTCGCAGATGCGCCCGCCGCCTGCCATCACCCGCTGACGGCCGCGTGAATATCCTCGCAATGGCGCACCAGATTCGAATGCGCCGTGACGAAGGCCTTCAGCGGCGTCTCTATCGGAAAAAAGTGGATGTTGGCGATGAAGCCGTAGATGCCGGCATCGATGCTGGTCGGCTTTGCCCCATGCACATAACCCTTCGCGGGGATCAGATCGGCCAGGACCTTAAGGTCCGCCAGGCCGCGCGCGTAGGCCGCATCGGGAGCGTAGCGACCGATGCCCTGGAAGTAATAACGCTGCCCGTTGTACTCCCTGGCCTTGTCCAGCCCCGCCGCGTCGACGCGCGAATGCTGCGCCATGAAGCCATCGCGAAACGCCGGGAAATAGCGCTCGTCCTTCCAGCGCGAATACGACATCACCCAATAGAGATCGTCGAGCATGCGCGTGACGAGATGGTCGGTCATTCGCTCGGCCGGTGACAGCGCCGCATCGATCGTCAGTCGATAGTTGCGGATCAGATGCGCAATGATCGTCTCGCTGTCGCCGATCGTCTCGCCGTCATCGACGATATACGGAAGCTGGCCGCGCGGCGCCGCGGAGGCGTCAAAGATATGCTCATGGACGAAGGGCACGCCTGTCAGCTTGAGGAAAGCAAACACCTTCAGCCCATAACCGTTGTTGTCGGCCACGCCGAACAATTCCGGATAGGAATAGAGTGTCAGCATCGGCTATGCATCCGCGCTGTTCCGAGCGAAACCTCACGCCAGCATGCAAGGGTGTTGCGGCTTAATCAATGGGCTCGCAGGCGGCTTTCGCAGCCGTCATGCCCCGCCAACGGGTCGGCGCAAAGCGCCGCCCGATGACAGGCTCCGGTGGGGCATCCAGCAATCCGTGACGTCGAGATTCACTCTCTGGCGGCGATTACTGGATCATCCGCTTTCGCGGATGATGACGCCCAGTGGGTTTGGAAGGCCGTCTATTCACTTCGTCAGGACGTATTTTCCGTCCTTCACGGTGAGGATGATGCGCGAGCGATCGTCGAGGCCGTGGCGGTCTTTTTCGGTGAAGTTATAGACGCCCTGGCTCGCGGCGATTTCACGTTCGCTCAGCAAAGCCTGTCGGATCGCGTCGCGGAATTCCGCGGTGCCGGGCTTTGCCGCCTTCAATGCCACCGGGACGACGCGCTTGAGCACTTCGAAAGCATCATAGGAATGACCGGCAAACTGGCTGCGGCTGTTGGGACCATATTTCGCCTCATAGGCGCTGTTGAGCGCAAGACCCGGCTTTTTGGTCAGCGCGCTGTCGGGCTGATCCTCGGGATCCATTACCGGACCCGCCGCCATCAGCACACCCTCCGCCGCCTTTCCGGCGATGCGGATGAAATCCATGCTGGCGGCGCCGTGGGTCTGATAGATCAGGCCCTTGTAGCCGCGCTCGCGAAGCGCCGTCTGCGGCAAGGCCGCCGCGGTGCCGGACGCGCCGATCAGGATCGCGTCGGGATTGGCGGCGACCAGCTTCAGCACCTGCCCCGCCACGGAGGTATCCGGCCGCGCAAAGCGTTCTTCGGCGACCATGGTCAACCCCATCGGACCGCCCTGGGTCTTGAAATCGTTGAACCAGAGATCGCCGTAGGAATCGGAATAGCCGATATAGCCGACCGTTTTGACGTTGTGCGCCTTCATATGCTCGTACAGCACCTTCCCCATGATCGGGATCGGCTGCGGCAGCGATACCGACCATTTTGCCCGCTCCGGCGTAATCGGAAACGGCGCGAGGCCGAAATGCGGAATGCCCGCTTCGTTCGCGACGTTGGACACCGCGATGCTGGGCGGCGTGGTCGATGAACCCATCATGATGTCGGCCTTGGACTCCGTGACGAAGCGCCGCGCATTGGTGGTGGCGCTGGTCGGATCGCCGCCGTCGTCGAGCACGATGACCTTGAGCGGCACGCCGCCGATTTCCTTCGGCACGAATTCGAGCGCGTTGCGCTCGGGAATGCCGAGTGCTGCCGCGGGACCGGTCGTGCTGATGGTGATGCCGACGGTGATTTCGTTGGTTTGCGCCATCGCGGGCAAACCCGGCAGCGCCAGAGACGCCGCGATTACTGCCGCGGACAGATAAAACTTCTTCATTCGTTGCTCCTTGAATATTGCTGTTCAGTCTAGATCAAAATTCGGTTGGTAGTTCAGCCCCTTCTTTAGGCGATGCGCTCTATGGGCGGTGATGGTGAAAACGTACTTGGTCTGCAGCGTGGGCGCCATCGAGCTAGTGGCCCCCTCCCATCATGCGTGTCGGCAGCCAGGTCGCCAGCAGCGGAAACGCGATCAGGATCACCAGTCGAATGAGGTCGGTCGCCACGAACGGGATCACGCCCCTGAAAATCGTGGAAAATGACACGTCCTTGACGACGCTCTTGATCACGAAGACATTCATGCCGACCGGCGGATGGATCAGGCCAAGTTCGACCGTCATCACGATGATAATGCCGAACCAGATCGGGTCGAAGCCGAGGTGCACAATCACCGGAAAGATGATCGGTACCGTCAGGATGATCATGGCCATCGCATCCATCAGACAGCCCAGCACCAGATACATCACCATGATGAGGGCGAGGATGCCGTAGGGGCCGAGCCCGAGGCCGGTGAGAAGTTCCGTGACCTTCTGTGGGGTTTGCGTCACCGTCAGGAAATAACCGAAGATCAGCGCGCCGATCAGCACCGTGAACACGGCGGCCGCGGTGCGGGTCGCCTGCAGCAGCGAGGTGAGGATTTTTTCCTTGTCCAGCCGTCCGGTGAACACGCCGATCAGGAATGCGCCGGTGGCGCCGACGCCACCGGCTTCGGTCGGGGTAAAGCGCGGCAGGAACGGCAGGCCGTAAAGCCCGCCAATGACAAACACGAACAGCAGCACCGGCGCCCAGATATTTTTCAGCCCGGCAAACCTCTCGCGCCATTTGGTCTGCGGTCCAGTCGGGAGGAAGCCCGGCCGAAAATAGCCGATCAACGCGATGGTGATCATGTACATCGTCATTGCGAGCAGGCCGGGAATGATGCCGGCGATGAACAGCTTGCCGATGTCCTGCTCGGTGATGATGCCGTACACCGCCAGCACGGTCGACGGCGGCAGCATCGCGCCGAGCGTGCCGCCGGCCGCGATCACGCCGGTGGCGAAGGATTGCGGATAGCCGAAGCGGCGCATTTCCGGATAGGCCACGGCCGAAAACGTCGCGGCGGTCGCCACCGACGAGCCGCAGATCGCGGCAAAGCCGCCGCAGGCCGCGACCGTCGCAATGCCGAGCCCGCCGCGCAAATGTCCGACAAAGCCGTTGGCGGCGCGGAATAGTTCGCGGCTCATGCCGGAATTGCTGACTAAAGTCCCCATCAGCAAGAACATCGGAATCACGCCGAAGGTATAGTCGGTCACCGTCCGCATCGAGGTCTGGCCGACCATTTTCAGTGCCGGCGAGAAACCGACCAGGTAACCGAAGCCACACACACCGACGAGGCCCATCGCCATGCCCACCGGCACGCGCAGCAGCATCAGCGCAAACAGCGCGACAAATCCGAGGATGGCGACGGCGTCGGTGCTCATGCCGTCTACTCCACGGTCTTGATCTTGGGATCGTCCATCAGTTCCGGATAGAAAATCAGCCGGTAGGTGCGGATCGCGATCAGCAGCACCGCGGACACGTCGCCGGCCCACGCAATCGCGAAGAATGGCCAGGTCGGCATGTGCATTTCAAATGTAAGGACATTGTCGTTGTAGGTGCCGCGCACCTTGTCGAACAGCGTCCAGGTCTGCACCGCCACGACGAACAGCAGGACCAGCGTCGCGAACACGTCGATCATGCGCTGGTATTTCGGTCCGACATTGGCCCAGATCAGGTCGACGGTGATGTGGCCGCCGCGATAGCTGGTGGCGGCGATGCCCCAGAAAATCAGGATACCGAGCAGCATGCGCCCGATGTCGAACGAGTCGGGGATCGCATAGTTCAACGTGTTACGCAGAATGACCGAAACAAAAATGTTGAGGGCGACGATCCCGACGAACCCAGCCGCGATCCATTCGATCGTATCGATAAAGCGATCCATCGACGCGCGATTCATGTCCGCTCCGAACAGCTGGCAATGGAAGGGAGAAGACGGCGGCAGGATATCCCGCCGCCGCATTGATGTTACGCCTTTACTGCGCCAAAGCGTTGTATTTGGTGAGCGCGGCACGGAGCTCGGTCATCGCTGCGTCCGGGTCGGCACCGGTCTTTTTGACGCCCTCGCCCCAGGTCTTGATCAGCGGCTCGGAGGCCTTCTTCCACAGCGCCATCTGCTCCGCCGTCAACTTGTAGACTTCGCGATCGGCCTGCGCCTTCAACTTGTCGACGCCGGCGTCTTCGAACTTGCCCCATGCTTCGCCGACGCGGCCGGCGGCCTCGGTGTTGCAATTGTTGTCGACCGCCTTTTTCTGCCGGTCGGACATCTGGTTGTATTTGTCCTTGTTCATCACAAAAGCAAATGTCGTGACATAGAGCGGCGCATCCATGTCGTACTTCGTCACCTTGTCGATGCCGAACAGCACCATCGATCCCCACGGGAAGGTAACGGCATCGGCAACGCCGCGTTCGATGATGTCGCGGACTTCCGGCGCCGAGGACTGGACGTTGGTGCCGCCGAGCTGCGTCACGAAGTTCGCCATGGTGGCGTGGGCGGGGCGGATCTTCATGCCCTTGACGTCGTCCGGAACCACGATTTTTTTCGTGCGCGAGTGGAACGACGAGGGCGAGTGGATGAACGCCAGGCAGAATTTGACGTCCTTCATCTCCTTCTCGGCATATTTCCGGTACCAGGCGTCGAGCGCCATCGAACCACCCTTGGCGTCCGACATCAGGAACGGGAGTTCACCGGCTCCGATAATCGGGAAGCGGCCGGGCTGATAGCCCGGGTTGACGTAGGTAACGTCGGCGATGCCATCGCGCGCCATGTCGTAATGGTCGAACGCCTTGCCGAGCTGCTGTGCCGGAAAAACCTTGGATTTAATCGTGCCGCCGGATTCCTTTTCGACCGCCGAGCCCCAGTCTTCCAGCGCCTTTTGCAGCGGATGCGAGGCCGGCACCCAGTGCGACAATTTGAGTTCGAAGGTCTTTTCCTGCGCAAACCCAGGCGTCACGCCGGCGGCCAGCAGCAGCGCCAAAAACGTTTTCCTCATCGGCATCTTCTCCCTCACAATACCAAGGCTTCAACTGCCCTTTGCGCCTACTGTTATATGAGATAATTATCATTGCAAGCACGCGCGCGGCCACGTCCGCACTGACTGCGTTTCAAGCCTATAGTAATCAGGGAGGCAAGTATTGCGGACAAGAGTAGCAATCATTGGCGCGGGGCCGGCGGGATTGCTGTTGGGACAGCTGCTTCACACCTACGGAATCGACAACGTCATCCTGGAACGCCAGACGCCGGAGTATGTACTCGGCCGCATCCGCGCCGGGCTGCTTGAGGAGGGAACGGTAGCCCTGCTCGATGAAGTCGGCGCCGGCGCGCGCGCACACCGCGAGGGCCTGGTCCATGATGGCATCGAATTGGCCTTCGGCGGCGCCCGCCACCGCATCGATATGAAGGCCGCTACCGGCAAGACGGTGATGATCTACGGCCAGACCGAAGTGACGCTCGACCTGATGAATGCGCGGCGCGCGGCCGGTCTCACCACGATTTATGAAGCGGCTGACGTCAGGCCGCATGATTTCGATACCGATCATCCGCGGGTCAGTTACGTCAAAGACGGCATCGGCCACGAGATCGCCTGCGACTACATCGCCGGTTGCGACGGCTTCCACGGCGTCAGCCGGGCAAGTGTGCCATCGTCCGCCATCGAGACATTCGAACGAATCTATCCGTTCGGTTGGCTCGGAATCTTGTCGGAGACGCCGCCGGTCTCGCACGAATTGATCTACACCAACCACGAAAGAGGTTTCGCGCTGTGCACCATGCGCTCGACGCACCGCAGCCGCTACTACGTGCAATGTTCGCTTGACGATCACGTCGATCAATGGCCGGACGAAAGATTCTGGGACGAATTGAAGCGGCGTCTCGATCGGAAGGCGGTGGACAATCTCATCACCGGGCCTTCGATCGAAAAAAGCATTGCGCCGCTGCGCAGCTTCGTCGCCGAGCCGATGCGATTCGGGCGGATGTTTCTGACCGGCGACGCCGCGCATATCGTGCCGCCGACCGGCGCCAAGGGACTCAATCTCGCCGCCAGCGACGTGCATTTTCTCTCCCACGCGTTGCGGGAATATTATAACGAGAGATCTTCCGCCGGGATCGACGGCTATTCGGCGAAGGCGCTGGCGCGGGTCTGGAAGGCGGTACGCTTCTCGTGGTGGATGACCTCGATGCTGCATCGGTTTCCCGATGAAGGAGAATTCGGAGCGCGGATTCAATTGGCGGAATTGAATTATCTGGTGGGTTCGAAGGCGGCGACAACCTCGCTGTCGGAGAATTATGTGGGATTGCCGTATTAGATCGCGCTTGGCCCAGAACAACGTTGGAAAATCCCTCATGGTGAGGAGCCGCGCACTTGCGCGGCGTCTCGAACCATGGAGGCCCGCGGCCCATCCTTCGAGACGCGGCCAAGAGGCCGCTCCTCAGGATGAGGCGATGTCTGTTGCTACTTCGCGAGGCAGCATTGTTTCAAACAACCGCCGAAATCCCGTTTAAAACTTTGTAGGCGGTGAATTTGTCCTGGCAATCGCGTTCAATGATATCAGCAGCACCAACGCGCGAGCCTCCCATGACCACCGCTGACATTCCCGAAGGTTTCGAACGCCACTACCGACAAAGCCCGCTCACCGATCCCTGGGAGCCGCTGTATTCGAAGCGCACCGATAAGGCCGTGATCATCGGATTGCGGCTGGCAAAACCCCATACCAATGGTCGCGGCCTGATCCATGGCGGGCTGATTGCGGCGCTCGCCGACAACGCGATGGGCCATAGCTGCGCGCATCGAATGGGCGGAGTATCCTCGCTGGTGACCATCGGGCTTGCGGTCGATTTCGTCGGCACGGCGCAGGTCGGACAATGGCTCGCCGTCGAGTCGGACGTGATCAAGACCGGCAGCACGATCTGCTTCGCGCAAAGCCTGATCAAGGCCGACGACGTCGTCATCGCGCGCGGCAACGCGACATTCCGCGTGGTGCCGAAGCAGGGATAATCGTCATTTTGGGGCGCGCATCCGCTTCTACCGTCATGCCCGCTTTCGCGGGCGATGACGGCGAATTTTGCAGAACGCGTGTCTTGGAATGACAGCGCAGAATTAGGCCTTGCCGAAGTGCCAATCGGTGAGTTCGGTGACGACATCGATGAAGGTGCGAACCTTGGCCGACAACAGCCGCGACGTCGGATAGACGATGTGGATCGGCAGCGGCGGCTGCTCGAATTTGGCCAGCACGATCCGGAGCCGGCCGGCCTTGATCGCCTCTGCCGCCTGATAGGCCAGCACCCGCGTCAGGCCGCCGCCCTGCTCGGCATACTCGATAGCGGCGGCGGCGCTGTTGGTTACGAAGCGCGGCCGGCAGGCCACGCGGATCTCGCGGCCGTCGTCGACAAACCGCCAGTCCGGCGGCGCGGCGGTGGCGCCGAACTGGATCGTCTCATGCGATTCGATTGCCTCCGGGAGCTTCGGCTCGCCGCGCCGCTCAAGATAGTCATTGGAGGCGACCACGATCCGCCGCATCTCGCCGACATGGCGCGCCACCAGACTGGAATCCGCAAGGTGGCCTATCCGGATCGCGAGATCGACGCCGTCTTCGACGAGATTGATCATGCGATCGGATAGCCGCAGTTCGCCCGACACCTCGGGATAACGCATCAGATAGGCCGTCATGACCGGGCTGACGTGGAGGCGCCCGAATCCAATCGGCGCCGAGACCACCAGCCGCCCACCCGGGCGGGCGCGCTCGTCCTGTGCCGAGCCTTCGGCTTCCTCGACATCGGCGAGGATCCGGCGGGCGCGCTCCAGATAGCGCGCGCCGACATCGGTCAGCGTCACCGATCGCGTAGTCCGCTGCAACAGCCGCGCGCCGAGATGGTCCTCCAGCGCCGCGATCAGCCGTGTCACCGCTGACGGCGACAGCCCGAGCTTGCGGGCGGCCGGCGCAAAACCCTGGAGGTCGGCCACCGCGACCAAGGCCTGCATGGCGTCGAGGCGATCCATGGCATTATTTCATATATTGCAATGATGAAGTGTCAATCGAGGGGATTGTTTAAATCTCGAAAGGGCTCATTTTAAACGGCGAAACGGGTGCGCCAGCGCCAGACCTTCCCCGGAGATCTTCCGATGTCAGACATTCTTCGCCATTCCAACGATGTCGCGTTCACCCCCGCGGTGAAGGCGGTCCAGGCGCGCAAGGGATCGCGCGAGACTTACGCGCAGATCGAGCAGCGCGGCGGCTGGCGCACCGAGGTCGACGAAAACCTCGCGGCGTTTCTGGCGGAGACGAACAGCGTGTATTTCGCGACCGCCAGCGCCGCCGGTCAACCCTATATCCAGCATCGCGGCGGGCCAAAGGGCTTCATCAAGGTTCTGGACAAGTACACGCTGGCGTTCGCCGATTACGGCGGCAACCGGCAATACATCACGCAAGGGAACCTGTCGGAGAATCCGAAGGCCAACATCTTCGCGATGGATTACGCCCATCGCCGAAGGGTGAAAATCTGGGGCGAGGCCCGCGTGGTCGATGACGATCCGGCGCTGATGAAGTCGCTGATGCCGCAAGGCTACAAGGCGCGGCCCGAACAGGTGATCCTGTTCAAAATCTCCGCATGGGATACCAATTGCCCGCAGCATATCCCGCAAAAGTTCGACGCCGCCGACGTGGCGGCGGCGCTCGCCTTGCGCGATGCGCGCATCGCCCAACTGGAGGCGGAGCTGGCGGCATTGAAGGGCCAGCCCGCCGCGGCGCCCTGAAGCGGACCTCGATTCTGATTCTGTCAGAACCGAGGCTCTGGAATTCAAGCGGCTTGTCGCAGCGGCTTCCAGGCAAAGTCCGGATAGTACTGAAGCATCATCCGGTCGACATAGGCCGTGAGATTCTGGAACTCCTCGGCTCGCTCCCGCAATTTCGAATCGAAGAACGGCGTGAGGATCCCGGCAAGTGCACCGAATGCGGTGGCATCGGTACCGCAGGGCCTCTCGCCCATTAAATACGGCTGGTCCGCGAGCTGAACCGACAACGCCAACAACGAACGGACGGCAAGATCGATGTCGTCGTCCGGGGCATGGCGGCCGAGACCGCTCAGAAGGTAGTTCTCGGCGACGCGGAATTGCGCGTCTTCGCGGAGCCTGTCACGCAGATGCTCGGGCGTGCCATCGAAGAAATGGGCCGACCCTTTTGCAAAGTTCTCAAAATCGACCCAGCGCGCGCCGATCAGCGCCCAATAGACGTGGTGCTCGATCATCCGCTCGAACGCCCAGGCCTGCGCGCGCGTTCGCAAATCAAGGCCGGCATCGAAATCGAAGCCGTATTTGCGTTCAATATGCGCGCGAATAAAGGTGGAATCGGCGATGCTCTGCGCGGCATCCTCGATATAGGGCAGTTGCCCCTTGGGAGAGGCCGGAGGCATCGCCCTCTGCTTGCGATAGCTTAGGCCGGCCATCTTCAACTGCACTTCGGTCTTGGTGACAAAAGGGCTGATCTCCGGCAGGCCGAATCCGGCGCCAAAGCCATAGAGGGTAATCATGTAAGCTCCCGATCGCTGGAAAGGACGCCTCACCCTAGCTACCCCCTGCTGCCACCATAGTGTCAGCATCGGTCATGTCGGCGGCAAAGCGGGCTCGCTGCCCAAGGCGGCCCGCGACGTTTCGAAGCAACAGGACAAACTGCCTTTGCCCGAAGACCAAAACCGCGGTGAATGAACGCAAGGCCAGTGCAATAATCGCCCAGCGCATATCCCCGGACGCGCAGTTCAAGAAAATCAGGCGCTCCAATGTCCAAGTCTGAAATGCCCAATTCTGAAATTTCCAAGTCTGAAATCCCCAAGTCGGGGCACGCCAGAGAGGCCCGAAACCTGCGCGGAGGCCGAAGTCATCAAGATTCATCATGGACAAATTCCCTTCAGTTGAAGTGTTGTCCCGATATAGCCGCCACCTGCTGCCAACATGCTGTCAGCAGCGGCGAGGCTGCCCCTAAAAAGAGACGCCCCATGAGACGTGCCGACCGGCTGTTCCAGATCATTCAGGTGCTCCGGCGCACCCGCAAACCACTCACGGCGGATGCGATCGCGGCAGAACTCGAAACCTCGAAGCGAACGATCTACCGCGACATCGCGACCCTGATGGCACAGCGCGTGCCAATCCGCGGCGAGGCTGGCATGGGCTATATTCTGGAGAAGGGATTTGACCTGCCGCCGCTGATGCTCACCCCCGATGAGATCGAAGCTGCCGTGCTCGGCGCGCAATGGGTCGCCGGCCATGCCGATACAGCTTTGTCCCGGGCCGCGCACGACCTGATTTCAAAGATCGCCGATACCGTCCCTGAACGGCTACGACCTTTTGTGCTGGAGCCCGCCAGCCGCGCCCGCCCGGGGTGGCGCAGGGAACCTGACCGCATCGACATGACGCGGACGCGAGCGCATATCCACGAAGGAAAGAAGATCGCGCTGCGCTATCGCGACGAACACGGCCGGGACAGCGAACGCACCATCTGGCCGATCGCCATCGGCTATCTCGAAGCCGTGCGGCTTCTGGCGGCATGGTGCGAACTGCGCAGGGATTTTCGCAGTTTTCGAACCGACCGTGTCGTCGATGCCTCGTATCTCGACGAAAAATATCCCGAGCGGCGCGACCTGCTCAGAGCGAGATGGCGAAGGAGCCTGGTCTGGGAGCAGCCGAGCGATATTTGATAGGCGCACCACGCGGCCAGAGCCTTTATCCCTTTCGATGGAATCGACGGGCTCCAGATTCTTGATTTGACGTGTTTTCCCGACGCGAACCGGCCTCCACTTCGCTTGAAAATGCTCTCACTGGTCGATCGCTCCATTCCGCGCTAAACGAAACCATGGAGACAAGCGATCAAGCCACGAGTGTCGAAAACCCGTGCCAGGCCTGCGGCGCCTGCTGTTCCTATTCGTCGAATTGGCCGCGGTTCACCGTCGAGGACGACGCCGCGCTCGATTCCATTCCGGAAAAATTCGTCAACGAAAAGCTGTCGGGAATGCGCTGCGACGGCGAGCGGTGTTCGGCGCTGTCAGGCAAAGTCGGCGTGGCGACCTCGTGTACGATTTATGCAGCGCGGCCCGAAGTCTGCCGGACCTGCATGCCCGGCGATGTCGAATGCGCGATGGCGCGGAGAAAGCACGGCCTGCCGGTGCTGGTTTAATTCTCTCGCGTCGTCCCTGCCAAAGCAGGATCCAGACGCCGCGGACCCGTTGGCTTGCCCGGGACGACGGCTATGGGATTTACGCCGTTACGGCTTCGGCGAACTCTTCGTCAAGCTCGTCGTCAAGCGGCGCGAACGTGCTGAGCGGCTTGGTCGAGAGCGTGATCGGCTTGCGGTGGCCGTAAGCCGATGACGGCGCGTCGTGCGCGGCCGGTTCGCGGGACAGCGCGTAAAGCGTAGTGCCGACGCGACCGCCCAACTGTGTCAGTTCGTGTTCGCTGCAGCTTGCGGCGATCGAGAGCGCCAGCGAGTGCAGATGGCTTCGGCGATAGCAGAACAGCGCCAGCATGGCTCGGACATCGGAAGCGACGCTCTCCACCAGCCGGGACAGGCCATTTCCGTTGGCGCGATACATTTCGCCAAGCAACTCATCCCGCACCGGGCAGAAATCGTTCTCGAAGGCTTCACGGCTTGAAAACATTTGCAATCTCCCGGTCCGCAAGATGCAACGCAACTGTCTAACGAAAGGTTAACCACGGCACTCGGTGGTCGCACGGGGTGCTTGATGGATGCGCGCGAATCGGAACGGCCCTGTGGATGATTTAGTTTTGCGCGACTATCGAGCTTCAGTGCTTCCGCCCCGTGACATTGGACACCGCGCTTCGCAGGGTATGAGGACATGGCCGGAAGAGTGAAGTAAGACTGATCGCGACACGGCGACGTTCCTCACATGAAACCGGCAATGCGCTTTGCGATTTCCGATCTGCGGCAGCGCCCCGAGTTCTTCGACACGGTTGCCGACCGGATCTGGCAGGCCTGGTGGAAGGCGGATGGCCATCCGCTCGACTATATTTCCAGCCGGTTGCGCGAAAACATGAGCGCGATGACCGTCCCTTTCGCGCTGGTCGCGCATGATGACGGAGCATTTCTTGGGACGGCGTCGGTGATCGCATCCGATCTTGTGGAGCGCCCGCAATTTACGCCATGGGTCGCGGCGGTTTGGGTCGAGCCGCAGGCGCGTCAGCGCGGCATTGGCGCCGCGTTGGTCGACCGTGCAACGCGCGATTGCTTCGCGCTGGGCTTTAGCCGGGCCTATCTCTGCGCGCGGCCGCAGCGTACGCCGTACTACGAAAGACTGGGCTGGACCTCGATCGAACGCAATGTCGGACAACACCGCCTGAGCGTGTTGATCCAAGACGCAAGTCCCGAAACCGGCAATATCAGCCGTTCGCCGCCATGAAGATCGCCAGGCCGAAGCCGGTGAGATGGTGCAGCGCCTGATCGACCCCGATCAGCGTCCAGAACCATGGGTGCTTGTGCTCCTGCGTCACGTTAAAGGTCGACGCGCAAAATCCCTTGGCGCGGTCAACCGTAATGTGAATGACGAAATCGATCACGGCGACGAACCAGAACTTCGGCGCGACAAGCAGGATCAGCGTCATTGCCACGGCGAGATGTACCAGACAGTGGGCGAGCAGGGGCAGCGCCCAGCCGGTCTTTTGGTCCTTGCCGATCGCCATCCAGGAACTTTGCAGGACAAAATCGGCAATGATGTGCTTGACGGTGAGAAGCAGCATCCATCCCACCAGCGCACCAACGGGAACCGACGACGACATGGCTGGAAACGACAAAGCTGACGTCCTCGCTAGGACTGACTCGGAATGGTGCGGGTAGACTGGAGGCGTTCAGCGCTACTTCTTCTCAAACCCGGACAATCCGACCGGTATTGCTTATTTATGACACCTCCGGCGCCGGAATGCACCTATGGGTAGTCCGAAAAACACATGGTGTGACTTAACTGCGATATCTCCTGCGATATCGGCGTCCAACCCGGTAAGGTTACCGAAAAGGCCCAATTTGCAATTGGTCCCGGGCCGGATATCATCCTTAAGCTGCAAAGTATCTTTCTTAGCCATTTACGATCTCGTTTAGCCGCACCGCTGAGCCGGATGGCGGCGAAGCGCCCCGGGGGCGGTTGTGAGCATGAGCGCTGAGGTCCCGACGCCGAATGTGGAAAAGCAGCCAGCGCGGCCGCGGGTAAGCAACCGCAGGCAGATGCTGCTGTTTGCCGCACTGACATTGATCCTGACCATCGTAACCGTTTGGGGCGGCCGGATCTGGCTGAGGAACTCCGAAACGTTGATCTTCGCGGTAGGCGACGCCAACAGCGTCGAAGCCCGCTTTGCCAGCAAGCTCGCCGCGGTGCTCAAGAACAGCAGCTCAAAGCTGCGCCTCAAGATCGTGCCCAACGCCGATAGCGCCAAGGCGCTCGCACAGTTCGATCGCAGGCAGGCTGATCTCGCGGTGCTGCGCACCGACGCCAAGGTACCGCCGCGCGCGCGTGCGCTTGCGATACTGGAGCACGACGTATTGCTGCTGATCAGCCCTGGCGGCAAAAAGATCAAGTCGCTCGCGGAGCTGAAGAAAAAGAAGATTGCGGTACTGGCTGACAGCGACAATAACGCCGCCTTCGTCCGCGGTATCCTGGAAATTCCCGATGGCTCCGACGCGGCTTCGCGGATCCAGCTGGCGCCGCCGTATTCGACGTTCGACCAGCTGTTCACGTCAGGCGGCTATGGCGCGGTCATCGCAATTGCGCATGCCTCGAAGATCGTGAAGGACAAGAGCTATGAACAACATGCCAAACGTGGCGCTTTCACCCTGAACGCGATCGACCAGTCGAAGGCGCTGGCAAGACGAAATCCGGGGATTTCCGAAGAGACGCTGGACACGGGCATGCTGTCCTCCGCGCCCGCGATTCCCGATGACGATCTCGCCACCATCGGGCTGCGGTGGCTGCTGGTCGCGCAGTCCAAAATGTCGCCCTCAACCGCAGGAGATCTCGCGCGCACGATCTACGAAAACAAGGCCGAACTCGCGCTGGAGAATGGATTTGCCTCTAGGATCGAACCGGCGGACACCGAGAAGGATGCCTTCATCGTCGCGCACCAGGGCGCCGCCGAATATATCAACGACGATACCAAATCGTTCGTGGACCGCTACAGCGACCTTGCATATGTGGGCGTGGCAGCGCTCAGCATCATCGGTTCGATATTTGCCGCGCTCTACACCAAGGTGACCCGGGTTGCGCCGGAGAAGGCCAGCGAGCTGGCAACCGCCATTCTCGACATCGGCGAGCGGATGGAACATGCAACTTCGATGGATGCGCTGGATGCGCTGCAGGACGAACTCGAAACCATCCTGCGGCGCGTGGTGATTGGATTGCGCGACGGTACGATCTCAACCGACGGGCTGGAAACCTTCAAGCTCGGATACGAATTCGTGCGTGACGAGCTCGGCATGCGGCGCGAGAGCCTGAAGCGGCACGCCGGCCACGACGACAACGTGGTGATCGTCAAGACCGCGCAAAGCGCGTAATATCAATCCACGGCTACCCATGTCATCCGCAAGGTCCTGGTGCGGCAGTTGGCCGTCCTCAACTACGTCAATCCGTTCTGACGGCAACCGACGCCGAGGGCAGGACGCGAAACGACGTCTTCTCGGTAATCGAACATCAACCCGCAGCGGCACTTGCGCCGGCGCTAAGCGCCCGCGCCCTGATCTCCGCGATGGTGCGCTTCAGGGCCGCCTGCCGCGGGTCGAGCATCGCCGCGGCGCGCGCCCCTGCGATCGCGCCGGCAAGGTCCGACAAGGGCAGCACACCGTCGAAGGTCGGCTTGGCGAGGCCATCGATGATTGCGTGCCAGTCGGCAAGACCCTGGCGATAAACGTCGCCATAACCCTGCACCATGGTCGCGGTCTGTACGATGGCGGGCGTGGCCTTCGGCTGCTTGGCGAGGCTCCGGCTGATCATGTGTAGCCAGCGTTCGACCCAGGCCCGCTCCTTGACGTAGCGCACCGAGAATCGACGCCATCGCCGCAACGACGCCTCCATCTTCAACCGGCGAATTCCCCACCAGCTTCTTGCGCTGAAGCGGATCGAGACCCGTTTGTGCGTCCAACCCATCCATTCAAGCATATCAAGCAGCGGCTCGGCGATAATAGCGGGCAGCGCGCCGACCAATTCATCGAGCCTGAACTTCCTGATGTCGTCTTTAATTGGAGCGCGCGGATCGCCCGCATTCATCTCGTATTCGGCAAGCTTCAATTGCGCAATCCGGATCGGATCCTCATAGCTCATGCGCACGGCCATCAGCCGCGCGATTTCACCGAACATCGCGTCATCGACGTCCGGCCGGCCGATGAACCGGCGCAACCGATACACATAAAGCCGCGCATAGCTGGCGCCCTGGTATTCCATCAGCCGATGAATGCCCTCGCTGACATCAGCCGCTGCGCCCTCGGGCAAACCGTCGGGCAGGGATGGCGGCGTGCCTTCGCCCTCTCCGATGAAGTCGGAGAGCAAATAGCGCAGCGAGGAAAGCACGCCTGACAATTTGACGCTCCGACGTACTACGCGGGCTTCGGAATGGAGGCAGGTGCCGGTGCCGCCTGCTGCGCCAGCCGCTGCTCCAGTGTTGCGATGTTCTGAAACAGCCGGGCGCTGGAAAGACGAAGAAAGTAGAAACCGAAGGCCGGATTCTGCACGTAGAGTTCCTCGACTTTGGTATAGCTGACGCTGAGGATGACGCCGGCCTTGATGCATTCCAGTGTCTGGGTTCGCATGTTCGAGGGCGACAGCATGCCGAGTTCGCCGACGATCGCGCCCACCGGCAGTTCAATGCCCGATTCGACCAGCTTGTAACGGCCGCTGACGATGTAGAGCATGTCCTCGGCCTTCTCGTCCTTGTAAAACAGCACCTCGCCGGCTTCGCATTTGCGCTCGGTCATGAACGGCTTCAACCATTCCATCGACAAATCGCTGTTGACCGATTTCCTCACGTCGCGCACCAGCTGCAACATCTGGTGCAGCCGATACGAATTGAGCACCAGCAACACCAAGTGCAGCAGCCCGGTCGGATAATGACGGGTCGGAATCGAGGTCGCGATCAGGACGATATTGGTGAGAATGCCGAAAACCCGCAAAGGGATCATCGTTCGCATTGTGGTCGTTGCAACGACGAAAATGGACGCGAACAGCATGCCTGCAGTGCCGGCGTGTTCTGCGAGATGTGAGGTATCCATCGGGGCCAACCAAGCTTTTAAGGACTGAGCAAATCGCGGAATCGGATTCGAGCCCGCCCCGTCATAATGATAGTGTCGGCGGGAGCCTTTGATATATGGGGAAAAAGCGACGTTTGTCCGGGTTTCTATCCAATCCCGGCCAAAAATTCCGCTCTCGCCGGGCTCGGCGGACGATCCCCGGATGCCGTGTAGCCCGCTCGGGGCCGCAAGGCGCTGCGGATCCGGAAATTGGACCCGCCTTCGTGGGTCCCGGCTCCGCGGAACAGCGTGAACCGGACCAATGCACCCCATCGCCGGAAGACCGCTGCACCGCGTTCGGGACACGTTGCATCAGATCCGCCCTTCCCGGCCCCGCCGATAACGCTGTTTCCCGGTGATCGTTGACGGCCTCCCCCCACCCGGGCACTTTGCCGGACCGGTCACGCGCGGAATGACCGTATCAGGTATTTTTCAGCGACCATGCGCCACCTCCCGATGTCCAAGCCGCTTGTTTCTCCCGCTCTGGCGCAATTCGTGGCCTCAACCGCCGGCCGCAACATGACCAAAGCGGCCTATGTCGCGGTTGCCTGCGGCGTTGCCAAGCGGCGCGCGCTGGAGAACAAATGATGAAGCGAGACGCTCCCAGTGCCGCCGAGACGGCGAGCCCGCCGGTGCTCGATGTCGATGGCGCCCGTGCCACCATCCGCCTGAACCGGCCGAAGCATTTGAACCGGCTGCAGCCCGACGATCTCGATGCGCTGTTAGAACTGTTCGACCGGATCGAGGCCGATTCCGCAATTCGGGTTCTGGTGCTGACCGGCACCGGCCGTGCCTTCAGTGCCGGATACGATCTTGGCTCGATCGCCGAACGCGCTGATAACGCGGAGGAGCAGACCGCCGGATCGGCGTTCGAGATCGTCGTGAACCGGCTTGAAGACCTCGCGGTACCGACGATCTGCCGGCTCAACGGCGGCGTCTATGGCGGCTCGACAGATCTGGCGTTGGCCTGCGATTTCCGTATCGGCGTCGACGCTTGCGAGATGTTCATGCCGGCGGCGCGGCTCGGGCTGCATTACTATAAGAGCGGCATCAAGCGCTACGTGTCGCGGCTCGGGGTCGACAACGCCAAGAAACTGTTCCTGACCGCGGAGAAGATCGGCGCTGCGGAAATGCTGCGGATCGGTTATCTCACCGCGATGGTGCCGGCCGAGGCGCTTGATGAAGAAGTCGATCGATTGGCGACCGCTCTCGCCGGCAACGCGCCGGTCGCGATGCGCGGCATGAAGCGCGCCATCAACGAATTCGCCCGCGGCACGATGGATGAAGAGGCTGCCGACCGCCGCCATCGCGACAGCATGCGCAGCGCCGAGATCAAGGAAGGCATCAAGGCGTTCGCGGAGAAACGTCCACCGAAGTTCGGCGCATGATTCCGCCGCGATGTTGGTAGATCGGTCTAGCTTAGCTATTGAGCTAGATCAACCCGCTGCCTCGCCAGAGCGTCTTATTGTTTTTGCAACAGGAGGGCTTCATGACATTCAAAGATATCCTCGTTGCGCTGAACAGCTATCCGGATCCGACGCCGGTATCGGTGGTCGATGATGCGGTCTCAATCGCGGCCGTGCTCGGCGCTCATATCGCCGCGCTTTCATGCGAGACCCGCGTCCAGGTGCCCGGGCATTTTATTTCGACTTCGGCTGTCGATGCCATGCTCGCGGGGGAAGCCGCCAAAAGCCGGAACAACGCGCGCGAGCTCCTTGCTGCGTTCGACGCAGCGGCAGAAAAATCTGGTGTTCTTCACGAGACGATCCTCGAGAAATGCCTCACGCTGGAGGTCCCGGATATCGTGGTTGAATATGCGCGGCTCCGCGATCTTACGATCCTCTCGGTGCGGGCGGCATACGATCGGTGGTACGCCGAGGCGCTCATATTCGGATCGGGAAGGCCTACCCTCATCCTGCCCGAAGAGCCGCGACCCCGTCCGTTCAAACTGGGGACGGTTGCGGTGGCGTGGGATTTCAGCACCTGTGCCGCCCGCGCGGTATCCGCTGCCTTGCCTATTCTAGAACTGGCAAAAAAGGTTCGCGTCGTAACGGTTGTTAACGAGAAGGCCCTGAAAACGAAGCGCTCTGGCGGGGAGCTGGCCAAAAATCTGGCTCGGCACGGGATCGATGTCGTATTGGACGAGGTCGATGCCAAAGGCGAGGCGATCGGAGCGGTTCTCAAATCGTATACGCGCTCCCATAAAGCCGATCTGCTCGTGATGGGCGCGTATGGGCACTCCCGCCTACGCGAGTTCGTCCTTGGCGGCGCGACCCATAGCCTGCTGTCGAAACCGCCACTGCCGATCCTGTTTTCACACTAGATGACCAACGATCCTTCGACCGGAGTGTAGTGTCGTTACGGCGCAGACACCTGTTTTCGAGGCCGCTTCCCTCCGACGCGTTTGAACGCTATCTGAGGTCGGGCGTTCGCGATGAGCCGCTTTCCGCCGTCAAGCCATCGCTACTGGTCGGGTAACTATTCCTCGATGAAGGTGACGGTGTCGGCAATGCTGGCACGCGAGGTCCGGTAGCTGTTGACCTTGTGGGCGTGATCCGCAAATCCGAATGAAATTCCGCAGACCACGCGGCGATCGTCGCCGAGATTGAAGTGACGGCGGATCAAACCGGAATGGCGCGCGAGCGCCGCCTGCGGAATCGTGCCGAGTCCGAGCGCCTGCGCCGCCAGCATGAAATTCCCGACATAGCCGCCGCAATCGATCGCGCCGTAGACGCCGAGCGCCTCGTCGGTATGAATAATGGCGACATGCGGCGCGCCAAAGAAATTATAATTCTCCAGCGCCTGTTTTGCGTAGGCCGCCTTATCGCCGCGCGCGATGCCGAGCGTGTTGTAAAGCTGGAAGCCGCTCTCGCGGCGGCGTTGGAGATAGACTCCCAGATATTCGCGCGGCGGCGGGAAATCATGGCCGTCTTCGGCACCCGAAGCGGCTTCACCGTAGATCAATTTGCGGAAACGCTCCTTGGCTTCGCCGCTCGCGATCACCACTTGCCACGGTTGGCTGTTGCACCATGACGCCGTGCGTTGCGCCACCTTGAGCACATGCTCGACGGTCTCGCGCGGTACCGGCTGCGGCAGGAACGCGCGGACGGAATAGCGTTCATCCAGCAGCTCTTCGAGCATGCCAATGCGCTCTTCGACGCTATGCCGGCTGACCGGCGCGCCCACGTTGGCGTCCGCCATAATCATCGCCCCTTGGTCGGGATCTTGTTGAACGGCACATCCTTGTCGACGCGAATGTCGCCGGGCAGACCCAGCACGCGTTCGGCGATGATGTTGCGGAGGATTTCATCGGTGCCGCCGGCGATGCGCATCGACGGTGAGGTCAGCAGCATCTGCTGGAACTGTCCGCCGGCCTCTTCTTCCGCAGCACCGGTGAGGACGCCGGCCGCGCCTTCAAGATCCATCGCATACATCGCAATGTCCTGCAGCATCGAACCTGCGACCAGCTTGCCGATCGAATTTTCCGGTCCGGGACGCTTGCTCTTCGACAAGGCCGAGATCGCGCGGTAGCTGGCATATTTCAGCCCGCTCGCCTTCACCGCCCAATTGGCGAGTTTCGAGCGCGTCGCGCGATCGTCTATGGCGAGCCCGCGGTCGGTCATCAGATTGGAGCAAAATTCGAACATCTCGGGAAAGCCGGTCGCAAGACGTGCGCCGATCGACATCCGCTCGTTCATCAGCGTGGTCAGCGACACATTCCAGCCGTCGCCGACCGCGCCGAGACGCTGGCTGTCGGGAATAACGACATCGGTAAAGTAGACCTCATTGAACTCCTGCATGCTATTGGCCTGCTTGATCGGCCTCACTTCGACGCCCGGGCTCTTCATGTCGAGAAAGAACATCGTCAGTCCCTTGTGCTTTGGCACATTAGGATCGGTCCGCGCGATCAAGAGGCCGTAATCGGAATAATGCGCGCCCGAGGTCCAAATCTTCTGGCCGTTGATGACCCAGTTCTCGCCTTTCTTCTCCGCGCGCGTTCGCAATCCGGCGACGTCCGATCCGCCAGCCGGCTCCGAGAACAATTGGCACCAGATTTGTTCGCCGGAAGCGAGCTTCGGCAGGTAGCGGCGTTTGTGTTCCTCGGTGCCATAGGCCATCACGGTCGGCCCGCACATGCCCTCGCCAATCTGGAACGGCTGCGTCAGTTTGCCGTAAACGCCTTCTTCTTGTTGCCAGATCACACGCTCGATCGGCGCGGCACCGCGCCCGCCATATTCCTTCGGCCAGTGCAGGCAGGCCCAGCCGGCTTCGGCCTTCTTCTTCTGCCAGGCCTTGCCGACGTCCACGATTTCTTCTTTCTGCAGTCTGATACGACCGAGCGATGACTTGGATAGCTCCGCCTCGAATTGCTTCGGCGCATTGGCGTCGATCCAGTTGCGCGCTTCAGCGCGGAAAGCGGCTTCCTGCGGGGTGTCATCGAAATTCATCACGAACCTCTCAAGTCTGAAATCTTGCGGTGTCTCCTCCTCATGGTGAGGAGGCGCCCTTTTGCGCCGTCTCGAACCATGAGTTTTTGCACCATCCTTCGAGACGCCACGCTTCGCGCGGCTCCTCAGGATGAGGCATCTTCAGCCACGTCCTTTGGTCGGTATCTTGTTGAACGGCACGTCCTTGTCGACCCGGATGTCGCCGGGCAGACCGAGCACGCGCTCGGCGATGATGTTGCGCATGATCTCGTCGGTGCCGCCTTCGACGCGGGTGCCGGGCGCGCGCAGCAGCATCGCCTGGAATTTTCCCGCGGCCTCCGCATCCTCAGGCCCGCTCAGCACGCCGGCCCCGCCCTGCAAGTCCATCGCGTAGGCCGCGACATCCTGGATCATCGATCCCGCGACCAGCTTGCCGATCGAATTCTCCGGTCCCGGACGTTCGCCTTTCGATAGCGCCGAGATCGCGCGCATGCTGGTGTATTTCAGCCCGCTCGCCTTCACCGCCCAACTGGCAAGCCTGGAGCGGACATTACGATCATCGATCGCCGGGCCATCTTCCAGCATCAGATTGCTGCAGAACTCGAACAACTCCGGGAAACCGGTTGCGACGCCCGCGCCGATCGACATACGCTCGTTCATCAGCGTGGTCAGCGACACGTTCCAGCCGTCATTGACTTCGCCCAGCCGCTGCGAGTCCGGGATTTTCACATCGGTGAAATACACTTCATTGAAGTCGGACTGGCCATTGGCCTGTTTGATCGGCTTGATCTCGACCCCCGGGCTCTTCATGTCCAGGAAGAACATGGTGAGGCCCTCGTGCTTCGGGACATTGGGATCGGTACGGGTCAGCAGGATGCCGTAGTCTGAATAATGCGCGCCGGAGGTCCAGACCTTCTGGCCGTTGATGATCCAGTCGTCGCCTGTCCTTTCCGCGCGCGTGCGCAGGCCCGCGACATCGGATCCGCCGGCGGGCTCGGAAAACAGCTGGCACCAGATCTTTTCGCCTGATGCGAGCGGCGGCAGGTACTTTCGCTTCTGATCTTCACCGGCAAAGGCCATCATGGTCGGCCCGCACATGCCGTGACCGATGATGAACATTCCGCTGAGCCTGCCGAAGGGGCCTTCTTCCTGCTGCCAGATCACGCGCTCGATCGGGGTTGCGCCGCGCCCGCCATATTCCTTTGGCCAGTGCAGGCAGGCCCAGCCGGCATCCGCCTTTTTCTTCTGCCAGGCTTTTGCCACTTCGAGGATGTTGGCGCCCTTGAGCTGAGTGCGGCCGAGCGAGGATTTGCGCAACTCCTCCTCATACTGCCTGGGCGCGTTGGCCGTGATCCAGGCCTTTGCCTCGGCCCGGAACGCGGCTTCCTGCGGGGTGTCGTCGAAGTTCATCTGTGTCGTCCCTAGAATTCTGTTGTCGTCCCCGCGAACGCGGGGACCCATAGCCACCGGCGCCTAACATTGTTCCGGAGTTTGGCAGCATCTTCTCATCGAGACTTCCCGGAGTATGGGTCCCCGCTTTCGCGGGGACGACACCTCTTGTTGTTTACGCCGCGTTCTTCTTGCGCATCCGGTCGATCAGTGCGTCTTCCCAATAAGAGAGACTGCCGAGCGACAGCGCGGTCGCATTGGCGCGGCGGTAATAAAGGTGGCAATCGAACTCCCAGGTGAAGCCCATGCCGCCATGCACCTGGATGTTGTTCTTGGCGCAATGCTGGAACGCCTGCGTCGCGCTGATCCGCGCGGCGGCGGCGGCCTCCGGCAGTTCCGACGCGTTGGTCGAGAGCGCCCAGGCTCCATAGTAACAATTCGAACGCGCCAGCGTCGCCGCGACGTACATGTCGGCGAGCATATGCTTCACCGCCTGGAACGAGCCGATCGGCCGGCCGAACGCGATGCGGTCGAGCGCGTAGTCACGGCCCATTTCGAGCGCGCGATCGGCGCCGCCGACCTGCTCGAACGCTATCAGCACCGCGGCGCGGTCAAGCAGCTGGGAAAGGGTGCTCCAGCCCTCCCCGGCGGCACCGAGCGGCTCAGCCTTGCAATTCCTGAAGGCAAGTTCGGCCTGGCCGCGCGAGGGGTCGACACTGGTCAAAGTCCTGGCCTCGACGTCCCCGGCTTTCATGTCCACCAGAAACAGCGAGACGTCGCTGTCGCGGCCGGTCGAGCCGGTGCGTGCGGCGACAATGGCGAAATCGGCAATGGCGCCGTCGGGCACCGGCTTCTTCACGCCGTTGAGGCTACCGCCGGTTGCCGAGAGCTTGATCCCTTCCGGCGAAGGATTGCCCTTGCCTTCGAACAGCGCCAGCGTGCCGATCGCATCGCCCGACGCAATCAGGGGCAGCCATTTCTGCTTTTGCGCATCGCTGCCGGCGAGCAGGATGGCTTCCGCCGCGAGATAGACCGTTGACGAAAACGGCACCGGTGCGAGCGCACGGCCCATTTCTTCCGCGATCACGCAGAGTTCGAGATGGCCGGCACCGGCGCCGCCGAATTCTTCCGGGATCGCGACGCCGAGAAAGCCCATGTCGGCGAGCCCCTTCCACAATTCGCGATCGTAGGGCTCCTTGCCGTCGAGCACCACGCGCACCGCTTTCGGCGGACATTTTTCGGCGAGAAATTTTCGGGCCTCGTCGCGGAGCTGTTTTTGTTCGTCGGAAAAATCGAAATTCATGGCGCTGCTCTGTTGTGTGTGAGGTGTATCTTTTTAGTAGGTCGTCCCCGCGAACGCGGGGACCCATAACCACCGGCGTTTGTGTTTTATCCGAAATTGGCTCCGACCCGACCCTGATAGGCCTCGGCGTATGGGTCCCCGCGTTCGCGGGGACGACGATGCAGGGTTGAAGTTCATTGCAGCACAATCACATCCTCTCCGGGCGGATCGGCATAGAGCCGCTCCACCAGCGTGGCGCGGCGCTCGAGCCCGGCGCGTTGATTGATGTAACCTTTATCCGTGAGTTCATTGCCGTCGATCGAGGCCGGATCGACCATCAGCATTGCCCGCGCGATCCGCATGCTGCTGGCACCCTTGGTCGATTTGTTATGCGCTTCCAGCCCGCGCTTGAGGCATGCAATCACATCACGGTGTTTGACGACGTCCTCATAGCTCGCGTCGGGATCGCCGACGATCTGCCGGCAGGCGTGGAGATTGGGCCATGCCAACAGTCCCACGAACGGGCGGTCCTGTCCGGTCACCAGCGCGTCCTGTATCACCGGCGTCGCGGCGGCGATGGCATCGGTGCGCAACGATCCGACATGAACGAAGGTGCCGGTCGTCAGCTTGAAATCCTCCACCACACGGCCTGCAAAGATGATGCCCTGCAGCGGGTCTTCGGGATCGACGAACACGCCGGCGTCGCCGATGCAATAAAAGCCTTCCTCGTCGAACGCGGCCTTGGTGAGATCGGGACGGCCGAAATAGCCCGGCGTGACGTTGACGCCGCGCAGGCGCAATTCATATTTCGATCCGACCGGGACCATCTTCAGTTCGACGCCGGGAAATGGCAGTCCGATCAGCCCGACACGCTCGGTGTTCCAATAGGTCCCCGTCGACGTCGGCGCGGTCTCGGTCGAGCCCCAGCCGGTGTAGAATACGATGCGCTCGCCGGTGGCGCGCACCGCGAGCGCCTGCATCCGCTCATAGAGATCGTCCGGCAGACGCGCACCGCCATAGGCCATCAAACCCAGATTCCTGAAGAAGCTCCGGCACAGCGCATCGTCCTTCTCCATGGCAGCGGCAAGCGCGGCGTAGCCCGCGGGCACGTTGGCGTAATAGGTCGGCGATATCTCGTGCAGGTTACGCAGCGTCTCGTCGATCTGGCCTGGC
This sequence comes from Bradyrhizobium sp. URHD0069, assembly GCF_000701345.1. Classification (GTDB taxonomy): domain Bacteria; phylum Pseudomonadota; class Alphaproteobacteria; order Rhizobiales; family Xanthobacteraceae; genus Bradyrhizobium. The sequence continues at coordinate 5,886 of NZ_JNIJ01000005.1, read as the reverse complement.
ATCGGGCGGCCGTCGTCGATGTAGAGCGTGCCGCCTTCGGTCAGCACCGGATTGAACAGCGCATTGCCGCCCATGGTGTGATTCCACGGCATCCAGTCGAGATACGTGGCCTGAGGCCCATTTGGATCGCGCGGCCGACACTGCATCATCATCGCGGCATTGGCGCACATCATCTCTTGGGTGTTGATGACAGCCTTGGGCATCCCGGTCGAGCCGGAGGTGAACAGCAGCTTGCCGACCGTATCGGGCGTGATGTTGGCGATCGATTCTTCGACGTCTTTTGCTATCGGCGTCGCCGCCAGTTCGGCGAACGCGATGCTTTTGATGCCCTCGCAGGGACGCGCGACGTGAATCACAGTGACGCCGTCGAGATCGAGCACCTTCAGCGCCTTCTCGAAGGTCGGTCCGTCCTGCACCATCACCACGGCCGGCTTGATCAGGTCGAACAGGTATCTGAGCTTGAGATGATCCTGGCTCATCAGCGAATAGGCCGGCGAAACCGGGGCGGCCGGAAACCGCGCCTGCATCGCGGCCTGCGTCATCAGCGCATGCTCGATCGAATTGCCTGACAGAATCGCGACGGGTCGGCCGGGCTCGAGCCCTAGATTGAGAATGCCCTGGGTCAGCGCGTCGACCGTGCGCTTCGCCTCGCCATACGACAGCTTGCGCCATTGCCGGTCCGCGCCCGTGCGCTGCGCCAGCCAGATACAATTGGGTTTCTCCTTGGCCCATTTCACCAACGAGGCCGGGATGTGCTTCTCGTAGGATTTCAATGGAATGCGCGACTTCAACACGAGGACGCCGTCGGGCCGCCGCTCGACCGCGATGTCGCGATCGAGCCACTCGATCTTGCGAAAGGCCGGCTTGGTCAGCGCGACGGCTGCATTCCCACTCATTATTGCGTCTCCCAGAACCCTTTGTTTCGATCCTTTGCGGATCCTTGTTATCATTGCTGTCGTCCCGGCGAACGCCGGGACCCATACGCCGTGCCATCTCATTGTGGCATAGTGGCCGAGACCTTCTGAAACAATCAACGCCGCGGAGTATGGGTCCCCGCGAACGCGGGGACGACAACAACAACTACCTCGGTGCCATGCGGATCGCGCCATCAAGGCGGATGGTCTCGCCGTTGAGCATGGCATTCTCCACGATGTGCACCGCGAGATTGCCGTATTCGGAGGCATCGCCGAGCCGCGCCGGATGCGGCACCTGCGCGCCGAGGCTCTTGCGCGCTTCCTCGTTCAATCCCATCAACAGCGGCGTCAGGAACAGGCCGGGCGCGATGGTGTTGACGCGGATTTTCAAGCTCGCGAGATCGCGCGCCGCCGGCAACGTCAGGCCAACCACGCCGCCTTTGGACGCCGAATAGGCAATCTGGCCGATCTGGCCTTCATAGGCCGCGACGCTGGCGGTGTTGATGATGACGCCGCGCTCTTCTCCAACCGGCGCTTCGGTCGCCAGCCGCTCCGCGAACAGCCGCAGCACATTGAAAGTGCCGATCAGATTGACGTTGATGATGCGGACGAACTTCGCGAGCGGATAGACGCCGTCCTTGCCGACGGTGCGCTGCGATCCGCCGATGCCGGCGCAGTTCATCAGCACGCGCGCGATGCCGTGGGCGGCTTCCGCCTTGGCGATCGCAGCCTTGACCTGCTCCTCATCGGTGACGTCGGCAACGACGGCGACGCCTTTCACCTCGGCCGCGACCTTCTCGGCATTCTCCTCGCTCTGGTCGAGCACGGCGATTTTCGCGCCCTTGGCGGCCATGGCGCGCGCGGTGGCGGCGCCGAGGCCGGAACCACCGCCGGTGATGAGAACGGCAACGTCTTTCAACTGCATGGGTAAGACCTTTCCTTGGGCGTTTCTTCTAAGTGGGTGAGTGGCGAATAGGGAGTAGCGAATGGGGGCAAGAACACACAACCCTATCCATTCGCTATTCGCTACTCGCCATTCGCTTTTCTCGTCGTCAACATGCCTCCGCAAATCAGCGCTTCCATATGCCTGATGTACTGGCGGCAGACTTGTTCCGTGACCGGGCCGACGCCGGTCGCCCGCGACATCGCGTGCCTTCCGAAAAACAAATGATCGCAGGCGCCGATCAGGCTGGTGTAAAACAGCACCGGATCAATATCGCGGAACTCGCGCGACTTGACGCCTTCCGCGAGCAGCCGGCGATGGAAGTCCAGCAGCGGCGCGACAAAGAATTTCGAGACTTCGTCGGCGGCTGCCGCGCTGCTCTCGTGCAAGAGGTAGTGGATCAGGCGGTTCATGTAGGGAAACTGGTGATACGCCCGGATGATGCCCGCGATATGCAGCTTGAGTTTCGCGGTCGGCGTAATCGGCTGCGCCAAGAGATATTCAAGATGGCTCACTTCGGTCGCGGCGTCCCGCGCCAATAACGCCAGCAGCAGGCCGTCCTTGTTGCCGAAGTGATATTTCACCAGGGCGGCGTTGACGCCGGATTTCTGCGCGATATCGCTCAACGACACCTCGATCGACGAGCGCTCGATCATCAATTCGCTCGCCGCGACGAGGAGCTTTTCGGCGGTGGTATTTTTTGCAGCCTGAATGCTGTTCGATACGACGGTATTCAACTGTGATCCGATGCTTGCCCGCGAAGACGTGCGGACCGCAGCTAACCCGATGCGGCCGCCCACCTCAAGAGTTAATTGATTGATTGACTAAATCCCGCTGCGCCCCTTAAATCCGCTTCTCATTCAAAACAACAATCAGGGAAAACGCACATGGCCGAGGCTTATATCGTCGCTGCCGCACGCACCGCAGGCGGTCGCAAAGGAGGACGCCTCGTAGGCTGGCATCCGGCGGATCTCGCGGCCACGGTGCTGGATTCGCTGGTCGAACGTTCCGGCGCTGCTCCCGACCAGATCGAAGACGTGATCATGGGGTGCGTGATGCAGACCGGCGAACAGTCCAACAACATCGCCCGCAACGCCATCATGGCGTCGAAGCTTCCCGAGACCGTGCCCGGCACTTCGATCGATCGGCAATGCGGTTCGTCGCAGCAGGCGCTGCATTTCGCAGCCCAGGCCGTGATGTCCGGCAGCATGGACTGCGTCATCGCCGCCGGCGTCGAATCCATGACGCGGGTGCCGATGGGCCTCGCCTCCTCGCTGCCGGCCAAGAACGGCTTCGGTACCTACAAGAGCCCGAACATCGAGAAGCGCTATCCGAACATCGTGTTCAGCCAGTTCACCGGCGCCGAGATGATGGCGGAAAAGTACGGCCTCTCGAAGGATGAGCTCGACGAGTTTTCCTATGACAGCCACCAGCGCGCCATTGCGGCGACGCAGGCCGGCAAGTTCAAGGACGAAATCATTCCGCTGCAGATCACCCGCGCCGACGGTTCGACCGACACCCACAACATCGATGAAGGTATCCGCTTCGACGTCAGCCTCGATGGCATCAAGAGCGTCAAGCTGATCGCGGAGAACGGCAAGCTCACCGCCGCCAGCGCCAGCCAGATCTGCGACGGTGCCTCCGGCGTGATGGTGGTCAACGAAAAGGGCCTCAAGTCGCTCGGCGTGAAGCCGATGGCGCGGATCCATCACATGACCATGATGGGTGGCGATCCCGTGATCATGCTGGATGCGCCATTGCATGCGACCGAGCGCGCCCTGAAGAAGGCCGGCATGTCAATCGACGACATCGATCTGTTCGAGGTCAACGAGGCCTTTGCCTCGGTGCCGACGGCTTGGCTGAAGACGACCGGCGCGGACCCCGCAAGACTCAACGTCAATGGCGGCGCCATCGCGCTCGGCCATCCCTTGGGCGGCTCCGGCACCAAGCTGATGACCACGCTGATCAACGCGCTCAAGCAGCGCAACAAACGCTACGGCCTGCAGACCATGTGTGAAGGCGGCGGCATGGCGAATGTGACGATCGTGGAAAGGCTGTAAGAAGGAAGAGGCGAGTAGCGAGTGGCGAGTAGCGAATGGAAAGGAGCAACGTTCGTTCTTCCCTATTCGCTACTCGCCATTCGCCATTCGCGCCCAAGGAAACCCCATGACCCATCCGTCGGTGTACGCGCGCACCCAGCCGAACAAGATCGCCTATCAGATGGCGGGCAGCGGCAAGGCGATCAGCTATCGCGAGCTCGACGAATTGTCGAACCAGGGCGCGCATCTGTTTCGTTCGCTCGGCCTGAGAGCGGGCGACCACATCGCCTTTCTGATCGAAAACCGACTGGCGTTCATGGAGATATGCTGGGCGGCGCAGCGCAGCGGGCTCTATTACACCGCGATCAGCCGCTATCTCACCCAGGACGAGATCGCCTACATCGTCAAAGACTGTGGCGCGCGCGTCGTCATCACTTCTCCGAAATGCGCCGAGCAGATCAAGGAGCTGGTCACAAACGCGCCCGGCGCGCCGCTGTTCTACATGCTCGATGACCCGTTGCCCGGCTTTCGCTCGTGGGACAAGGAAGCCATCGTGCAGCCGACCACGCCGATCCCTGACGAAGTCGCCGGCTACGACATGCTGTACTCTTCGGGCACCACCGGCCGCCCGAAAGGCATCAAGCGCGAAAACGAGAAGAAACCGATCGATCTGCCAAACCCGTTTCTGAAAACTCTCTGCGCGGACATGTGCGGCATGAACTCCGACAGCATCTATCTGTCGCCGGCGCCGCTGTATCACGCCGCTCCCCTGCGCTTCAACATGATGGCGATCACGCTCGGCGGCACCTCGATCGTCATGGAATCCTTCGACGCAGAGGAATTCCTGAAACTGGTCGAGAAGCACAAGGTTAGCCAGTCGCAGCTGGTACCGACCATGTTCGTGCGCATGCTGAAGCTGCCGGACGAAGCGCGCGCGCGCTACGACGTCTCATCGCTGAAGGGCGCGATCCACGCCGCCGCGCCCTGCCCGATCGACGTCAAGGCGAAGATGATCGAGTGGTGGGGACCGATCCTGATCGAGTATTATGCCGGTTCCGAAGGCAACGGCGTCACCGTTTCGACCTCGCAGCAATGGCTGACGCATCGCGGCACTGTCGGCCGCGCCGTAGTCGGCAAGGTCAGGATACTCGACGAGAACGATCAGGAACTGCCCGCCGGACAGATCGGCACGGTGTATTTCGCCGACGCGCCGGTGTTTTCCTATCACAACGATCCCGAGAAGACGCAACGCGCCTATAACGCCAGGGGCTGGTCGACGCTCGGCGACGTCGGCTATCTCGACGACGAAGGCTTTCTCTATCTCACCGACCGCAAGTCCTACATGATCATCTCCGGCGGCGTGAACATCTATCCGCAAGAGACCGAGGATGTGCTGATCACGCACCCCGGCGTCGCCGACGTTGCGGTGTTCGGGGTGCCGAATGAGGAGATGGGCGAAGAGGTCAAGGCGGTAGTGCAGCCGCACGACATGGCGCGCGCCGGGAAGGAACTCGAAGCCGAGCTGATATTATTCTGCCGCAAGCGCCTGTCGCCGATCAAATGCCCGCGCAGCATCGACTTCGAAGCCGAACTGCCGCGTACGCCCACCGGCAAGCTGGTGAAGCGGCATTTGCGGGACAAGTACTGGCCGAAGACGGTGGTGCGGGTGTGAAGCGAATTTCTTTCGTCGTCCCGGCGAAAGCCGGGACCCATATGTGGACGGCCCCCGTGCCACAAGAGTTCTTCAGGGTCTGATCGGATCGCTTGCATCCATATGTCCGGCCTGTTGATGCGGTGTGTTTTAGACCGCTGGCCAAGATGGTTTCCGCGACGCGAGCTCCAAACAGCCTCACGACCTTTCTTCGGCCAATGGGTCCCACGGACTGTCTCGCACCTCGGATCGATCGATCCTACCATCTGCTCCCCTCTTGCAGCTCCGGCTCAACCGGTGTGGCGAACGCCGACCGGCCGATCTCTCAAGCGGCGACTG
>NZ_KL370776.1:5320-324412 GCF_000701345.1 Bradyrhizobium sp. URHD0069 | reverse complement strand
GTCGTGATGCCGAACGGAATGAATGGCGTTGAGCTTGCCCGCGAAGCCAGACAGCGGAACAAAGACATCAAAGTCCTGCTCACCTCGGGCTACGCAGGGGATGTGTTGGAACGATATCGAGCGGTGGACGAGTTTCCGATTATCGACAAACCGTTCCGCCTGGCAGACCTGGCGCGGCGCCTGCGGTCAATCCTGCACGAAGCGTAAGATCCTCGTCCCCGCCTTTGCCCCCTCGTGCGGGCACGGCCAACGGACATTCGGTAATGGTGACCATTTGACGGGTTCAATATGTTTTTTGCGACCTGACGGCGACCGTTCCTCAAAAGGCGCGACTTGCATCCCCGAAAACCGAATCCATCGTCATGAACAACAGCGGAAAACGGTGACGCGGATCAAGCGCCCAGGCACGGTGGAAATATTCAAGCGCGCGGCAGTATTTACGCTCTTCGGTTCCCGGCGAGGCCATCAGCTCGTCGACTCGCGACAGCCAGCCGTGATTTACCTGCTGGCTGGTGTCGGCCTGTTTCACCAGGCACATCGAGCGATTGACGATTGCCGCGCCCTCATCGAAATCCTCGCTTCAGACCTTCCGAAACTAAATCGTTCCGCTCTCACAATTCTCCTTGAACGACCGCGGCGCAAGACCATGCGCATTTGGGCTGAGCAGTCTCCTTTCGAGTTGAAAGACGAACTGAAGAAACGGGGCTACCGCTGGCACGATGGCGCCGACGGCCGACCGAGGTCTTTCACCTCGACAGCGGACATCCAAAAGCAGATCGATTGTGATGAAAGACACCGCGAGCTCAGTGCGGTTGCGAAGTGCAGGCCGGCGCTCGGCCTATGCCGGGTCCCTTCGGCGCTCCAAACCGGTGCGGGGGGTTCGGACCGCTCCCGTTCGGTAGCGCAAATCTCAAAAAACCTAGCTTAACGCGGTTAACGCCCAGGTTAACGCCATGCCCTTTGTAGAACAGCCTCACTTTGTTGAGGCGAACTCAAAAATCAGGCCGGCTCGTCAACCAGCTTAGATTTTGCTGATTTAGCACTGATGCATTTCCTTCCCTGTTCTTGCACGTTCTTCGAAATACGGAGAACGATTCATGCGTCACCTCAATCAGGTTGAACTTGGCCGGCGATGGAATCTCAGCCCGAGAACCCTTGAAAATCTGCGCTGGAAGCGGAAGGGACCGCCTTACCTGAAGCTGGGAGGTAGGGTCGTCTACCCGCTCGACGATGTCGAAACCTATGAGCGCGCTAACAAACACCTACCCGACGATGGAAAGCGATAATCCCAAGCCTCCAAAGTCATGGCGGTACGGCTGAGCCCGGGCATCCGCGGCGCCGGCGCACTATGCGCCTGAGGTGGCGACCCAATGGAAGAGAACGGCGTGAGAGCCCGCGGATTAGGACGAACACGTAAAAGGCCAATTGCCGGCTCTGGTATGATCATCCGGCATAGGCATAAGGGGCGCTTTACGCCTGTTCCAAACTCGATCTTTGAAGACGATCGACTCTCCATCGAAGCAAAAGGTTTACTCGGGTATCTTCTTTCGCGACCGCCGAACTGGCAAGCGCGTCACGATCAGCTCCAACAAAAGCTTGGTATCGGCCGCAAACTTCTCAAGCGCTGTTTGGAAGAACTCATCGCCGCTGGTTACGTGGAGCGCGACGAGAGGCAGGGGCGCGACGAATTTAACCGGTTCACGACCCTGAATTACATCATTCGCGACATACCAACCCATTCCATTACCGCTGCGCCTAAGCCGCCTCGCCCCGAGCCGCTGCACTCAAGGAACAGCGGTAATAATAAAGAAGGAATCAAGACTGATCTTAATAAGCCCTTCTCTAAATCTCTTCCCAATGAGCAACAGGAAAAAACCCGACAGGCAGATCAAGCTGTTTACACTGATTTCGGGAGGCATGCTCTCGCATCGGGACGGCGCCCCGTCTACGTAGGTTCGAAGCCTTACCAGGCTTGGCTTAGGTTTCGGGGCGAAGACGGCATACCCGGATTTATCGATTTCGCAATTGTCGATGGCAAGATTCATCAGGTTGTATGGATGCCTTCTGTTTATCCTCCGCGTCGGTCCTTTGAGGAAGATGACGAAAGCGGGTCGTTCTAAAATTTTTGGTGGTGTGCTGCTGTCAGTCGAGATTAAGCTGCACAAAGCCGCGCTTAGGATATCGCAGCAACTTAGCTTTCTGGCCTTTGAAATAGCTACTGATGTGGCCACTAGGCACCAGCCGCTTGATTGCGAGGTCCGGGCGTCCCTCCAAGTACGCGTTGTGAAGCTGGCGGATCATGCCCGCTTGTGTTGGCTGGAGCTGAATCGATTCTCCATTGAAAACGACGTTTTCGTAGTCGTTCACTTGGATGAAATTACTATCGAACGGGCCCCAGACAAACTCGTCTCTGCCGATCGCAGCGGGCCAGTTCAGGGGTGGCTCCCCTCTGATTTGAATATCAAGAAATGCAACCCGATCATTCTTTGCCGATGAACGTTCGTGATCGGGCAACAACGTCTTGAGCAACTCTGGATCGATTACCTCGCGCTGAGATTCGGGGCCAACGAGCGCGCGGAGGCCCGAAACTTCCTGCAATCCCCAGAACAACTCCCTCCAGGCGGTCCCTCGCGCAATCTCGAGGAAACAGCGAAACTTGAACGCCAATATGAACGCCTTTTCGGTACCGGACTCTGTCAGCTCGAGTTCAAGCTTGAATCGATAAGCTTCCTCGAGAGCTAATCTTCCCCAAACACGAAAGGCCGATTTCAGCGGTATGACGACTATCTGTTCCATGGCTTCCATGCCCCGTGCTCCACGCGAATCAGATTTGGCAGCAAGCGATTCGAGAGAGCGAGCGAAGTTTAGATTTCAGGATTTCAGTTTCAATAGAGTTCTTTCTTTTTCGCTCCATTACTCCTCATCGCAAAAAGATCTGGATACGAGCACGAAGCCGTGACATCGGCCTCCTCGGAGGTACCGATGACTATTCGCACACGGGCGGAAAATTCCGAGCAAACGGGACTTCAGGAAATCGCCGAACTTCTGGCGCTGGCGGTCAGCCGCATACAGGCCCGTAAGGCAAGCGAATTATCCGATCACCGGGGAGATAGTTCACTCGACACTTCGGCTCTCCAGAGCGGTTATCCGACCTCTTCGAAACGGAGAATGACCGATGCCTGAAGGCGTTTTGGCGCAAATTTCGGCCCTAAAATTGGCTCCCGCCGGTGCCTTGAAGGTCCGCTGGCGGGAGCTGTTTGGGACCGAGCCCCCGCCCTACAACCGGCGTTTCCTGGAAAGCCGGCTGGCCTACCGCCTGCAGGAGCTGGCCGATGGCGGCTTATCGGCCGACGTCCACCGCCGCCTGAAAGCCGCAGCCGGCGAACTTCCGACCAAGGGCCCGAAAGCCGGTAAGCGGCCTGCCGGCGATCGGCCAATCTCCGGCACCCGGCTGATCCGCGACTGGAAGGGCGTCGAACACCAGGTGACGGTGCGCGACGCCGATTTCGAATACCAGGGCCGCCCGTACAAGTCCCTGTCGGCCGTCGCCCGCACAATTACAGGCACCCGTTGGAACGGTCTCGTTTTCTTTGGGCTGAAGGGACAGCGCAGCCCATCATGATGAAATCGATCGTCCGGAAAATTCGGTGCGCGGTCTACACCCGCAAGTCCAGCGAGGAGGGGCTCGAGATGGAGTTCAACTCGCTCGATGCTCAGCGTGAGGCCTGCGAAGCCTACATTGTGAGCCAACGGGCTGAAGGCTGGGTACAGGTCGACGACCGCTATGACGACGGTGGTATCTCCGGCGGCACGATGGAGCGCCCTGCCCTCCAGCGATTGTTGGCGGACGTCAACGCCGGACGAATCGATGTTGTCGCGGTCTACAAGATCGACCGGCTTTCCCGGTCGATGCTCGATTTCCTCAAACTGATCGAATTGTTCGAGGGTCATAAGACCACCTTCGTCTCCGTCACCCAGTCGTTCAATACGACCGACGCGATGGGGCGAATGCATCTCAACATCCTGATGACCTTTGCGCAGTTCGAGCGCGAGGTCATTGGCGAACGAATCCGGGACAAGTTCGCCGCTTCCCGCAAGAAGGGCATGTGGATGGGTGGCTGGGCCCCGTTCGGGTACGAGGTCCGGGATCGTAAGCTGGTTGTGAACGCGGCCGACGCCGCGACCGTCGGCTCGATCTTCAAGCGATTTTTGGTCCTGAAGTCGGCTACTCGTCTCGCCCATGAACTCCGGCAGAAGGACGTCCGCAACCGGTACGGCCAGGCAATCGATAAAGGCGTGCTCTACAAGCTTCTCAAGAACCGGACCTACGTCGGCGACGCAGTGCACAAGGGCGTCGCCTATCCCGGCGAGCATGAGGCCATTATCGACCGGAAGCTCTGGGACCGCGTCCAGGCCATCATTCGGGAAAGTCCGCGCAAACGAGGGGCGAGCAGCCGGGCACGGACCCCTGCCCTGTTAAAGGGTCTCATTTTCGACGCGGCAGGCGCCGCAATGTCCCCAACCCACACGCGGCGTAAAGGTCGCCTTTATCGCTACTATATCAGCCAGCGGCTCATCAAAGCCGGGGCATCGGCCGGCGCTACCTCGATGCGCGTGCCCGCGGGCGAAATCGAAGAGATCGTGATCGGCCAGTTCAGGCGGATGGTCGCTTCCCCCGAGGTCATCGTGGCAACCTGGAAACAGCTGCGCGGTACCCCATCGCAATTGACCGAGAGCGAGATACGGGCGGCGCTGGTGGGCTTCGACGACGTCTGGTCCGAACTGTTCCCGGCCGAGCAGCAACGCATCACGAGCCTTCTGGTCGACCGGGTGGTGATCTTCCCGACCAAGGTCGATGTGCATCTCTTGATCGCGGGCTTCACCTCGTTAGTGACCGAGATGAAGAGCCTAGCCGCCGACCTGGGGAAGGCTGCATGAGCACGCCCGGCAGAACCAGCGAAAAGCGTGACGATCGCGTGCTGGTCGTCTCCGTGCCCATCGCCTTCATGCAGCGCGGCGGGCGGAAGCAGATCGTAGTCCCGCCCGGTACCGCTAACTGGCAGCCGCGCGCTAACCGCTGCGATAACAGCCTCATCAACGCCCTCGCCAAGGCCCACCTATGGCGACGGCTGATCGAGACCGGCAGGTACACCTCGGCGGCCGAACTCTCCCGGACCGAAGGCATCAACGAATCCTACCTGTGCCGCGTCCTGCGGTTGACGCTTCTCGCCCCAGACATTGTGGAGGCCATCCTGGATGGACGGCAGCCACGGACTCTAGAGTTGCAATCGCTGCTGAAGCCGCTCCCGGCCGACTGGCGTGCGCAACGCAAGCGTTTAGGCTTCACCTAAAGCTTGGGTCCCTCTGGCGGTTGGGCGCGACCGCGGGTAATTCGGACCCCGCCAATTCGGTAGCCGCAGGTCCAGAAAAGTTAGGTTGACAAGGTTGACAAGGTTGACAAGGTTGACAGCCGGTTGACGCTTCGGTGGCGCGGCGAAAGGGTATCAGGTTTTTCGGCACTTAACTGGCGTAGCCGACGGCCGACCTATATGAAGAGCGCCCCTACCCTAAACGCCCCGCTGCTCCCCTCTATACAGCGGCTTCTACTTTAGGAGGTCGGGCAGGTTCTGAAAGAGTCGGCGAGCAGAAGGCCAGCCGGCTTCGACGAAGATTGCCATGCAGTCGATGAGCTTTCGACGCCTGGTTTCATCATCAAATAGATAGCGGTAGTCGGCCAGATATCGACCAACTAGGTCGACGAAGCGATCTGCTCCCATGCTCTCGTACTCATACTTCGCGACACCTGTTGTCCGCAGCATTGCCTCGCTAAAGAGTTCGAAGCAAAGCTCGGGATTGGCAGCCACCAATTTACCAACTAGCTCCATGAGATGGTGAACCGCCGCGGGGCTACCTAGCGTCGTTAGCTTCGTGATTAAATTAGCCGTCTCCGACAGAAAAGCGCGCTGCACGTCGGATGGCTCGAGCCAAGGCGGGAGTTTCTCTCCGTGACCAATTCCGTAATACAGCTGGTCGGCGATCGAGCTGAAAATCTTGAAGGCGCTCTTCTCCTCGGCGGTGGGATCGCCTCCTCGCAACGGCCACGCTCGAACTGCGGGTTCAATCTTGGCAATTAATACTTCGATGAATGCTCGAGCCCGGTGCCGCACAGCGATGTCGTTAACATTGCCGCCGTCGAAACCCCTCAAGCTCCTGGATCGAAGGTCGAATACGACGACGAGAAGCCGCTCCTCCTGTTCTTGGTATTTGTCGACCCATGCAGCGAGTTTCACCATCGAAGCCGGCAGCTCGCGTTCGATCGCAAAGTAGATGATCGCCTCGGTGATCGCATCCTCGTGCCCGTCGCCCTGCGGATGTCGTTCCGCAATATCGAGAACGATACGCTCGATGCGCTCGTCATCCTTTCCTCGAAGATGATACAGGCAGTGGCCGAGCTGATGAATGATGCTGGCGTTGGTCTCCTTTTCGGCGATCCTTTCGACGAGCGACCACGCCGCATCAGCACTGTAGTGCATTATGGAAGGGATTGCCCGCACCAGGTGAAACCGTACGGCAGGGTGAGGATCATCGACAACGAGCCGCTCCATGCGCTCACGAAGTACAGACCACATTCCGTTAAACCGCACTAAGCTCGTCATAGCTTGAGCCGCTTGGATGCGTGGCGAAGGTGAGCCCCATGAGGGCGACCGCGCGAACTGCTCCTCAATCTCTCGGCTAGTTTCGGGATCGGGATGTTCGGTGATCTTCAGCAGCCTCTGGATCGCGGCATCGCGTTCATCTTCGGGAACAGCTCCTGTTCTAATCGAATGTTCCAGACCTTCCGCTAGAGCGTCAGAAGCCTCTTGATCGACATGAGCATCGATTGCTGCGCCAGGGGCATCGATGGCTTTCCATAGCTTCGCGGTCGCGTTCCAAACGGTAACGTTGGCTCTCGCGCGCTTGCTGTCTTCTGCCTTCTTTAGCGCGTCCTTCACGCGCGTGCTAAGGTTCACAAGCCTCGCGACAGCAGGAGCCTTAATGTCTACCCCTTCGTGCTCGAGCCAGTGGCCCCGCGGACGCCAGGTGGTATGAATCTGGAAGGGCTTGTCGTTATTAAACGTCAGACCCTGTTCCTTCGCACTGATCAATAGGTTGCGTGCAGCTTCGGTCTGGAGGGTATCGAGCCCGATTGCGTCAAACACTTTGCCAAGTAGGCTTACGCGAGCTCGCTCGGGGTTAGTGTAATCCTCGAATTGCAGCGACAGCCAACGATCTTCCGCCTCGCTAAGCTTATCCTTATCCAGATTCTTCGAGGCCGCCGCCATCAGATTGATCGCGCTCTGGCGCGTATCCTCGCACTTCAGCGCGAGCTCCGACGTTGCAGCTTCCCAGAGTTTCGCGCCGAGCACTTCAGGACGCCTAGCGCCGGCTTCAAAGACAGCTCTCCATGCTATACCGATCCCGGTCTCTGAAAGGACTAGCTCTGGAGCCGCCACTAGGTCTTGAGGGTCCGCCTCCGGCAACCAATCCAGATAGGCTCGGAATATTTTTGCATAATCGTCATGGCGATCGTCATCCGCATTCCAACCCCATACTGAGCTGCGATCCGCGAAGAAGTCGAACTGTGTACCCGCCACAGGGAACGACTTAGCTTCCTGCTGCTCTATCAATGGATGGTTCTTTTCTTGCTCGCCGCGAAGCGTCACTGCGAGAGCCCGCAAACCTAGCGTCGGATGAGATGAGAGGATCTTGGGGAATGCAGTCGAGAGCGAATGCGTGGCCATGCCGAAGTCCTGAGCTGCGTTGGAAGTCAGTGACAGAATCCAACTCCCGGACATTGACGTCTTTTGATCCCGGCTGAACTCGCCACCGCGAAAGACCCGAGCATAGACTTGGACAACAAAGTCGAGATCGTGCGGCGCGATATCGGCCACATGCTGGGCAAGCCAGGGCACTTCGACGTAGCCAAAACGATCAAATCGCTCGCCATTAATGACCATCTCAAGGCGAGCGCGTGAGGCCGCCAGATCGGTCGCGTATGTCCGAGCGATATAGGGAACAATGTGGGGCGATAACCAGCCGATGAGATTCGGGTTCGTCGTCGTCGCATCGAAGATGGTGCGAGCCGCGACGCCAAGGTTATTGCAAGCCTCAGTGCTTGGGTTAGCATCCAACGCGACGCCGATAAGCGCTCGCATGCTACCGAGTTGGTCTTCTTTCGGTGAAGTCATCATGCCGAGGAGCTTGGCCCAGGGCTCGACGGAAAAGGGCTCTTTCGAAACCAACTTCGTAAGCAGCGCACCGACCAAGTGTCCAAACGCCTTACCGAGGGAGGCATCTGGACTTGTGAGCACCGTCGCGAGATCCCGAAGGCCAGCCTCGTCGACCGCCGCCTCAACAGCCAGCCTAGCGACTTCGACTCTGACAATTGGGTCGATGGAGGAGTCGGTGACCAGCCGCGCGATAGTGTTCCAGTAGTCTAGTGCCGACGTCTGCTTCCTGAGATGTTCGAGCCAATAGCCGAGCGATGGCGAAATCAGGAGTCCCGCGCCAAGATCTTTCTTCACATGCTCGAAGGCTTCCGAGACATCGGCGAACAGGAGCAAACGAGCGACCGCATAGTCGAAAAGAACGTGGTGGCGGAACCCGATGCGATGATTGGACGCGGTGACAAGCACGCCGGCTCGCTGAAGCTCGTCGACCATCTGGGCGGCCGGGACAAGAACCTTCGTTTCGGCAAGATCTATGGTGCGATTGGCGACCATCTGGTCGACGACGCTTTTCAGGCTAGTTGTGGCCGCTAAGCCGAGATCGAGAACCCGCTCCTGCCAATATCTTTCCAGCAGTTCGCCCCGGGTCGCGACAGTGGTAAGCGAACTGGCCTCGACGCCTCCCCGCAGGAGATCCGCCAAGAGCGCCAGGTTGAACGGATTGCGCGAGAGCGCATCCATCTTAGCGCCGCCAGCTTCGACTGCTGACGCCAAGGTCGGCGACTTGGACGCTAGGTCAGCCTTCTCCCCTTCGTCGAGTAGACTGATATGAACATGATGTACCCCAGGAAGCGTTGCGTCGGAATGAGCCCTTGTATATGCGTTGCCGGGAAAGAGGCGTCGCCATTCCCGTCCGAGCCGCAGGTCAAAAGACCTGACCGAAGCGACCACATGCCATCCAGGGATCCGGCTAACTTCCTCGACTAGCCGCTTGTAAGTTGCCTCCGCCGGACCTCCTCGCACCGCATCGAGGGCGTCAAGAACGAGATACGCCGGACGATTACCGGGGAGCTGCTTCAGGACCCCAAGGAGGGAGTGCTGAAGATCGATTTCAGCACGAAGAGCGTCCAATGAGGTCGCGCCAGCCTCTACGCTGAAGGCAATGACGGGGCCCGCCTTGGAAAGCCTCTTAGCGACCTGATGTAGGACGGCGGATTTGCCTGCTCCAGGGTCACCCGTAATAACGAGTGAGCCATATCGCGTGGCGGCCGCTACGACTTCAGCCACAGGGCGGTCGATACTGACGTTTCCCTCAGGAGCCGGGATTTCTGTAAACCGCCGGAGCCGCTCTCTTACATCTGCGGAATAGGCGAGAAGTTTCTTTACGTCAGCCGCGTAGCTGGGGGATTCTGAGAGATCGGCCTTGCCTGCAAGAGCAAGCCTAATTGCGCCTGCATCACCGCCGACGCCACTCTTGCACGCCGCCGCGGCCCAATTCTCTAGAAGTTCAAAGACGGTTTTTTCGTTGCCTGGCTTTGCAACGACGTCCCGAAGGGCTTCGACAGCGAGCTGTCGTTGACCATCCGCAAATAGTGCGACGGAGCACATCCGGAGCACGGCGTTCCTCTCGGGCACCGAAATTGCGACGCCGGCAACCTTTTTCCAAGCAGCATCGATCTGGCGGCTGAAGACTTTCAGTGCGTTAAGCAGATTGCGCGGCATGGCCGTAGCCGCACCTGTCCGGTGCCGGTCCAAGGCCTCCTTCAGATGGTTCGCAACGGTCGCCACAGTGTTGTCACTTACCGAGAGAAGGAGTCTATCGCGCGCGGGGTCGAGGTCTCGCCTTGAGCCGTTCTCATTAATGCCACTTCGAAACTGACGAACGAACTGGTCCACCACCGACGCGAGTCCACTATCATCCTTCGACGATAGGGAAATGGTGCGCTTCGCCTGAACATAAACCTCTCCGACATCCGTCTCGATGATGACGTCATCGACCGCAGTCGGCGTTTCGAAAAGCACTCGCTGCGGCAGACCAGGCAAGCCCGAGCCAAGCCGGGCGAGATCGCGCTCGGCAAGGATCAGACCGGCTACCGCCGCTCCTATTTCAGCCTGGAAGACGACGCCTCCCGCTGTGCCCCGCCCGCTCATGGTTAGATCACCCGCAGCTTTGGGTCTCCACCTGCCGCCGTTCCAGCGACCGGAGTGCGCACAAAATCGAACTGAGCCTCGCACGCAGCGTGGGCGCAGACCGGCTTCTTGAGGGTGAATGGCCTCTTAAACTTGGTTCGCTTGCATTTTGGGCAAGCGAACTGCCCGCGAAATGCCTTGAACTCATTCCACCTGGCGCGCTCATCGCCGATCGAGCCGTCTCCGTAAGGACCGTCCTGAAAATGACTTCCAAAATTCTCGATCTCTCCCTTTTGCAGACTGTCGAGGAAGCGGTTATTGACGCCAGCGACGAGTTGAGGGTTCAACTTTGCGTCCCTAAGAACGCTTGCAAGTGCCGATGCGAGTTCGCTTCTCTCATAAGAGTACGCTTTCTCTAAAGGCCGAATCCGTACGCTCACGCCGAAATCACGGCAAATTCCTAGCAGCCACTCTTCCTCAGCCTGTCGTATCTCGTTGGCTGCAAGCTCACCGTCGGTCCATCGTGCCTCAATCATATCGTCAGTCACCTTGTGATCCGCAAAGCGCGGGCCGTACGCTGGGTCAAGACCGATAATTCTCGTAAAGAGCCAATCCTTGGCCTCAAGCTGATCTTTCAAGTAGTTGAAGAAACGCTCATCATGCGTAGTGACAAGGATCTGGCAATCGCTGAACGTTGCAGCGAGAAGCCCCGCAATCGTTCGACGATGGTCTGCGTCATATGAGGTGACAACATCGTCGAGAGCGATGATCGGTGCGGACCGATTGAACCGCTTGATTGCCGCCAGCCGTAGGGCCAGTGCTACCGAATGGATTTGTGAATCACTCAGGTAACCTCCCGGGGCTACACCAGTCCGGTTCTTCGCAAAGTCAATCACGAGGTGAAGCCGTTGCTGGTTTATGTCGTCCTCAGCCGGTAGCTCGAGACGGATAGGAGTGGCTCCCGTTCCCTGGATCACCTTGTAAATGTCGTTCATCGGCTTCTGTAGCTTATCCAGCAAAACCTGAACCTTCTTACGGATTTCACCGGAGATCGTCGCACCTTGCGCCGTTAACTCGTCTGAGAGTTTCGCTAATTCCTCTTGGGTCCGAATCGCCAGCAGACGTTCGGCTTTCAGCTCTATCAAGCGATCAAGCTTGGACTTGGCTTTGGTGTAGGTGTGATTACCTTGCCTTGTTTCAATTCCAGCTATCTTCGTGTCTAATCTAGCAAGTAGGGCGGCTATCGCCTCGACGCAGTCCGCTGAAGCGGGGGGAGCGCCGGTCGCCCAAGCCTCAATAGCGGCTCGATAACTTCCGAGGCGGGCGCTTAGATCCTTCTCGTCCCCGAGAAGATGAGCGAGCCCCACGAGAGCGATTACTAGCCTATCGTGGGCCTTGTTTAACGACGTATTGGTATCGTCAAGTGCGGACTTGGCGGCGGCATAGTCGGCCAATTCTGCGAGGTGTTTCACGATGTGCCCGCGGATTCCATCAACGCTTTCAGCTTTAGTTTCCTTGATCGGCGTCGTACAAATTGGGCATTCCTCAACGCTCGAACTGCCCTCCGCAAAAACCGGCTCTGCAGCTTTCCACAGAGCTTGAAAAGCCGCACTCGCGGCTTTGCCACGTTCGTCCGCTTCGACCTTTATCGCCTTCGACAGCCTAGCCGCCGCAGTTTCAAAGTCCGGGATGGCGCCAGCAACGATCGCTTCATCGCTCCCTCCTCTGGGAAACTCGTTCCAGAGAGCCGCTGCAGCTTGTCTAATCTGTTGCAGGCCGACGAGCCCTACCTGGTGCTCTTCTTTGATCACTCGGTTGGTCAATTCGACATACATGGGATCCGTGACGCTTAACGCCTTGAAGGCCAGCGTTATATCAAGCGGCGCAAGGATGAAACTGTTGGCATGGGTTAATACATCCTGGTCCTCCCAAGCTGGGACGGCGTTGACCGTTTCCTTGGCAAGCTGCCGCTCTACACCCTGTTGCGCAGTCAAATCTTCGGCTGCGGCTTTGATTTGCGAACGCAGCGCGCGCAAGTTTTTCTGAACTTCGACCAGCGGCCCAAGCTGTAACCAGTTCGCAACATCCCCATACCGCTGCTCGGGTGTGTGGTTTTCGACGAAAGCCCGCAACACGTGCCCGCGGATAATCGGAGTAACTGTGAGGCAGTCGTCTACGGCCATAGCGCTGGGAGGCATTGGTCGTTTCGGGCCAGAAGCTAATCGGCTTCCGCTCGTAACAGTCTGCCCCGCGATGAAATCGATGCTAACGCTAGGAGCAAGCTTGGCGTCTTCAGCAAGATTGTGCGCCAGGGCGACAAAGCCGGCGTTATTGTTGGTGGTCCGGATTCCGAGACGATCCAGCGTCCCGTCCTTCGAGAACATGAACTCCAGCGCGTCGATGACACTGGATTTGCCGCTACCGTTCGGCGCGAAAATCGCAAGGCAACGCTTGTTGCTAAAATCGAACGTCTTTGGTTGGAGAAAGGCCCGAAACCCGGAGAGCCCTAGCATCTGGATAAAATAGGGAGCGTCAGACATGGGCACCCTCTGCTGACGGAACGTTTGCCCGGTCGACCGCGAGCTTAACTATTGCAGCCTTCGCCTGTTCAACAGCATCAGCAGCCGGGCATCCCTGTAGAAGGTGAACCCTCAGAATATCGGCAAGCTCAATATCTACGCCTTCCTTCCCGCAAAGGTGCCTGGACAAGCCGGCCAAGAACTCCCCTGGCGAATCGTCCCATGCTTTTTCGCCGTCCATCCGCGATTCTCCTGTGCACGCGCACCATACATCGTTACAACTTTCGCGCGCGCCTAGAAATCGGACGCGATTGAGACAATCTCGCCGAGCATGCGTCCAACAACGGTAGCAGCGAAACCACTTTTCGAAATCCCGCGCCTTAACGCACCACAATCAAAACCAAAAGCTTAGCGTGCCGCCATTTCGGCCATACCAATAGGCATCTCCCCATAAAGACGTTGCAAAGTCCGCGATGAATAGTTGGAAATAGGAGGCTTTCGCCTATCCGAGAGAGACTGGCCAAACCGTTTTCCGGTGAGGCTTATAAGTATCTCGAAATGATCAACTTTCGAGAACCGTACCGAATGGGCAGAGTCCAGAGGTTCGGAGAAAAACCGGCGTTTTGGAGAATAATGAGATGTTTCTTGCCCTTCCGCGGTTCAGTGCGTGAATTCGAATGGCTGCGGATATTGGGCCAAATTGCCAAAAGAGGTCTTCCGGAGAATAGGTTATCTCGGGTGTGCTGGCGGAGGGAGAGGGATTCGAACTGGCGGTATGCTCGTTCGGCGCGTGGTGAATGGGTTCCGCTTCCGAATAAGCAAGAAGCCGTTCTTCGAGCCGCTTTGTCGCCCGACCCTGCCGATCACATTGTCGGGAGTAGACGTCCGCCGACATCCGAAAAAACACCGTTTGAAAAACCGTTTTAATCGATGCTTCTCAAACGGTGAAACCGGCTAAGCTCTTGAAAGGGCTGGTGGGCGCACCAGGGCTCGAACCTGGGACCCGATGATTAAGAGTCATCTGCTCTACCAACTGAGCTATGCGCCCGGAACCGGCCCCGGAAAGCCTTCGCAAGAGGGCGTCATTTAGCAAAGCACCCCCCCGATGTCCAGCAAGCCGCCGGGGTATTCCCCGGTCATCGGCAAGGGCAGAAAAAGCGAAAAAGCCGCCGGAATCCAGCGGCTTTTCTTCAACTTTCGGCGATGGGACGTTCGCGCGGCTAGCCAGACTAGAGCCGATCGCCCCGGCCCTGATCCCTGCCACCTCGGTCGCCGTCCATGCCGCGCATGGATTCGTGGTGCCGCCAGCCTCCGCCTCCGCGCGTCAGGACCGCGAGGCGGCGTTTCTGGCCATCGTCCAGCGTCTTGTAGAGCGGGTCAGCCGCGTCCGCGATACGCTTCATCGCTGCCGCGGAGGTAGCCATGTTGTCGGCGCGCTCGCGTAGGCGCGCCACCGGGTCCTCGGGCTTCTGCGCATCCCGTGTATCATCGCGCTGTGCAGTCATCCGGGCGTTGGCGCGATCGATTCGCAGTTTTGCGAAATCCCGCACCGCGGCTTCGACCGGCGGCCACAGCTTTTCCTGATCGGGCGTGAGCTTGAGGCCGGCCTTGATGCCGGCAATGCGCGCGTCGGTGAAGGCCGCCCTGTCCTCGGGGTTTATTCGCGTATGCTGATTAAACCATGGACGGTGCTGGGCGTAGGCCGCGGTCGAGCCGGCGATGGCGAGCGCCGCCATGGCGGCGATTGCAAACTTCTTCATGTGAGCCTCCTTTGAAGGTTGCACGAAGATGGGCGCCAGCCAGGGCGCAATCAACTTACAGTTTGGAAAGACTGTCGTCTCTCACCAAGATGTAATCCGTGGCTGTCAAATGAATCGAAGTCCCTCAGAGCATGCCGAGCGTGCGCGGCAGCCAAAGCGACAATTCCGGGATGTAGGTCACGAGGCCGAGGAAAACCAAAAGCGTGATCAGCCATGGCAGCACCGCGATCGACAATTCGGTGATGCCCATTTTGGCAATTCCGGAGGCCACATAGAGATTGAGGCCGACGGGTGGATGACACATGCCGATTTCCATATTGACCACGACGATGATGCCGAAATGGACGGGATGAATGCCGAGCTTGACCGCGATCGGATAAAGGATCGGCGCCATGATCAGAACGATCGAGGACGGCTCCATCACGTTGCCGGCGAGCAGCAGCAGCAGGTTGACCACCAGCAGGAAGGTGATCCAGTTGATGCCGCTGTCGGTAATCCAGTTAGACATCGCTTGCGGAATTTGTTCGCTCGTCATCAGGAACGAGAACAGCACCGCGTTGGTAACGATGTATAGGATCATCGCGCTCATGTTCGCCGAGGCGAGCAGAACCTTGGGCACGTCCTTCCACTGCAAGTCCTTGTAGATGAACATTTCGATCAGGAAGGCGTACACCGCGCTCATGGCTGCGGCTTCAGTCGGCGTAAACCAGCCAAGATAGATGCCGCCCAGCACCACGACAATCAGCGAAATGCCCCAGATCGATTCCTGGAAGGCGCGCCAGCTCTCGGCCCACGTCGCCTTCGCAATCCGGGGATACTTGTTCTTCCACGCGCGATACCAGGTGGTGGTGGAGAGCATGATCGCCAGGATCACACCCGGCACCATTCCGGCCATGAACAATTGCCCGACCGACGCCGAGCCGACCCTCTCGCCGGCCGGTCCGAAGTAAACCGCTCCGCCCGTCGACACGGCATAGATCACCATGATGATCGAAGGCGGAATCAAATTGCCGAGGGCGCCGCCGGTGACGATAACTCCGGCGGCAAAGCGCTTGGGATAACCGACCGACAGCATGGCCGGCAACATGATCGATCCGATTGCCACAACGGTCGCCGGTGAAGATCCCGACACCGCTGAAAACAGGGCTGCCGCCATGGTAGCGGCAATTCCCAATCCGCCCGCCCAGTGGCCGATCATCGTCCTTGCGAACTCGATCATTCGCCGCGCGACCCCGCCATGGGTGAGAAAATTACCGGCCAGGATGAAGAACGGGATCGCCATGATCTCGAACTTCTCGATACCGGTGAAGAGCTTCAGCGCCACGGATTCGATCGGCACCGTGGTCATGAAGAACAGAAAGGACAGAACCGTCAGGCCGAGCGAAATCGAGATCGGCATGCCCGTGAGCATCAGCACGATCAGCAGTCCGAAGATAAGAGCAGCGCTCATCGGGTGATCCCCGCGGCGCCGGCGGCGGGGGCGTTGACGTCGATGCCCTCGACCTGAGTTTCGTCGTGATGGGGCAAATAGCCGGTGAGCCAGAAGCTACGGGCCACCTGCAGGAAGCGGAAACACATCAGGTAGGAGCCGAGCGGAACACAGAGATAGACAATCCAGCTCGGCAGTTCGAGGTCGGGCGTCACCTGGTCGGTGTACATGAGTCCATAGACGAATTTCGCGCCCATGGTGCCGACGACGGCCGTAAAAAGCGCGCCACACAGCAGACCGAACAGGATTGTGCCCTTGCGCCAGGGTGGGTTGAGCTTGTTCACAAGCACATCGACGCCGACATGAATGCCGGTTCGCACGCCATAGGCGGCGCCGAACTTCGCCATCCACACGAACATGAAGATGCACAGCTCCTGCGCCCATGAAAGATTGATCGGGAACAGCAGCGGATAAAGCAACGGAATGCCGACCAGATAGCGATGGGCCACCGCGATGAAAATGATCACAGTGGCCGCAGCGATCAGAAACGTGATCAGCAGCTCCTCAAGTCGATCGAGGATGCGAAGAAACATAAACTCCCCCGTGCGGATCATCCCTGAACCAGTGTGGATGACCTTGCCGATCCCTCATGCGGCCATCGCGGCCGCAGACCCCCAGACACAAAAAGGCTTCCGTGCCAAAGCACGGAAGCCCCTGATGTGTGTTAGTTCGTTGCGCCTCTCGTCTCCTTGAGGAACTCGTCGATCAGCGGTTGCCCAACCCGGCTCGCCACGTCCTTGTAGACCGGCTCCATCGCCTTGCGCATGGCGGCATCCTGCTCGGGCGTCAGCGTGATGATCTCGCTCTTGCCGGATTTCTTGACCTCCGCAAGCGCGTCATCGTTTTCCTTCGCCGACTGACCGTTGCCGTAGGCGGTGGCTTCCTTCATGGCCTTATCCAATTGCGTGCGAATATCGGCAGGAAGCCCATCCCAGAATTTCTTGTTCACCACCACGATGTAACCGATGTAACCGTGGTTGGTGACCGTGAAGTACTTCTGCACCTCGTGCATTTTCTGGGTGTAGATGTTCGACCAGGAATTTTCCTGACCGTCCACGACGCCGGTCTGCAACGCCTGATAGACTTCGGAGAACGCCATCACTTGCGGAATCGAACCCAGCGAGCGCATCTGCGCCTCAAGCACCTTCGATGACTGGATACGGAATTTCAGACCCTTGTAGTCCTCCGGCTTAATCAGCTTCTTGTTGGCGCTCATCACCTTGAAGCCGTTATCCCAATAGGCCAGACCGGTCATGCCCTTGGCGTCGAGCAGCTTCAGAAGCTTGGCGCCGAGCGGCCCGTCGGTGACTTTGCGCAGCGTCGCGAGATCCGGAAGGATGTAGGGCAGATCGAACACCTCGAATTCCTTGACGCCGATCGGTCCAAATTTGGCGTTCGAGGGTGCCAGCATCTGTACCGCGCCGAGCTGCAGCGCCTCCAACTCTTCCTTGTCCTTGTAGAGCTGCGAGTTCGGATAGACTTCTACCTTCACCTTGCCGCCGGTGTATTTCTCGGCGAGCTCCTTGAATTTCTCGGAAGCCAAACCCTTCGGCGTGTTCGGCGCAACGACATGGCTGAACTTGATGATGATCGGCGACTGCGCCGACACCGGCCCCGTCAGTGCCAATGCCGCGACCGATGCAGCAGCCAAAATCAGGTTACGCATATTTCCTCCCCTGTGTTTTTTGCTGAGCCCGCGAGCAGCGCGGCCCCGATGCCTTATTCCAGTGGCATACAGAGAAGCCGACCGAAATGCCATCGCCCGTTAGCAGGGGGTCGCGGGAAAATATTGTTGCAACGCAAAAACGCGGCACCGAGAGCGCCGCGTTTTCGCATTTGATATGGATTTGCGCCTTTTTGAAGCTATCAGCCTGCCGCCGCTACCGGGATGTCGCGCTGGCGCTTCATGACGATCTTGTTGAGCGCGCCGAGATAGGCCTTGGCTGAGGCCACCAGCGTGTCCGGATCGGCAGCCCGCGCCGTCATCGACCGCCCTTCATGGGCGAGCCGTACCGACACTTCGGCTTGCGCGTCGGTCCCTTCCGTGACCGCATGAACCTGAAAGAGCTCCAGCTTGGCTTCGTGCGGCACTAAAGCCTTGATGCAGTTGAAGACCGCATCCACCGGGCCGTTGCCTTCGGCTTCCTCAATCTTGGTGTGGCCATCGATATCGAGCTTCATGGTGGCACGCTGCGGGCCGTGGGTGCCCGCGATCACCGTGAGCGAGGCCAGCTTGATGCGGTCATGGGAGGCCGCGATTTCCTGATCGACCAGCGCCTCGATATCCTCGTCGTAGATGTCCTTCTTGCGGTCGGCGAGCGCCTTCATTCGTACGAACGCGTCTTCCAGCTGGTTGGCGCCGAGCTTGTAGCCCATCTCCTCCAGCTTGTGCACGAACGCGTGGCGCCCCGAATGCTTGCCGAGCACCAGCGACGACTGCTTCAGGCCGACCATTTCCGGCTTCATGATCTCGTAGGTCGAGGCGTCCTTCAGCAAGCCGTCCTGATGGATGCCGCTTTCATGCGCGAACGCGTTGCGGCCGACGATCGCCTTGTTGTACTGCACCGGGAACGAGGTCGCCGCCGACACCAGCTTTGAGGCCCGGGTCAGCATGGTGGTGTCGATCTTGTTCCACCACGGAAACGCGTCGTTGCGGACGTTCATCGCCATCACGACTTCCTCGAGTGCGGCATTGCCCGCCCGCTCGCCGATGCCGTTGACGGTGCATTCGATCTGCCGCGCGCCGCCGGCGATGCCGGCCAGCGAATTCGCCACCGCCATGCCGAGATCGTTGTGGCAATGGACCGAGAATACCGCCTTGTCGGAATTCGGTACCCGCTCGATCAGCGTGCGCATGAAGCGGGCATATTCCTCGGGCGTGGTGTAGCCGACGGTATCGGGAATATTGACCGTGGTGGCGCCGGCCTTGATCACCGCCTCGACGATGCGGCAGAGGTAATCCATCTCGCTGCGGGTGGCGTCTTCGGCCGACCATTCGACGTCGTCGATCTGGTTGCGGGCGCGGGTGACGTTGGCGATCGAGAGCTCCATGACCTGCTCCGGCGTCATGTTGAGCTTGACGCGCATGTGCAGCGGCGAGGTCGCGATCACGGTGTGGACACGGCCGCGCCGAGCGAACTTCACCGCTTCCGCGCAGCGGTCGATGTCCTTCGGATTGGCGCGCGACAGGCCGGCGATCACGGCGTTCTTGGAGCGCCGGGCGATTTCGCTGACGGCCTGGAAGTCGCCTTCCGAGGTGATCGGGAAGCCCGCCTCGATGACATCGACGCCCATCTCGTCGAGCATCTCGGCGACCTCCAGCTTCTCCTCGAAGCTCATGGTGGCGCCGGGGCACTGTTCGCCGTCGCGGAGCGTGGTGTCGAATATAACGACGCGGTCCTTGTCGGACTTGTTCACGGTGGTCATCGGGAAATTCCTTTAACTGGTGCGCTGCTCTTCGTGCGCTGAAGGGGTCTGGTGATCTCGCGCAACCCCTGAGTGCCCAGGCGCAAACCGCCCAGACGGCCCTCAGGGGCAGATAAGAAGCAGAAGCCCGCCACGAAGCAGGGTGGGCGCGGACGCAGCCGGAATCGCTTCGGGACGGGCGGCATTGGCCGCTCCACCCTGAATTCCGTACTTTTCGCTGCAAATCAGCATTGCCAGACCCTAAGGAAGCCCGATCCTCGGCCAAAACCATTGACGGTTCGTTGCCAGAGGGCGCTCCAATGCCCTTCTAAACGAGAAATGCGGGCCCCCGCAATGCCAAAAGATGGTCAGACGGGCTGACCTATTGGAACGAACCTTGCCGCTCTACCCTGTCAATTCGCCCCAGGAGCCAACCTCACAAACTCGTTCGGGCTCGCGGCGCGTGGCGCCCGAGCTTTGAAAAAAACCTTCCGCCCGGAGGGCGTGGGGAATGCCGGGTGCACGGTGCACCCGCAGCCCGTGTGCAATGGTAGTAAGCACACGGTAGTCACCGCAGGTCACCGGAACACCCGGCATTCCCGCACGCAATGGTTTTAACGGCTTATATCGTGCTCTCCCCGGCGACGAATTCGTCTTGTCACCGTCATCGGCGGATATGGTTTGTCAAAGCCCGGTCGGGCCGACGCGCCTCCGCAAATTTAGCACCAGCAACGGGTGCCAGGACCACACGCTTTAGCCGTCCGCAACAATCGCCGTTCGTCTGCGTGGCGGTCGATCGCTCACAGTCACCTGCCCTGCGATTCCGTTTCACGCCCGACGCTGCCGCGTCCACCGCATCCCATCCCGCGTCCGTGACGATCGCGATACGCCCCTCTGTGTGGGACGGGATGGCGGAGTTCTAGATCCGATTTGGGTCAGGTGAAAACCAGAATCTTTTTGCAAAAGGGGCTGGACAGCCAAATCGGTGATTTGCCCGTCGGGCAAATCACGCCTTCACTGATGGTCCTGCAAGAGGCGCATACTCATAATCTCGCCCGGTGCGAAGTCTGTCATGCGGCGCATTTCGGACTCAACGGGAACATGGGTGTAGGTCCGAGAAGCGCCAATTTCGGAAGTCGCCAGCCTTGCGGAATCGCGCCTGCTCGTCGAGTTTCAAATAGCCAGCGTCTGTGAGAAAAATAGGAAGGTCCGTGGTCGCTATTGCGTGGATCGAACGCGGGTTCGTCTTGGACTTTTTAAACAGTGCCGGTCAATAACCAGCATAACACAATGGGGACGAATTGCCGAAAACGGACAAGTTGTTTCCACAGTCAACGCGGCATCTATGTCAAACGATCGAGTCGCAGCGCGGATCGACGCCTACTATGGCCGCCGGGGGTTTGTTTGCTGTGCGTGGGTGCGGCGCCGACCCCAACCGCCGCGCCACCTGCTTCCCCATCCGCCACCACCTCGAAAGAGTCGCACGACGAAGAGTAGCAATATCGCACCGATGGTAGCGTTGACGATCGCACTGATCACTCCAGTACCGAGATGGATGCCCAACTGAGGCAACAACCAACTTCCGATAAAGGCGCCCAAAATCCCGATAATGACGTCGCCAATGATCCCAAAACCGGTCCCGCGCACGATTTGACCCGCCAACCAACCTGCAACGAGACCCACAAACAATATGACCAACAGGCTTTCACTCGAGATATTCATTTTGCCACCTCGGCATTTTTGGTTCAGACGCAGCATTACAAGCTGATCTGCTGGTGTCTGTACAAATTGGATCAGTTTACTGCGGCCTCGCTTTTGGCGCTAAGCACGGCTGACGCAATCGGTCTACCGCCATTTGAGATTGCGCTTAGACCCCCAAAAAAAGCCGCGGACTCCTCCGCGGCCTTTTGCGTATGATCAATTTCCTCAGTAGCGGTTGGTCCCGATCCCGACGCTGATGCCGGGCGCGCGAATGCCGATACCGCCGCGGTCCTCGTAACGGCGACGTTCGATGTACCGCTCACGCGGCGCATAGTTGTATGAATTCCGTTCGCGATTGATGACACGGCGATGGCCGCGTTCGCGCCAGCAACGACCGTTCTCATTGCACACCATGCGGACCTTCTCGACGTCGCTGTCCGGCAATATGCTCAAGCCGTTCGAGAGCGGTGCGGCGTGGGCAAACGTGGCGAAGAGCGCACTTGCGCCGACCGCGAGAGAAATAACGAGCTTGTTCATTGTGTCCTCCAGGAACAGACCGTTCCGGAGAGCTAATAGAAGCGCTACCTAATGGTTCCCGGCCATTTCAAACAAAAGTTGAGCCTATGGAACGATAGCTAATAATAGTTGTTATCCTCGCGATCCCCGAATGAAAAAGGGGTTTACCTAACGCAAGGTCAGCAGCCCAATGCTCAAATCTCTCGTTGCGTTCGGCATATTCGTGTTTCTTGGAGCGACGGTGATAGCTTTGCCGGGCTTTGCCGCGCAAGTTGAAGTGAGAGAGATCGCGCTAGCCAAACAAGATCGGCTGGAGTTGAAGGCAGCCGCGAACTGTTCAGCACAGGTCTGGCCACACTTCGATGCATCATGTTTGCGAACCACAGGTTCAAACGCGAAAATTCTGGAAGCTCGTCTGGTAACCGCTCGCCGCTAAGCGAGGTCTCTTACTCCGCTAAACATTCAGTGTTTCATGATTTTCTCCACGCCCACTCGCGAGTGTCAGATAAGCCGCGTCCATTGCTCGGCGCTCTGCACGGAAATCGGCGAGAGGCTACGTATCAGTCTCGGCCAGCGGCAGGTCGACATACCGCCAAATTTGCTTCTGCTTGTAGAGCAATTGCGCAGTCAGCTGCCCAACGGAAAAGCATTTGAGCTCATGAAAGACTTTTCACACGCATCTTTCCCGCCTGACACAATCAAAATCATGACGACGGCCTTGGAGAGCGCTCTTTCCACGCTTCCTCATCCCGTTGGTTCGGCCCGGGTTCAGTTCGTGGCCGAAGCCATCCTTCGGTCTAGTAAAGAAGGCGAAAGAGACCCTGCGGTCCTTGCGCGAATGGCTTTGCTAGAATTGATTATTTCACCGCGGACTTGATTGATGTCCGATGAAGGCTACTCGTGCACTACCGCGGCTAAAGATGCCAAGGGCACGTCGAAAGCGTAGACGAAGCCGCTCGGCTCATACTTCAATTCGACATCGCCCTTTAATTGCCTGCCGAGCGTCTCTACCAGGCGCGTTCCGAAACTGCGCTTCTCGGGAGCCTGGACCGCGGGGCCGTTCTTCTCGGTCCATTCCAGATGCAGGCGCTGCGTGTTGGGATCGACCGTCCAGGTGATGTCGACGCGGCCGGCCGGCACCGACAATGCACCGAACTTCGTGGTGTTGGTGCAGAGTTCGTTGAGGGTCATCGCAATCGCGATCACGGCTCCCGACGTCATCCGGACGTCAGGTCCCGCAATCGTAAATTTCGGCACATCCGGATTGTCGAAAGCTTCGGTGGCGCCGCGAACGATCTTGCCGAGATCAGCGCTGGTCCATCGAGCCTGCAACAGAAGGTCGTGAGCCCGCCCCAGCGCCAGTAGCCGGCCCTCGATGGCGTGCTGCGCGTGTTCGGCGCCCGCCACATTGCGCAGGCTTTGGGAGGCAATGGCGCTGACTGTCGCCAAAGTATTCTTGATGCGGTGATGCAATTCTTCGAGAATCAGCTTCTGAAGTTTGTCTGCCGCCTCGCGCTCCCTGGCGTCAATGCCAGCTTGAGCTAGCAAGCCTTGGGCATCGATTTCCGCCTGAGCCAACAGCAGCCGAAGGCTGACATTCTCCGCCGCGAGAAACTCCTGGGGACGCGCTGCGCCGGCGCTCGAATGGCTCTGCTTGTGATGATGATCGACCTCAAACATCCCCGACTGTATCACCATAAGTCGGATGCCGCTCATTTCAATTGAGGCGCAATTGCCGCGGCAATAGGGGCGATTATCGCCGTTTCGGCCTGCTAATGCCCGGCGTCAGACGTGGCGGATCATGTTCTGTATCTGGGCTATCATGGCCTGGCCCTCAAGCGGCTTGCCAAAAAAGCGGCTGTTGGCGGGAATATCGACGCTCGTCGGCTTGAGCTGGCCGGAAACCAGGATGATCTTGATCGGTGGCCAACGCTCGTGCACGGAGCGGGCAAGTCCCAATCCGTCCATGCTGCCGGGCATCTGGATGTCGGTGAATAGCAACGCGATGTCGGATCTGGATTCCAAGATTGCAACAGCCTGGTCAGCATCCATCGCCTCGACCGAGGTATAACCGGCGTCTTCCACCATATCGACGGCGCGCATGCGAAGCAGCATGTCGTCCTCGACGACGAGAACGACTGCAGGCACAGGCGAATGATCAAGGGCTATCATGGCGGGCCGCTTTCAAAGGTGCGCGAAAGAAATCAGCCCGTACCATACCTCAGAATGGCTGCGAACACCGAGATAAGCATCTCATTGCCCATTTGATCCCAATTACCTTAACAATAGTCGAAGGCCGCGCCCGATGCTGCCAGTCTGTTGGGAGTCGACTCCACCGCCAGAAGAAACGGCCCCAGCGCGGGCGCGAGTTAGGCCATCAGCTCGTAAAAGAGAAATTAGCACTTAGATAACGCGTTAGACGATCTATCAAGCATGCAGGGGGCGTGTCAGCGAGGTTGACCTAATGAGTGCCATATATCCATTGAGCGTCCAACGCCGCTTTCAACGGCAGTGGGTTGAACGCATTAATTCGCTAAGACGAATCCGCGGCCAAATTGTTGTTGCGACCGAGAGAACGTTGCAACGCGCATTCCACAATAACGGTTCGCTGATTCCAGTCCCAGTAAGAGCGATCGCGGACCGGCGACAACTTGAT
The DNA here is from genome assembly GCF_000701345.1 of Bradyrhizobium sp. URHD0069. GTDB lineage: Bacteria > Pseudomonadota > Alphaproteobacteria > Rhizobiales > Xanthobacteraceae > Bradyrhizobium. The sequence continues at coordinate 300,029 of NZ_KL370776.1, read as the reverse complement.
CGTCTCGGCCACAATGATTGATTTTCCAAATCATAGTCGTTCATATAACTCAACGCGGCGTGCCGTGCGGTTTACCGACTCTCTGTCACCGATGGTTGCCGATGGCGGGCGGTGATGGAACTATCATGCCGCGACACATTGCGAGTTACTGGTCAATTTTTCTCACATTCAAAATCAATAAACTAGGACGACGCCGGATGCAGGACACGCGTTACGGGGCCTGAGCCGCACCCAACCAAGGCATGCTAATCGAACGCTGGAGGGCGGTATCGCGCCCGCCGGCACTTCGCATTCGTGTCCATTTCGGGACCTTCCAGCCGACGGCAAGCCGTACACGGCCCAATGACGAAATTCGGCACCATAACGAAAACCCGCTGACAGTTGCTGACTTGCGCGGTGCATGGGGCAAGCGCAGAATGCCGGTCGTGGGGGCGCTCTCGGAGGAGGGAACCATGAACGACATGAGCCTCACGAATCTGCAAGAAGGAAAGACGACGGTAAGCGCCGCGGCGATCGAGGCGCTGGCGGGGCAACAGCGTGGCAGCGTGCTGGATGCGAGCGATGCGTCTTATGACGAAGCGCGCGCAATCTGGAACGCGATGATCGACCGCAGGCCCGGTCTGATCGTGCAATGCGCCGGGGCCGCCGACGTTGTCAATGCGGTACGATTCGCACGCGATAACAACTTGCTCGTCTCGGTGCGTGGTGGCGGGCACAACATTGCCGGCAACGCAGTCTGTGACGGCGGTCTGATGATTGATCTGTCGTCCATGAAAGCGTTGCGGGTGGACGCCGCAGCGAAACAGGCGTGGGTCGAGCCAGGGGCGACGCTGGCCGATGTCGACAGGGAAACCCAATCTTTCGGACTGGCGCTGCCGACAGGGATCAACTCCACGACCGGCATTGCCGGACTGACGCTTGGCGGCGGGTTCGGCTGGATCACGCGCAAGTTCGGCCTGACGATAGACAACCTTCTTTCCGCAGACGTCGTGACGGCGAACGGCGAGCTGGTGCGCGCAAGCCCGACGGAAAACCCCGACCTGTTCTGGGCGCTGCGGGGTGGCGGCGGGAATTTCGGCGTCGTCACATCTTTCGAGTTTAAGCTTCACGAACTCGGTCCACAGGTCATCTCGGGACTTGTCGTGCATCCGTTCGACGATGCCCAAACCGTTCTCGAGCAATACCGGCAAGCTCTCGAAACGGCGCCCGACGAGCTTACCTGCTGGGCAGTAATGCGACAGGCGCCGCCGCTGCCGTTCCTTCCGGAGCAATGGCATGGCAAGGAGGTCCTGGTTCTCGCCATGTGCTACTGCGGCGATCTCGAGGCAGGCGAGAAGGCGACAGCCAAGCTGCGCGCGATTGGCAAGCCGATCGCCGACGTTGTCGGCCCCAATCCTTTTACCGGCTGGCAGCAGGCGTTCGATCCCTTGCTCACTCCCGGCGCCCGCAACTACTGGAAGAGCCTTGATTTCATAGAATTCTCCGACGCGACGATTGGAATCCTGACCGATGCGGTTCGTGAACTGCCCGGACCGGAATGCGAGATATTCGTCGGTCATGTCGGCGGCGCCGCCGGCCGTGTCGCCGTTGATGCAACCGCCTTCCCGCAGCGAAACTCACATTTCGTCATGAATGTTCACGCACGCTGGCGCGAACCGCAGATGGACCGGGCATGTATCGGCTGGGCGCGTAATCTCTTCGAGGCAGCCAAGCCTTATGCCGCCGGAACGGCCTACATCAACTTCATGCCCGAGGACGAGGTCGACCGCGTCGAAGCAGCCTATGGCAGCAACTATCAGCGGCTTGCCGAGGTCAAGCGGCGTTACGATCCGCAGAACCTGTTCCGCATGAACCAGAATGTGAGGCCCGCGGAAGGATTAGGGGTGGCGGCATGAACCAGCCCAGATGATCCTTCTGTCGGCCAAGAAAGATGGACGCGCACGTCGTGCGGGAAAACCAATACGCGCGGAATTCCCGCGCGACGGGCGGGTCTGGGTAGATTGTAACGCCAGAACCCGAAAGGTGAACCACCAAGCCAAGCGGTGGCGGCCTGATCCCCCGCCGCCAGTTATTTAGGGCGCGGGTGTATATCGCTGCGTACTAACAAGTCCACGCCGTGCATTGAATTTCAGACGAGCCTTGATGCGGACGCAACGCAAGCCGTTGCGTCCGCATCGAGCGACGAGAAACTGTCACCGGTAAAGCGAAAGCTCCGGCCGGGCGTCTGGAATGAAGCCGTCGTGATTGGGCATCACCACCTTCGGCAGGGTCTTCGCATCCATCACATCGGTCGGCTTGATGACCTTGGCCTCCGACAGGATATAGGCGACGACGGCATAGATCTCGTCATCCTTCAGCGATCCCGGCGCGCTAAACGGCATGGAGCGCTTCACATAGTCGAACAGCGTCGTCGCATAGGGCCAGTAGCTTTCCACGGTCTTGACCGGCGTCTTGGTCGCCAGCGAGCCGCGACCGCCCAGCAGACGATCGCCGCCGATTCCCGCTGTCGGATTGCCCTGCAGCTTGTCGCCATGACAGGCAGCGCAACTTTCGGCGAAAACCTTCGCACCGGCCGCGGCGTTACCGCTGCCCGGCGGCAATCCGCGTCCATCCGGCGGGATCGAAAAATACCCCGCCAGATCCTGCGGCGTCACGGCAGTGCCGAAGCCGAAATGCGCCGGCGCGCCCTGAGCAAAGGCGGCCGACGACATCAGAACCGAAACGAGAAGGGTGGCAGACTTCAACAGGTTCTTACGCGTGAACATTGGCGACATCCCCGGCTTCGTTGACTGCCCAGCTTTGAATGGCATTGAGGTGGTAGACCGATCCGAACGGACCGTTGGATCCGCGAATAGCGATCAGCTGCTTCAACGTTGGCTGCACATAGCCGGTCTCATCGGTGCAGCGGCTTTGCAGCACCGCCGGCTTACCGTCCCAGACCCAGGGAAAAGAAAAGCGCAGGGTGCAGATTGGCTCGGGCGACGAGCCGAGTTGCGCGGGATACCAGCTCTTGCCGCCATCGACGGACACGTCGACCGACTGCACGCGGCCGCGCCCGGTCCATGCAAATCCCTGAATGTTATAGAAGCCCGGACGTGGCAGCTTCATGTCACCGGATGGGAAGGTGATGACGGACTTGGCATCCATCTCCATGCTGAACTGACGGGCTTTGCCGTCAGCAAGAAGATCGGTGTATTTCGAGGTCTCCTCGCGCGTCATGAACGGCTTGTCGCTGATCTCGAGACGCCGCAGCCATTTGATATGCGTGTTGCCCTCATAGCCTGGCAGCAGAAGCCGCAACGGATAACCCTGTTCGGGCCGCAGCGCCTCGCCGTTCTGCCCATAGGCGACCAGCGCATCCTTGAGCATCTTTTCCATCGGCACGCTGCGCGTCATCACCGCGGCATCGGCCCCCTCGGCCAATACCCAGGCGGAGCCCTCCTTCAGGCCAAGCTCGCGCGCAAGCGTGGAGAATTGCACGCCGGTCCATTCCGATGTGCTGATCAGGCCATGCGTGCCCTGCACGGTTTTCAGCGTCGGCTTATTCCACTCGGTCAATCCGTTGCCTGAGCATTCGATGAAATGCTTGCGGGTGACGGATGGAAAACGCTTGAGGTCGTCGATCGAGAATTTCTCTGGCGTGTCGACCATTCCGTGAACGATCAGACTGTGCTTTGCAGGATCGATCGTCGGGATGCCGCCGTGATGCCGCTCGAAATGCAGGCCTGATGGCGTGAGGTTGCCGAGCATTTTGTCGAGCGGTGTCATGCTCCAGGACGTAAGATCGTTGGGCGTCGGATAGCGCCACCGCACCTCCGTCTCGAATTGCGAGCGCGAACCGTAGCCGCCGTCGGCGAGAACTGCGCGACCCTGCTCCTTGGTCGGATCCGCCGGCACGTCGAAATGAAAGGCGCCGGCCGGCGCCTTTTTGTCGGCTGCCTGGGCAAGGGCGGATGAGCCCGCGACGCCGGCAACCGAGGCCGCGGCAAACAGGAATTTGCGACGATCGGTCACGCTGGCCTGAGGAAACATGCCCTCCTTGCAGTCGCAGTCCTGATCCAGATCCTGATCCTGGGCTTTGCGCTGCGCGATGTGTCGCGCTTCCGCCAAAACCATCTCATCGGCTAACCGCTGGGCTTTTTCGTCGTAGACGGCCGGATGTTGCTGCCGCATTGTTCGCTCCCCCTAAGGAATTGAATGACTTCATGACTGCGCTCACGTGCTGACACACCTGTCAGGACGAAAGGCGCCCTCTCGCTTTGGCGCTGTTACGATGATTTGCTGTTACGATCATTTTGCGTGTTGATCGCCGAGGTTGACTACCGATTTTGTCCGAAGCTTGCCGCGCATGATTCAAACGCGACTGGCATGAATGGTTGCCAGTCGCCATCATTATCGTCAAGCGGCCCGTACCGTCGCAAGGAAGTTCTGCACTTCGAGCTTCAGCCGGTTGCTTTCAATGGAAAGCGACTGAGCGGAAGACAGCACCTGGGAGGATGCCGATCCGGTCTCGCTGGAGCCGCGCTGCACATCGACGATATTCGACGCCACCTGCGTGGTCCCTTCCGCCGCCCGCTGCACGTTGCGGGAAATTTCCTGGGTCGCCGCCCCCTGCTCCTCGATGGCGGATGCGATCGTAGATGAAATCTCCGACATGCGTCCGATGGTGATGCCGATCTCCTTGATCGAGACCACCGATTCGTTGGTCGCGCTCTGGATGCCGCTGATCTGCTGACTGATCTCGCCGGTTGCCTTCGCGGTCTGCTCGGCCAGCGCCTTCACCTCGGAAGCCACCACGGCGAAACCGCGGCCGGCGTCGCCCGCGCGCGCCGCCTCGATCGTGGCATTGAGGGCCAGCAGGTTGGTCTGCCCGGCGATGGTGTTGATCAGTTCGACAACATCCCCAATCCGGCTCGCCGCCTTCGACAATTCGCTGACGCGATCGTTGGTTTTCCGCGCCTGCTCCACCGCTCCGCTTGCGATACGGGCAGATTCTTGCACCTGACGGCTGATTTCGTTGACCGACGAAGCCATCTCTTCGGTTGCCGATGCGACCGACTGGACGTTGGCCGAGGCTTCTTCCGATGCCGACGCGACGACGTTCGACAGAGTTTCGGTCCGGTCGGCGGTCGATGTCATCGTATTCGCCGAAGCTTCCAGCTCGGATGCCGCCGAGGAGACGGTGTGGATGATCTTGCCGACCGCGCCCTCGAACTCGTCGGCGAGTTTTTGCATGTCCGCCTTGCGACGTGCCGCGGCTCGCTGCTCCGAGGTCTGCTGCTCCCGTTGCAGGGATTGGATCTCCAGCCCGTTGGCGCGGAAGGTCTCGAGGGCATTGGCCATGCGCCCGATTTCGTCCGAACTCGATGGCGGCCCGGCCGTTTCCAGATCGCCGTCCGCAATCCGCCGCATGCTGCCTTCGAGTCCAACCAGCCGCCGTCCGATATTCCGCTCGACATACAGCCAGCCGATCAGACCGGCGAGCAGCAGCCCGGCCAGGGCCGTGCCTTGCAGGAAATGACGGCTCTGGACGATGGTCTCGCTTGCCGAGGACGAGGCCTCAGCAACCTGCGCCTTGGCGACCTTCACGTTGGCGCTGACGGCGTCGTTCAAGCCGGCCGAGGCCGTTCGGCTCTCTTCGATGACCGAGACCCGGGCCGCATCGGCAGCCAGGCCGGTTCGCCGAAGCGCGGTCCAATTCTCCTTGGCCAATTTGTCAAGCGCTTCGACAAACGGTTCCAGCACATTCCGGCTTTCCGCGTCCAGATCATCGAGCGCAATCGCCATGGCGTCGATCTCGCGCGCGATCGTCTGCTGAATGGGTTTGAGGGCCGCATCGTCCGGCGCCACGGTGGTTTGCACGAACGCCGTCTGAAGACGGGCGCTCGATTGACCGATATTGGCCAGTGCGATCGAAACATATCCCAGCGCCTTCATCGAGGTGGCGGCCTCCGAGCGGGCCTCTGCCGTCGTTGAAGGCGACGCCATCTCGCCGATCAATCCGACGGTTTTGTTGCCGCGCTCGATGACCAGCGGTCGCAAGGCGCCGGTCAGCTTGGAATTGAGCTCCGCAGCCTTTTCCGGCAACTCGGCCAGCTTGGACCTCGCCGCCAGCGACTGGCCCACCACGGTATCGGCCCGGGTGAGAGCCTTGCTGAGATCAGCCAGTCGCGACTCGATCGCGGAGGCCGCTTCCTTGTCCAGCGTGCCGCCACGCAACGTCTGCAATTCGCCGCTGGCACCGGACAACGATTCGCCAACCGCAGAGGCCCGGGTTTTTCGCTCGGCGTCCGATGGGGAGTCCAACAGCTGATAGCCGTAGCTCACCAGGAGATCGACACGCCTGGCAAGCGACAAGGACCCCTCGATCTGAGGCAGCTTGGCGCGAGCGATATCATTGATCGCGCCATCCATCTGGTCGAATGCGATCCAGGCCACGCCCGCCGAGACGATGGGGAGCAGTCCAATGGTCGCGAACGCGGCGCAAAGCCGTTCCCGAACGCCGAACTTGGCTTTCATCGGTCTAGGCCTTGGTAGGTGCGAAGGAGCGGTCGATCATGCCCGTAACCACTTTTTCGATATCGACCGTTTGGGGGATAATCCCGCTTTTCTTGAGCACGTCACCGGCCGCCGTGATCGTGCGCTGTTGCGCGGTACCAATCACCGAGTTGCGCAGGTCGGTTCGCTCCAACTGCCGCGAGGCAACGGCCTCGTCGATCTTTGCGGCCGCGACCAGCGCCGCGCGCAGCTCGCCCGGATGCTCGACCGCGTACAGCCTGGCCTGATCGTAGATCTTCAGCACACGCTTGACCAACTCGGGCTGGGCCGCCGCAAAGGCTTCGCGGACATTGAGGATTCCGTAGGTGTTCAGGACCGGATCGCGGAACAGCAGTCGGGATTTGGCAACCAGTTCGCTCTGCGCCATGATAGGGTCGAGGCCTGCCCAGGCGTCGACTTCGCCTTTTTCCAGAGCGGCCCGGCCTTCCGCGTGGGGCAACGGCTTCAGCACGATGTACTTGTCGGTCAAGCCGACGCTTTCCAGCGCGCGCAGCAAGAAGATGTGCGGATCCGTACCGGGGGTGGCGGCGACCTTTTTGCCCTTGAGGTCAGCGAGGCCCGTCAGCGGCGATGCCGCACCGACCACCAGCGCGGTCCATTCCGGACGTGAGAACACGTAAATCGACTTGAGAGGATTGCCGTTAGCGCGTCCGATGAGAGCGGCAGCACCTGCGGTCGATCCGAAATCCGTTTTATCGTTCTTCAACAAGTCGAGGGCGACGTTGCTGCCTGCGCTCTGAACCCATTCGACATTGATGCCGTCGCCAGCCAGTTCTTTCTCCATGAAACCGTTGTTTTTGAGGATCAAACTGACCGGATTATAAGTCGCAAAGTCCATCCGGATGGTTTTGACGGGCTCAGCCCGGAGCCTGCCTGTCAGAACGGTGAAGGCAGTGAGCGTGGTAGCCCCGGCGAGAAACGAGCGCTTCGTGATGGACATGCTTTTTTCTTTCGTGCTGTAAAGATGATGAACGTTTTTGCTGGCATTAAGCGATTTCAGACGCCGCAGCGGGTTGCGGCGCAGGCTTATCGACGGATTTGGAGGGGCGGTCGCAGGACACCAGAGGGGCGCTGAACGGGATTTGCTTCGAAGACGCCCCTTTTTGGTTATATCGCGGACTTCAACCCGCAAGATTTGGCCAAACGTGCCTCGTTATCAACCGACATTATGCGACGCAACCTTAAGCTTCGGTTACTGAAATTGGAGCGACCGTGGGAGCCTATCCACAAGATCGCTGAGCGGCGCCAGATATCGTGAGTACGGATACGAGGCAGGAATCCGCATCGAGGCAGCGCGGGTCACATTGCTTGCCCCAATTCATGAATCCCGCCCGCCTTCTGCAGCCGACGATGGTCGTGATCGAGGATGTCGGTCTCATTGCGCCGATCGCCGCTATTTCTTCGCCGCGTTTCCCGCCGTCACCTTCTTCGCTCCGCCCTCGCCCTCCGCCAGCAGCGCCTTGCGCACCTGCTTGAACTCCTGCAGCGAGGCGCCATCGACTTCCGGGAATTTCAGGTCGAGCTTTTCGAGCGCGCTGACGATGGTGGAGCCGATCACCACCCGCGCGAACCATTTGTGATCGGCCGGCACCACGTGCCATGGCGCTGCCGCCGTCGAGGTATGTCTGACGACCTCTTGATACGCTGCCTGGTATTTCCCCCACAGCGCGCGCTCGGCGATATCCGCCATCGAAAATTTCCAGTTCTTCGCAGGCTCGTTCAACCGGTCGAGAAACCGCTGGCGCTGCTCCTCTTTCGAGGTGTTGAGAAAGAACTTCAGGATTACGGTGCCGTTGCGCGCGAGGTAGCGCTCAAAACTGGAAATGTCCTCGAACCGTTCGCGCCAGATGTTTTTGGTCACCAGCTGAGGCGGGATCTTCTCCTTGGCAAGGATTTCCGGATGAACCCGCACCACCAGGCATTCTTCATAGTAGGAACGGTTGAAGATGCCAATACGGCCACGCTGCGGCAGCGCAATCGCGCTGCGCCACAAGAAATCATGATCGAGTTCGAGCGTCGACGGCTGCTTGAACGAATGCACCTCACAGCCCTGCGGATTGACGCCGGCGAATATGCTCTTGATGGCGCTGTCCTTGCCCGCCGCGTCCATGCCCTGAAGGATCAGCAGCACCGACCAGCGATCCTGCGCGTAGAGTTTTTCCTGAAAATCGCTTAAGCGTTTGCGATTGGCGTCGAGGATCTCTTCAGCCGTGTTCTTGTCGAGACCGCCCTTCTCATTGGTCTTGTGCGACTTGAGATGGAATTCGCCCGATCCGTCAAAGCGGAACGGCGCGATGAAGGGCTTCAGCTCGGCAGCAAGCGATTGCGAGGATTTTTTGCTCATACCTTCAGAAGTTCCGGTTAGCCAGTTTAGCTGACGGTACAGGGCCCACGTGGCCTGCGCCAGACCAGAACCTTTTCCATTTCTATCGAATCGAAACGGGGCTCTAGTTCTTGATTTGACGCGCTTTCTTGACGCGACCCGGTCTCCACTTCGCTTGAAAACGCTCTAGTTCGTCATTGCGAGGCAACGGGTCGGCAAGAGCCGCCCGAGGACAGGCTCCGCGAAGCTATCCAGATATCATGCCGCCAAGCTGGATTGCTTCGTCGCTTACGCCCCTCGCAATGACATGGCAGGCATATCAGCATCATGCAGAGAACTGTTTCTCCAAAAACGCGGTGACAAAGCGCGGCATAGCCGCGGTGAAATCGGACCCATCGCGCACCAGATGAATCGCCGACAATTCCGGCTGATGTTGTCGGGCTAGATTAGCTTCGATCCTGGCGCGCAGCGCTTCGCCTGGAGTATCGACATTCAATATCCTGATCATGGCGATCGCCGCGCCGGAGACAACACAGTCCCAATGTGCGGCGGCCCGATAGTCGGCAGCTGTCAGGCCGGTTTCCTCTTCGACTTCGCGGGCGACGCTGCCCGATATATCGACCGCGCCATCGCTGATGTCGTCGAGGTCGGGTGTTCCCGACGGGAAGTAGATGCGCCCGGCATTCGCGGTATGGTGGCCCATTTCGCCGAGTACAAACGCGCTATCGGAGCAGCGCAGCGCCCCCATTCCGAAACCGTTGAACACGTCCCGGTGCGGAAAGCCCCAGTCGCGCCACGCCAGGAAGCTCGCGAAATCGGCGTCGAAGTAAACGGCGCTGAAGCGGTCCCCGGTAAAATCAGGATTGCGCCCCAACAGAATTCGTCCATTCCAGATCTTCGGCTTCTCGATCTTTTTGAGGGCGAAATGCGCGTCGATATCGGCGCGCCGCTCCTCCGCGAACCGCCACTGCGATGGCTGGTAGCTCAGATCAAGCGTCGTGATGCGATGAATGACCGGGGATGTCTCCGCCGTCATCGAACGTTACTTCGCAATCGTCCCTGCCGTCTTTTTGGCCTGATCGACGAATCTGTTGGTGTAGGTCTTGCTGACGTCGATATTCGCCTTGGCGACTTCCGGCGAGCCTTCGCTGAACACGGCGAGCACCGCGTCAGCGCCCTTGGGGTCCATCTTGCCGGTTTCCGAATACATCGGGATCGTGTTCTTGAGCGCCGCGAGATAGAGCTCCTTATTCTTGCCGACGATCTCCGGTGGCATTTTCGCCATGATATCTTCCGGCGAATGCGAGTGTATCCATGCCAGTGTATTCACGATCGCATTAGTCAAAGCCTGCACGTCCTTCTCATGCGAGCCAACCCACGCCGTTGTGCTGTAGAGCGCGCCGCCAGGATATTCGCCGCCGAACACCGAAAGCGTGTCTTTCTGCGTGCGCGTATCGCTGAGGATGCGCAGGTCCGGATAGCTGCCTTGCAGGACCGTAACTGCCGGATCGAGCATCACCGCCGCGTCGATCTGCCCCTGCTGCATTGCCGCGACTGCGCTCGCGCCAAGGCCAACACCGATCACCGAGGCGCTGGTGGGATCAAGGCCGTTTTTCTTCAGCAGGTATTTGAGAAAGAAATCGGTCGAGGAGCCGGGCGCGCTGACGCCGACCTTCTTGCCGGCCAGATCCTTGATCGATTTGATTTCGCTATTATGCGAGGGGGAGACCACCAACACGAAGCCCGGATACCGGTCATAAACGACAAAGGCCTGCAGCTCCTGCTTCTTGGCGGCAAGATTGACGCAGTGGTCGAAGTAGCCGGAGACCACGTCGGCGCTGCCGCCGAGCACGGCCTTGAGGGCGTCCGAGCCGCCCTTCAGATCGACCAGTTCGACGGCAAGACCCGCCTTGTCGTACTCGCCAAGCTGCTTTGCCAGCACGGTCGGCAGATAACACAGGCAGGCCCCGCCACCGATGGCGATGGTGATCTTGCTCTGCGCTGCCGCAAGATCGGACATCAGCACCAGTGCCAAAAGCGTCGCGGCCAACCTGCCAAAAATCGTTCTCATGGTTCCTCCATGCTCTCAGTTGGTCACACGATAGAGGAGCATGCGTCTCTTGAGAAGGTGCTTGTGATACCGTGCCGTCCTTGGTGAGCCAACGGGTCGCGCGAATGCGCGCCCGATGACGGGCTCCGCGAAGCAATCCAGCGAGCAAAGAAGTGGATTGCTTCGTTGCTCTGCCCTCGCAATGACGGACGAAATTAGCCGCGGCCCTCGACGGCGTCCGGCCGCCAAACCAGAAGGCGCCGCTCGACTAATGTCACCGCGAAGTCAATCAAGAGGACGAACGCCGATAACACGAACATGCCGGCGAACACGCCGGCGACGTCGAACACGCCTTCGGCCTGCTGGATCAGATAGCCGAGCCCCGCCGCGGAGCCGAGATATTCGCCGACCACGGCGCCAACCACCGCGAAGCCGACCGAAGTATGCAGCGAGGAGAACATCCAGGACAGCGCCGACGGCCAGTAAACGTGCCGCATCAGCTGCCGCTCGGTCATGCCGAGCATGCGGCCATTGGCAAGCACGGTGGTGCTGACCTCCTTGACGCCCTGATAGACGTTGAAGAATACGATGAAGAATACCAGCGTCACGCCAAGCGCGACCTTCGACCAGATGCCGAGCCCGAGCCACAGCGTGAAGATCGGCGCCAGAACGACGCGCGGCAGCGCATTGACCATCTTCACATAGGGATCGAATATCGCCGCGACCCTTGGCTGACGCGCGAACCAGAAGCCGACCATCACCCCGCCAAGCGAGCCGATCGTGAAGGCCAGAATCGACTCCCATAGGGTGATCAGCAGATGCTTCCAGATCACCCCGCTTGAGAACCAGGCAACGATCTGGCTTCCCACGTCGACCGGATTTGAAAAGAAGAACGGCGGCAGCAGCATGCGACCGAAGATCGGCACGGTGGCGAGCAGTTGCCACAGTCCCAGCACGACGACGGCGACGAGCAACTGGCAGAGAAGCAACACGGGTCTGCTCATCATGCTGCTCCCGCCGGCGCTTGCGACGATTGCGCGTAGCCCTTCATCACCTCGTCCTTCAGCACGCTCCATATTTCCCGATGCAGCGCGTGAAAATCCTTCTCCATGCGCACTTCCGAAATGTCGCGCGGCCGCGCCAGCGGCACCCGCCAGTCGCCGATAATGCGCGCACTCGGCCCCGCCGACATGATCACGACGCGGTCCGCCAGCGCGATCGCCTCTTCTAGATCGTGGGTGACGAACAGTACCGCCTTGCGGTCGGCGTTCCAAAGATCGAGCAGGAGGTTGCCCATGATCTGTCTCGTTTGGGCATCCAGCGGCCCGAACGGCTCGTCCATCAGCAGGATCTTGGGATCGCGGATCAACACCTGCGCGAGGCCAACCCGCTTGCGCTGGCCGCCTGACAGCATATGCGGATAGCGATTGCCGAACGCCCCGAGACCGACCGAAGTGAGCCAGACCTGGGCCCGTTCAAGCGCCTGTTTGCGCGGCACGCCTGTGATCTCCAGCCCAACGGCGACGTTATCGATCGCGGTCTTCCAGGGAAACAGCGCGTCGGCCTGAAAGAGATACCCGGCCTGACGGTTCAGGTCTGTCAGCGGCTGGTCGAAAATCCGCACCTTCCCCGACGCCGGCCTCAGCAGGCCGGCCGCGACATTCAACAGCGTGGATTTTCCACACCCCGTGGGCCCGACGATGGCGACGAACTCGCCATGCTCGATGCTGAGCCGCGCCTTCTCGACCGCGGTATATACCCGCGCATCGGCGAGACGAAACGCCACGGTCGCGTCGTCAAGCGCCACCGCCGTCGGCTTTGTCTTTTCCACCCGCATTCCCTCCAAGTTGGGACGATGCAATAACGCCTTGACAGGACAAGTTCAACGAAGTGGTACAAACTGGTACCTCACCCCCTCCCCTTTCAGGGGAAAGTAAAGGAACGTGGCCGTGAGCCGAATTGAAATGCAGGAGGCGCCGCTGATAGCATTTGCGCACGTCGGCAAGAGCTTCGACGGCGGCCGCGTCAGGGCCGTGGACGACGTCACGCTCGACGTCGCCGAGGGCGAATTCCTCGCCATCGTCGGCGGCTCCGGCTCCGGCAAGACCACGCTGCTGCGGCTGGCCAACCGGCTGATCGACGCCGACAGCGGCAGCATCGCAATCGCGGGCGAGGACGTGCGCGCAGTCGATCCTGTTTCGTTACGCCGCCGCATCGGCTATGTGTTTCAGAGCGGCGGACTGTTTCCGCATATGAGCGTCGCCGACAATGTCGGGATCACGCCGACGCTGATCGGCACATCGGCGGCGGAGATTTCTTCCCGGGTGGATGAACTGCTCGACCTGGTGCGGCTCGAGCGTGCACAATTTCGCGATCGGCTTCCGCATGAGCTGTCCGGCGGCCAGCGCCAGCGTGTTGGCGTTGCCCGCGCGCTGGCGGCGCGGCCGCGTATCGTCCTGATGGACGAACCCTTCGGCGCGCTTGACCCGCTCACCCGCGATGCACTCGGCGACGACTACCGCGCCTTGCACAACACGCTCGGGCTGACCACGGTCATGATCACTCACGACATGACCGAAGCCATATTGCTCGCCGACCGCGTCGCGGTGATGCGCGCCGGAATTCTGCTGGCACAGGGCAAGCCATCGGAGCTTTCTGATAGCGACGACCCTTACGTCGGCGAGCTCCTGCGCACGCCGCGGCGGCAAGCCGAGCGGCTGAACGTGCTGCTGCCGCGGAACGGCGCGGCATGAGCTTTTTCTCCGATCCACGCTGGAGCGAGGCGCTGGCCCATCTGCCGGATTATCTCGGCAATCATGTGCGCGTCAGCGTCGCGGCGCTGGCGCTGGGACTGCTGGTCAGCCTGCCCTTGGCGATTGTGGCCCGCGACCGCCCGGTGATGCGCGGCGCGCTGCTCGGACTGGCCAGCATCGTGCAGACAGTGCCGGGCCTGGCGCTGTTGGCACTGTTCTATCCGCTGCTGCTGGCGCTGGCGGCCGTGTCGCTGACCTGGTTCAATTTCGGCTTTTCCGCGTTTGGATTCCTGCCGGCGGTACTGGCGCTGGCGCTGTATTCGATGCTGCCGGTGCTGCGCAATACCATCACCGGCCTGCAAGGTGTCGATGCCGCGCTCCTCGAGGCTGCGCAAGGCGTCGGCATGACGCCGCGCCAGTCGCTATTCACGGTGGAGCTGCCGCTGGCGCTTCCCGTCATGATGGCGGGCATCCGTACCGCGGCGGTCTGGGTGATCGGCACCGCGACGCTGTCGACGCCGATCGGGCAAACCAGCCTCGGCAATTACATCTTTGCGGGATTGCAGACCCAGAACTGGGTTTTCGTGCTGTTCGGCTGCCTTGCCGCGGCTGTGCTGGCGCTCGTGGTCGATCAATTGTTGGCATTGATCGAGACAGGGCTTCGCGAACGGAGCCGCGTGCGCGTGACGTTCGGCGGGATCGGGATTGCGGCGCTCGTTGCTGCAACGCTGCTACCTACGATGGCGCGCTCGCAATCGAGCTACATCGTCGGCGCCAAAACTTTCGCCGAGCAATATGTGTTGTCGGCGCTGATCGCGCAGCGGCTGCGGGCGGCGGGATTTTCAGCAAGTTCGCGCGAGGGCCTCGGCTCAAATGTTATTTTTGATGCGCTGGTCTCGGATGATATCGACGTCTACGTCGACTATTCCGGCACCCTGTGGGCCAACCAGTTTCACCACGCCGATATCAAGCCGCGCGAGGAATTGCTCGCCGAATTGAAGACGATGCTCGCCGCGCAGAAAGTGACGCTGCTTGGCGAACTGGGGTTCGAGAATGCCTACGCGCTGGTGATGCCGCGAAAGCGGGCCGATGCGCTTGGAATTCATTCCATTGCCGATCTCGCATCGCATGCCGGAAGGTTGTCGATGGCCGCCGACTATGAATTTTTCTCGCGGCCGGAATGGGCCCGGCTGCAAAAAGCCTATGGGCTCGCATTTCGCGCGGAACGGCAGATGCAGCCCGACTTCATGTATGCCGCGGTCGCCTCGGGCGAGGTCGACGTGATCGCGGGCTATACCAGCGACGGGCTGATCGCCAAATACGATCTGGTGGTGCTGGACGATCCCAAACACGCTATTCCGCCTTACGACGCGATCGTGCTGCTCGCGCCGAAGCGCGCTTCCGATCAGGCGTTGCGGACCGCCCTGCAGCCGCTGCTCAGCAACATCGAGATATCGGCGATGCGCGAGGCGAATTTGCGCGCGGCCGGCGGCGACGGCGCGTCATCACCCGATACAGTGGCGCGCTGGCTATGGGAAAAAATCGAGAAGCGGTAGACCTTCGCTTTCTCGATTGGAATCCTGTGCCCTCGGCGTGATTTCTCGAACAAGAGAGCCTGCACTACAGCAGCTTTCCGACCGTCGCGATCTGGATCCGGTGGTTGTTCGCCGCGGCCGGATGGGCGGCATCGAGCAACTGTTCCTCGCCCAGACCGAGCGCCTGAAGGCGTTTTGGCGAAACCTTGAAGGTGCTCACCAGCACGTCGCGAACCGCGTCGGCCCTCCTCTGGCTTAGCGTCAGATTACTATCGCGCCTACCGGTCGCCGCGCTATGGCCGACAATCAGGAATTTGTACGGCAGCAGTGCAGGCTCGTAGAGCGTATCGGCGATGCGTCCGAGCGCCTGGTAGGATTGCGGCCGGATGATCGGAGAGTCCTCATCAAATTGGATGTCGACAATGAGTTTTGGCAGCTTAAGCAGCGAAGTCGCGACTGGCGGTCGCTTTAGCGCCGCTCCATCTGCTTTCGACTTGACCCTCTCAAGTGCCTGTTGCCGCAAGGCGGCAACATCCAGATCCGGCGGAATTTCAAGGCCGACGAGCTCATTGGTCCAGCTTCCCGTCGTCACACCCGCTTGAGCTTGAGCTTGAGCTTGAGCTTGAGCTTGAGCTTGAGCTTGAGCCGCAGCAGCTATAGTGCGATACCCCGCCTCACCAATGGCCTGGTTGCATTTGGCGCTCACTCCGCGCGGCGCCGTCAGGATGCACCCGAGACCGCTGCTGCTGTCGTCCTTGTGAACGCCGGCGCACAGCTTGGCTACGTCGCGCTCGCAGACCTTACGAATGACGGCACGAGCGGCCACACGTTTCTGGATCGCGTCGAAGGCTCGGACATAGTCAGCCCTGCACTGCGCTGACGTACTATCCTGATTCCGAACAAGACAGTCCTTCATACGGCTCGGGTCGAGATTGACGCCGCGGCAATTCGAAGCGATGTCATTGGCACAGCTAGTGCCCAGTATCCCTGTTGCGTCTTCAAATCTCATCGTCTCCGCCCAGGCCGGGGACCAGGCGGCAATGGGAAGAACAAACATCATCGATCGGATCGGGTTCATGGATCCATTTCGCATGAAATAGGCGCCAGGGGTCAAGCCCTCGCAAAGGAAAACTTCAGATGCCGAGGCAGGCTGCGGCCGCACGCGATCGGCGAGCCGCCCTGCTTCGCCGAAAGGTTTCGTCCGGTAGGCTACATTCCGCGCACCAGGCCGGCATCGATCAGTAGCCGGTTGAACCGCCGGGCTTCCGCGCCGTCCTTGCAGGCATAAAACACGCCCTTGCAACGCAGCATGATCTTCTTCTGCTCCTCGAACGAGGGATCGAGCGGGACCCCTGCGGCTTCCTGGATCACGATCGGGATATAAGCGGCATCGAGTGTTTCGAGCGCCGACGATAGGTCGGGCGGTCGAAAGTTGATCCCATCGAGCGCATAGTAAGTCGAGAAGTAACGCGGATCTGCGGTCATCAGGCGTTGCGTCAGCAATTTCCGGTCGATGCCAGGCTCGAGCAACTTCTGCGATATGGCCGGTTGATGATCGCCGAAACGCAAGACCAGAAAGGATTGATCCGGATAGTCGCGCGCCAGCCGTGTGGTGAAATCGCGGTAGTCCTTCGCCGTCATGGTTTGGCGACGAATGTATTCGTCCGTCTCCGCCGTATTTCCCGGCGGCGTCCATCCCGGCGTCAGATCGGGCCGATAGACGCTGGTCCAGGGAAAATGATTGGCCGTGAGGTACACGAACATGAAGATCGGAGACTGCGACGGCTGCTGGCCCGCGAACACCTTCAAGGCCTGATCGAAGTAGAACTTGTCGGGCTGCATGTCCTGATCGACGCCCATATCCGCCATGTCGATGAACCGGCCGACGCCGGTACCCTTCTGGAAAGTGCGCGCACCGAGGAAGTCCCCATAGGTCGGATAAAGCGAGAAGGTCTTGTATCCGCAGCGCTGCAGCGCTTGCGGCAGTCCGCGCGCGACCCGGCCCGCGGTAATTCTTGTGACGTAAAACTTCAGATCACCGAACGATCGCGCCGACATGCCGGTCAGCACATTGAATTCGGTGTACCATGTCGGGCCGCCGGTCGCCTCCGCGATCAGGGTCCGCTGCGCGCCGTCAATGGATTTGAAATAGTCGGAGTACCCCGGCGGCACCTTGACGCCAGGCGCGGCGGTGATGTCGAAGCTCGACTCGTCGAGCAGCATGATGATATGCGGCCGCCTCGCGGTGGTGTCGCATTCTTCGCCGGGCGGCAGCGCCGGCCGGCCGGCGGCGTGCGCTCCCGAGGCCAGGTGAAGCGGGCCGCTCGCAGGTGAATCGGCCTCGATCCATCCTTGCGAAGCCAGCCGCGACACCGCCACCACACCCGAGCGCGCGAGATTGGAAATATGATTGACGCCCTGGAACGGCTCCCACGGCTGCTCGGGCGCCGCGACCGACATCGCCGACATCAACACGGTTGTTGCGGCAAGAATCGCCAACGCAAGGCGGCGACCTGCGCGAAACGGATCGGCGCGCCAGATCACCCACAACACCGGAACTGCAAGGACGCCCGCCACGATCAACTGCGTCCGCAACCGCGGAAACACCGAGAGCAGGAACGAAAACGTGTCGCGGTCGATGATCAGGAAATCAAGGAATGTCAACGATAGCTGCAAAATTTCGAACTTGACGCGCGACAGCGCGATCAACAACGCCACCAGGCTCAGCGCAAGCGCCGCGGACACGCCGGGCCGCGGCAGCACGAGCAGGAAAAGGCAATTCGCAAAGACCCAGGCCAGCAAGGACAGCGTGATCGCAAAGGGTCCGTATTCCGTGGTGAGCAGGACAGCCAACGCCGCAAGATGCAACGTGGCAACCACGCCAACACCGGCATAGAACGGGACGCCGCGCGATACTGCACCGCCGGTCCGGTTGGTTCCTGGTTCGACGGAGGCTGGTATTTTGGCGTTCCCGTTGCGGCTAGAGGTTTTTTACGAAACCGGCGTCGATCAGGAGCCGGTTGAAGCGTCGGGCTTCCGCGCCGCCCTTGCAGGCATAGAGCAGGCCCTTGCAGCGCAGCATGATCTTCTTCTGCTCTTCGAACGATGGATCGAGCGGGATGCCGGCGGCTTCCTGGATCACCAGCGGCAGATAGGGCCCGTCGATCGTATCCATCACCGCGGCAGTCTTGACCGGCTCGAAGTTGATCGCGTCGATGGCGTAGTAGGTCGCGTAATAGCGCGGGTCGTAATTCATCAGTTTCTTGCCGACACCGGCTGCATCGAGACCGGGATCGAGAATCTTCGGCGAGAATTCCGGCTGATGATCGCCATAGCGCACGATCAAGAACGGCTGCGCCGGAAATTTCTTTTTCAACCCGACGACGAACGCGGCGTAATCGTCGGCGCTCATCGCCTGCCGGCGCAGATACTCATCGATCACCGGTGTGTTGCCGGGCTTGGGCCAGAACGGCATCAGGTCGGGGCGAAACCGGGTTTCCCAGGGAAAGTGATTGGCGGCGAGATAGACGAACATGAACAGCGGCGTGTTCGGCGCGCTCTCCGACATCAGCTTCAAGGCCTTATCGTAAAAGAAGCTGTCGGGCTCCACGGCCTTGGCGCCGAGATCGCGGGCATCGTAGAAATGCTGGATGCCGGTGGTGGTCTGGAAGCTGCGCGCGCTCATGAACGCGCCATAGGCCGGATAGAGCGAGATCGTGCTGTAGCCGCAGCGGCGCAGTGCCAGCGGCAAGCCGCGCTCGACACGCCCTGAGGCGATGCGCGTCACAAAATAGGAAAACCGGCCGAACGAGCGCGACGAGAGCCCGGCGAGGACATTGTATTCGGTGAACCAGCTCGGCCCGCCGTTGCTTTCGGCCAGGAATTTGCGCTCCTTGCCGTCGAACGACTTGAAATGGCTGCCGTAGCCCGGCGGCACCTTGATGCCCTCCGCCTGACGAATGTCGAAACTGGACTCATCATGAATCATGATGATGTGCGGCCGGCGGCCCGTGGGATGGCAGGAATCCTCCAGCGGCAGCTTGAGACGCTCGGCGGCGACCGCGTCCGATTCCATGAAGCCGTAGTTGATGAAATCCGCGACGGCAGTGACGCCGGAGCGGGAAAATTTCGACAGGTAGCCATCGTCGTAATAGCCGCGCCAGACGTCGTCCGGCCACGCGACGGAATATCCGACCAGCGCGGCAAGACATGACAGCATGCAGGCCAGAGCCGGCAGGCGACGGATACGGAACGGATCGAGCCACCACAGCGCGTACATCAAAGGGATAATGAGCAACGCTGCACCGATCACGGACCAGCGCAGATTGGGGAAGATCGTAAAAAGAAATGCCGCGGTATCGCGGTCGATCACCATCAGGTCGACGAAGTTCGCGGTCATCTGCACGACGTCGTGCTTGAGCCGCGACAGCAGGATCAACACCACGACCAGGGTGAGCGACAGCGCGCCCGACAGCGCGGGCCGCCGCAACAGCGCGATCCAGAAGAAGTTCAGGATGGCCCACGACAGCAGAAAGCCGGCGCGCGAACCGAAGTCGGTTTCGGTCTGCAGCATAACCGCCAGCGCCGCCAGATGTGGCGCGGCAACCGCCAGTAGCCGCCAAATGCCGATTGAAGCGAGCCCGCCGGTGGCGACGGTCGCGGATGGACCTGAATTTGGCGCGGGCGCCATGGGCTAAGACGCAACTACACCCGGCGCTGCCTTGGGGCCTTGGCTGGCGATGACCAGGAGACGGACGACGCAGCCGGAACGTGCGCCATGTCATAAAAATGTAGTGGAACCATCATGAACACGCAATGAATTTGGCGCCGCGGCGTGAAATTGGGTAGATCTTGAGCCGCAACACCTTTCCGCACTTAGGCTTAGGCCCGCCCTTGAGGCTTGGCGATGCCCTCGATGAAGAGATCGATGATCGCCTCGGCGGTGCGTTCGGCTTCGGTGTCGGCGATGCCCCAGCGCGGAAAGTGACCGTCGATGTTCATCCGCGCGAAGCCATAAACCAAGGCGCGGCCGGCAATCTGGACCCGTTTCAGGTCCGAGGAACGGAGCTGGCCCTGCGCGAAGGCGTCCGCCATCGTGCGCTCGGTCAGGCCGATCAGCTCGGCGTTATCGCGTGACAAGCCGGCCGCCTTGTCGTGATCGAAATACCTGCCGGTCGAGATGACCTCGAAATGGGCAGGGTTGCGCATCGCCCAGCGCAGGTAGGCGAGGCCAAGAGCTCGAAACCGCGCCAAGGGATCGCCGGCCGGGTCGTCTGCGAGTGCGGCATTGATCTCGGCCCGGAAACGCCGCTGCGCTTCCTCGGCCACCGCCGTCATCAAGGCATCGCGGCTCGGGAAATGCCGGAACGGCGCGCCCGGCGACACGCCGGCGCGGCGTGCCGCCTCGCGCACGCTTAACGTCTCGGGCCCGCCCTCCTCGACCAGTTGAAGCGCCGCATCAATCAATACGCGCCTGAGATCGCCATGATGATACGGCTTCGGCTTCGGCGACGGGCGGCCGGTGGGCCGACGTTTCGACTTGGCTGACTTGGGCATGGTCCGTTCTAGCATCACCCGATCGTGAATGTAAGCAATGATTACACGATTGACAAAATTAAACTGCAACATGTAACTGCCGATTACATCACTGTAGGAGCACATCATGCTTGCGCGTCGGCAAAACTGGTTTGAGAGCTGGCGGCTGTTCGCCGTGCTCTCGTTGGCCCTGATCGTCCTATCGCTCTGGATCGCGGGCATGCGGCAGTTCGAGGTTGACGGTGTGCGCATGGTGATCCGCTTCACCGCGCGAACGTCGCTTTTGTTCTTCTGTCTCGCCTTCAGCGCCGCGGCGCTGGCGCGGCTGTGGCCCAATGCCTGGACGCGATGGCAGCGCCGCAACCGCCGCTATCTCGGCGTGACTTTCGCGGCGTCGCACGGCATTCACGCCGTTGCGATTGTCTGCTTTGCAGCGATGGCACCCACCGACTTCATGTCCGCGACATCAGCCGTTTCCTTCATCTTCGGCGGCGTCGGTTATGCTTTCATCGTCGCGATGGCCGCGACGTCGTTCGACCGCACTGCGGGTGCGATCGGTCCGCGTGCCTGGCGCATCCTGCATTTATCCGGCGGTTATTATCTGTGGTTTCAGTTCATGGTGAGCTTCGGCAAGCGCGTTCCCGATATGCCGCTTTACGCTCTCTTCCTGGTCCCCCTGCTGGCTGTCATGGCGCTGCGGCTGATCGTCATGGCGTCAGCGCGCACTCCGCGTACCGTACCGACGGGATGAAAGCGCTGCATCTCAGCTCATGCCGGCGGCATCAAGCCCAGGCGCTTGCCGATGATCCTGTCGACCATCCGTTTCGGCAGCACTGTCGTCATCAGGTGCCGCATCGGATCCGGCGTGATCTGGTAACGCACCTTTGGGCTGGCCGACGTCAGGGCGTGGGCGATCACTTCGGCAATCTTCTCCGGCGGCAATCCGCTTTCGCCGAGCTGCAGCATGAATTTGCGGATTCGTTGCAGCGGCGGAAAAAATGGCGAATTCTTGTAGGAGCAAATATCGACTTCCTCGGCCTTGCTCCAGATCGGCGTCTTCACCGCGCCGGGCGCGACGATGACGACATCGATACCGAACAGCATCATCTCGCGGCGCAGGCTTTCGGACAGTCCCTCGACCGCGTGCTTTGATGCCGAATAGCCCGCCATCAGCGGGTTGCCGCTCTTGCCGGCCACCGAGCTGATCATCACGATCCGCCCGCGCGGCCCTTTCAGTGATGGATCGGATCCGAGCAGCGGGCCGAAGGCTTGCGTGGCGATGATCGGCCCGATCACGTTGACTTCCATCTGGCGGCGGAATTCGTCGGCCGCGAGCTCGAGCACCGGGCCTGCGACCCCAATGCCGGCATTGTTGACAAGTCCGGTGAGCGTCTCGTCGCCCAGCGCTGCGCGGACCTCGCGCGCGGCGGCCAGCACCGCAGCCTCATCAGTGACATCGAACAGCAACGGCGTGAAATTCGTACCGAATTCGCGCCTCAGCCGGTCGGCGTCGACCTGCTTGCGCACGCTGCCGAACACGAGAAATCCGCGATCGAGCAGCAATTTTGCGGTGGCCCAGCCGATGCCGGTGGACGCCCCGGTGATGACAACAGATCGCATGATGGGCCCCTCACGTCATTGCGGTCAACAGGTCGGCGCTTAGCGCCGCCCATTGACCAGGCTCCGCGAAGCAATCCAAAGCAAGGAGGCTGGATTGCTTCGTCGCCTCGCTCCTCGCAATGACGAGCATAGCACTTCTTCATCCATTCGGCCGCGACAATGTCCGGTCGCTTTCGGCACATCCAGACCTCGCAATGCGGCAGGTTGCCGAGTTCAAACACGATGGCGTTGCCTGGTTGCCTACGTCAAACGCTTGTCAGGGGTTAAACGGACTCGGCGCTGATTTGGCCTCAGGATGCTGTAGGCCAATTTTGAGTTGGGCGTCGCCACCACCTGGGAGTCCACCGTCGGCACGCTGGTCTCCTATGAAAACAAAGCTGGAGGGCCCCTCATCCTGAGAGTCTGACTCAAGAGCGGCCAGTAGAATAGGCCACTTCTCGTCATTGCGAGGAGCGAAGCGACGAAGCAATCCAGTAAACAGCCCTATTAAATCCTCTGGATTGCTTCGCTGCGCTCGCAATGACGGTCTCAAAATCCGCTATTTTGTTGCGTGCATTCTCGGTCATACTCTGAGAAGGCGCCAACGGGTCCGCGCGAAGCGCGGCCCGATGATATACTCCGCGCCGTCTCGAAGGATGAGGTGCGTTTACGGGGCCTCATGGTGCGAGACGCGCGTGCCGCGCTCCTCGCCAGGAGGAGAGCGCAAATTTAATTCTTCGTCTTGTCGACCAAGGCGCCCTTCTTGATCCACGGCATCATGTCGCGGAGTTTTGCGCCGACTTCCTCGATCGGGTGCTGCGCGAGCTTGGCGCGGGTGGCCTTGAACGAGGTCTGGTTGACCTTGTTCTCCAGCATCCAGTCGCGGGCGAACTTGCCGCCCTGGATGTCGGCGAGAACGCGCTTCATCTCGGCCTTGGTCTCGGCGGTGACGATGCGCGGGCCGGTGACGTATTCGCCATATTCGGCGGTGTTGGAGATTGAGTAGTTCATGTTGGCGATGCCGCCTTCATAGATCAGGTCGACGATCAGCTTCACTTCGTGCAGGCATTCGAAATACGCCATCTCCGGCGCGTAGCCGGCTTCCACCAGCGTCTCGTAACCGCCCTTGATCAGTTCGACCAGGCCGCCGCACAGCACCACCTGCTCGCCGAACAGGTCGGTCTCGCACTCTTCCTTGAACGAGGTCTCGATGATGCCGGCACGGCCACCGCCGATGGCGGAGGCGTAGCTCAGGCCGAGGTCGTGGGCGTTGCCCGAAACATCCTTGGAGATCGCGATCAGGCAGGGCACGCCGCCGCCGCGCTGATACTCCGAGCGCACGGTATGGCCGGGGCCTTTCGGCGCGATCATCAGCACGTCGAGATCGGCGCGCGGGTCGAGCAGATTGAAGTGCACGTTGAGGCCGTGGGCGAACACCAGAGCGGCGCCCTTCTTCATGTTGTCGTGCAGATGCTCGCGGTAGATGTCGCCCTGCAATTCGTCGGGGGTCAGCATCATCACGAGATCGGCCCACTTCGCGGCTTCGGCGACTTCCATCACCTTGAAGCCGGCGGTTTCGGCCTTCTTGGCCGATGAGGAGCCCTTGCGCAGCGCGATGGCAACGTCCTTGACCCCGGAATCCTTCAGGTTCAGCGCATGGGCATGGCCCTGGCTGCCGTAGCCGACGATGACGACTTTCTTGCCCTTGATCAGGTTCAGGTCGGCGTCGCGATCATAATAAACACGCATGGTCGTTCCTCTTGGCTGGCCGGGCGGACTGCCCGGATCGTCATGTGTTCTGAAGTCTCGGTGGGGCCGGCGGGCGATTTCGGGCGTTGTCTAGAGCATTTTGAACCCCAGGGGAAACCCGTTTCTGCATGCCGCAATGCCGCATCATGCGTCCATGAAGACGGGATAGAGCGACGCCAGCAGCAGCACGGCCATGACGATGTTGAACGCCCGCACGGCCCTCTCGGATGTCAGTAGCGGCCGCAGCGCGCTGCCGAACAGAGCCCAGGCCACGGTCGACACCGTGCCCATGACGAGGCTCACCCCCGTCTGTATCATGATATTCCAGGGAAAGGCCGCAATCGCCGCGTAGGCGGTGATGGTGCCGATCACCATCACCCACCCCTTGGCATTGACCCACTGGAACATCGCCGCGCCCCAGAACGTCATCGGACCGCGCTGGTTGTCCTGCCCCGATGCCGCCGGCCCGGCCATCGCGATGACAGCGGCGAGATAGATCAGGTATGCGGCGCCGGCATATTTCAGGACCGTCTGCAGCATCGGATAGGCGATGAAGATCGTCCCTAGACCGAGGCCCACCGCCGCGACCATGAAGGCGAAACCGATCGTAATGCCCGCCATGTGCGGCAATGTGCGGCGGAAGCCATAGGTCAGGCCCGACGACAGCAGCATGATGTTGTTCGGCCCCGGCGTGAAGAACATCACGAGGGCGAACATGACAAAGGCGATGAAAAGAGGCTGCGACATATGGCGTTCAAGCGATCTTCGGCAGGACTTGCGGCCGCTTCGACAGCACCATGATCGCGATGCCGCCGACCACGGTGGCCATGCCGGCCAGCCGCAGCGGTCCAAACGTTTCGCCAAACACGACGCTGGATGCCGCGGAGCCGACAAACGGCACCAGCAGCCCGAACGGCACCACTTGCGCCGCGGAGTAATCCCGCAACAGCCGGCCCCACAGCCAATAGGCGACGCTGGTGGATATGCCGCCGAGCGCGAGCACGCAGACGAGACCCGTCAGCGATATGTGCGACAGGGCGTGCCAGGTTGGCTGAGGGCCATTGGTGAGCAGCGTCAGCGCCAATAGCGGTATCGCGGCGGTGAGACACAGCCACGCAAACAGGTCGAACATCCGTACATGCTGCGCGCGGCGCAGCAGCAGGTTGCCGATGGCGAAGCTAACCGGGCAAATCATAAGCACCGCGAACGCGCCGACGCTGAAATCATAACCGACGGTGCCGCAAATCATCAGCAGGCCTGCCGTGGCGACGCCGATGCCGAGGGCTTGCGAGGGGGTCGGCAGCTCGCGAAATGCGATCGCCGCAAAGCCGATCGTGAATAACGCCTGACTTTGCACGATCACGCTGGAGAGACCGACGGGAACGCCGAGCGCGATGCCATAGGCCTGCGCCAGGAATTGGCCAAGAAACAGCGTGAAGCTGATCGCGATCAGCAGCGGCCAGGATACTTTTGGCTTGCGCACAAACAGGCATGGCACGGCGGCGATAGCAAACCGCAGCGTTGTCATCAGTTCCGGCGAGAACTCATCCAGCGCCAGCCGGCTTGCAACAAAGCCAAGGCCCCAGATCACCGCCACCGCGACCGCGAGACAGACGTCGTAAGGCTTCATCGACGTCCCTAGCTCTGCTCGCCGGATTTTGGTTTTCGCAGGAGATAAGTGCCGTGCAGCGGCGCGTGATAATCGGCTGACACCAGCGTGAAGCCGACGTCGGTCAGCATCCGCTCGATCACCCAGCCGAACGTCGAATATTCATCCCGCATATGGGTGACGACGCTGCCGCGCGAGAAGTCGTGATTCCCGATGTTGAAGTCGGCCCACTGCTCGACGTCGCGCTCGGGCCCGTCGGGCATGCTGGCGAACACGATATCGCGCAAATAGAAGCATGCGCCGGGCTTCAGCGCACAACAGATCCGCGACAGCGCGACGGCCTTCCAGAAATCCGGCAGATGATGCAGCGTGAACTCGCTGACGATCAGGTCGTAGGAGTTCGGCTGGTAGGCGAAACTCAATAGTCCCGCCGACTGGGTCCGGATCGCCACTTTCCGGTCGCGCGCCTGGATTTCCGCGAGCGCCAGCATCGCCGGGGAGATATCGATCGCGTCGACCTCGGCGCCCATCAGCGCCGCCTCGCAGGCCAAAACGCCGTTGCCGCAACCGATATCGGCCATCCGCCAGCCGCGCTGCACCCCCAACATCGTTAGCGCCGCGCGGGCGCGGAGGTCGCTGTCGTCGTGGCGGTCATAGATCGAAGCGACAGCGGAATCGAGCCCGATCTGCCGCCGTTCATTGTAGTACCAGTCGCGCGCCAGCATGGCTCACATCCCCTCCGGCCCGCGGCCGATGGCGGCGACGCCTGTGCGCGAGACCTCGACCAGACCGAGAGGGCGCATCAGGTCGATGAACTGGTTGATCTTGGCGGAGTTGCCGGTGATCTCGAACACGAAGCTTTCGGTGGTGGCGTCGATCACCCGGGCGCGAAACGCCTCCGCCAGGCGCAGCGCCTCGACACGGTGATCGCCGGTGCCGCGCAGTTTCACCATCGCCAGTTCGCGTTCAATCGAGCGGCCGCTCAGCGTCATGTCGACGACGCGATACACCGGGATCATCCGATCGAGCTGGTGTTTTATTTGCTCGATCACCATCGGCGTGCCCGTGGTGACAATGGTGATGCGGGAGAGATGCTTCTGGTTCTCGGTCTCGGAGACGGTGAGACTTTCGATGTTGTAGCCGCGGCCGGAGAACAGCCCGATCACGCGCGCGAGCACGCCCGGTTCGTTCTGCACGAGCACCGAGAGCGTATGAAACTCGATCGGATCATGGCGGTCTTCCATGAAGTAGGCGGAGGCGGGCTGGTTCATCTTAATTCCCTGTCGCTCTCTTGTTCGTCGTG
This sequence comes from Bradyrhizobium sp. URHD0069, assembly GCF_000701345.1. Lineage (GTDB taxonomy): Bacteria > Pseudomonadota > Alphaproteobacteria > Rhizobiales > Xanthobacteraceae > Bradyrhizobium. The sequence continues at coordinate 273,015 of NZ_KL370776.1, read as the reverse complement.
TCATTTCCGCCCGTCATCCCCGCGAAGGCGGGGATCCAGTAATCGCCGGCGCCTATGCTAGATCCGCGCCGCCGCGGCGTACTGGATCGTCCGGTCAAGCCGGACGATGACAGTGGAATTTGCGGCCGACGGTTCGCGGGACCCTCAGTCATCGCTCACACCAGCGCCTTGCCGCCGGCAAACGCCGTGGCGGTGGCTTCGTCGTTGGCTTCCGCCGGCAGCAGCATTTCATTGTGGGCTTTGCCGGACGGGATCATCGGGAAGCAGTTTTCCAGCGCCGCCACCCGGCAATCGAACAGCACCGGGCGCTTGACGTTGATCATCTCCTTGATGGCGCCGTCGAGGTCGCCGGGCTTGATGGCCTGCAGCCCGACGCAGCCGAAGGCGTCGGCGAGCTTGACGAAATCCGGCAGCGATTCGGAGTAGCTGTGCGACAGCCGGTTGCCATGCAGCAACTGCTGCCACTGCCGCACCATGCCCATATACTGGTTGTTGAGGATGAAGATCTTGATCGGCAATTCGTATTGTATCGCCGTCGCCATCTCCTGCATCGTCATCTGCACCGAGGCGTCGCCGGCGATGTCGATCACGAGGCTATCCGGATGCGCGACCTGGACGCCGACCGCCGCCGGCAGGCCATAGCCCATGGTGCCCAAACCGCCCGAGGTCATCCAGCGATGCGGCTCCTCGAAGCCGAAGAATTGCGCCGCCCACATCTGGTGCTGGCCGACTTCAGTGGTGATGTAGACGTCGCGGCCGCGCGTCGCCTCGAACAGCCGTTGAATGGCGAATTGCGGCAAGATGATATCGTTGTTCTTTTTGTACGACAGCGAATTGCGCGCGCGCCATTTCGCGATCTCCTGCCACCACGGCCGGATATCCTGCTTTTTCGCCTCCGCCTTGAACACCTGCAGGAGATCGCCGAGCACACTGGCGGCATCGCCGATGATCGGAATATCGACGCGGATGTTCTTGTTGATCGAGGACGGATCGATGTCGATATGGATTTTCTTCGAGTCCGGCGAAAACGCATCGGTGCGTCCGGTGATGCGGTCGTCGAAGCGCGCGCCGACGCACAGCATTGCGTCGCAGCCGTGCATCGCCATGTTGGCTTCGTAAGTGCCGTGCATGCCGAGCATGCCGAGCCAGTTCTTGCCCGACGCCGGATAAGCGCCAAGACCCATCAAGGTGGAGGTGATCGGAAACCCGGTAGCCTCGACCAGCTCGCGCAACAGCTTTGAGGCTTCGCGTCCGGAATTGATGACGCCGCCGCCGCTGTAGATCACCGGACGCTTGGCGGTGGCCAATAGCGCCACGGCCTTGCGGATCTGCGCCGCATCGCCCTTGATGCGCGGCGTATACGACACGTGCACGTCGGACTTGCGCGGCGGGTGATAGGTGCCCATCGCGAACTGCACATCCTTCGGCACATCGACCACCACGGGGCCGGGACGACCCGTGCTCGCGACGTAGAACGCCTCGTGCAGCACCTTGGCGAGATCGTTGACGTCGCGCACCAGCCAATTGTGCTTGGTGCAGGGACGGGTGATGCCGACGGTGTCGCATTCCTGGAACGCGTCGTTGCCGATCAGGTGCGTCGGCACTTGGCCTGTGATGCACACCAGCGGTATCGAATCCATCAGCGCGTCCGTCAGCGGCGTCACCATATTGGTGGCGCCCGGCCCCGACGTCACCAGCACCACGCCCGGCTTTCCAGTGGAGCGCGCATAGCCCTCGGCAGCGTGGCCGGCGCCCTGCTCGTGCCGCACCAGGATGTGCTCGATGTCGCTCTGCTGGAAAAGCTCGTCATAGATCGGAAGCACCGCGCCGCCGGGATAACCGAAGATGTGCTTGACGCCATGATCGATCAGCGCCCGCACGATCATCGCTGCGCCGGTCATCTGGTTCGGATCGTGGCTCTTGTCGCTCATGGCTTGCTCCGGATGCGCTGTTGTCAGCGGCTTTCTTCAGTTGAGGTTGGAAAATAAAAAGGGGCCCAAGAGGCCCCATGCACACCGCCCGAATTTGGGATGGCCTAGCCATCCCCGGCGGTGCGCCTGGGTACGACGACGATAAGCAGTTTGGTAATTTTATTACGCATATGACCGCTCGAACTTCCCAAAGGTTGCGCGACTTATAGCCGCCCGACCCCAGAAGTCAAGGGCAGGGCGCAGGAAGCGCGATTTGCGGAGCTTAGCGGGGTTCCAGGCGATCGGCGAGCGTTTTCAGCGTCATTCTTCGATGTGCAATTGCATATCGAAGATGCGCCTTCGGCCGGCAATGCCGACCTGAGGCACACAGGCCGCGGGGTCCATACTCCCGATCGTGGCTATGGATTCGGGGCTCGTTTGCTTCGGTCGCGCCCCGGAATGACAGTGGAGATCCATCCCCCCGCCTCCTCCAGCTTCACCCACTCGAATTCCGGCAGTTGATGCCGAAACCACGTGAACTGCCGCTTGGCGTAGTGACGCGTATCGGCGCGGCCGATCACGGTCGCCTCGTCCAGCGTGATCTCGCCGCGGATATGCCGGATCAGCGCCGGCACGCCATGGGCCTTCATTGCCGGCAAGAGCGGATCGAGGCGCCGCGCCGCCAGGCGAGTGATCTCCTCCAGCGCGCCGCTCTCCAGCATCGCACTAAAACGCACATCGATCCGGGCATAGAGCTCGTCGCGATCGGGCGCCAGAAACAGCGCGTTGAATTGGCCCGGTGGCAATAGCGGCGGTAATCCCTCGCGATGCCAGTCGGGCAGCGAACGCCCCGTCGCCTCCACCACCTCGAGCGCGCGCGCGATGCGGGTGCGGTCGCGCGGCTTCAGCCGTTCGGCGGATGCCGGATCGCGTCCCGCAAGCTCGGCATGCAGCGCCTCGACGCCGTCGCGTTCCAGCCGCGCGCGCACGCTTTCGCGGATCTCCGGCGGAATCGGCGGCACCGCCGACAATCCCCGCGTCAGCGCCTTGAAGTACAGCCCGGAGCCGCCCACGAAAATCGGCAGGCGGTTTTGCGCCCATGCTTCCGCAAGCACTTTGCCCGCATCGGCCTCCCATGCGCCCGCCGAAAAATTCACCGCGGCATCGACATGGCCATAGAGCCGGTGCGGCACCGCGGCCTCTTCTTGCGGCGTCGGCCGCGCCGTGATGACGCGAAGATCGCGATACACCTGCATCGAATCGGCGTTGACGATGACGCCGCCGGTTTTCTGCGCCAGCTCAAGCGCCAGCGCCGACTTGCCGCTGGCGGTCGGCCCTGCGATAAGCACGGCCTTGCTGCTCACCTCTGGCGAATTCACCGGCATGTCTCTCGTCGCCACCCTCATCTGCAATCCCGCCGCCCCCGCGCTCGATAGCACGGTCGTGGATGGCGCGCGCGCCATTCTCCCCTCGCCCGGTCCGGCACAATGGCTATTCAACGGGGTGGCGGTCGACATTCCCTTCGCCGGCAGCGACGATATCCGCGGCGTCGAAAAACGACTGCGCGAGGCGCGCGGCGATTTGCCGATCGATATTGTCGTGCAGCCTCAGGCTGTCAGGCGCAAGAAGCTTTTTCTGGCCGACATGGATTCCACCATGATCGGCCAGGAGTGCGTCGACGAGCTGGCCGACTTTGCCGGGCTGAAAGCGCACGTCGCCGCGATTACCGAACGTGCGATGCGCGGTGAAATCGAGTTCGAGCCGGCGCTCCGCGAGCGCGTCGCGCTGTTGAAGGGCCTGCCGGTCGGCGTGGTCGATGAAGTCTTAAAGAAACGCATCACGGCAACGCCGGGCGGCCGCGAACTGGTGGCGACCATGCGCGCCCACGGCGCCTGGACCTGCCTGATCTCGGGCGGTTTTACGCTCTTCACCAACGCGGTCGCGGCCATGATCGGGTTTCAGGAAAACCGGGCCAATGAACTGCTGGTGCAGGACGGCAAACTGATTGGCGAGGTCGCCGAGCCGATCCTGGGCCGCGCGGCCAAACTCGCAACGCTGGTCGAGCTGCGCGAATCCTTCGATCTCGACGAGATCGACACGCTGGTGGTCGGCGACGGCGCCAACGATCTCGGCATGATCCAGGCCGCCGGCCTCGGCGTCGCCTACCACGCCAAACCGGCAGTCGCAGCGGTGGCGGCAGCGCGGATCGATCACGGCGATCTCTCGGCATTGCTCTATGCGCAGGGGTATCGGCGCGAGGAGTTTGTCGGGATTTAGTCCCTCGGTGTCATCACCCGCAAGAAGCGGGTGAACCAGTATTCGAAGCGTCACCGATGGAGTCCGATGGCTGCAGCATGGTGGATACTCCACTTTCGCGGAGGAGTATCACAGCCATTTACTGCACGCCGAGCGCCACAAACCGCAGGTCGCCGTCGGCGTTGGCTATCAGCAGCAGGACGGATTTCTTGCCGTCCTTTTTCAACTGATCGACGCGCTTTTTGATGTCGGCAGCGTTGCTCACGGCCTCCTGCGCCACCTCGACGATCACCTCGCCGGCGCTGAGGCGTTTGTCTGCGGCGTCGGAGCCGCCGTCGACGTTGGTGATAACGACACCCTTGACGCTGTCCTTGATCTTGTAGCGGGTGCGCAGGTCCTTGCTCAGGGCTGCGAGATCGAGCCCGAGCGCCTTTTGCGTGACCGGCTTCTCCGCAGGCTCGGCTTGCGTCTTGGCTGCGGCCTGCACCGCCTTTTCGCCGTCCTCGAGGCGGCCGAGCGTGACCTTCCTGGTTTGCTCCACGCCTTTGCGAATGATGACGACCTCGACCTCCTTGCCGACAGCAGTATCGGCGACGACGCGCGACAGGTCCTTCGGCTCCTTGATGTCCTTGTTGTCGAACTTGACCACGACATCGCCGGGCTCGATGCCCGCCGGTTTCGCCGGGCCCTTGTCCTCAACGCCGGCGATCAAGGCGCCGCGCGCCGGCTTGATGTTGAGGCTTTCGGCGATCTCGTCGGTGACCTGCTGGATGCGAACGCCGAGCCAGCCGCGGCGCAGCTCGCCGAACTGCCTGAGCTGATCGACCACGCCGACCACGGTCTTCGAGGGCACCGCAAAGCCGATGCCGATCGAGCCACCGGACGGCGAGATAATCAGCGTGTTGACGCCGACCACTTCGCCCTCGAGGTTAAACAGCGGACCGCCGGAATTGCCACGGTTGATGGCGGCGTCGGTCTGGATATAGCTGTCATAGGGGCCGGAATTGATGTCGCGGTTGCGTGCCGAGACGATGCCCGCCGTGACCGTGCCGCCAAGGCTGAACGGATTGCCGATCGCGATCACCCATTCGCCGAGACGTAGCTTGTCGGAATCGCCGAACTTCACCGCGACCAGTGGCTTCGCCGGCGGCTTGAATTTCAGCACGGCGAGATCGGTCTTCTTGTCGACACCGACCAACTCGGCCCTGATCTTGGTGCCGTCGTTCATGATGAGGTTGATCTCGTCCGCATCGGCAATGACGTGATTGTTGGTCACGGCAATGCCGGAGGTGTCGACGATGAACCCGGAGCCGAGCGAATTGGTCTTGCGCGGCTGCAGGTCGCTGTTCTTGTCACCGCCTTTGGAACCACCGCCCGGACCCCGGCGGTTCTTGAAAAAGTCGTCGAAGAATTCCTCGAACGGCGAGCCCGGCGGCAATTGCGGCATCGCGCCTCGGCCATCCCCGCCAACCTTGGCTTCGACGGTTTGCGAGGTCGAGATGTTCACCACCGCATCGATCACCTTCTCGGCGACGTCGGCGATGCCGTCGGGGCCTCGCGCCAGGGCCGGCGCGGACGCCAAAGCGCTGGTGGCGCCAAGGCAGATCGCGGCCAGTAAGGGGCGCAGGCGATGACTCAAGGCTGGGATTGCGCCGGTCATGTTCGATCTCTCTCCTAAACGGATCGGAAATTTGAGGCCCACAGTGCGCCCGAACAGGGTTTCGGCGCAAGCATTCGCGTTGAGCATTTCGTTCATAAGTTCCTCTCAATACGACGAAAAACGGGATGCCGCCACTCACGATGACGTTGCTCCCTAAGTCTTATTAGGGGTCCCGCCATTTCCCAGCCAACGGGTCGGGCGAATGCGCGCCCGATGGCAGGCTCCGCGAAGCAATCCAGAGCTGCGGGAAAGAACTGGATTGCTCCTCGCTCTGCTCCTCGCGATGACGATAATAAGGCCAATCCTGTTGGCCGCGGCAGCTAGCGCCGGACCACCCATATCAGGATCAGGCCCACGACCGCCGATCCGATGCCGACTGCGCGCAGAATGTTGTCCGGCGTCGCCAGCGCGCTCTTCATGGCCCGGCGCATCCAGGCCGGGCTTGCCGCGAATATCAAACCTTCAAGCACAAACAAAATGCCCACACCGATGAGGAAGTCGGCGAACGCTATGGACCTCATCGGACTGCAACCTCCCCCGTGAGTTTTGAAGGCCGAGGCGAGGTTCCGCTTCGCCCCCCTTTGTTTGCCTTACGGCCTCGTCGCGGCCGCAGCGGCTGCCGGCGGCGTGGCTGCCGCTGGCGGCTTGCCCGAGGAGTTGCTGAAGAACTTGAAGAAGTCCGTGTCCGGCTTCAGCAGGAAGCGGGTGTCGTTGCTCTTCAGGCCGTTTTCGTACGCCGCCATCGAGCGATAGAACGCGAAGAAATCGGGATCCTTGCCATAGGCTTCGGCGAACAGCCGGTTGCGCTCGCCGTCGCCCGCGCCGCGCACCTGCTCGGCGGTCGAATTGGCTTCGGCGACGATGACGGTGGCTTCGCGATCGGCCTTGGACCTGATCTCCTGCGCCTTCTGGCCACCCTGCGCGCGGAACTCGGCGGCTTCGCGCTGCCGCTCGGTCTGCATCCGCTGGTAGACCGCCTGGCTGTTCTGCTCCGGCAAATCGGCGCGCCTGATCCGCACATCGACCACCTGGATACCGTAGCCATCCGCTTCCTTGTCAAGCTGTTCGCGAATCCGCAACATCAGGGCTTCGCGCTCGTCGCGCACGACCGTAATAAAATTCACTTCGCCGAGCACCCGCCGCAGCGACGCGTTCAGCAGCGTCGTCAGCTGGATGTTGGCGGCCTGGATCGAGCCGATGCTCTGATAGAACCGCAGCGCGTTCTTGATGCGATAGCGGGCGAAGGCATCGACCACCAGCCGCTTCTGGTCCGACGCGATGACTTCCTGCGACGGATTTTCCAGATCAAGGATGCGCTTGTCGATTGAGATCACGTTGTCGATGAACGGCGCCTTGAAGTTCAGGCCGGGCTGGGTGACGACCCGCACGGGCTCGCCGAGCCGCACCACCAGCACCTGTTCGGTCTGCGCCACGGTGAATACCGAGCTATAGCCGATGATAACGACGACAAACAGCACAAGCAGCGCGGCAATTCCGCCAACTGGGGACTTCATCGGTTGCTCCCGCTCTGCTGTTGCTGGCCCGTTGTTGTCTGAGGCTGACGCCGCGGCGACAGTTCGCTCAGGGGCAGATAGGGCACGATGCTTTGTGAGGACGACGAGCCGCCGTCATAGACCAGCTTCTCGGAACTGCCGAGAATGCGCTCCATCGTCTCCAGATAGATGCGCTGCCGGGTAACATCGGGCGCCTTCCTGTATTCGTCGTAGACCTGCAGGAAGCGCGAGCTCTGGCCCTTGGCCTCGGCGACCGCCTGCTCCTTGTAGCCTTCGGCGACCTGCACGATTTGCGCGGCGCGGCCGCGGGCGTCCGGAACGACGCGGTTGGCATAGGTCTGGGCTTCGTTCTGCAAGCGCTCGAGGTCGGCGCGCGCCGCCTGCACGTCGCGGAAGGCGTCGATCACCTGCGCCGGCGGATCGACCTTCTGCATCTGCACCTGCGTCACCTGGACGCCCGACCCATAACTGTCCAGCGTCCTCTGCATCAGTTCCTGTACGCCCTGCTCGGTAGTGGTTCGGGCGCCGGTGAGAATCGGCTGGATGTTGGAGCGGCCGATCACTTCGCGCATCGCGCTTTCGGCAACCGCCTTCACCGTGCCCTCGGGATTCTGGATGTTGAACAGGTAATTGCCGACGCCGTCCGGCTTGATCCGCCACAGCACGGTAAAATCCACGTCGACGATATTTTCATCGCCGGTCAGCATCAGGCTTTCTTCCGGTACGTCGCGCATCGTCCTGCCGCGCCGCGCCGGGTCCTCGATCAGCGACATACCGATGCTGATGGTGGAGACGCGCAGCGCCTTCGGCAGCAGCACGGTCTCGATCGGATATGGCAGATGATAGTTCAGGCCCGGCTGCACGGTTCGCACATGCTTGCCGAAGCGCAGCACGACGCCAAGTTCTTCGGACTGGACGCGGAAGAATCCGGACAGTCCCCAGATCACGAGGGCCACGAGCAGGATAATCGCGATGCCCATGCCGCTGAAATAACCGCCCGGCAACAGCTGTTGCAGCCGGTCCTGGCCGCGGCGCAGAAGATCTTCGAGATCGGGCGGCCTTGGCCCGGTCGACTGCGGGCCGGATCCCCACGGCCCCTTCGGACCCGAGCCCCACGGGCCACCGCCTTGATTCTTCCACGGCATCGAATGTCTCCTCCGCGAGGGCCTAAGGGCCATGACGGCCAGCCTCGCAATACTGCAGGGCCTTATAGGGGACCACCCCGGCCCTTACAACGCGGCTTGTTGGCTCGAACAGCTATGCTTGAGCCCATAATTGTCAATGCAAACCTTGACGAATGGCGTTAATGCGACTTTCGCCGGCGATATGTTACATAGCAGAAGTCCGCGCTATCATCCGCACCGGCCGAATTCCGGACGCGGGCAACTTCTTCCCACTCTGCAGGATCAATTGGGGCGAAATACGTATCGCCCTCGGGCCGAATGTGAACTTCGGTAATCTCCAGACGGTCGGCAACCCCCATCCATTGCGCGTAGATTTCCGCGCCGCCGATCACGGCGATGTCAGTGGCGAAACGCCGCAGTGCATCGCCCAAGGCGATCGCGCGGACAGCAGCGAACGAAGTCGCGATCACCGCTCCCCCAGCGCGAAAGTTTGCGTCGCGCGTGACGACGATATTGGTCCGTCCGGGAAGCGGCCTGCCGATCGAGGCGAACGTTTTGCGTCCCATCACCACCGGCTTGCCGATCGTGATCGCCTTGAAGCGCTGCATGTCGGATTTCAGCCGCCAGGGAATCGTGCCGCGAAAGCCGATCACGCCGTTGTCGGCGACCGCGACGACAAGGACGATTTGCGGACGAGCCTTGATTTCAGGAGGAACCCTATCAGTCGCGGTCACACCGCGACCTCGGCCTTGATGTGCGGGTGCGGGTCGTAGCCTTTGAGCACGAAGTCTTCATAGCGGAACTTGAAGATATCCTTCACATCCGGATTGATCGTCATGGTCGGCAGCGGCCGCGTCGGGCGCGTCAGTTGCAGCCGGGCCTGATCGAGATGGTTTGAATAAAGGTGGGCATCGCCAAGCGAGTGAACGAAGTCGCCGGGCTTCAGGCCCGTCACCTGCGCCACCATCATCGTCAGCAACGCGTACGAGGCAATGTTGAAGGGTACGCCGAGAAACACGTCGGCCGAACGCTGGTAGAGCTGGCACGACAATTTGCCGCCTGCGACATAGAACTGAAACAGGCAATGACACGGCGGCAGCGCCATCTTGTCGACGTCGGCCGGATTCCACGCGCTCACGATCAGGCGTCGCGAATCCGGATTGCGCCGGATCATGTCGATGACGTTGGAGATCTGGTCGATGCTGCGTCCATCCGGCGCCGGCCAGGATCGCCACTGCGATCCATAGACCGGACCGAGATCGCCGTTGGCGTCGGCCCATTCGTCCCAGATCGAAACGCCGTGCTCCCTGAGATATTTGACGTTGGTATCGCCGGCCAGAAACCACAGCAATTCATGCACGATCGATTTCAGCGGCAGCTTCTTGGTGGTCAACATCGGGAAGCCGGCGGCCAGATTGAAGCGCATCTGATGGCCGAAGATCGACAACGTGCCGGTGCCGGTGCGGTCGTGCTTCTCCGCGCCGTCAGCGAGGATCCGTTCGAGCAGATCGTGATACTGATTCATGGCGTTAAGTTATGAGCCCTGCGAGAAGGCGAATTTTAGCGGCCGCGACAGCCGTTCGATAGCGGCGATTCGGCCAGACCTATCGACTATACCCGGAAAAATGAGCATCCGGCTCACAAACGGCAAGGGAGGAAGGGCGTGTTCTGCCCTTCCTCAACCGGTTTCGCCTAACGAAATCAATTCGTCGCAGGCTTGAGAACCGGCGTCCACTTTTCGATTTCACCTTTGACGAGCGCTGCCAGCGCCTCCGGGGTGCGCTGCCCCGCCGCCGGGATCACGCTGCCGAGATCAAGCAGGCGTTTGCGAACACCTTCATCGTCCAGCGCCTTGACGGCTGCGGCATTAAGCTTGGCGATGATGGGCGCCGGTGTTCCCTTCGGCGCGAAAATCGCGTTCCATGCCTGGGCTTGGAAAGCCGGCAGGCCGGCCTCCGCGGTAGTCGGGACGCCAGGCAAGGATGGATTGCGCTCGGGCGTTGCGATGGCGTAGGCCTTGATGGTGCCGCCGTTGATTTGCGGAACGGCGTTGACGATCTGGTCGCACATATAGTCGACCTGACCGCCGACCAGCGCATTCATGGCGGGCCCGGTTCCATTAAACGGAACGCCGGTCGGTTTGATATCGAGAATCGAATTCAGCAATTGGCACGAGACATGCGAGACCGAGCCGACTCCGGCATGCGCCGCGTTGACCTTCTCGACATTGGCTTTCACGTAAGTGACGAATTCCTTCAAATCTTTCGGCGGAAAATCCTTGCGCGCCAGGATCAGGATCGGCGTGCCGGCCAGAAGAGAGACCGGCTCGAAATCCTTTTGCGGATGGTAGGCAAGGCTGGGGTAAAGCGGAACCGATGCCGCGTGGGTACCCATATGCCCCGTGATCAGCGTATATCCGTCATTGGCGGCACGCGCGGCGCGAGCGCTGGCGGTGGTGCCGCCAGCGCCGACCACGTTCTCGATGACAATGGTCTGTCCAAGCGTCTGCGCCATATGTCCGGTGACAATGCGCGAGATGACGTCGGTCGGACCGCCCGCCGCAAACGGCACGATCATCGTGATGGTGCGTGTCGGATAGGTTTCAGCCTGGGCGTGCGCGGCAATCGCACTGAGACCGACCGCGGCCGCCAAAGCGCCGCCCACAAGCATGCGACTGTACAATTTCATCAGATTTCTCCCAGGCCCGTTGTGCAAACGCCGCCACAACCGGCCGACATTTGCGTCATACACAATACACGTCAGTTCCCGAAGTCGATTCGACTTCGGGATGCGGCGCACCGACGCAGGTTAGTTCTCGGACTCCACGAACACCTCGTCGCGTTTTTTGCGCAGCGCCGGCAGCACCGCGAGCACCAGAAGGGCCGCCGCAACAGCCATCAACGCCGCTGACAGCGGACGGGTAACAAAGACCGACCAATCGCCGCGCGAAATCAGCAGCGCGCGCCTTAGATTCTCTTCCATCAGCGGGCCGAGCACCATGCCGAGCAGCAGCGGTGCCGGTTCAAAATCATGCTTGATCAGCCAATAGCCTACCAGACCGAACGCACCGGCGAGCATGACATCGGTCGGAGCATTGTTGAGGGAATAGATCCCGATGGCGCAAAAAACCACGATCGACGGAAACAGCAGTCGATACGGCACCCGCAGCAGCCGCACCCAGATGCCGACCATTGGCAGATTGATGATGATCAGCATCAGATTGCCGACCCACATCGATGCGATCATGCCCCACACCAACTCGGGCTGTTTCTGCATCACCTGCGGTCCCGGCACGATGCCGTGAATGGTCATTGCGCCGACCATCAGCGCCATCACCGCATTGGGCGGAATGCCCAGCGTCAGGAGCGGGATGAACGAGGTCTGCGCCGCTGCGTTATTGGCGCTTTCCGGTGCGGCGACGCCTTCGATCGCACCGCGGCCGAAGCGCGATGGATTCTTGGACACCTTTTTCTCGAGAGTATAGGCCGCAAACGACGCGATGACCGCGCCGCCTCCCGGCAGAATGCCGAGGATCGATCCCAGGATCGTGCCGCGGGCGATGGCCGGCGCGGAGTCGATCATGTCCTTTTTGGTCGGCATCAATCCGGTGACTTTTTCCTGTACGAGCTGGCGGTCCATTTCCGCGCCGGCGTCGAGGTTGCGGATGATTTCGGCAAACCCGAACACGCCCATCGCCACGGTCGCGAAACCGAGACCATCGGCCAGTTCGGGAATGTTGAATGCCATACGGGATGCGCCGGTCTCGATATCAGACCCGACCATCGACAGCAGCAGACCGAAAACGATCATCGCGATCGCCTTCAATATCGATCCTTTCGCGAGAACGACCGCGAATATCAAACCGAGCACCATCAGCGAGAAATACTCGGCGGGACCAAACGCCAGCGCGAGCTTGGTCAGCGGCGCGCCGAGCACCGCGATCAGCACGGTCGCGACACAGCCGGCGAAGAACGATCCGATCGCGGCGATGGCGAGCGCCGGACCGGCACGACCCTGCTTCGCCATCTGAAAGCCATCGAGCGTGGTGACCACCGAACCCGCTTCACCGGGAATATTGACCAGGATCGACGTGGTCGAACCACCATATTGCGCGCCGTAGTAAATGCCCGCGAGCATGATCAGCGCACCGATCGGCGGCAGACCGAAGGTTATCGGCAGCAGCATGGCGACGGTGGCGATCGTGCCGATGCCCGGCAGCACGCCGACCAGCGTTCCGACCAGCGCACCCAGCAGACACAGCAATATGTTAACCGGGATCGGAATGGCGAAGCCGCCGAGCCACGACGGCGACCACGACACGAACTGGAACACGACACTGAAGCCGAGCCCGAGATTGGAAAAAAGATCGGCCATTACGCCCTCACTGAAGCAGGAAACGCGGGAAGAGCTGCAGCGGCAGCCCCAGCGCATAAGGGAAAAGCAGACTGCAGCCGGCGGTCAGGCAAATTCCGACGATGATGGTTTCCTTCCACCTGGTTTCCGGGGTGCCAAGCGCTGAGATCAGAAAGCTGGCGAATGCCGAAATCACCAGACCCAGCGGGCGGATCGTGAGGGCAAACGAAAGAATGCCGAGCGAAACGAAAAGCGGACCTCGCCACGCGTAGGTCGCCAGGTGAGCGCCTTCGGTCAAAACACCGACCAGCATCACCGCTATGCCAAGCCCAAGCAACAAAAACGCAAACATGCGAGGCGCTGTTCCAGCCCCGAACGAAAATCCACGCGTACCCTGAAGGTCGCTCGATGCCCACAAGGCGAATAGCGCGATGGCAATAAGCGCTACTCCGCCGACAAAATCCTGCGGACCGCGGACCCATTTCGGCAACATGGATTCGACCGGCCGATGGCTCGGCGTATCACTCATCGATTTCTCTCCCACGCACAGGGCTTTTCGCCCATTCTGTTTGGATAGCGGCTGATGCAGTCCCCCCGAAGGACCTTGCTAGCGGTTTTCGTCAAACTTGCTAGCGATTTTCGTCAAATAAGGCCAGCAAAACCCAAACAATCCCCGGCGGCGCAATGGCAGCCGTCAGCGAATCAGCTGGCATCATCAGGGCCACCCAACTCGGCACGTCCCGCCCTTGTTTGAAACCGACGCCGCCAGCGTTTTTGCGGCGGAAGCCCCCGCAGGGGCTCTATTTTTCTCAAATTTTGCACCCTATATTAGGAGTGCCGGTTCGCCGGCTATGGAAATAAAGTGCCGTCGCAATAAACCATTCGGACCCGGGGGCAGCACCCGGCGCCTCCACCCAAGCCCGCCGCAAGATGCGCGGGTTTCGGCGGGGGCGAAACAGGATCGACGAGGGCGTAAAGGGCGTGTTTTTTCCCGGTATTGTTCCGCCGTTATCGGGCTATGCAATAGTTGCAAACGACAACTATGCTCCGGTTGCTCAGGCCGCGTAAGCGGTTTGAAAGACCAAGTCTAAAGTCCTAGTGGGTTAAGCTCCGCTAGGCGGGGTTCGGAGGCACCTGGCAACAGAAGCCTCCACTTCATTTTCCTTATAGCCAGATTTTCCTTATAGCCAGCCTTTGCCGGAATTTCCGCCACCAACGGGAACGCCTGCTGACCTCGGCGCGTCGCCGGAGTAGCATAGGGAAAATGAGCGAGTCGGGGGACCGACGCCGCCGCGATGCGCCGGCAGCATTTGAACGCGACAGGACCGATAATGGCGACCGATCATATCCGATACGACCTGCTGGCGCGCGACGCCCTGCGCGGAGTGCTGCGCCGCGTCCTTGCCGATGCCGCCGAGCACGGCCTGCCCGGGGAGCATCATTTCTTCATCACCTTTCTGTCGAACGCGGAGGGCGTGAAGCTTTCCCCGCGGCTACTGGCGCAATACCCGGAAGAAATGACGGTCATCCTGCAGCACCAGTTCTGGGATCTGGTGGTGACCGAGGATCGTTTTGAAGTCGGCCTGTCATTCGGCGGCATTCCCGAGCGCCTGGTGGTTCCGTTCAATGCCATCAAGAGCTTCTTCGACCCCTCGGTACAATTCGGGTTGCAGTTCGAGCCGTCCGACGCCGCGATCGAGGCCCCGGCGGCAAGCCTTCCAGCTGTCCCCGCCCCATCAGCCGACACGGTTCCCGCACCCGCCGCCGAAACTCCGGATGAACCGGCGAAACCGAGCGAGGGCGCAGAAGTCGTGCGGCTGGATCGCTTCCGCAAGAAATAGTCCGCGCAAGTGATCCTTGTAGAATGAACGTCCCGTCGCGCGGAACCAGCCGTGAGCTGGCTCCGAACGAACGGTCTCGCGCAACGGACATGATGATGGTTCGATCGACAACGACATCGCGATCCAATTCCACGCGCTCTGAGACCGACAGCTTCGGTCCGATCGATGTTCCCGCCGACCGCTACTGGGGCGCGCAGACCGAACGTTCCAGGCAGAATTTCCGCATCGGCCAGGACCGGATGCCGATCGAAATCGTTCGTGCGCTCGGCATGGTCAAACTAGCTTCCGCGGAAACCAATCGCGAGCTGGGGCTGCTCGACCAGCGCCGCACCCGCGCCATCGTGCGCGCCGCGCGCGAGGTGATCGACGGCAAGCTCGACGATCATTTTCCCCTCGTTGTCTGGCAGACCGGCTCCGGAACGCAAACCAACATGAACCTCAACGAGGTGATCGCCAACCGCGCCAACGAGCTGCTGGGCGGCAAGCTCGGCGCCAGGCAACCGGTCCATCCCAACGATCACGTCAATATGAGTCAGTCGTCGAACGACTCGTTCCCCACCGCCATGCATATCGCAGCCGCAATGCGCATTACGACCGATCTCATTCCCGCGCTCAGCGAGCTTCACCGCGCACTGCGCAACAAAGAAAAGGTTTTCGCTCATATCGTCAAGATCGGCCGGACCCACACCCAGGATGCGACGCCTCTGACGCTAGGTCAGGAATTCTCCGGCTACGCCGCGCAGGTCGAGAGCGGCATCGCGCGGCTGCGCGTGGCTGTAAGAGATCTTTTTCCGCTGGCGCAAGGCGGCACCGCCGTCGGCACCGGACTCAATTCCAAGCCGAGATTTGCCCGCCTGTTTGCCAAGCACGTCGCCAAGATTACCAAACTGCCCTTCACGAGCGCCGCCAACAAGTTCGAGGCGCTGGCCTCCAACGACGCTTATGTGTTCGCGCACGGCGCTATCAATTCGGTGGCCACCGGACTGTTCAAGATTGCAAACGATATCCGTCTGCTGGGCTCAGGGCCACGTTCCGGATTGGGCGAGCTGATCCTGCCGGAAAACGAACCGGGCTCGTCGATCATGCCGGGCAAGGTCAACCCGACGCAGTGCGAAGCGTTGACCATGGTTTGCTGTCAGGTGTTCGGCAACCATACCACCGTCACGGTCGCGGGCAGCCAGGGCCACTTCGAGCTGAACGTCTACAAGCCGGTGCTGGCATATTGTATGATGCATTCCATACAGTTGCTTGCCGACGTGGCACGCTCATTCACTGAGCATTGCGTCGAGGGAATACGCGCGGACGAGAAACGGATCCGGAGCCTGATGGAGCGCTCACTGATGCTGGTGACTGCGCTGGCTCCCCGGATCGGCTACGACAACGCCGCAAAGGTTGCCAAGTCGGCTCACTCCCGCGGCACGACGTTAAAGGAAGAAGCGGTGCGGCTGGGCTTCGTTTCCGCTAATGAATTCGACCGGCTGGTGCAGCCGGACAAAATGACCCGTCCCGGCTGATCACAGCACCACGAAACCGGGAAATTATGCGGGCAGAAAATAATTATAGGCCATAGCGCCTAAAGATTGAGGCCGCTCAGCTATCGGCGTTGCGCCGCGGCGCGGTAGAGCACAAATATTTTGCTTTCGCAGAGCGGAGCATGTTTTTTGATGCTACAGAGGACGATGACGGGGACTTCTGGATGATGAGCGAGCTTGCCACGGGCGACCACTCACCCCTCCGAAAAAATATCGCATGCCCTCCATTGGTTGGATGATGGAGGCAAGCATGGGGGACGTGGTCAACCTGAAACGGTTTAGGAAACGTACCGAGCGGGAGCAGTCGGCGAAACAGGCCGATGCCAACCGGGCGCGGTTCGGCCGGACTAAAAGCGAGCGCGTTCTCGACGAAAAACGCTCGAAGCGTGGGAACGACTTGCTGGACCAGCATCGCATCGATGGCGAGGACGCGTCATGAAATCGCCTGTCGTGAAGCGCTCGATCGTGGTTGGGGGCCACAAGACCAGCGTCAGCCTCGAAGAGGCATTCTGGAACGGCATGAAGGAAATTTCGGGCATGCGTGACATGACGCTGTCCGAGCTGGTCGGTGAGATCGACAGCAATCGCCAGCAAGGCAATCTGTCTTCCGCCATTCGCCTGTTCGTGCTGGATTATTTTCGGACCCGCGCCGCGACAGCCGCATCATCGGATTCAAAACCGCAGGGCTAACCGCCAGGCCGCTTATGCATGGATCGTGTTGACTGGTCCGGAGATGAGCAGAACAGGATCGTTGGCGGGCCACGACCATCAAGGCGCGCTTACCGCATAGCATAATCGTTGCGGTCATAGATCCTCGCAGAGCGCGTCGGCAATCAGGTGATGAACGTATCAACTCAAGTTGAAACCGCGATTATGCGATCGCGGTTATTCTTCGGCACTGAAATTCCCGGGGGAATGTCTCGGGCGACGCCGGTCCTCAGAACGCCGGTCGCGGTGGGCTCGCAGTTGGCGGCGTCAGCACGAGAGGCGGCCGTGCTTTCGGCGCCCGCGCCGTACCGGGAGCGGGGTGGACTTCTATTGGCGGCGGCAGCGGTGGAACCTGCTGGCTAACTACAGGCGCGTTGGGACTTGGCGACGGATCGGGCAGTGGATGCGGAGCGCTGACCTTGGGTTTCGACGGAGGCCGGCGCGGATCGCGGCCCGGAAGCGGCGGCGATATCGCTGCGGGCAGGTCTGGCGGCGGATCTCCGCGCTCCAGAGAATCCAGCCGGCGGGTCTCGCGATCGATCGCCCTCACCGCCAGCCATGACGACAGCGGCGCAACGTCGACGGTGCGATCGAGCGCGTCAGGCGAACCCACCGCGAACAGCTGAATTTCCGGACGGCTGGTCGCGGATCCCGCAACCGTCGAAGCAAGACTGGCGCGAATGTCGGCCTGGTCGGCAGGAATATCGTAGCCACCCGATATGATGGCGCGCGCCCCTTCGGCGTTCAGCGTGGTCGCACTGATGCGAAGCCGGCCATCCCTGATACTGAATGGAATTTGCGCCGATGCGACCGATAGCGCGCCGGCCGACAGCACCGGCTCGATGATCTGCCGCAGCCGCGTGTCGTCGGTCGCCTGTCCGGTGTCGCTGGCACGGATCGCAGCGTCGAAGGCGCGCGGATTGAGCCCGGGGATTCCGGCGGATTCCAGCGTGAGTGTTCCGCTGCCGGACAACGCGCCGGTCAGCGCCGATGCGCTGCGGCCCTGGCTCGCCAGCGTCATCTGCATCGAGGTGCGACCGGCGGGCATCGTCAGACTGCGATAACGAAGCGCCGCGCCATCGACACCCCTGAGCTCAACACGCGCATTCAGCGCAATACCGGTCGCGCTCTGTTTGGCGTCGATATTGGCGGTCGCCTCGCCGCCTCCGATTCCGCCCTTGATGGCCTCGAAGGTCAGCGATTGACCGTCGCTTCTGACGGTACCGCTCACGGGGCGCAACTCGCCGCCGCCCGGAAGCGCGCCGCGCAGCGCTTGAAAGACGATGCGGCCGCGCCAGCCATTCGACAAACCCAAACCGAGCGGTGCCGACGCGTCTTGCCCCGCCGCGCCGATGGCGAGCGCAAATGCCGGCGCGAGGACAAGTGCGTCGAGGCCTACTTCGCCCTCGATGGTCTTTTCGCCGTCAAGGGTCAACGCGATGCGCCCGCGTAGCCGCGAACCTGACATCGCGCTGTCCAGGTCGTCGAAAATCAACTTGCTGCCCATCAGCGACACCCGCGCCGACAGACTGATGTTTTGCGCAAGCGCATCGGAGAGATCGAACAGCGGCGCGAGATTTATGCTGCGCGCGCCAAGATTGACGCTAGCCTTGGGTTCCGAGGCCCACGGTTCAGCGCTACCCTGCGCTTCGGCATCCAGTCCAGCTCCCGACAGCTTGGCTTTCAGCCGCAGCGGCGCCCGCCACGCGCCCGTGACCGATCCTTCGAATTGCGCCGGGCCATCGCCCACAGCGATTGCGCGATCGAGCCCCAGCAGGACAACCAATGAACGGCCGCTGTCCGAAGACAGTTTGGATTCGATGCCAAATTCGCTGCGTCGGAGCGCATCGAGATCAAGCCCGCGCATCGCCGCGATCTCGGGCTTTGCGGTGATCGTGGCGACGCCCTTGAGCTGCGGCGCGTCGAAGTCGAGCACGGCGCGCGCGTTGGCGCGATCGGGGTGTTCGGAATTCTTGTCGAGATCGATCGCCAGCTTGAGGTGCGCGAGCCCCGGACTTACCTGCATCGACTTAATCCGTGACGCCAGTGTCGGCGCAAGGGGTGCAATCAGCCCGGTGATTTGATCAAGCGACGCCGCGCTTGAATTCAGCACCAGTCGTCCGGTTGCATTGACGCGATCGAAACTTCCCGCCGCTCCCATCATCACGCCGCCGGCCTCGCCGACTTCCAGTTGCTCCAGCGAGATCGTCTTCGGACCGTAGCCCAGCTTCGCGATGAACGGACGCAGTTCCTGGCCAGCCGATATGGCACGATCGATATTCAGCGACAGTCGCACTTCGGCCGGCCACTCGGCTTGCGGGCCGGCCAGCGAGCGCACCAACGCGCCAGCGGCATCGAGATCGAGACGTTCCGCCTTCAGCTCCGCTTCGATCCGGGAGGCGCCGCTGGCCGGCAAATTGGAGACCGCAACGCGCCCTTCCACGGCACCGCCATCGATCTCGGCCTTCATCGCTTCGATGGCGATGCGATCGGCAGCCACACTGACATTGCCGGCCAGGCGCAGCGGTTTTTGGCTGCGATAGGTGATCTCGTTACGACCCTGCAACCACGTCACCAGTGCATCCGGGTCCGACGATTCGACGCTAAGCGCCCCGGTGAAACCTCCGGACGGACCTGCTTGCGCCTTCGTGCTGCTCAAGCCCACTCGGGTGGCGCCAGGCGCGCGGAAATCCAGCCGGTCGATGGTGAAGGATTTGGCGTCGACACGCAGGTCGACAGCCAGATTTTGCAACGGACGCCCGCCCAGCATGATCTGCTCGGAGCTGAGCTCGATCTGCGTCGGAATCGGAACTTGCGGGATTGCCGCCATGAGCGCCTGTAAGCCCGGAAGCAATCGGATCGGCTCAGTGGGGTTACTGCCTTTGGCGGCAAACCTGTCGGCATCGAGCTGCCGCGCCGACAGCGCGGCGCGAAGCAGCGGCGACGCGCCAAAGCGCATGTCCCCTATCCCTGCGAATTTCAGCGCGGTCTCTTCGGTGCCGTAGCTGGCCTCAACCTGTTCGAGCCGGGCGGCGGCCGGATCGGCCTTGACCCTCGCCGCTATCCGCCACGGCGTTATCGGCAGATCGCCCGCCGCTTTGAGGCCGGGGGGAACGGCCAGCACCACCGCACCCTCAAAGCGCGGCGCACGCGCCTCGAAGCTGAGCACGCCGTCGAGATCGACGGACAGCGCGCGCGCGCCGGGATCGACGTTAAGATGGACCCGGGTGCCATTTCCGTCAGCGCTCTGGCCGGATGACACGCGAAACGGGTAGCGCACGCCTGACACCATGAAGTTGCCGTCGCCCCGGACTGAACCTGCCAGCGAGCGCACGTCTCCGCTGAAGGCGATATCCTTGAGCTCGAGCGTCCCTTGGCTTGCAGCGTCATGCAGCGCGATGCGGCCGGTGAGATTCAGGCGGTCGATCGACAGCGATCCCAGACTGAACTTTCCGGTCGATGCCGGCCAGTCGATCCGGCCCTGGGAATCCAGGCCAAGATCAAGCGCCATGCCGTTGATGGTCAGTTCGTTGGCGCGCCATTCGCCGCGCATCAGCGAGCCCAGGCTGAACTCGACATCGAGCTTGTCGGCGCGAACCTTGCCGAGATCGTTGGCGCCACCGACCACGACAGAACGCAGCCGCAGCGATGGCGTCGGCAACAGGCGCGCATCCAGTTCACCCCCGACGCGTACCGGCGCGCCGATCACCCGCGTTGCCTCGGTCTCGAACTGCGGCCGGAATTGATTCCAGTCGATGAAGTACGGCCCGATCAGCGCGGCAACGAGCGCGATGATGAAGGCAATCGCCAATCCGAGCAGCGTGGTCTGCACGGGTTCTCCTCTTGAGCGCGTTCCCGCGCGTTGGCCCTAACGCGACACGACGCGGTCATCCGCCAGGACAATGTGCGCCATCGCAATGGTGATCCCTGAGCCAGCCACCCGCCGCGCTGAAATCAACGCTGGAACAAGGCTATATATAGAGTCAACTGTGGCGAAGTCGCAGCCAGTCGTGCGGCGGCCTCTTGCGAGATGCCATTACCAGCTTGCAGGCAGCCTTTTAAGGCCGCGCAGGACAAAGGTCGGCCGCCATTCCGGATTCTGCCCGTCGTCCAACCGCAGGTCCGGCAGGCGACGCAGAAGCGTCTCGATCGCGATCTCTGCCTCGATGCGCGCAAGCTGGGCGCCGAGGCAGAAGTGAATGCCCCCGCCAAAGGACAGCGGGCGCACATTGGGGCGGGTGATATCGAGACGGTCCGGCCGGTCGGGATAGACAGCCGGATCGCGGTTGGCCGAACCCAACAGGCAGAGCACGGGTTCGCCTTTCGGGATTTTCTTGCCGCCGAGATCGTCGATGTCTTCCAGCGCCACCCGGCCGGTCAACTGCACCGAGGAATCGTAGCGCAGGAATTCCTCGATGGCGTTGGTGATCAGCGCGGGATTGGCCTTGAGCAGCGCCAGTTGATCGGGATTGCGGTGCAGCGCCAGCAGACCGTTTCCGATCAGATTGACTGTCGTCTCATGCCCGGCGCCAAACAGCAGCATGATATTGGCGGTTAGTTCCTCATTGGAGAGCTTGCTGCCATCTTCCTCAGCCTGCACCAGCTTCGTCGTCAGGTCATCGCCCGGGCTGCGCCGCCGCAATTCGAACAGCTGCTGAAAATACATCTGGGCCATCGCGTTGCCGGCGTTGGCTTGGTCGATTTCGGCGCGCGACAACGGCACCGGATCGAGCAAACGTCCGCCTTCGCGCGAATTTTGGAAAAACGTCTCGCGGTGCTCCTCGGGTATCCCGAGCATGTCGCAGATGATCGTGACCGGGAGCCGAAACGCAAAATCCTCAATCAGGTCCATGTGACCGCGATCTGCAACACGGTCGAGCGACTGGTCGACGATATGCTGGATGCGCGGACGCATATCCTCGACCCGCCGCGCCGTAAACGCTTTCACGACCAGACCGCGCAACCGTGTATGGTCCGGTGGATCCTGCTGCAGCATCCAGTGGCTCATGTGGCGAAAGATCGGCTCGTCCATCGCCTGCGGTCCATACCGCCGCACGGTTCGATCGACGAAATCCTTGCCAAAGCGCTTGTCGCGCAAAACCAGACTGGCTTCCGCATGCCGGCTCGCGACGAACGCACCGAACGGCGTGATATGCATCGGATCGGTGGTGCGCAGCCGCTCGTAGGACGGATAGGGATCGCGAATGAATTCCGGCGCGAGCGGATTGAAAAGCAGCTCGGTCTTCGCGGTCTGAACATGTTCGTTCATGGGCGCCTCCGCACGGTTGGCTTCATGCCGGGAGATTAGCCCACAACCCGCTGACATCGGCAAGACGCATGTGGTCACGCCGGGTAAAGAGCACATGATCTGCTCGGCAAGCCGCTCACCGCCTCGGGGTCAAGCCCGAGACGCGCTTGGCGGACGCGCTTTGGCGGATCACGCGTTAGTCGGCGGTAGTCGGGCTTCGATCCGGTGCAACTGGCCCGCGACCGCTCGGACTTTGCCGGGCGATGCCAGCCAGATCGCCACAGCGGACAATCCGCTCACGCCAATACCGATCGCAAACGCAATGGTATAACTCCCTGAAAGGTCGTGCAGAAAGCCGGTGACCCAGGGCCCCGCGGCACCTCCCGCGAGCGCTGCCAGCATGATGGTTCCGAAAATGCTGCCGTAATGCTTGCCCTGGAATATCTCCAGCACCACCGCACCCATGATTGAGGTCAGGCCGTAGCCGAGCGCGCCCTGCGCCAGCACCATGACGTAGACCAGCATCAATGTCGGAAGGAATTTAAGCGCGATCAGGGCTGCGAAGCAGATCGCAAAGCCCATGCAGCCTGCCGCCCATATCCATTCGCGCCCCAGCCGGTCGGAGAGGTGTCCGAGCAGGATCTGGCCGGGGATACCGAGCAGGCTGACCACGCCTAACGCCCACACCGCAACACCAGGGCTGAAACCGATGTCGAGAAGATATTTGGTCTGGTGAACCTGCACCGCGTACCAGATGTACAACCCGCAGAAATAACCGAGCGATATCCACCAGAACCGAGCGGTGCGAACGGCGCGTTTCAACGTCCAGTCGGTTCCGGCCCATGCGGCATCGACGATGTTCGATATCGGTTTCGCCGAGGATGCCGAGGGCGCGGCGTCCCCGTCCGGCTCAAGCCCGATGTCTTCGGGGCGCTTTCGCAGCAACAGGTTGATCGGCGCGAGCACGACCAGGATCATGATGCCCATCGCCGTGCAGGCGGTTCGCCAGCCGGTCTGCTCGATCATAATCTGCACCCAGGGCAACAGCGTAACGGAGCCGATTCCGACGCCAGCGAAGGCAAGTCCGATGGCCAGGCCGCGGCGGCGATTGAACCAATTGGGCAGAAACAATGATTGCCCGGAGTAGCCGAGACAGACGCTTCCCGCTCCCACCAGGACGCCGATCGTCAGATACAGATGCCACGGCTGAGTCGTCAGCGGCGCCAGCAACAGGCCTCCGGCCATCAGCGCGACCCCGAACTCCATCACCGCGCGCGGGCCGGCGCGATCCATCAATCGGCCGATCAGCGGGCTGACGGCGCCGGATACCAGAAAGCCGAACGAGAAAGCGCCCGCGGTGACGCCACGCTCCCATCCGAACTCATCGATGATCGGCGGAAAAAACAGCGAAAACGCGGTGCGGGCGTTGACGCCGATCGCCATCGTGACGAACGTCACGACGACGATGACCCAGCCGTAAAAGAAGGGAAGCCGCATCGTATGGCGTGTCTCTTCGTTTCAGCGCGACCCCTTCAATCTCCGCCTCATCGAGGGAGATCCCGGGACCGGTCCTTCGGACCATCAGGGGATGACCCGGTCAAGGCCTTTTCGTGTGGTCGGTTCAGGGAACCGCTGAACATTCCGCTGTTCGGTGAACCCCCACCACCGTGCATGCCCGCTCAATATCGTGTTCGCCGCGTCGCTGCGGATGTCTAGCGACATGCTGCTGGCCAAGGGCATCGCCGTCGCCACTTGGTATCCGCCGCGGAAGCCTATATCGTGCGAGTGATCGAGCATCACGAGGCTCGTATAACGACCGGGAGTTCAACATGGCGCTAAGCGTCAAGCAGATGATGGAGGCCGCGAACGCCGCGGTGCCGAAGATCACGGCGGCTCAGGCACGCGAGATGATCGAGAAGGGCAACACGCTGGTGGTCGATGTGCGCGACGCGCCGGAGGTTGAGAAAAGCGGCAAGGTTGCCGGCGCTGTGCATGTCTCGCGCGGCATGCTGGAATTTCGCGCCGACCCCGAATCGCCCTACCACGACAAGTCCTTTTCCAAGGACAAGACCGTCATCCTTTACTGCGCTTCGGGCGGGCGCTCGGCGCTTGCCGCCAAGGTGCTCAAGGATATGGGCTATGACCAAGTGTACAATGTCGGCGCCTTCAAGGATTGGGCCGAAAGCGGCGGCGCGATCGAAAAGCCGTAAGGGCCGGCATCTGAGAAGAGCGCGAGCAGCTTCACTGCCGAAGCCCCGGATGCTCGTTGAGCACATCTTCCCTGATTGATACCGCCTGGATCGCGCGGAACAGGACCCGCGCGATCCTCAAATCGTTGGCTGTCATGCACAAGCTCACGATCTGGCGTACCGAGGAATCGCGCAACAGGTCATCGGAAATCTTGATCGCGACTTCCATCGCGGTCTTGGCGGCGCGTTGGTACCGCTCGGTCTCATATTTGTTCTTCTCGCTCCCCGGGCGCTGAGTAAGGTCAGCTACTTTTCCGGCACTGTCGGCAGCCGAACGGCAGATGTCGCGTATCTTATGCGCCGCTTCAATGTCACCAAGCGGCCACTGGATGTCTTCGTCCCAGATTTCCTTGCGCTTGCTTTTGCTGAACCACCCCATCGGCATGCCCCAAAAGGCCGCAAGCATAGATGGCCGTGGTGCAACTAATCAATCCACTGAAACCCGTTGATTCAGCCGCGCGCTCTGAAACTATTCGGCTTCCTATGTCGGCCACGCTCCCTTCCAGGCGAGGCTGTTGGGTCAGACGATGAGCCGGTCCCCGCGCCAGCGCGGCTGCCGAAAATGAGACCCTTAAACTAATTCCGAGTCCTGCATCTGTACCGATGTCGCAGATGTAATCAGCTTGCCGAGTTCGACAAAATGCCGTTTGCGCGGCGAGCTGCGGCGCCAGGCAAGCCCTACGACGCGGCGCGGTTGCGGATCGGTGAAGCGCATCAACGTGATATCGTCATGGCGGCACTCCAGCTTGATGCTCAATTCCGGCAATAGCGTCAAGCCAAGGCCGTTGGCCACCATCTGAACGATGGTCGAGAGGTTGGAAGCGCCGAACGTATCGATGTTGTCGACGCGCCGCAGGCTACAGAACGCCAGCGCCTGATCGCGCAGGCAATGACCTTCTTCAAGCAACAGCAGACGATCCTGCTGAAGAAGATCGGGCGTCGCCCGAATGCGATTTGCGATACGCCGCGACTTCGGCATGGCCAGCAGGAAGCGATCGGTAAACAGCTTGATCGTTTCGATTTCCGGATGCTCGACCGGCAAGGCAAGCAGCAGCAGGTCGAGCCCGCCGTCGAGCAGCTCCTGCACGAGATGATCGGTCTGAGTTTCCCGCAAATGCAGATCGAGATCGGGAAATTTGTCGCGGATCAACGGCAGCAGCGCCGGCAGCACATAGGGCGCCACCGACGGGATGACGCCGAAGTGCAGTGGTCCAGCCAGAATGTTGCCCTGCCGGCGGGCAAAATCGACGATGTCGCGCGTCTCGGCCAGGATGCGGGTGGCGCGGCCGGCGATCTCCCGCCCGGCCTCGGTCAGCATGACACCGTTGCGGCTGCGCTCGATCAACTGAACGCCGAGCGTGTTTTCCAGTTCTTGTATCTGCATGGAGAGCGCCGGCTGGGTCACGGCGCATCGCTGTGCGGCCTTACCAAAATGCCTGGTTCGGGCGACGGCTTCAAAATATCTCAGTTGCTTGAGGGAGATCATATCGATCAGTTTTTCTTATCTAAAGCCGTTTTTAATACGATTGGACCTGATCGGCAAGCATTTCTAGGTTTCGCTCGAATTTCCCCCAGAGGAGAGAGCCGATGAGCCAAAAACCGATCTTGACGACTTCCTCAGGCGCCCCAGTGGCTGACAACCAGAATTCCATCACGGCGGGGCCGCGCGGCCCGGTGCTGATGCAGGACTTCCACCTTTTGGAGAAACTGGCGCACCAGAATCGCGAGCGCATACCGGAGCGCACCGTTCATGCCAAGGGCTCGGCTGCTTACGGCACGCTGACCGTCACCAACGATATTTCGAAATACACCACGGCCGCGGCGCTCTCGAAGGTCGGCAAGAAGACCGAGGCTTTCCTGCGATTTTCTACCGTCGCCGGCGAGCGTGGTGCCGCCGACGCCGAGCGCGACGTGCGCGGCTTCGCGCTGCGCTTCTATACCGAGGAAGGCAACTGGGACATCGTCGGCAACAACACGCCGGTGTTCTTCGTGCGCGATCCGCTGAAGTTTCCGGACTTCATCCACACCCAGAAGCGTCATCCCAAGACCAACATGCGCTCGCCAACCGCGATGTGGGACTTCTGGTCGCTGTCGCCGGAAAGCCTGCACCAGGTCACCATCCTGATGTCGGATCGCGGCCTGCCGCAAAGCTATCGCAATGTCGACGGCTTCGGCTCGCACACCTACGCGTTCATCAACGCCAACAATGAACGCCACTGGGTCAAGTTCCATTTCAAGACCATGCAGGGCATCAAGAACTGGACCAATGCCGAGGCCGCCCAGAAGATCGCCCATGACCGCGAGACCCATCAACGCGACCTGTTCGAGTCGATCGAGAGAGGCGATTTCCCGAAGTGGAAATTCTCCGTGCAGATCATGCCGGAGAGCGATGTCGGCAAGCACTGGTACAACCCGTTCGACCTCACGAAGGTATGGCCGCACAAGGACTATCCGCTGATCGAGGTCGGCGTGCTCGAATTGAACCGCAATCCGGAGAACTATTTCGCCGAAGTCGAGCAGGCCGCGCTATCGCCCGCAAATGTGGTCCCCGGTGTCGGCCATTCGCCGGACAAGATGCTGCAGGCCCGGATCTTCTCCTATGCGGACGCGCATCGCTATCGTGTCGGCGTCAACGCCGAACAGCTTTCGGTCAACAAGCCACGCTGCCCCGTGCACACCTACCATGCCGATGGCACCATGCGGCTCGCGGGCCATCCCAATCCGGACGCCTATTACGAGCCGAACTCGATGGGCGGCCCGGTGGAAGACATCAGCGTCAAGGAGCCGCCGCTGGCGATCATGGGCAATGCCGACCGCTACAACCATCGCGACGGCAACGACGATTATCGTCAGGCTGGCGACCTGTTCCGGTTGATGAGCGCCAATCAGAAAGAGCAACTGTTCGACAACATC
Organism: Bradyrhizobium sp. URHD0069; assembly: GCF_000701345.1. Classification (GTDB taxonomy): domain Bacteria; phylum Pseudomonadota; class Alphaproteobacteria; order Rhizobiales; family Xanthobacteraceae; genus Bradyrhizobium. The sequence continues at coordinate 245,707 of NZ_KL370776.1, read as the reverse complement.
AAGGCCGCGATGGATGGCGTGCCGGTCGAGATCGTCAAGCGCCAGGTGGGGCACTTCTACCGCGCCGATCCGGACTACGGCATCGGCGTCGCCACCCGCATGGGACTTAGCGCCAGTGATCTCCCCGCCGCGCAAGCGGCGGAATGAGTTTGCCGCAAGCAACTCCAATTTGAAAGGAAGTTGATCATGACCGCACCCGAGCGTGCCCTCTCCTCCAATCGCGCCAACGTCGTGGATGAGATATTCACCGAGGCGAGAATCGACGCGCTCAACACCAAATTGATCGAGCGGGGCATCTCCGCCAATCAAGTGATTGCGATTCTAGCCGTCGAGGCACAGGCAATGGCCAATCCGACGCCACCGCAATTTCGGGTGCTATACCGGACGACGTGACATTGCGGCTTATGAGGCATCCCAGGCGCCGACCTCGCTGTCGCTCCTGGATGCCTTGTGAGTACCGGTCCTAGACCGCCGGCAATATCTTTCCGGGATTGAAAATATTCTGCGGATCGAGCGCCTGCTTCAGCGCGCGCATGGCCTCGATCGCCTCGGGGCCGAGTTCGGCCTTGAGGTATTTCTGCTTGCCCTGCCCGATGCCGTGCTCGCCGGTGCAAGTCCCGCCCATCGCCTGGGCACGCTCCACCAGGCGATGCATGAAATCCTCGCCGCGCGCCATTTCGTCATGATCGTCCACGTCACACACCACCGAGCAGTGGAAATTGCCGTCACCGACATGGCCAACGATCGGCGACAGCAGATTGAGGCGCTTGAGGTCCTCCTCGGTTTCGGTCACGCAATCCGCCAGCCGCGAAATCGGCACGCAGACATCGGTCGCGACCACGCCTGAACCGGGACGCAGCGCCTTCACCGACCAATAGGCGTCGTGGCGTGCCTGCCAGAGTTTGCTGCGATCCTCGGGCCTGGTGGTCCAGGTGAAATCGCCGCCGCCGCACTCCTTGGCGATCTCGCTGAAGTTATTCGATTGCTCGGCCACTTCGTTTTCGCTGCCGTGAAATTCAAGCAGCAGCAGCGGCGTCTCGGGCAAGGACAATTTCGAATAGGAATTGCAGGCACGCACCTGCGCCGCGTTGAGCAGCTCAATGCGCGCGACGGGAATGCCGGTTTGAATTGCCAGTATCGTCGCCTGGCAGGCGCCGCGCACGCTCTCGAATGAACAGGCGGCCGCCGCGATGGTTTCGGGAATGCCGCGCAGCTTGACGGTGAGTTCGGCAATGATGCCGAGCGTACCTTCGGCGCCGACAAACAGATGCGTCAGGTCGTAACCAGCCGAGGACTTCTTCGCCCGCGTACCCGTCGTGATGATCTCGCCGTCCCCGCGCACCACCTTCAGCGCCAGCACGTTATCGCGCATGGTGCCGTAGCGCACCGCATTGGTGCCGGATGCCCGCGTCGACGCCATGCCGCCCAGCGAAGCATCGGCGCCGGGATCGATCGGAAAGAACAGTCCCTGGTCGCGCAAATGCTCGTTCAGCGCCTTGCGGGTAACGCCGGGCTGGATGACGCAGTCGAGATCCTCGGCGTGAACTTCCAGCACCCGGTTCATGTCGCGCAGGTCGATGCAGACGCCCCCTGCCGGCGCGTTGACCTGGCCTTCCAGTGAGGTGCCAGTGCCGAACGCGATCACGGGAACGCCGTGTTTCGCGCAAATCCGCACCACGTCCTGAATATCCGAGGTCTCTTGCGCCATCACCACCGCATCCGGCGGCTGCGGCGCGAGCCAGGTTGTGGTATGGGCGTGCTGGTCGCGCACCGCCTGGGAGGTGATCAGCCGGTTGCCGAACCGCGCGGCCAACGCTTCAACGGCGCTCGCCAGCGCCTGCGGTTCCGGACGCTTCAGATTGTTGGTTATGGTTATGCCCACGATATCCTCCCGGCGTAAGGCCGACCGTGGCAAAGGATATATAACGGGTCAAGGCACCGTTATCGAACTAAATTAAAGAGGATCGCTGATGACGATTATTACTGCCGGCGACGATGTGCTGTTCCGGCCCGTGCCGTTCCTGTCGTCGGTGATGCAGATCGAGCCGCAATGGATCGACTACAATGGCCATCTCAACATGGCCTACTACAGTGTGATGTTCGACCGCACCATCGACGAATTATGGCTCAAGCTCGGGATCGGGCCCGCGTACATGAAGGAGCGCCAGGGGTCGACCTTCACCGCCGAATGCCATGTGCGATATCTCCGCGAGATTCATCTCGGCGATCCCGTGCAGATTTCGGTCCTGCTGGTCGGTGCGGACGAGAAGCGGCTGCATACCTTCGAGGAGTTGCGCCACGCTAGCGAGGGCTGGCTGTCCGCCACCTCGGAGAACATGACTATTCACATCGACATGACCGCGCGCAAGACCGCGCCGTTTCCGGCCGATATTCGCGCCAAGATCCAGGCCTTGGCGGACGCCCACAGGTCGCTCCCTCGCCCGGAGGGGATCGGCAGGAAGGTCGCGATACCCTCGAAATAACATTGCGTGCCTGAACCGGCAGTCCCCACCTCGGACAAGGCTTCAAGAACCAGGTTGGAATAGCTCGGCGGCAGCGGCGGCATGCCTCGTTGCACGGCGCTTGACGAGACGAACCAACACGCGCTGAGGAAGGATTTGGTGGCGCTGATCGGCTTGATTAGCCGCGCGCAAGACGGCACTATGGTAGTGCCAGGCGAATATCTAGAGATCGTGATCCTCAAGCGCTGATATCACGGCAGTGACGCCGGGCCGCCGGAGGCCTTCGCGGCGGCCGGCGACGAGCACATCGCAAATCCTCCCATGGAGTTTTGATGATCGACGACGCGCTTGGACGCATCGACTACGATGAGACGGGTGAAGGTCCGACCATCGTGCTGGTGCCGGGGTCATGCAGCACCGGCGCCGCCTGGCGACCGATGACGGCATATTGGCAGAATCGATTTCGATGCGTGACGACCAGCCTTCTGGGATATGGCCGCACGGTCGATCGCCGCAGCAAAGGGAATGCCGATATCGCTCACGAGGCGGAGGTCGTTGAAGCGGTGATCAGAAGGGCTTCTTGCCCGGTGCATCTCGTCGGCCATTCCTTCGGCGGGATGACGGCCCTTGCCGTCGCGCTGCGAAAGCAGGTGTCTTTGCTCAGTCTGACTATCATCGAGGCCCCCGCGCCGGAAATTTTGCGGGAAGCCGGCGAAGCCCGGCATTATGATTCATTTCGAAAGATGTCCGACGCTTATTTCAGCGCCTTCCATGGCGGCAAAGCCAATGCGATCGAACAGATGGTCGATTTCTATGGCGGCGCAGGCACGTTCGCTGCGTGGCCCGAGCGTGTTCGCAACTACGCCGTGGAAACAACGCCGACTAATCTGCTGGATTGGACCTGCGCCTATGGCTTTCGCCTGACGCCTGCTTTACTGGCGACGGTCGCGACCCCAACTCTGGTCGTGTGGGGTGAATCCAGTCACCCGGCAGCCAAACGCGCGAACCAACTATTGGGGCAGTTCATACCGGATGCCGCGGCGACCGCGCTTCCAGGCGCGGCCCATTTCATGATCACGACACACGCCGAGCAGCTGGCTGAAATGATTGCGCGCCATTTCGTGCACGCTGATCTCAACCCGGCACCGGCAGACGCGCTTTAACGCATCCTTCCATCATCTCGCCATCATCTCGCGCGTGTTCGGCTAAACGCGGTTTCGTCCGCGGGCCACGCCGACCACGGCCGAGACCAGGAACAGCACGACTGCAATAAAGAAGATGATCTTGGCGATTTCGACCGATGCTCCGGCGATTCCGCCGAAGCCCAGAACGCCTGCAATCAGGGCGATGATCAGAAACGTAACGACCCAACTCAGCATGACAAGAACCTCCATTTTCCGCTTTCTGCTTCGAGTACCGGCACAGCGTTCCTCCTCGCGCATCGGCTAAGAATTAATTCAGCCTGAGAACCGAAGTTCCCTGCAGTTCCCAGCGCGGAAAGCACAAAAATCTCGAGTTCGAAGGAACCAAGTGAGCCTCAGGGGACGCTGATGCGGGCGCCGCGGCACCACGATAAAACTGTCAAATCCCCCGCCAGCGCCCTATATGCGCTCTAATCCTGCTATGAAGGCTCCCCTTCACGGCCCCGCGGTGCCATCGTGGGCGGAAGACGATTCGCATATGACTGAGCCGAACAAGCTGACCCATCATGGCCTCCCCGACCACCAGCCTGCGGCCGGTGGCATCGCCGCGCGCGCGCGTGCGGCCGCAACCCCGCAATATCTAGCCGGCCTCAATCTCGAGCAGCGCGAGGCGGTGGAAACGCTCGACGGGCCGGTGCTCGTGCTGGCGGGAGCCGGCACCGGCAAGACCCGCGTGCTGACCTGCCGCATCGCCCACATTCTCAGCACGGGCCGCGCCCGCCCGGCCGAAATCCTGTCGGTGACGTTCACCAACAAGGCGGCGCGCGAAATGAAGCTGCGGCTCGGCCAGATGCTCGGCCAGGCCGTCGAAGGCATGCCGTGGCTCGGCACGTTTCACTCGATCGGCGGCCGCATCCTGCGCACCCATGCCGAACTGGTGCAGTTGAAATCCAATTTCACCGTGCTCGATGTCGACGATCAGATCCGTCTCTTGAAGCAGCTATTGCAGGCCGAGAACATTGACGACAAACGCTGGCCGGCGCGCATGCTCGCCGGATTAATCGACGGCTGGAAGAACCGCGGTTTGATGCCGTCGCAGGTACCACCGGGCGAAGCTGCGGTGTTCGGCAACGGCAAGGGCGGAAAACTCTACGCGAGTTATCAGGAACGGCTGAAGATCCTCAACGCCGCCGATTTTGGCGACTTGTTGTTGGAAAACATCCGGCTGTTCCGTGAACACCCCGACGTGCTCCGGCAATACCAGAACCGCTTCAAATTCATCCTGGTGGACGAATATCAGGACACCAACGTCGCGCAGTATTTGTGGTTGCGGCTGTTGGCGCAGGCGCCGAGCAAGCCGGGCGTGGCGCTGTCCACGATCATTCCGGGGCACACCGGTGCTGCCGTCGTTCCCTCATCCCCTGTCATTCCGGGGCACGCCGAAGGCGTGAGCCCGGAACCTGGAGATGGCGAGCAATCAGCTCGAGATTCCGGGTCTGCGCCTTCGGCGCATCCCGTGGCGGCGCCCTCCGCGCCGCCCAAAAACATCTGCTGCGTCGGCGACGACGACCAGTCGATCTATGGCTGGCGCGGCGCGGAGGTCGACAACATCCTGCGCTTCGAGCACGATTTTCCCGGCGCCAAGGTCATTCGCCTGGAGCGCAATTACCGCTCCACCGGCCATATCCTCGCTGCCGCCTCGCATCTGATCGCGCATAATGAAGGTCGGCTCGGCAAGACACTACGCACCGAGGACGTCGACGGCGAAAAGGTCACCGTTACCGGCTCCTGGGACTCCGAAGAAGAAGCCCGCGCCATTGGCGAGGAGATCGAAGAGCTGCAGCGCGCCGGCAACAAGCTCAACGATATCGCGATTCTGGTGCGGGCCTCGTTCCAGATGCGCGAATTCGAAGATCGCTTCGTCACCCTCGGCCTGCCCTATCGCGTGATCGGCGGCCCGCGTTTCTACGAGCGCGCGGAAATCCGCGACGCGCTGGCATATCTGCGCGTGATCAACTCGCCAGCCGACGATCTCGCCTTCGAGCGCATCGTCAATGTGCCGAAGCGCGGTCTAGGCGACGCCACGCTGCAGATGCTGCACGACCATGCCCGCAAGCGCCGCATTCCCCTGTCCGAGGCCGCCCGCGCCGTGGTCGAGACCGATGAGCTGAAGCCGAAAGCGCGCGGCTCGTTGCGCGATCTCATCGTCAGTTTCGATCGCTGGCGCGCGCAAAGCGAGGTCACTTTGCATACCGAGCTGGCCGAGATCGTGCTCGACGAAAGCGGCTACACCGAGATGTGGCAGAAGGATCGTTCGGCCGACGCCGCCGGTCGCCTCGAAAACCTCAAGGAGCTGGTGCGCTCGATGGAGGAATTCGAGAACCTGCAAGGTTTTCTTGAACACATCTCGCTGGTGATGGACCGCGAGGGCGGCGCCGAGGACGATGCGGTGTCGCTGATGACGCTGCATTCGGCGAAGGGGCTTGAATTCGACAACGTGTTCCTGCCCGGTTGGGAGGAAGGTCTGTTTCCGAGCCAGCGCACGCTCGACGAACAGGGCCGCGCCGGACTGGAAGAAGAGCGCCGCCTCGCCCATGTCGGGCTGACCCGCGCGCGCCGCCGCGCCAAGCTCTACTTCGCCACCAACCGGCGGATTCACGGCACCTGGTCGACCACGATGCCGTCGCGCTTTCTCGATGAATTGCCGGCGCCGAATGTCGAGATCACGGAATCCAAGGGCGGATCGGGCTGGGGCGGCAGCAGCGGCTACGGCCCCTCGCGCTTCGACAATGTGGAATCGTTCGGCTCGAGCTATGCGACGCCGGGCTGGCAGCGGGCGCAGGCCAATCGTGCGCGCAACCAGGGCGGCCGCAACGGCCAGGCCGGCGGCGGCTTCAACGAAAGCCAGTCGCCGTTTTCAAGGTCGCGCGGCGACGGCCCGGGCGGCTCCTCGCGTAGCAAGCGCGCGCCGCTGACCATCGAGGGCGAACTGATCGCGAAATCCACCGGTACGACTTCGGAATTCTCGCTGGACGACCGCGTATTTCACCAGAAATTCGGCTACGGCCTGGTGGTGAAGGTCGACGGCAACAAGCTCACCATCGCCTTCGAAAAAGCCGGCGAGAAAAAGGTGGTCGATAGTTTCGTGGAGCGGGTTTGAGCCGCAAAAACCAAGGAAATGGCGTTGCTTGCGCCGATCTCACGGCCAAAGGTTAACAAAATCCTCCGCATTTTAACGAATTTTTAGAAGCAATACTTATCCGCCATTTTTACCGAAAACTTGCGTCTCTGGGCGTATGATTCGACGCGGACATCGCTTGTGCGCATTTGTTGCGGTTTAGGGTTTGCCAAAAATGAGTAAGGTAAAGTCGTTTCTGCAGGGCCTCGACGACGCAATTTTGCGGGGAACGGCCGAAAGCCGCACGCGGGCGTTGTGGTATACGACCGATTTAATGATAGCCGGCCGGTACAGCGACGAGGAGATATGGACTTTCGGCGAGGTGATAGGACGGATCGCGGACGAGATTGAAGTTGCGGCCCGCGCCGCGCTTGCAAAGCGGCTCGCCGACTTCGACCGTGCCCCCGTCAATATCCTTCATAAACTCGCCTTCGATGATTCGATCGAAGTCGCCGGCCCCGTGCTCGGGGAGTCCGATCGACTCGAGGATTACGCCCTGGTCGCCAACGTCTGCACCAAAAGCCAGCCGCATTTGCTCGCGATCTCGAAGCGAAAATCGCTCGACGAGACGATCACAGACGTGCTCGTGACCCGCGGCAATCAGGAGGTCGTGAACTCCGTCGCAAAAAACAATGGGGCGCGTTTCTCGGATTTCGGCTTTTTGCACTTGATCCAACGGGCCGAGGGCGATTCCATTCTCGCCGAGCAACTCGGTCTGCGTAAGGACATCCCGAGGCATATTTTCCAGCAACTGATCGCCAAGGCATCGGAGGACGTGAAAAAGCGCCTCGAACACGAGCGTCCCGACATGGTCGATCAGATTCAGACCTCGGTGACCGATGTCGCGGGCGCGCTGCAGTCCAAGTTCGGTCCGGTATCGAGGAGCTATTTTGTCGCAAAGCGGGTCGTGACGGCCCAGCATCGGCAGGGCAACCTGAATGAGAACAGCATATCGGGATACGCCCGATCCCATAAGCTCGATGAGGTTACCATCGGACTATCCTTGTTGTGCTCATTACCCGGCGACGTGATCGAACGTGCGTTGGTAGACAAGAACAGGGAAATGCTGCTGGTTGTGACCAAGGCGCTCGACTTTTCGTGGGCGACCACAATGTCGTTGCTTTTTCTTGGCGCAAAGGATCACCGCATCACCGCCAAGGACTTGTATGACCTGGAAAAGGAATTTGGCGGCCTCAACGTCGAGACGTCCCGGAGCGTTCTGGAATTTTACAAGTCTCGCAAGAATGCCGAGGGTGCCGAGTCCGACCCGAAGCCGCAACCCGCCCTTCACATGCATTGAGACGACCTACCTGAAATCGGCGGAAGCAGGCAATGAACGCATTCTCATTCGGCAGCGTCACGCGTGAACGCCTCGGCATCGTTTCCGATGAGCCGACGCCCGACAAATCGATAGATGCAGCGTGGATCGTTCTCGAAGCCGCAAACGACCTCGGGGATCAGGCCACCGTCGAAATTTGTCGACGGGTCATTGACGCGCAACTGAACGGGACGCCCGCCACCGCATCCGACTTGCACATCATCCTCAACTATTTCAGGTGAAAACAGTGCGGTCTGGGTTTCGCTGTAGCTTCGTTTGAGGGCGAATCACTCCCTCCTCCTCCTCGATTGACCTTCGTTATGAGTGCGGCGCTTGCGCAGTGGCGAAAGCGTGCCTATCTGTCGATGTTCGCCCCCGAGCCGGCCGAAGCGCCGCTTTCTACTGTGCCGCATTTTGCCGCATTTGCTGATTAGACTATCAAACCCCATGCCCCCCATCATATCCGTTTCCAATCTGTCGAAGACCTATGGCTCCGGTTTCAAGGCGCTTGACAACATCAACCTTGAAATCCGCCGCGGCGAGATATTTGCACTGCTCGGGCCGAATGGCGCCGGCAAGACGACGCTGATCAGCATCATCTGCGGCATCGCAAATCTCAGCAGAGGCAGCGTGACCGTCGGCGGTTACGATATCAACAAAGACTATCGCGGCGCGCGCTCGTTGATCGGCCTGGTGCCGCAGGAACTGCACACCGACGCCTTCGAATCGGTGTGGGCGACGGTCAGCTTCAGCCGCGGCCTGTTCGGCAAGCCGAAAAATCCTGCGCATATCGAAAAGGTGCTGAAGGATTTGTCGCTGTGGGACAAGAAGGACGCCAAGATCGTCACCTTGTCCGGCGGCATGAAGCGCCGCGTGATGATCGCGAAGGCGCTGTCGCACGAGCCGCAGATCCTGTTTCTCGACGAGCCGACCGCGGGCGTCGATGTCGAGTTGCGCAAGGGCATGTGGGAAGTGATGCGGACGCTGCAGGCCTCGGGCGTCACCATCATCCTCACCACGCACTACATCGAAGAGGCCGAGGAAATGGCCGACCGGATCGGCGTCATCAACAAGGGCGAGATTGTCCTGGTTGAGGACAAGGCCGGCCTGATGCAAAAACTCGGCAAGAAGCAGCTGAAGCTGCATCTGCAAAGCAAGATCGATGCGATCCCTGCGGCGCTCGCGCCCTACAACCTCGAACTGTCAGATCAGGGCCGCCAATTGATCTACAATTATGACACCCAAGGCGAGCGCACCGGCATCACCAGCCTGCTCGGCGACCTCAGGGACGCCGGCATCCGCTTCAACGATCTCGACACCAGCCAAAGTTCGCTGGAAGACATCTTCGTCAGCCTGGTGAGGGCGCCATGAATTTCACGGCTGTCCGCGCGATCTATCTGTTCGAAATGGCGCGCACCTGGCGCACGCTGCTGCAAAGCATCGTTTCGCCCGTTGTTTCGACGTCGCTGTATTTCGTGGTATTTGGCGCGGCGATCGGCTCCCGCATTACCTCGGTCGAAGGTGTCAGCTACGGCACCTTCATTGTGCCGGGGCTGGTGATGCTGTCGGTGCTGACGCAAAGCATCGCCAACGCCTCGTTCGGCATCTATTTTCCCAAATTCGTCGGGACCATCTACGAGATATTGTCGGCACCGGTGTCGTACTTCGAAATCGTATTGGGCTATGTCGGCGCGGCCGCGACCAAGTCGATCATCCTCGGCCTGATCATTCTGGCCACGGCCGGGCTGTTTGTGCCGTTGGAGATTCAGCATCCCTGGTGGATGCTGCTATTCCTGGTGCTGACAGCCGTGACCTTCAGCCTGTTCGGCTTCATCATCGGCATCTGGGCCGACGGCTTCGAAAAGCTGCAGATGATCCCGTTGCTGGTGGTGACGCCGCTGACCTTCCTCGGCGGCAGCTTTTATTCGGTGAACATGCTGCCGTCGGGCTGGCGCACCATCACGCTGATGAATCCCGTGGTCTATCTGATCAGCGGCTTCCGCTGGAGTTTTTACGAAATCGCCGACGTCAGCGTGACCCTGAGCCTCGGCATGACGCTGACGTTCCTGGCGATCTGCATGGTCACAATATGGTGGATCTTCAAGACCGGCTATCGGCTGAAAAATTGACGTTGGCGCGCGACAACTAACAGGTCATTCCGGGGCGGCTCGAGCGTCGAACCTGGAATCTCGCGATTCCCCGATCCGCGATTGCGCATCTGAGGTTCGCGCTAACGCGCCCCGGAATGACTGCTTAAGAATTTACCGATAGCAACGGAAACGGTTGTGGCGGTCATAGTAACCGCGGCAGCCGCGCCGCCAGCCGCGATCCGGAATTCCGAACACGCCCTTGACAGCTCCCATCGCGCCGCCGACGCCGGCCCCGACCGCGCCGCCAACCACGCCGCCCACCGGGCCGGCAATTCGATTGCCTTCATACGTCCCTTGCTGCGCGCCTCGGACGAGGCCCTGCGCATGCGCGAGGTGAGGGATCGCCAACAATGCGATGATGGCCGCGGCCGCAAGATAGAGTCTTGCGGGCAAACCGGTCGGCAGCGTCGCTGCCTTGACCCTGATCTTTCTCATTCCAATTCCCCGATGCTCGGCCGCGAATACGCCGCCGCTAAACTTCAACGCAGATCCGGGTAAATGGTTGCGCGACCGCGACGAATTCAAATCGGGCGGAAGCAGGTCCGGAGCTCAAGCAGGGCGAGCGAACTGAAATCTCGGAATTCCCCGGCGTGCTATTGCACATCTGGGCTCTGGTCCTTTGGACCATCCCGACGTTTGCAACCAGATAAAACCCCGCCTCCGCCTTGTTTGCGCCGTGGGGTACATGAACGATGGCCCGACCGGCCGCTGGAACCAAAACCGAATTCCGGGCATATTAATTCCGGGCATATTGATGGAGGCAACGGCGTGAGCGGCGCTGAATCAGGCCCGGAGGCCAAGGGTAAAATGCGTTACTTTTTCGTTGCTGTTGCTGGTCTGATGCTGTTCGCCACCGGCGCCGCGCAGGCCACGGTCTTCATCACCATCGACAAGAATGCGCAGATGATGACCGTCGCGGTGGACGGCATCGAACGCTACCAGTGGCCGGTCTCCACCGGCATCCCGTCCTACGAGACGCCCAACGGCAGCTTCCGCACCTTCCGCATGGAGGAAGACCACTACTCCAAGGAATTCGACGACGCGCCGATGCCGCATTCGATCTTTTTCACCAAGATCGGTCATGCCATTCACGGCACCGATTACCAAAGCCGCCTCGGTACCCCCGCGTCGCACGGCTGCGTGCGGTTGTCGCGCGCCAACGCCTCGACGCTGTATGCGCTGGTGCAAAGGGAAGGCGTACTCAACACCACCGTGACACTCACCGGCTCCTCCCAGATCGCGCTGGCGCGCAATCCGCGGACCCGCTCCAATACCGCCGCCGGCGATCCCGTCATGCTGACGCCGCAGCAGGTCGCGCCCGGCCGGGTCGCACCGCAGGCGCAGGCTGACCCCAATTACATTTATCCGGCGGACGGCAGTTCGGACGCCGCGCGCTATCCGGCGCCGCGCAGCCGGCAACTCTACGACGCGCAGGTCTATCAACAGCAGCAATATTACCGCGGCTCTGCGCCCCAATACGCGCCGCAGGTCTACGCGCCACGGCCGTCTCAGCCGCGTGGCCTGCTCACCTATTAGCGCGGACGTTCAGTGAATTACGCGGTACATCGGTGGCCGCGCGCGGACCGCATCGAGCAGCGACCAGTCGCCCTGCCCGGGACAAAGAATCCGCATCCTGGTATCGGCGAGATTCCACGCCACCGCCGCGCCCGATGCTCCGGAGCCGTTAATCAGGGCATCGACCTTATCATGCATCGAATTCCCCCGCGCAGTTGCTGAGGCTCTACTCTTCGCCGTCCTTCAGCCGCCGCAATAGCGCGCCGAGCACGTTGGAATAATCGTCGGTCCAGACCCGCTGTTTCTCGTCGGCTTCCTCCGGCGTCCAATCCTTTGACGACGCCAGCTTGCCGACGTCTGCCTCCTCGCGTGCGCAGACCACGACCGACGTCGAGAAAATGTATTCGTCGTCGCGGCCGGAATCCTCGTTGTAGACCCAGCTTTTGAGATCGTTGGCCTCGGCGATGCCGACCACGACGCTCGACAGTTCCAGATGCCGGTTCGAGACGTGCATCACCACCGCGCCCTGCGGCGCCAGCTTGTTCTTGTAGATCTCCATCGCCTCTTCGGTGGCGAGATGGATCGGAATCGAGTCCGACGAATAGGCATCGACGATGATCAGGTCGTAAATGCCGTCTGGCTCCTTGGCGAAGGTCAGCCGCGCGTCGCCGATCACCGGCTTCAGATCCGGCTCACAGTTTTGGATGTAGGTGAAATATTTCGGGTCGCGCGCGGTATCGACCATCGACTGATCGATCTCGAAGAACTTCCAGGTCTCACCCGGCTCGGAGGCGCAAGTGAGCGTGCCGGCGCCGAGCCCGATCACTGCGACGCGCAGCGGTCCGCCCTTGCGCTCGCGCACGGCCGCGATCGCCTGACCTATGCCGCCGTCCTTGTGGTAGTAGGTGATCGGCTCGGGCCGCCCGGTCACCGGCGTGCCGTCGTCGTTCTGGAATTTTTCGGCGCCGTGGATCGTGGTGCCGTGCATCAGCACGTGGTACTGGCCGGCCGGCGTCACCACGATCTTGTGGACGCCGAAAAAGCTGCGAACGGTTTCCACCCGCCCCTCGTCGGCCGGATAGACGCGGATCAGTACCAGCGCCAGCGTAACGGTAGCAGCGAGCTTCCAGCGATCCACCTTGGCCAGGATTGCCAGGATCATCGCGACAACCGCGACCGCGCCGACCAGATAGACCCGATTATTGTCCAGCCACGCAAAAACTTTGCCGCCGGTGTAGGATGGCGCGATCAACACCACCGCAACAGCGGCGAGAAACGGCCAGTACCAACGGCTCCAGCGGGGGGACCGCTCTTCCACCGCAGGCCGGCACAGCACCGCCAACGCCACCAGAATCGGATATTCCGCGACCCATGAAAAGGTGTACGGCGCGATAAGCCCCGCGAACAATCCGCCGACCATGCCGCCGAACGACAGCGCGACATAGAAGCCGGTAAGATATTTCGCGGCCGGGCGGGTACGGGCCAGCTCACCATGGCAGGCCATCGCAATGACAAAAAAACAAAGCTGGTGGCCGCCGAGCGTCAGCAGCAAATTCCGTTCGCCGCCGATCGCGAGCAGCCCGATCACGCCCATGATCGCCAGCGGCTGCACCATCAATATCCATTTGTGCGGCAGCAGCGGACGCGACTGGAATACCAGCACCCAGGTCAGCAGATAGAGCGAGAGCGGCAGCACCCAAAGCAGCGGCGCGGCGGCGACATCGGCGGAAATATGCGCGGTCACCGCGATCAGGAGACCCGACGGCACCGCGGCAAGGAAGATCCAGCGTGCCCGCAAGATCCACGGCGGCGCCGGTGCGTCGGTATCATCGACCTGCATGCCGGCATCAGCGGTGACAGGCGAGCGTACCAGCAGCACGCCGCAAGCCGCGATCAGCACGATCAGCAGGCCATAGCCGCCGGTCCAGATCAGGTTTTGCGTGCGCAGCGAGAACATCGGCTCGAGCAGCACCGGATAAGACAGCAGCGCCAGAAAACTGCCGACATTCGAGGAAGCATAGAGGAAGTAAGGATCCGGCCCGTTGGGGTGACCGGTGCGCACAAACCAGGCCTGCAGCAGCGGATTGTTGGCCGCCAGCGCAAAGAACGGCAGCCCGATCGAGACCGCGAACAGCCCCAATAGCCAGAATGCATAGCCCGATGTCGGCGGCTCGCCCCAGCCGCTCGCAATCGATAGCGGCAGCGTCAGCAGCGCGACCGCCTGCAGCACCAGATGGATTGCCACCGGAATCACGCGGTTGCGGATTTGCATCAGATAGTGCGCATAGGCATAGCCGGCGAGCAGCAGCGACTGGAAGAACACCATCGCGACCGACCACACGGCCGGCGAACCGCCGAGCCGCGGCAGCACCATCTTGGTGAAAAGGGGCTGCACCGAAAACAAGAGCAGCGCGCTGACAAAGATCGCGGCAGTATAGACAATCAGCATCAGCCGGTTTCTGCCCGCGGAAGGCTTGTCCGTGACAGCGAACGGATCAGGTAACGTCATAAAAACTCCGGCTTGAACCCGGCGGGCGCCGCCGGCGGGATTCCGGCAAGGCGCCCGCCGGAGCGGGCAATGGAGCATAGGGTGCCGCGACGGGCAATGCGGGACCCAAAATCGTCACTTGGCGCTGTGCTCTCATTGCCATCTTCGCTAATGATTGATGAAATTCCGGGGCGATGCGGAGCATCGAACCCGGGACCTCCAGATTTCACGATGTGCTATTGCACATCGGCGAATCACGAGGACCAATCAAACCTTCTTGAAACAGACATGACAGAAACCGACGTCATCATCATCGGCGCGGGGCATAATGGCCTCACTTGCGCCGCCTACCTGGCGAGGGCCGGCCTGCGCGTGAAGGTGGTCGAGCGCCGCAAGGTAGTCGGCGGCGCTGCGGTAACGGAGGAATTCCATCCGGGCTTTCGCAATTCGGTCGCGGCCTACACCGTCAGCCTGCTCAACCCGCAGATCGTTTCGGATTTAAGACTGCACGATCACGGCTTGCGGATCGTCGAACGCCGCGCGCAGAATTTCCTCCCCGCCCTGGATGGCAGCTATTTGCTGACCGGCGAAGGCCGCACTCAGGAATCGATTGCCAGGCTTAGCGAGCGCGATGCTGACCGGATCGATGCGTTCAGCCGCGACCTTGAAGCCATCGCCGATGTACTGCGTCTGTTCATATTGCGCGCGCCCCCGAACATCGTCGAGGGGGTTGGCATCGGCACGATCCGCGAAGCCGTGAATGCGATCGGTACCGCCAACATCCTGCGCCGGCTGAGGCTCGAGCAGCAGCGCTCGCTGCTCGATCTGTTCACGCGCTCTGCCGGCGAGATGCTGGACGACACCTTCGAGAACGATCTGGTCAAGGCGCTCTTCGGGTTCGACGCCATCGTCGGCAATTATGCCAGCCCCTACGCCGCCGGCTCGGCCTATGTGATGCTGCATCATGCGTTCGGCGAGGTGAACGGCAAAAAGGGGATCTGGGGCCACGCCATTGGCGGCATGGGGGCGATCACGCAAGCGATGGCGCGCGCCGCGCGCGGCCATGGCGCCGAGATCGAGCTCGATGCCGGCGTGCGCGAGGTGATCGTCGAACTCGACCGCGCGGTGGGCGTGATCCTCGACAACGGCGAAACCGTTCGCGCCAAATACGTCGCCTCCAGCGTCAACCCGAAGCTGCTGTATACGCGGCTGGTAGCGGCGGACGCGCTGCCGCCGGCGTTTCTCAACCGCATCAGGAATTGGCGCAACGGCTCCGGAACCTTCCGGATGAATGTTGCGCTGAACGCCCTGCCCTCGTTCACGGCGTTGCCGGGCGAAGGCGATCATCTGACCGCCGGCATCATCATCGGCCCGAGCCTTGGGTATATGGATCGCGCCTGGCAGGACGCCCGAAGCCGCGGCTGGAGCCGCGAGCCGGTGATCGAGGTCCTGATCCCCTCGACGCTGGACGATACGCTCTGCCCACCGGGCCAGCACGTCGCCAGCCTGTTCTGTCAGCACGTCGCGCCGCAACTATCAGATGGCCGATCGTGGGACGACCATCGCGACGAAGTCGCCGATCTCATGATCGCGACGGTGGATCAATACGCGCCGGGCTTCGCGGCAAGCGTGATCGGCCGGCAGATTCTGTCGCCGCTCGATCTGGAGCGCCAGTTCGGCCTGCTCGGCGGCGATATCTTCCACGGCGCGCTGACGCTGAACCAGCTGTTCTCGGCGCGGCCGATGCTCGGCCACGCCGATTATCGCGGGCCGCTAAAGGGTCTCTACCATTGCGGAAGCGGCGCCCACCCCGGCGGCGGCGTCACCGGCGCCCCCGGCCACAACGCCGCGCGCGTGATCCTGGGCGATCACCGGGCGCTGTTTGGCTGAGGGGACAAGGCCGGTTGACACCCAGGCAAGGGCGCGGATTCATAAGAGCGCGCTCGAACGCGCTCGGCTTCCCGGCGGGGAAAGAAACCCTTGGCTCAGAAAGAAATTGACGCGATCCGCGCGTTGCTGGGCGCAAAGCCGCGGCCCGTCGGATGGTCCGAACGGCGCCAGCGCTTAGACGAGGTGGGATCGGTTTGGCCGGTGGCCGACGATGTGACGCTGGAAACGGTCGACTGCGATGGCGTCCCCGGCGAGTGGTCGCTTGCACCCGGCAGCGACCCTTCCCGAATTTTGATGTTCTTCCACGGCGGCGGCTATTGCTCCGGTTCGATCCTGAGTCACCGCCGGTTGGTAACGGAAGCCGGCCGCGCGGCAGGCGTGCGCACGCTGGCGATCGGCTATCGCCTCGCGCCCGAACACCCCTACCCGGCGGCCCACGAGGATGCGATGACGGCATGGCGCTTCCTGCGCCGGCAAGGCATCTCGGCTGATCGCGTCGCGGTCGGCGGCGACAGTGCGGGCGGCAATCTCACGATTACACTCATCAGCAGGCTGCGCGCAGCCGGTGAGGCCTTGCCTGCCTGCGCGTGGCTGATCTCGCCATGGACCGACCTCACCATGTCGGGCGCCACGCTCGACACCAAGGATGCTGTCGACCCGATTATTCACAAAGCCTATCTCGCCGAATTGGCGGATGCCTATGTGCCGACGTCCGTCGATCGCAAGGACCCGCTGATTTCGCCGCTGTTTGCGGACTTGCGCGGCTTGCCGCCAACGCTGATTCAGGTCGGATCGGCAGAGACGCTGCTCGCGGATGCCACCCGGTTCGCCGCCGCGCTCGGATCTGCCGACGTCGATGTGAGGCTGGAAATCTGGCCGCACATGATTCACGCATGGCCGCTGTGGAACGCCAAGCTGGAGGACGGACGACTCGCGCTGGCGAGCGCGGGAGAATTCATCCGCGCCCACGGTGGATAAATTGTGGATAACCCGTGGGATGACCAGTGGAAAAGCCGGTGGATTTGTTGTGCAAATCCTGGGATGAGGCTGTGAACAATCGGCTTGAACTTCGGTGTATAGCCCTGTGAAGAAGCCTTGCAGGGGTTGTAGACAGGCTGTGAACACACGCTAGGGTCTCGGTTTGCGGACTGAAAATTCTTCCGCAGGACAGGCGGGTGTTGTCCTCATTTTGGTATGGGCTTCACCCGCGTTTGCCACGCCTGCCGCCTGCACCTATTCCCCCCGGAACATTGATGACTTCCCCGAGCACCCACCGCGCCACCTTTGCCATCGGCAGCGAGCAAACCGCGCGGCGCGTGGTCGATCTCCTCACCGAGAGTTTTTTTGAAGGCCAGGCTGTGACCGCGGCGTTCGAGGGGCCGGACGGGCGCTGGCACATCACCGTGCATTTTGCGGAGGCGCCCGATCAAACCTCGATCCGCGAACGCGTCGGCATTGCCGCCGGCGGCGACGCGGCACAGGACCTCACCTTCGATACAGTGGGAGCCAGAGACTGGGTGAAGGCCACGCTCGAAGAACTGGTCCCGGTTCGCGCGGGACGATTCGTCGTGCACGGCCACCATGACCGCTCCAGGGTGTCGCCCAACAAGCTCGGCATCGAAATCGAGGCGGCGCTGGCGTTCGGCACCGGGCACCACGGCACCACGCGCGGCTGCCTGTTGCTGCTCGATCACGTGCTGAAGGCGCGCCGGCCGAAGCGCGTGCTCGACCTGGGAACAGGTACCGGCGTACTTGCGATCGCGGCGGCCAACGCCTTGCATAGCGCGGTGCTGGCGAGCGACATCGATCCGCTCTCGGTTCGGGTGGCACGGGATAACGCCCGGCTCAATGGCACGGGAAATCGGGTGCAGACGATCCGTGCCACCGGGTTTTCAGCGCCGGAATTCGGAAAGCACGGGCCATTCGATCTGGTGCTGGCGAATATTCTCGCCAATCCCTTGAGGCAAATGGCAACGCCGATGGCGCGGCATCTTGCACCATCGGGGTTGGTCATCCTATCGGGGCTGCTGCCGCATCAGGCCGGCGCGGTCATCGCAGCCTACCGCGCGCGCGGGCTGGTCTTGCTTCGGCATCTCAGGATCGAGGGCTGGAGCAGCCTGCTGATGCGCTCCGCGCGGTGAAGCTCAATCCGCTGGTTTCTCTTGGCGGCGGGCGGTGAGGCCCTCCTTGTCACGTCTTGACCGCTTCACGCGTGCCTCGACGAAACGATCCAGGATCAGAACGATGACGCCGCGTTGCTTCCTGGCGATCAGAGGAATCGGGCCGCGGCGGATCGGCGGCGAAATCTTCTCAAACGTGAAAGCAGGCATTGTGTGTCCCCCTCGTCGTTGTGAATATTCCTGGAGCTCTCCCTGGATAATTCTCCTGGATACAGCCGGACGGGACGGCCTGTGACACCGAACCGTTCCATCCGGTCTAATGCAGGTGAAACAATTCAAGCATAACTTATGCCAAAATATGGCAAGGGGCCTCGCATTGCGGACTTCTCCCCGCGATCTTATGCTAGGCAGGCAATGTTCGAAGCTCGTTTCCAGACATTCGAGGAGCCCGAAAGCGGCGTGGCGCTGACCGCGCGGCTGGCCGCGTTCCGCGAGGAATTGGCGCGGCGAAAACTGACCGGATTCGTGATTCCGCGCGCCGATGCGCAACAAAACGAATATGTCCCGCCATCCGAAGAGCGGCTGGCCTGGCTGACCGGTTTCACCGGGTCCGCCGGCCTCGCCATCGTGCTGACCCAGCAGGCCGCGGTGTTCGTCGATGGCCGCTACACGCTGCAGGCGGCAAAGCAGGTCGACCGCAACGCCTGGGGCATCGAGCCGCTGGTCGAGCCGCCGCCCGAACGATGGCTGGAGAAGCATCTCATCCCCGGCGACCGCCTCGGATTTGATCCCTGGCTGCACACTTCGGCGGCAGCCGAGCGGCTGGCCGCGGCCTGCGCCAAGGCCGGCGCGGAATTGATCGCGGTCGACACAAACCCGGTCGATGCGGTGTGGACCGAGCGGCCGCCGCCGCCGGTTGCGCCCGTCACCATTCACGGTACGCCATTCTCGGGCGAAGCGGAGGCAGAAAAGCTCAGGCGTATCCGCCTCGAGATCATCAAGCTCGGCGTCGATGCGCTGGTGCTGTCGGATTCGCACGCGGTGGCGTGGACCTTCAACATCCGCGGCGCCGACGTCTCCCATACCCCGCTGCCGCTGTCCTACGCGCTGGTACCCAAGGACGGCCGTCCCACCGTGTTCATCGACCACCGAAAACTGTCGAACAGCGCACGCGATCATCTCGAGCAGTCCGCCGATGTCGAGGAGCCGGACGCACTGGCGCCAAAGCTTGCCGAGCTTGCCCAGCGGAGCGCGACGATTGCACTGGATAGCGCGACCGCTGCCGACGCCCTCAGCCGCCTGATCGGCGCTCAGGGCGGCAAGGCGGTGCGCGGCAACGATCCCGTCAGCCTGCTCAAGGCCGTCAAGAACAGCACCGAGATCGAGGGCACACGCGCGGCACACCGGCGCGATGCGGTGGCGCTGACGCGGTTTCTCGCCTGGCTCGACCGCGAAGCCCCCTCGGGTGCGCTGACCGAGATCGACACCGTCGAGGCGCTGGAGACATTCCGCCGCGACACCGGCGCGCTAAAGGACGTCTCGTTCCCGACCATCGCCGGAGCCGGGCCGAACGGCGCCATCGTCCACTACCGCGTCACCCGCAAGACCAATCGGCGGATCTCGCCAGGCGACCTGCTGCTGGTCGATTCCGGCGCGCAGTATGAAGACGGCACCACCGACGTCACACGAACCATCGCCATCGGCGAGCCGACGGCTGAAATGCGCGATCGCTTTACCCGCGTGCTGCGCGGCCATATAGCAATCGCGCGCGCGGTTTTTCCCGATGGTACCACCGGCGCGCAGATCGATCCGCTGGCGCGGCAATTTCTGTGGCAGGCCGGCGTCGATTTCGAGCACGGCACCGGCCACGGCGTCGGCAGTTATCTCTCGGTGCATGAAGGCCCGGCGCGAATTTCCAAGCTCGGCACCACGCCGCTGAAGCGCGGCATGATCCTCTCCAATGAGCCCGGCTACTACAAGACCGACGCCTACGGAATCCGGATCGAGAACCTGGAATTGGTCGTCGGCACCGACATTGCCGGCGCCGAGAAGCCAGTGAACGCATTCGAAACGCTGACGCTGGCGCCGATCGACCGCCGTTTGATCGATCTGAACATGCTGAGCGGAGAAGAGCTAAGCTGGCTCAACGAGTATCATGCCCGGGTACGCCACGCGGTCCGCCCGCATGTCGACGAGCCCACCAAAGTGTGGCTCGACGCCGCGACCGCGCCGCTCTCGCTGTAGGAAAAGGGCCGCGTTGTTGCAGGGCGCGCGCGTTACGCACGGTGCCGCTCCACAATAAACTCGTCATACCCCGCGAAAGCGGGGTACCCAGTACGCTGCGGCTTCTCGGCTCTATCGCTGACGCCTCTGGAATACTGGGTCACCCGCCTCCGCGGGTGACGACAATTGTGTGTGTTGCTGTGTGCGTTGCGCGTCCCGAAAACGGAATAGCCGCATTCCGAAACGGCCGTATTCCCCCTGAGGGATAACGCTACAGTCTGATTCAGGGAGTGGATCAGATTTGCATGCATGGAGTGATGGGCAAGCCGCCTGAAGCGGCGAAAAATAACACTACCGTCGCGACATCCCGGACCGTTCTGCTGCTGCTTGTCGCGATGACGGGCGTCGCGCCGATTTCGCTCTATATGCTGGTACCGGCGCTGCCCGTGCTGGCCACCACATTCGGGCGCGATATCTCGGTCGCGCAGATGACCGTGTCGCTCTTCATGGTCGGCATCGCCTGTTCGCAAATCATCATGGGCCCGCTGTCGGATCGCTTCGGCCGCCGCCCCGTGCTGCTGGCGGGTCTCGGCCTGATGGTGGCGGCGAGCGCTGCTTGCATCTTCGCAGAAACGTTGCCGCAACTGATCGCGGCGCGTTTTCTGCAGGCGCTGGGCGGCGCCAGCGGCATGGTGGTGAGCCGCGCCATCATCCGCGATCTCTACAGCCGCGACCGCATCAGTTCCATGATCAGCCTGGTCATCGCGGTCATGATGATCGCGCAGATGCTGAGTCCGCTGACCGGCGGTCTGTTGGAGATCGCCTTCGGCTGGCGCGCGATCTTCTACGTCATCACAGGCGCTTCTCTTTTGATCGCGGTGGCCATTGCGGTGGCGCTGCCGGAAACCCGCCGCGAGCGTACCGAAGCCGGCGGATTTCGCGGCGATGTCGGCAACCTGCTCACTAGCCGCGCCTTCATCGGCTATGTGCTGTGTCAGGTGCTGGCCTCGCAGATCATCTTCACCTTCGCCGGCGGCGGCCCCTATATCGTGGTCACCCAGATGGGCCGCTCCAGCGCCGAATACGGCGCATGGTTTGCGACCTCAGGATTCGCCTATCTGATCGGAAACCTGTTCTGCGTGCGCTTCGCGCCGCGTCATTCGCTGGAAAAACTGATCTGGTTCGGGCTGGCGCTGCAATTCGCAGGCAGCCTGCTGAACCTGCTGTGGGGCGTCACCGGGCTCAATCAGGCGCCGTCATGGCTGTTCGGCACCCAGATGCTGGTGATGTTCGCCAACGCCTTCGTGATGTCGAACTCGGCGGCCGGCGCCATCAGCGTCCGCCCCGAGGCGGCGGGCACCGCGTCGGGCGCGATGGGATTTCTGCAGATGGGGATCGGCTCATTGGTTTCGCAATTCGGCGCCTATCTCGGCGGCCACTTCGCGACCCCGGTGCCGCTCAATATCGCCATCGTCGTTTTATCGATCGCCTGCGCATCGACCATGATTTTCCTGGTTCCCCGCCGCAACGTCGTGGTCAGCGAGAAATTGATCGAGCAGGCCGAAGAGGAAGAGTCGGGATTATTGTAAATTGGGAGACACGCAGTCATCGCCCGGCTTGACCGGGCGACCCAGTACTCCGTGAAGTAGCTGTTCATCGCAACCGCCGCGGCGTACTGGGTCAGGCGCCTTCGCGGGTGACGACAACCGGGTGCGTGATGACAACCCAGTGCGCAGCGAAGCGACCGCGCCTCATGCCCCGACCAGCTTCAGCCACTCGTCTTCGGTCAGCACGGCGACGTCGTGCTTCTTGGCCTCGGCAAGTTTTGAGCCGGCGCCGGGACCGGCGACCACATAATCGGTCTTCTTCGACACCGACCCGGACACCTTGGCGCCGAGCCGCTCGGCCATGGCTTTGGCTTCGTCGCGCGTCATCTTCTCCAGCGCGCCGGTAAAGACCACGGTCTTGCCGGCGACCGCCGAATTGCTTTTCGGCTTTTCGGCATCGAGGATGGTGACTTCCCTGGTCAGCCGCTCGACGATGCCCCGGTTATGGCTCTCGCCGAAATAGGCGGCGACGCTCTTGATCACGGTGTCGCCGATCTGGTCGAGCGCGTCCATCTCGGCGATGGTCTCCTCATCGCCCTTGGCGACCCTGAGGCAGGCATCATGGAAAGCTTCCCATGAGCCATAGCCGCGCGCCAGGGCCAGCGCGGTGGTCTCGCCGACATGGCGCATGCCAAGCGCGTAGATGAAACGTTCGAGTGGAATCTCGCGCCGCCGCCTGATCGCCTCGAAAAGATTGCGCACTGAGGTTTGGCCATAGCCTTCGATCTCCTCAAGCTTGAGCTTCGCGTTGCGCGCTTCCAGCGTGACGATGTCGGCCGGCTCTCTTACCCATCCCTTCTCGAAAAAGAATTCGATCTGCTTCTCGCCCAGTCCGTCGATGTCAAAGGCGCGGCGCGAGGCGAACAGCTTCAGGTGCTCGATGGTCTGGTAGGGACAGGCGAATTCGCCGGTGCAGCGGGCGCGCGCGCCCTCCTCGCCGGTTGCGGTCTCCTCGCGCACCACGTCGGTATGCAGCGGGCACGGACACTTCTTCGGAAAGTGATATGGCTTGGCATCTTTGGGACGTTTGTCGAGCACCACGTCCACCACCTGCGGGATGACGTCGCCTGCGCGCTGGACGATGACGGTGTCGCCGATCCGGATGTCGCGGCCCTCGCGCAATTGCTCGCCGTTGCCGCCGATACCCCTGATGTAATCCTCGTTGTGCAGCGTGACGTTCTGCACGATGACGCCGCCGACGCCGATCGGCTCGAGCTTGCCGACCGGCGTGAAGGAGCCGGTGCGTCCGACCTGGATTTCGATATCCCGCAGCACGGTCATGGCGCGCTCGGCCGGGAACTTGTGCGCGATCGCCCAACGCGGCGTGCGCGACACAAACCCGAGGCGCTCCTGCCAGTCGATGCGATCGATCTTGTAGACCACGCCGTCGATGTCGTAGTCGAGATGCGATCGCTGGGTTTCGATCTGGCGATGGAAGGCGAGCAATTGCTCGACCGAGTGGCAAAGCCTGGTGAGCGGGTTGGTCTTGAAGCCGCAACGCTCGAACCATTTGATCATGCCGGACTGGGTGTTCTCAGGCATGTCGCTCATCTGGCCCCAAGCGTAAGCAAAGAAGCCGAGCGGACGCGAGGCGGTGATGGATGGATCCTTCTGGCGCAACGAGCCCGCTGCCGAATTGCGCGGATTGGCAAAGATGGTCTCGCCGGCCGCCTTTTGCCGCTCGTTCAGCGCGAGGAACGCCTGTTTGGTCATGTAGACTTCGCCGCGCACCTCGCAGATATCGGGCACGTTGCGACCTTTCAGTCTTTTCGGCACGTCCTCGAGCGTGCGGATGTTGGCGGTGACGTCTTCGCCCACGGCGCCGTCGCCGCGCGTGGCGGCGGTAACGAGCTCGCCGCCTTGATAACGCAGCGACATCGAGAGCCCATCGATCTTCGGTTCGGCGCTGAAGGCGATGTTGTCGTCGTCGCCGAGTTTCAGGAAGCGGCGAATACGGCCGATGAAATCGAGCACGTCCTGCTCCGCCAAAGCGTTTTCAAGCGACAGCATCGGCACCGCGTGGCGAACTTTGGCAAAACGCCCGGACGGCTGCACGCCGACTTTCTGCGACGGCGAGTCGCTGGTGACGAATTCAGGAAACCTGGCTTCGATCGAGTTGAGACGCTGACGCAGCGCATCGTATTCGGCGTCCGAAATCTTCGGCGCATCCTCCTGGTAATAGTATTTGTCGTGGTTCTCGATTTCGAGCGCCAACCGTTTCAGCTCGACCTTGGCCTGGGCCTTGGTGAGGGTGTCGATTGCGGGACGGGTTTTTGTTCTGGGTTTTGCCATCATGACTAATGTTCTGGTCCGTCATTCCGGGATGGTCCGAAGGACCAGACCTCAGATGTGCAATTGCACATCGGGGGAATCTCGAGATTCCGGGTTCGCCTGCGGCGCCCCGGAATGACCTTAAAAATCACGCCGTGGCTGCCCTGAGCAGCCGTTCCGCCGCCGCGCGGGCTTCGGCGGTGATCTCCGCCCCCGCCAGCATGCGGGCAATTTCCTCGCGGCGGTGATCGGCGGCGAGGGCATTGACGCGGGTAGCGACCCGCTTGCCTCTGTCGAGTGCGTCCTTTGAAATCAGCAGATGTTGATTGGCGCGCGCGGCGACCTGCGGCGCGTGGGTCACCGCCATCACCTGCACCTTGCCGGCAAGCCGCGCCAGCCGGGCGCCGATCGCATCCGCCACCGCGCCGCCGACACCGGTGTCGATTTCATCGAACACCAAAGTCGGCGCCGAACCGCGATCGGATAGCACCACCTTCAATGCCAGCAGAAACCGCGACAGTTCGCCGCCGGAAGCGACCTTCATCAAGGGCCCCGGCCGCGTGCCTGGATTGGTCTGCACCCAGAACTCGATACGATCGAAACCCTGCGGTCCCGGGGATTTCGGATCGGATTCGATCTGCGTCGTAAACGTTGCGCGCTCGAGCTTCAGCGGCGGGAGTTCGGCATTGACCGCCTTGTTGAGCTTCTCCGCCGACTTCGCCCGCGCAGCGGAGAGTTTGGTCGCGGCCGCGTTGTAGCGCTTGTCGGCCTCGGCCGCCGCCGCCTCCAGCTTCTTCAACTGATCGGCGCCGGCATCGATCAGCGCCACGTCGGCGGCATATTTCGCGGCCAGCGCCGCAAGACCGTCGACCGGCGTCGAATATTTGCGGGATGCCGCGCGTAGCGCGAACAACCGCTCCTCGATGCGTTCAAGTTCTGCGGGATCGAAGTCGGCTGCGACCAGCGCCGCGTTAAGGTGCTGGTCGGCCTCTTCCAGCGCGTTGATCGCCGCATCGATCGCTTTCACCGCGGGCTCGACCAGCGCCGGCAAATTTCCGGCGCGGCGCTCCAGCCGGCGCACGGCCGCTGACAGCGCCGCCACCGGCGAATGATTGCCGCTGACGGCGTCCTGCGCCTCGCGCAGGTCGGTTGCGATCTTCTCGCCCTGCATCATCGTGGTGCGGCGTTCGGCGAGCGCGGTCTCCTCGCCGTCCTTGGGCGCCAGCTTCTTGAGTTCGTCGGAGGCATGGCGCAGATAGTCCGCTTCACGGGCGGCACGCTCCATCCCGGCACGATGCTCGTCGAGCACGGTATTGGCGGCGCGCCTTGCGTCCCACAGCGCCTCCAGCGCCGCGACGTCCCTCTCCAGGCCGGCAAAGGCATCGAGCAGCTGCCGGTGGGTCGAGGCATCGACCAGCGCGCGCTCGTCGTGCTGGCCGTGAATTTCAACCAGCGCGGAGCCGACCGCTTTCAGGGTCTGCACGCTGATCGCCTGATCGTTGATGAAGGCACGGGTGCGGCCGTCGGCAAGCTGCACGCGGCGCAGGATCATCTCACCGGTATCATCGAGCCCGTTGTCGCTCAGGATCGCCGAGGCCGGATGACCCTTCGGGACATCGAACACCGCGGTGACCTGCCCTTGTTCGACGCCGTGACGGACAAGGCCGGCGTCGCCACGGCCGCCGAGCGCCAGCGCGAAGGCATCAAGCAGGATGGATTTGCCCGCGCCGGTTTCGCCGGTCAGCACCGCAAGACCACGGGCAAACTCGATATCGAGCCGTTCGATCAGGACGATGTCACGGATCGAAAGACGCGCCAGCATGCGAGGTCAGATCCTGGTGAGGTGGTTATCGCCAATCTGTCAGGAATTTCGGACAGAGGACGCTGTTAGCCGAGACCCAGCTTCTTGAAGGCCTTGGAGATGTAGGAACCCTTGTTCTCGCTCGGCTCGACGCCACCGGACTTTACAAGATTATAAGCATCTTTGTACCAGCGGCTGTCAGGAAAATTGTGCCCGAGCACGGCGGCTGCGGTTTGCGCCTCGCCCACGATACCGATCGCCATATAGGCTTCGGTCAGCCGGGCCAGCGCCTCCTCGACATGCCGCGTGGTCTGATACTGGGTGACCACGGTTTTGAAGCGGTTGATGGCGGCCGTGTAGTCGCGCTTTTCGATGTAATAGCGGCCGACATTCATTTCGCGGCCGGCGAGCTGATCGCGCGCGCCTTCGAGCTTGGCCTTGGCGCTGACGGCATATTCGGAGGTCGGATACTTGCGAATCACCTCTTCCAGCGCTGCGATCGCCTTCTCGGTGCGGCCCTGGTCGCGGGTAATGTCCGGAATCTGATCGTAGTGCGAGGCGGCGATCAGGTATTGCGCGTAGGCCGCGTCGGAGCTTCCCGGGTGCAAGGTGACGTAACGCGTCGCGGCGCCGATGCAGCTGTCGTAGTCGCCGGCATTGTAAAAGGAATAGGCCGACATCAGCAGCGATTTGCGCGCCCAGTCGGAATAAGGATGCTGGCGGTCGACCTCCTCGAATTTCTTCGACGCCGCCTTCGGATCCTTCCTCTGATTCATCAGGTACAAGCCCTCATTGTAGAGCTTGTCCGCGGGCTCCTCGACGAAGGTGTCGTCCTTGGCCAAAAACTTGTCCCACAGCGAGCCGGTGCCGCATCCGCTCAAGGGGACCGCAAGCACAACCAGACCCGCAGCCAGCCGCAACTGCCGCCCAATCCAGTTGCCCGCCGCAACTCGGTTGCGAGCAGCACTCCGGCTTCGGCCAGCGCCAGCCGATAACTTGCGTGGTTCGAGCGTCATACGCTGTGCCGACATGAATTTAAGACCCGACGCCTGTGATGCGGTGCCCGCCGCGCGCCCTGAACGGATCGTGCACGCCATGAGTGTCATGCCGCTGGCGCCGTGCCATGCAACTGCGAGCCTGTGTAGCCGAAAAAAGTCCGTTAACCAACCGGATACGTAGGCATTTCGCCCGGATTAAGGCGGTTGGGCTGATCGTGGCAATCATGGTTATTGCGGCAAATCAGGGTCGGGTCGGCGGTGCGCAGGAGACGCTCAGACCTTTCCGAGATGGTTAGGACACATCCGGGCTGTAAGCCGGGGCGATCATGCCGCCCACCATACCGCTGCCGGCTTCGGCGTGCGTGCGCGAACGACGGGCGGTTTCGCCCTCGATCACCCGCCAGGCACTGCGATCAGCCATCAGGGCCGTCAGTACCGCGTAATTGAGCTTGTGGCCGCCGCGCACCGAACGATAAGCGCCAAGCAGAGGCAGGCCGGCGAGCGCGAGGTCGCCGATAACATCGAGAACCTTGTGGCGCACGCACTCGTCGCTGTAGCGCAGCCCTTCGGTGTTGAGCAGACTGGTTTCGTCGAACACCACCGAATTCTCAAACGACGCGCCAAGGGCGAAGCCGGCGTTCCAAAGCCGAGCGACATCGCTCACGCATCCAAAGGTCCGGGCGCGACAAATCTCGCGGCGGAACCGTTCGGAGCTGAGATCGAGCACATAGCTCTGGCGACCGATTGCCGGATTAGTGAAGTCAATTTCGAGCTCGGCGCGGAAGCCGGCCCCATAGGGGCGCAACTCGCCGAACGAATCACCCATCGCGACCTGCACCGGCTTCAGCACCTGGATGAAGCGGCGCGACGCCGACTGTGTGAACATACCGGCCTGATCGATGGCGGCGACGAAGGCGGCTGCGCTGCCATCCATGATCGGGACTTCCGGACCATCGATCTCGATGGTGGCGTTATCGACGCCCATGCCGCGCAGGGCAGCAAGCACATGCTCGGCGGTTGAAACCAGCGGACCTTCGCGGTCGCCCAAGACGGTTGCAAATTCGGTAGAGATCACGGATTCGGCATTGGCCCGAATCTCGCGGTCGCAACCGTCCAGGCCCGTACGGACAAAAATAAAACCCGCATCCACAGGTGCAGGTCCCAAGGTCAAATTTACCGGTAGACCAGAATGAACGCCAACGCCCGTCACGGTGGCTTGCGACCGAAGCGTTGTTTGCCGGCTAAACTTCATTCAAATTGCCCACCACTGACTTACCTAAAGTTTAGAATGACGCGATTGCCGCGCCGATTCGTCTTTAAGTTTCCCCAAGTCACGCGAGACCATAGTCATTGCTCCAAACACCGCCAACTCACGCTTTTTTACGAATTGTTACCCCATCTCTGCCGTATTCATGACAAAGGTTAACCAAATTAGGCCGCTGTTTGGAACAGGTCTGGCGACACCATCCCACCACCAATACATAAATAACCGTTTAATATCAGTAGCTTGAGAAAGTCGCTGCGCCCCGTCAGCGCCCAAAAACAAAGGTCCCGGCTGCAACAGCCGGGACCTTTTTCGTCGCCGAATTGTAACGAACTTCAGGTGGCCTGGCGACGCAGGAAGGCGGGGATATCCAAATGATCGTCGCCCTGTGGCGTCGGGGCAACAGGTGCCGGGCGTCCGTGAGCGTCCAACCCCTGGGGAGCGGGCCGGCGGGCATATTCCGATACCGGCTCGTTAGCCGCGATTTGCTGCGCGACCGAGCGCTGCGGCCTCCGCTCCGGCAGCGCCGGCATTGGGGCCATTGCCGGACCCGAGCCGCGGGCCGCGATCGGCGGCTCGGTCTCTTCGTCGCGACGCCCCAAACCGACATTGGCAAGGCGCTGCAGCAGCGACATCCGGGTCTTTTGCGGATGCTCCTCCTCAACTTCGCCGCGGGCATGCCGAATTTCATTCTGCGCCGGCATCGGCAGGTCTTCGAACTTCGGCATCCGCGGGGCGCGAACCGGCGCGCGTTCGGCCGGTTGTGGGATGAAGGTCTCGGGCGTCGCGGGCTCATGGGCCTCGACGCGTGCCGCGTCGTGATCCGGGAACAAGGTCGGCTTCTGCGCAATAGGGCGAACCATGACGTCGCCGTAGGATGCGGGCTGGAGTGCAACCTGCTGCTGCGTCTCGGGCGCCACCGCTGCGGCGATCGCCGCCAGCGCCGCACGCTCGACGCTGTTCGAGTTGCGCTGCGCAGCGGGAGCCGTCGGCGCCGCATTCGACGTATCCTGTTTCCCGGCGCGCTCGGAAAGGCGCGCATTATCGGCGCGCAGCCGCGCGGTCAGATCGGCCAGACGGCTGTCCGGGGCGTTTGAAGGCACTGCATTGTTCACCGTTGCAGCCGGCGCGGCTGCATTGCGCGAGATCAGCGCCTGTTCGATGCCGGTAGCAACGACGGAGACGCGGATTACGCCATCGAGGGTCTCGTCGAAGGTGGCGCCGACGATGATGTTGGCGTCCTGATCGACCTCTTCGCGAATCCGGGTTGCGGCTTCGTCGACCTCGAACAACGTCAGGTCCTTGCCGCCGGTGATCGAGATCAACAGGCCGCGCGCGCCCTTCATCGAGGAATCGTCAATCAGCGGATTGGCAATGGCGGCTTCGGCCGCGGTCAAGGCGCGCTTCTCGCCGGTGGCTTCGCCGGTACCCATCATCGCCTTGCCCATCTCGCGCATCACCGCGCGAACGTCGGCAAAGTCGAGATTGATCAGGCCTTCCTTGACCATCAGGTCGGTGATGCAGGCGACGCCCGAATAGAGCACCTGGTCGGCCATCGCGAAGGCGTCGGCGAAGGTGGTCTTTTCGTTGGCGACCCGGAACAGGTTCTGGTTCGGGATGATCAGGAGCGTATCGACCACCTTGTGGAGCTCGGCGATGCCGGACTCGGCGGTGCGCATACGGCGCTGACCTTCGAAGTGGAACGGCTTGGTGACGACGCCGACGGTGAGGATGCCCATGTCGCGCGCGGTCTTGGCGATGACGGGCGCGGCACCTGTGCCGGTGCCGCCGCCCATGCCGGCGGTGACAAACACCATATTGGCGCCGGAGAGATGGTCGCGGAGTTCGTCGATGACTTCCTGGGCCGCGGCCGCGCCGACATCCGGCTGCGAGCCGGCGCCGAGGCCTTGCGTGACCTGGGTGCCCATCTGCACGATGCGTTGCGCCTTGGACATGGTGAGCGCCTGCGCGTCGGTGTTGGCGACGACGAAATCGACACCCTGCAATCCGGCAGTGATCATGTTGTTGACGGCATTGCCGCCAGCTCCGCCAACGCCGAAGACGGTGATCCGCGGTTTCAGC
This sequence comes from Bradyrhizobium sp. URHD0069, assembly GCF_000701345.1. Taxonomy (GTDB): domain Bacteria; phylum Pseudomonadota; class Alphaproteobacteria; order Rhizobiales; family Xanthobacteraceae; genus Bradyrhizobium. The sequence goes on along the minus strand of NZ_KL370776.1, from coordinate 215,198 downwards.
TCGCTGATGTCAGGGGGGGTAAGATTGAGTGCCATGGTTGCCTCTCGATTACGCGCGCGTTGGTTCGCCCCGGCCGACGGCCGCGGGGGTTGGTGAAAGCCGAATGGGGCGGAAAAGATTCATCAGAAGCCCTCGCGAAGCCATCGTCCGACCTTTCCGAAATAGCCGTCAGTCCCTGTCCTGAGCTGCCGCGTATGCCGCGGTTCGACGTGTTCAAGATGAGCGTATTGCGGGTAGACCAGCAGACCCGAGGGAACCGCGAACGATGCGCTCTTCGCCTCACTGGGTAGCCGGCCGAAGCCGAGCGGACGGCCGATACGCACCGGCCGGCCGAGAATCTGGGTTGCGAGTTCGGGAATGCCGGTGAGCTGCGAAGCGCCACCGCTCAACACAACTCGCGCCCTCGGCTCCGAAGCAAAGGGGGAATCCGCGAGCCGGTCCCTGACCATTTCAAAAATTTCCTCGGCGCGGTGCCGGACAATGTTCGCGATCGTGGCGCGGGACACGATCTGCGGAACATCGCGTTCGTTGTCGCCGGCCGTCGGCACGGACATCAACTCGCGCGCATCGGACCCGCCGGTCAGTACGGTGCCATATAACGTCTTGATTCGTTCGGCATCGGCAATGCATGCGCTGATGCCGCGCGCAAGATCCATGGTGATGTGTTGCCCGCCGAGCGCAAACCCGCTGGCATGCACGAAGCGCCCGCCGGAATAGGTCGCGATCGTCGTGGTGCCGGCGCCCATCTCCACCACGGCAGCGCCAAGATCGGCTTCATCGTCGGTCAGTACCGACAGGCCTGCCACATAGGGGCTCGCCGCCATGGCTTCGACGTTGAGATGACAGCGCTCGACCACCAGCATCAGATTCTTGGCGACCGTCGCATCTAGCGTGACCACGTTCATGTCGACGCCGAATTGCCGCGCCACCATGCCGCGCGGATCGCGAATGCCCTTGACGCCATCGAGCGCGTAGCCCACCGGCAGCGCATGCAGCACGGTGCGGCCCTGCCCGGTGGCATGGCGCATCCCGGTAGAGGTGATGCGGTTGACGTCGGCGACGCTAACCGCGCCACCGCGAATATCCGACGCGGCTTCGATCAACTGGCCATGCAGCCGGCCGCCGGATACAGAGAGCAGCACGGACTCGACCCGGACCTTGGCCATGCGTTCGGCCAGCGCCACCGCCTGACGCACCGCCTGTTCGCATTCGGCGAGATCGACGACCGCGCCGGCCTTTACGCCGCGCGACTGAATCTGGCTGTACCCGATCAGTTCGACGGCATGGCTGCGTCCGCGCAGAGCGTCGCTCGGCGGGCACGGCTTCAACCGCGCGATCATGCAGGCAATCTTGCTGGTACCGATATCGAGGCATGCCACCAGCGCGGTGCGCTTCTGCGCCATCGGGCGCGTCTTCGGCGTTTGGGTGCGATCAAGGCCGGTCATGCGTCACCGGCTTTCTTCTTCAGCTTCTTGTCCTTGAACAATTCTTCACGGGCCTTGGCTGCGTCTTCCGACAGCTGCACCGTCAGCCGGCCCGGCAGACGCATGTCGACGGCGACGATATCGCGGGAAAACAGCCGGTCTTCCTTGTCGAGCTTGCTCAACGCCGCCAGCGCGTTGCCGACGTCATTTTCCGGCAACCGGATGTCGAGGCCGTCCTTGAGCCGTAGGTTCCAGCGCCGCTCGCCGACGAAAATCGCGGCCTTGGTCGCTGCCTGCACCTGCGGATAGCGCGCAAGCAGCGCGAGGAAATCGCGGGCGCGGGTTTCGGCGCCCTTGCCGACGACCAGCGGCAGCGAGATAAAGCGGCGCGACGCATAGGGCTGAAGCACCGCGCCGTCATCCGAAATCACCGACAGCCGCCCATCCTGCTGCCACAGCGCGAACGCCGAACGTTCGACAATATCGATCTGGAGCTGGCCGGGATAAAGCTTCAGCACCGTCGCATCGGCGATCCACGGATTGGCTTTCAGCTTGTCGCGCACGATAGCCGCATCAAGGAACAACAGCGACGAGCGGCCGTTGACGCCGCCGGCCGCGAGCACCTCGTCCTGGCTCAGTTGCCTGCGGCCATTGATGGCGACCGCCGTGATCCGGAATCCGGCGGAGTTGGCGATTGCATTGCGGATATCGCTCAAGCCCGAGGTCAATTCCTCGACGTGGCCGCCCTTGACGATCCCGAGGCCGGCGCTGCCCAGCAGTATCAAGACGGTCGCGGCGATGCCGGCGCGGCGCGGAACGTAACGCTCGAGAAGCGCGATCAGGCGGTGCGGTTGTTCGCGTTCCAGCGGTTTGACGGCTGCGCGCCTCGAGCCCAGCCACTCGCGCAACAGCACGACCGCGCCAATGGCGGCCGCTTTCAGATCAGCTTGGGGCCTCGGCGATCTCAGCGATCGAGCGAGGCGTCCTCCACCATCCATTGCACGAGCTCGTCACATGTTGTGCCCGCAAACACTGCGAGTCCTGGCACCTGTGACGTCTCGGTCATGCCGGCTGGGTGCTGGCCTCTGGTAGAAGAGGCCAAGTGTTCCCTCGATGCGGTCGTCGAAGCGGAAATCCGCACGGCTCACGCCCCGGCAGCCAAGCGCCACATGCGCCGCCAGCGTTAACCTTCGGACTTCCTGGTAAACAAAGGGTAAACGAGGTGAAGGTTGGAGGTATTTTGATCCATCTTCTGAGTACTTTGCCCGGTAATCGTAAATTTTTACCGGGGGAACGGTCTGGCTCACCCCGCTCGGCTGGCCTTCGACCGTCGCGCCGCAGAGTTCCGTCGTGACCTACTTGTGCGTGCGCTTTACCGCCAGTGCAATCTGGTCTCTCAGGAAATCGACGAATTCGATTCCCTGGGCCTGGAGTGCCTTCGGATAAAGCGAGGCCTTGGTCAGTCCCGGCAAGGTGTTGGTTTCGAGATAAATCGGTCCCTTGTCCGAAACAATGAAGTCTGAACGGGAATAGCCGCTGCACGACAGCGCTTGGTGCGCTTTGAGCGCTTGGTCCATGAGTTGTGCGCTGACTTCAGGTGCAAAACGCCCGGGGCAGATTTCCTGCGTCGCTTTGGCCAAATACTTCGCCCTGTAGTCGAACTCACCCTCCGCCGGGATGATCTCCACCGGCGGCAATGGCGTAAGCGAACCGTCCAACTGCTCCAGCACGCCACAAGTCGCTTCCACGCCTGCGATGAACGGTTCAATCAGATAGTCTTCGGTCTTGGCGGCGTTGCGGACGGCGGCGAGGTCCTGTTTCGAATTGACGAATATCAAGCCGTAGCTCGATCCGTCGCGTGTCGGCTTGGCAATCAGCTTGCCGTACTCGGCGAGAGCCGTCTCGGCATCTTCCAGCGCCACGCCGATTGGCGCCCTCACCCCCGCAATGGCAGCAAAGCGCTTGGCAGCTATTTTGTCGAACGCGAGATGCGACGAAGCGGAGCCGGAACCGGTGAATGGAATCCCGCGGATTTCGCACATCGCCTGAAGCTCGCCATTTTCGGCCGTGCCGCCGTGCAAGCCGAGCACCAGCAGGCGGTTCTCGGCCTTTGCCCGATCAAGCGCCTGTTCGATGCCGCCGATCCTTTGATCAGCCGGCTTGAACGGCTCTTCGAACGGCCGCGAATGCTTCAGAAGCGCTTCAGACCGGATTTCATATACGCTGTCATCGAGATCCCAGAACCACAGATCAGCTTCGTGTAAAGCCGAATGCACGGCCTGAGCGCTGGCCACCGACACCAGGCGCTCCTTGTTCGTGCCCCCGAAAAGAATGGTGTTTCGCATTAGCTCATTCCGCCGATCTATCTCTTTCGTCATTCCGGGATGGTGCGCAAGCACAGACCCGGAATCTCGAGATTCCGGGTTCGATGCTTCGCATCGCCCCGGAATGACAATTAGGGAAGCCCGATCCGCTTGATTTCCCAGTGTAGCTCAATTCCGGAATTCTCTTTCACCCGCGCGCGAACCGTCTCGCCTAGGGTTTCGATATCATGGCCGGTGGCGCTACCGGTATTGATCAGGAAATTGCAGTGCATTTCCGAGACCTGCGCGCCGCCGACACGCAGACCCCGACAGCCGGCAGCATCGATCAGCTTCCAGGCGCTATGGTCCGGCGGATTCTTGAAGGTCGAGCCGCCGGTCTTTTCGCGAATCGGCTGCGCGGTTTCGCGGTGGTTTTGCACCTCGTTCATCCGCACGCGAATGGCATCTGACGCGGCCACGGCGCCGCAAAAGCGCGCGGAAGTAAAAATGATGGAAGTGTCGACGCCGCTGTTGCGATAGACGAACTTCATATCCGCGTTGGTGAACGTATGTCTTTTGCCGTCGCGGCCGATGCCGCTGGCCTCGATCAAGACCTCCTTGGTCTCGTCGCCATTGGCGCCGGCGTTCATGCGCAACGCGCCGCCGATGGTGCCGGGAATGCCAAAGAAAAATTCCAGTCCGCTGATATTGGCCGCAGCGGCCGTTTCGGCCACCCGCTTGTCGAGCGCAGCCGCGCCGGCGGTAACGATGTCGCCTTCGGCGCTGGTCGCGCCGAACCCGCGCGGACTGAGTCTGATCACCACGCCGGGCATGCCGCCATCGCGCACGATCAGGTTGGAGCCGACGCCGACGACATAGACCGGAAGCTCGCGCGGCAGATGCGCGAGAAAATAAGCCAGGTCGTCTTCATCCGACGGCGTGAACAGCACCTGCGCCGGACCGCCGACCCGAAACCATGTCAGCTCGGCGAGCGACTGGTTTGCCAACAGCCGGCCGCGCAATTCCGGCATCGCGGCTTTGAGATCGGGTGTGATGTCGGGGAAAGTCATGCGAATTCATCAAGGCAATTAATTTCGTCATGGCCGGGACAAGCCGGCCATGACGAACTCGGAAGCAGCGGACCCATCACCCCAGCACCTTCAATTCGCCCGGCAGCGCGTAGGCCCATTGCGTGATGTTGCCGGCGCCAAGACAGACGACAAAATCGCCGCGGCCGGCGACGTCGTGAACCACACCCGCAAGCGCAGCCGAATTTGTCAGCGGAATCACTTCGCGATGCCCGTGCGCGCGCAGACCCAACACAAAATGATCGCGGTCGATGCCGGCAATCGGCGCTTCGCCGGCCGGATAAACCTCGGCGACGACGACCGTATCGGCGTCATTGAAGCAGGTACAAAATTCCTCGAACAGCGATTGCAGCCGGGTGAAACGATGTGGCTGCACCACGGCGATGATCTTGCCGTTGGTGGATTCGCGCGCCGCCTTCAGCACCGCCGCGATCTCGACCGGGTGATGGCCGTAATCGTCGATGATGGTGACGCCGTTCCATTCGCCGGTTTTGGTAAAGCGCCGCCGCACGCCGCCGAAACCGGCGAGGGCCTTGCGGATCGTTTCATCGGACAGGCCGAGTTCGTGGGCGACTGCAATGGCCGCCGTGGCATTGAGCGCGTTGTGCCGTCCCGGCATTGGCAGCACGAGATCGGCGATCTCATGCGCCGCATCGGTCTTGCGATCGCGAAACACCACCTTGAAGGTGGACCCGCCGCCGTTCGGATGGAGGTCGAGCAGCCGCGCATCAGCCTGCGGATTTTCGCCGTAGGTGACAATGCGGCGATCCTCGATCTTGCCGACGATGGTCTGCACCACCGGATGGTCGATGCACATCACCGCGAAGCCGTAGAACGGCACGTTCTCGACAAAACTTCGGAACGCGTCCTGCACCGCGTCGAATGTGTTGAAGTGATCGAGATGTTCGGGATCGACGTTGGTGACGATAGCGACATCGGCCGGCAGTTTTAAGAACGTGCCGTCGCTCTCGTCGGCTTCCACCACCATCCACTCGCCGGCGCCGAGCCGGGCGTTGGTGCCGTAGGCATTGATGATGCCGCCATTGATTACGGTCGGATCGAGATCGCCGGCGTCAAGCAAAGCCGCGACCATCGAGGTCGTGGTGGTCTTGCCATGGGTGCCGGCGATAGCGACGCAGCTTTTCAGCCGCATCAGTTCGGCCAACATTTCGGCACGCCGGACCACGGGGATGCGCTGCGCCCGTGCCGCCATCAGCTCGGGATTGTCGCGCTTGATCGCGGTCGATACCACCAGCACATCGGCGCCGGCGACGTTCTCGGCCTTGTGGCCGACGGTAATGGCGATGCCCTTTTCGCGCAGGCGGTTGACATTGGCGCCCTCGGAAGCATCGGACCCCTGCACGGTATATCCGAGATTGCACAGCACCTCGGCGATGCCGCTCATGCCGATGCCGCCGATCCCGACGAAGTGGATGGGTCCGATCTCGCGCGGCAATCTCATGGTTGGTTCCCCGGGGCGATATCGCCCACGAAAGCGGACGATCCAGTATTTCGCGTAGCTAGCTATTCAAATCAGCCGTGCGCTGTACTGGATGCCCCGCTTTCGCGGGACATGACAAGGGCAATTTTGTTCGCAACCGCCTAGATTCCGGCCACTTTCATCACCAGATCGGCCAGCCGTTCAGCGGCATCGAGGCGGCCGATAGTACGGGCGCCCGCGGCCATCGCGGTCAATCGCGCGGGCTCGGCGGCGAGTGCGGAGATTTCGGCGGCCAGCCGGTCGGGCGTGAAATCCGCCTGCGGAATCCGAAGCGCGCCCTTGGCCTGCACCAATACGCCGGCATTGACGAACTGATCCTGGTCGATCGAGCCGGGCAGCGGCACCAGGATCGATGGGCGGCCGATCGCACCGAGCTCGGCCACCGTGCCTGCGCCAGATCGCGAAATAACCAGATGGCTCGACGCCAGTCGCGCCGGCAAATCGCTGAAGAACGGCGCCAGCTCGGCGGTGACCTTAAGCCGGTCATAGACCATGCGGACGCGCATCATGTCTTCTTCACGCACTTGCTGGGTAAGGACCAGCCTGCTCCACAGCGCCGGCTCCAGCCGCTCGATCGCGCCGGGCACGATATCGGCCATCACGCGCGCGCCCTGGCTGCCGCCGACCACCAGCAACCGAAGCGGCCCGGTCGGTTCGGGGGACACAAACTTCACCGCGGCGGCTGCAAGGATCGCCGGCCGCAGCGGCGTGCCGACGGTGGTTGTTTTCCCGGCCAGCTTCGGATCGCGATCAAGCGCGCCCGGCAGCGATGTGGCGATCGCGCTGACGTGACTTGAAAGAAAACGGTTGGCGCGGCCGAGCACCGCGTTGGCTTCGTGAATGACGCCGGGTATCCGGAACAACCGCGCGGCCACCAGCGGCGGCAGCGTCGGATAGCCGCCGAAACCGACCACCGCAGCGGGCCGCAATTTTCGCAGCAGGTTGAACGAAACGGCGGCGCCGGCGGCGAGCATCGCGCCGGTGTAGGCCAGCGACCACGGCATGCGGCTGTGCACGGTGGCGCTCGGCACCACGTCGATCGTTCCCCCGGAGAACAATCCGCTATAGCGGAGCGCCCGGGAATCGGTGGCGAGACGCACGCGCAAGCCACGCTTGATCAATTCAACGCCGAGCGCCTCGGCGGGAAACAGATGACCGCCGGTACCGCCCGCGGCCAAAAAAACTAAAGGCGCAATGGTCATTGGCGCAATCTGGGTTGCTTCGTCACTTCGTTCCTCGCAACGACGAAAAGCGCGTCTTTGCCGCGAGGTCAAGCCTAGCCAAGGTCAAGCTAGCCAGGATCAAGCATAGCTGCGCACGGCGTTGGCGTCGCCGATCGATTCCATCTCAGTGCGCGGCCGCTGCCGCGTCAGCGCCAGCATCATACCGACGCTATAGGCCAGAGAAATCATCGACGAGCCGCCGTAGGAGATGAACGGCAGCGTCATGCCCTTGGCCGGTATCAGCTGCAGATTGACCGACATGTTGATCGCTGCCTGCACGCCGAACAAGATCGCCAAACCCGACGCGGCAAAGCGCGTGAACATATCCTCGGTGGAATAGGCGCGCGCCAGCGAGCGGATCACGACGAAGGCGAACAGCGCGAGCAGCGCCAGGCAAAGAATGATTCCGAATTCCTCAGCAGCGACCGCGAACACAAAGTCCGTGTGGCTGTCCGGCAGGCTGCGCTTGGCGATGCCTTCGCCGGGCCCAAGTCCGAACCAGCCGCCATTGAAGAATGCCTCCATGGCGGTATCGACCTGGAAGGTATCTCCCGAGGCCGGATTCATAAACCGCCTGATACGGCCTGCGACATGTGGAACCAAAAGATAAGCCCCGAACAGCCCGGCGCCGGCGGCGCCCGCGAGCCCCAACACCCAGATCATCCGCATCCCGGCGATAAAGAACAAGGCCCCCCATACCATCAGGATCAGCATGGTCTGGCCGAAATCAGGTTCCATCACCAGGAGTGTTACCAGCAGCATCAACAGCACCAGCGCCATCGACGTCGCCGGCATTTCCGGCCGCCGCGCCGATTCCGCGAACAGCCACGCCGCGATCACCACGAAGGCGGGCTTGGCGGATTCCGACGCCTGGATGTTGATGCCGATCAGGGTGATCCAGCGCCGCGCGCCCTTGACCTCGGGACCGATCAAGAGCGTCGCCACGATCAGCGCGATGCTGAGCGCGAACACGATCAACGCGCTGCGGCGAATCTGCCGGGGCGAGAGGAACGACACGCCGATCAGCACGATGAAGGAGGGCAACAGAAACAACAGGTGGCGATTGAAGAAGTGGAACGGATCGAGCCCGATCCGCGTCGCCACCGGCGGACTGGCCGCCAGCGAAAAAATGATGCCGCCCACCATCAGCGCGATGATCGCCGCGAGCAGTGGACGGTCAACCGTCCACCACCACTCGCTCAAGGGGGTGCGTTCTTCACGGGAGATCATGGGCGTCCCCAAAGGCGGAGGTTTGCCCATTGGTCGCCCATGATGGTTTCCGAAGGGTTAACGAATTGGAAATGTTTTGAGCGAGGTGGGCAGCGGCTTCGTTCCGCGGATGCTGCACAGCGCGTTGCAGCATAAAAAGTCGTCATACCCGCGAAAGCGGGTATCCAGTATGCCGCAGCCTACCGATCGAGCCGCGCTGGCTCTGGAATACTGGATCGCCCGCCTTCGCGGGCGACGACAGTTGTAAGTGAGGCGGCTGTAAGTGAGGAGGCTGCAAGTGAGGCGGCCGTGCGCCGTCACACCACTGGCTTGACGCCTGATAGCGCGGTGACGAGGTCGCGAAAGCGGGCGCCGCGGATTTCAAAATTGCGGTACTGGTCGAACGAGGCGCAAGCCGGCGACAGCAGCACCACCGGATCGGCCAACCCCGAGGCTTCCGCGTCGCGCGCTGCATTGGTCACGGCAACCTCGAGCGTTTCCGAGATCTCGTGCGGCACGCGGTCGCCGAGCGTGCCCGAAAATTCCTGCGCGGCCTCGCCGATCAGATAGGCCTTGCGGATGCGCGGGAAATATTCTGACAGGCCCGTGATGCCGCCGAGTTTCGGCTTGCCGCCGGCAATCCAGAAAATATCGGCGAAAGACGACAGCGCATGCGCGGCCGCATCCGCATTGGTTCCCTTGGAATCGTTGACGAACAGCACATTACCGCGGCGGCCGACCTGTTCCATGCGATGCGCCAGCCCAGGAAAGCTGCGCAGGCCGTTCTGCAAAGTTTCAGAGGATATCCCGAGCGCCAGCGCACACGCCGCAGCGCAGGCGGCATTCTGCGCGTTGTGCAGACCGCGCAGCGAACCGATGCCGCCGATCCGCGCAATCTCGCTGCGCGCGCCGCCGGAGGCGCGCCAGATGATTTCACGCTCGACATAAATGCCGGCCGGCAGCGGATTTTTCACCGAGACTCTGACCACGCGTCGGCCCGCCTGCTCGATCCGGTCGGCGGTGTTCCGGCTCCAGCCGTCATCGACGCCGACGATCGCAGTGCCCTGCGGCTGCACGCCGGCGACCAGCCGCTCCTTTACGGCGGCATAATGTTCGAGCGTGCCATGGCGATCGATGTGGTCTTCGCTGACGTTGAGCAGGATGCCGACGGAAGGATCGAGCGAGGGAGATAAGTCAATTTGATACGACGACATCTCGATGACGTGGACCCGCCCCATCCGCGGCGGCTCCAGCGACAGGATCGCGGTGCCGATGTTGCCGCCCATCTGGGTGTCGTAACCGGCGACGCGCATCATATGCGCGATCAGGGCGGTCGTGGTCGATTTGCCGTTGGTGCCGGTGATGGCGACGAATGGCGCGTCCGGCGCATGACGCCGCCGCTCCCGGCAAAACAATTCGATATCGCCGATCACCTCAATACCGGCCTCGCGTGCGGCCAGCACGCTCCAGTGCGGAGCCGGATGGGTGAGCGGCGCGCCGGGCGTGAGCACCAGCGCCGCGAAATTCGCCCAAGACACCGTTCGCAAATCTGCCGTGATGAACCCGGCTTGCGCGGCTTCGGCAAGCTTGTCGAGGCCGTCGTCGCTGGCGATCACTTCCGCCCCGCCCGCCTTCAGGGCGTGACAGCTCGCAAGGCCCGAGCCGCCGAGCCCAAACACCGCAACCGTCTTGCCCGCAAACGAGGTGACGGGGATCATGATTCAGCACGTCATTCCGGGGCGTGCGAAGCACGAACCCGGAATCTCGAGATTCCGTATTGCCGCTTCGCGGCCTCCGGAATGACGACTGAGAGGATACAAAACACTCACCGCAGCTTCAGCGTGGAGAGGCCGGCCAGCGCCAGCATCACCGAGATGATCCAGAACCGGATCACGATTTGCGGCTCAGTCCAGCCCAGTTGCTCGAAATGATGATGGATCGGCGCCATCCGGAAGATGCGCTTGCCGGTGAGCTTGAAGGACGCGACCTGGACGATCACCGAGACCGCTTCCAGCACGAACAGTCCGCCAATCACGGCGAGCACGATCTCATGTTTGACCGCGACCGCGATCGAACCCAGCATGCCGCCGAGTGCGAGCGAGCCGGTATCGCCCATGAAGATCGACGCCGGCGGCGCATTGAACCAGAGGAATCCCAGTCCCGCACCCAGCACTGCGCCGCATAATACCGCGAGCTCGCCAGTGCCGGCGACGTAGTTGAGCTGCAAGTAGTCCGAGAATACAGCGTTGCCGGCAAGATAGGAGATCATGCCAAAACTCGCCGCCGCGATCATGACAGGCACGATGGCGAGACCATCGAGACCGTCGGTCAGATTTACGGCGTTGCCGGCGCCGACAATGATAAACGCGCCGAAGAACACGAAGAACCAGCCGAAATTCAGCGCCACGTCCTTGAAAAACGGAATCACCAAAGAGGTTGAGAACGGGTCGCGTCCGAGCCGTACCAGCGCGTAGCACGCGGCGAGCGCGATAACGGCCTCGATAGCGAGCCGGATTTTTCCCGCGAAGCCGCTATGGGTCTGCTTGGTCACCTTCAGGTAGTCGTCGTAGAAGCCGACGAAGCCAAAGCCCAGTGTCACCGCGAGCACGATCCAGACGTAGGGATTGAGCGGATTGGCCCACAGCACCGTCGCGACCACCAATCCTGAAAGGATCATCAGGCCGCCCATGGTCGGCGTACCCTTTTTGGTGAGGAGATGCGATTGCGGGCCGTCGGTGCGGATCGGCTGACCCTTGCCCTGGCGAAGCCGGAGGTGATCGATAATCCAGGGGCCGAACAGGAAAACGAACAATGCACCGGTCACCATCGCGCCGCCGGTGCGAAAGGTGATGTAGCGAAACACGTTCAAAAACGTGCGGAACACGCCCATGCCGGGAACGGTGTTGGAAAGATCAATCAGCCAATAAAACATTCAATCCGCCCTATACCGCGGCTTCGTCGAGCGCGGTCCCGCCGGGAAAGCGCTTTTCGAGCGCATTGACAATCGTTTTCATCTTCGAGCCGAGCGATCCCTTGATCATGATCGCGTCGCCGGCACGTATGGCAGCAACCGCCTGCGCTTCGAGAGCCGCCGCGCTCTCCGCATACCCGCCCCGTTTACCCGTGGAAAGAGCGTCCCACAAGTTACGCATCAGCGGACCACAACAATAAACGAGATCGATGTGGTTGGACCTGATGGCGTCGATCAGCCCGCGATGCAGTGCGGGGGCCGTTGGGCCGAGTTCGAGCATGTCGCCGAGTATCGCGATGCGGCGGCCGCGCGGGCCGACTGCGGCCTGGCCGAGCACGTTGAGAGCCGCCGCCATCGAGGCCGGATTGGCGTTATAGCTTTCATCGATCAATGTGGCCTCGCCGTTGGCGACCTCCAGCGCACGGCGGGCACCGCGACCTGCCGTCGATTCGATCTGCGACAGCGACAGCGCCGCCCGCGCAAGGTCGGCACCGACCAGCGATGCGGCGGCCAATACCGCCAGCGAGTTCATCGCCATGTGACGGCCGGGCATGCCGAGTTTATAAGTAACATCGTTGCCGAGGATATTGGCGTGCACGGCCGAGCAGGTGGCGTGCAGTGAGATATCGAGCAGCCGCGCATCGGATTTCTTGTCCGAGCCGAACGAGACGATACGGGAGATGCCGAGATTTTTGGCGCGTTCTGTTAAACGGTCAAATTGCGAATTGTCGCGGTTGAGCACCACCGCGCCGCCGGGCTCGATGCCTGCAAAAATCTCCGCTTTGGCGTCGGCAATCGCCTCGATGCCGGCAAAGAACTCCAGATGCACGGGTTCGATCGTGGTGATGATAGCCGCGTGCGGCCGCACCATCTTGACCAGCGGCTCGATTTCGCCCGCGTGATTCATGCCGATCTCGAAGATCGCAAAACGCGCCGTCGCCGGGCATCGCGCCAGCGACAGCGGCACGCCCCAGTGATTGTTGAAGGACGCGGCAGAAGCATGGGTCTCGCCCTGTGCGCCCAACACGCGCCGCAACGCCTCTTTGGTTGATGTCTTGCCGACCGAACCGGTCACCGCGATCACCTGCGCGCTCAGACGCGCGCGGGCGGCGCGCGCGAGTTCGACCAGACCGGCGAGCACGTCGTCCACAATCAACAACGGCGCGTCGGATGCGAACTTCTCGCGCTGCGGGGCCTCAACCACCGCCAGCGCGGCGCCGGCCTTCAACGCCGCGTCGACGAAATCATGCCCATCGTGAACATCGCCCTTGATCGCAAAGTAAGCCTCTCCCGGCGCAATGGTGCGGCTGTCGATGGAAAGACCGGTAACCGCTTCCGGCAACGCGCCCTGGATCGACGCGCGCATGGCTTCCGCCATCGCGTGAAGGGTCCACAGCGGGGCCGCACTCATGCGACCCTCGGCGCAAGTGCGGCGGCAACCGCGTCGTGATCGCTGAACGGCAGCACGCGGTCACCGACAATCTGTCCGGTCTCGTGGCCCTTGCCGGCAATCAGCAGCGCATCGCCGGGCTGCAGACCGGCAATCGCAGTGCGGATGGCGTCGGCGCGATCGCCGATGTCCTTTGCGCCCTTCGCAGCGCTCAGGATCGCGGCGCGAATCAGGTCGGGATTTTCGCTGCGCGGATTGTCGTCGGTGACGATGACGCTGTCGGCATTTTCGCTGGCAATCGCCCCCATCAAAGCACGCTTTCCGGCATCGCGGTCGCCGCCGGCGCCGAACACCACGACGAGCTTGCCCCTGGCGTAAGGCCGCAGCGCCTGCAGCGCCTTCGCCAGTGCGTCAGGCTTGTGTGCGTAGTCGACGAAAATCGGCGCGCCGTTGCGCTCCGCAACCCGCTCCAGCCGGCCCTTCGCGCCTTCGAGATGTTCGAGGGCCGCAAAAACGGCTTTCGACTCACTGCCGGTGCCGATCGCGAGGCCGGCGGCTACCAGCGCATTCTCGATCTGGAATTCGCCGACCAGCGGCAGCCGGATTGCGTGCTGGTGCCCGCGATGTTCGAGGTTCAGTTTTTGCGCAAAGCCGTCGATGTCGGCCGCGATCAGGCGAATCCCCTCGCCTGCACCATCGCCCTTGCCGCCGACCGCGAGGATCCGCAAGCCCCGCGCGCGCGCAGCCTCGATCACGGCCTGCGAGCAATCATGATCGGCTGAAATGATCGCCGCGCCATCGGCTGCGACCAGATCGCGGAACAGCCGCAGCTTGGCGCCAAAGTAGTGCGCGACATCAGGATGGTAGTCCATGTGGTCGCGCGAGAGATTGGTGAAGCCGCCGGCCGCGATGCGCACGCCGTCCAGCCGATACTGATCGAGCCCGTGCGACGACGCCTCGAATGCCAGGTGCGTAACGCCATCGCGCGCAATCTCGTCGAGCTGCCGATGCAGCTCAATCGGATCCGGCGTCGTCAGTGAGCCGTAGACGTTGCGCTTCTGCGACACCAGCCCAATGGTGCCGATACTGGCCGACGCGTGACCGAGCCGCTGCCAGATCTGCCGCGTGAAGGCGGCGACCGAGGTCTTGCCGCTGGTGCCGGTCACGGCGGCGATGGTTTGAGGTTGCCGCGAATAAAATTTCGCCGCGGCGAGCGCCAGCGCGCGGCGTGGATTGGGCGTGACGACGAACGGCACGCGCGAATTGCCTTGCGGCGGATGATCGCCCGCGATTGCGGCAGCGCCGGTGGAAATCGCCGAATCGATGAAGCGCGCGCCATCGGTCTTGCTGCCGGCGAGCGCAAAGAACAGGTGGCCCGGCTTGACCATCCGACTGTCCGCGGCAAGGCCAGTGATCACAACCGCTTCCGCCTGCGGGTCGATCGTGGCGTCATCGCTGAACAGTTCGCGAAGTTTCATTGTCTTCCAGTTCGGCCGGCGCGTGATGTTTACGCCTTACTGGGTTGTCTTCGATGCCGCAAGAATAAGGCGCTCGGACGGCGGCAGATCGAAGCGCGGCTCGATGCCCAGCAGCGGCGCGATTCGAGCGATCACCTTGCCGCCGGTCGGGACCGCATTCCAGCCTGAAGTGATATAGCCGTGGGTTTCGGGCAGCGCCTTCGGCTCGTCCAGCATCACCAGGAGCTGGAATTGCGGATTGTCGGCCGGAACGATCGCGGTAAACGAGTTCAGCACCTGCTTCTTGGAATAGCGGCCATTGACCACCTTCTCCGAGGTGCCGGTTTTGCCGCCGATATAATAGCCCTTCACGTCAGCCTGCTTGGCGGTTCCGATCTCGGCGTTGAGCCGCATCAGATAGCGCATCTTCTCGCTGGTTTCTGACTTGAGCACTTTCTTTGCCAGCGCTTTGGCTTCCCCTTCGGACCGCTTGAGGAATGTCGGCGGGATCAGATAGCCGCCGTTGATGACCGCGTTGATGCCCATCACCGCCTGCAGCGGCGCGACCGAAAGACCGTGGCCGAACGCAATGGTGATGGTGTTGAGTTCGCTCCAGCGCTTCGGCACGATCGGCGAAGTGCTTTCCGGCAATTCGGTGCGCAGCCGATCGAGCTGACCCAACTTGCGCAGGAACGCCTTGTGCGCTTCGACGCCCTGCGCCAAGGCGATGCGCGCCGCGCCGACATTCGAGGAGAACGTAAATACTTCCGACAGTGAGATAGACCGGCCCAGCGGATGGGTGTCGTGAATGGCAAATTTTCCGTGACGCAGCGCGCCACGGGCGTCGTACATGGTGCCGAGATTGGCCTTGCCGGAATCAAGCGCCATCGCCAGCGTCAGCGCCTTGAATGTCGAGCCCATTTCGTAAACGCCGGTGGTCAGCCGATTGATGCGATCGGGATCGTGCGCCTCTTTCGGATTATTCGGATCGAAGTCGGGCAGCGATACCATCGCGACGATCTCGCCGGTCTTGACGTTGGAGACGAGGCCGGAGGCCGCCTTAGCCTTGTATTTTTCCTTGGCCTTGAGCAGTTCGTCGCGCAGCGCGTGCTCGACGCGCAGGTCGATCGACAATTCCACCGGCCGCTGCAGACGATCGGTTGCAAAGCCGGCGCGGTGCAGATCGGCGAGGCCGTTATTGTCGAGCCATTTCTCCATCCCGGCGATGCCCTGGTTGTCGATGTTGACCAGGCCGATCAGATGGGCGACCTCGTTGCCGGTCGGATAAACGCGCCTGTTCTCGCGCAGGAAGCCGATGCCGGGAATGCCGAGGCGGTGAATTTCCTGTTGCTGCTTCGGCGTGATTTCGCGCTTCAGCCAGACGAAGCCTTTCTTCGACGACAGCCGTTCGCGCACTTCGGCGGTATCGAAGTCCGGCAGCGTTGCGGTCAAAAGCTCGATCGCTTCATCCTTGTCGATGATCCGGCGCGGCTCGCCGAACAGGCTGGGCGACTTGACGTCGGTGGCAAGCACTTCGCCATTGCGGTCGACGATATCCGGCCGGGAGGTAGCGATGGCGTCCTGCACCGCGGTCCGGCGCGCGGCGTGACTGTCGGCGCCAATGCCAAACATGACCAGCCGCCCGGCGATCACCGCATAGATCGCCGCAAATGCCAGGATCGCAAAACCGACGCGGGCGCGCGCTTTCGCGGCACGATCGACATTGCGCCCATACAGCAGGCTGCGGATCAGCCGCTGCCGCCATGGTTCCGCAGGCCTGACAGCCTTAGGCGCCTGACCGCTCATGGCTGATCCTCCGGCGCCGGCACCGAACCGGTGACTGTCGCGGAACCGGCAACGGAATCGATGGCCTCGATCATTGCCCCGATCGGGTCGGGATCGCCCGATTTGACCAAGCTCGGCGGCCGTTCGGGCAGGTTCTTCAAGGAATCATATTGCGTGGCGTTGAGCGGTTTGAGGGCCAGATGGCGGTCGGCGAGACCCTGCAGCCGCAGCGGCGCATCGAGTTTTGCCCATTCCGCCCGCAGCACCGCGATGGCATCGCGCTGCTCGCGAATTTCCGCATGCAGCCGCAGCACCCTCTCGGTGCGGGAAGTGGATTCCATCTTGATCCGATAGACGTAGGCGGCCGCGAACACCAAGGCACCGATCACGAGGAGATGGATGATCCGCATGATCAGCCTCCCCTCATCACGTCAGCGAGCGTCGGCCATGCCGGCAAGGCCGCAGCGCGGTGCGCAGGCGCTTCCGTGCGCTCGGCCGCACGCAGCTTCGCCGAGCGCGCGCGCGGATTGGCCGTTGTCTCGGCGTCATCAGGCGTGACCGGACGCTTGGTCAAAATGTGAAAGCTTGGCGCCGCCTGTGCGACCTCTGGCAGATGCCGCGATCCGCCGCCGGCCTTGCTGCGTTCGACCAGGAAATTCTTGACGATGCGGTCTTCCAGCGAATGAAACGACACCGCCACCAGCCGGCCGCCCGGCTTCAACACGCGCTCGGCGGCGGACAGCGCCAGATGCAGTTCATCGAGTTCTTCGTTGACGAAGATCCGCAACGCCTGAAACGTCCGCGTCGCCGGGTGAATTTCACCGGGCTTCGAGCGCACCACTTTGGCGACAATATCGGCCAGCGCCCGCGTGGTCGCGATTGGCGCTTCCTTGCGCGCGGCGACGATGGCGCGGGCGACGGCTCGCGAATGACGCTCCTCGCCGAAAATGTAGATGATGTTGGCGAGATCGGCCTCGGACGCCTTCGCGATCACATCCGCCGCGGTCGGGCCGTCATGGCCCATCCGCATGTCGAGCGGACCGCCGAGGCGAAACGAGAAGCCACGGTCGGCCTGGTCGAGTTGCATCGAGGACACACCGACGTCCATCACGACGCCGTCGGCCGCGGAGATGCCTTGGGCCGCGCAAATCTCGGCGAGATTCGAAAACCGGTCCTCCACCAGAATCAGCCGGCCGCCCGACCGATCGACGAGATCGAACCCGGCCATTATCGCCGATCGGTCGCGGTCGATGCCGACGACGCGGGTTCCGGCGGTCTCCAGGATGGCCCGGCTGTAGCCGCCGCCCCCAAAGGTGGCGTCGATATAGCTGCCGCCGTCGCGCGGCTTAAGCATCTCGATGGCCTGGCGGCCCAGGACGGGAACATGGCGTTGGGCGGCCGAATTCATGCCCCGGCTCCGGGCAGGATCCGGCGAGGGAAACGGAAATTGGAGGAGAGCGGGCCCATTGCGCCTCAAATATCTGCGCTTCGCCGGGCTTTTCGCCTCGAAAAGCCTGTTCCGGTCACAAAGCCTTGGCGAGGCACGATTGCCGATCCCGCGCCCCCAACTCGCAAACCCTGATTTCCCGATGGAATTTGCTGGGCTGCCATGGGATTTCGAGCGTGAAAGAGGGCGTTGGCCGTCCCTCAAACCGGTTCGGCTCTTCACCACTTAGTAACGGCAGTTAGCGTTAAGAAAGCGTTGATGGAATTAATACATTGGCTTTGGGGGAAGCTGCGCCGAGTTCCGGGGCCCCCGTGCCCTCCCGGCTAGGTTCAGGCACATCAAATCGATTGGCAAGTGATGCTCCCCGCCCACAATCGGTGAAAATGCGAGGCCGCGGCCGGCTCTCGCATTGCGCCGAGGGTATCGTAAAGGAATAGTAAACGAGCTTCGTGTTGCCAACGCAGTGTTGCCGTTCTCCTGCCCGGTTTGAGCCGTCCTATGCCGTTCGGTCCGTTCGCATTTGTTGGGTATGATTCGAAGCGGCGCGCCATCCCGCTCCCCAGGGCAAACGCGGATATGCAGACATTCATCCCTGATTCATCGATTGCATCCGATGTCATCCCGTCGGCGAATTACGGCGATCGGAACAAGGGCCGTTTGCCGGATATGATCGTGCTGCACTACACCGGCATGCCGGATGTGGAAGGCGCGATCGCACAGCTATGCACCGCGGGCACCGACGTTTCCGCGCACTACATCGTGCTGGAAGACGGCCGCATCGTGCAGTGCGTCCCGGAAACCAAGCGCGCCTGGCATGCCGGGGTAGCGTCCTGGGCCGGCGAAGAAGACATCAATTCCTGCTCGATCGGCGTCGAGATCGCCAACCGCGGCCATGACTGGGGCTATCCGGACTTTCCGCTGCGCCAGATCGCCGCCGTGATTGCGCTGTGCCGGGGCATCATGCTCCGCCGCAAGGTGCCGCCCCATCGCGTGCTCGGGCATTCGGACGTCGCGCCATCGCGCAAGAAAGACCCCGGCGAGAAATTCCCGTGGCATTCGTTGGCCAATTCCGGCGTCGGCCATTGGGTGCAGCCGGCGCCGATCGTGCGCGGCCAAAGCCTCAAGCTCGGCATCATCAGCGACGAGGTTCGCGACCTGCAGCAGGCGCTGGCGAAATACGGCTACGGCGTCCTGGTCAACGGGAAATATGACGGGCCGACCATGGATGCCGTCACCGCGTTCCAGCGCCACTTCCGCCCGGCGCGCGTCGACGGCATCGCCGATCATTCGACGCTGACCACTCTGCAGTCACTGCTGGCCGCGCTTCCGGCCGAGGCCATGGTTGCGGCGAAGTAGCAGCTATTCAGCCGTCATTGCGAGCGAAGCGAAGCAATCCATCTTTGCCTGTTGCGGAAGTTGGATTGCTTCGCTGCGCTCGCAATGACGAAAGAGCCGATGCAGGTCACTCCCCATCCATCTCCGCCAATCGTCGGGCGTAAAGCCGGCGCAGCGGCTGCAATTGTGTGGCAGCGGTCGCGGCGAGATAGGCTTCGCGCGCCGCCTCGCGCCGGCCGAGCCTGCGCAGCAGATCGGCGCGCACTGCCGGCATCAACTCGTAACCATCAAGGCCGCCGCGGGCTTCCAGCGCGTCGATCAGATCGAGCGCGCGGGCCGGTCCGTCCACCATCGATACAACAGCGGCGTGATTGAGTTCGATCACTGGCGATGGGCCGATCCGCAGCAGCACTTCATAGAGCCCGGCGATCTGTGGCCAATCGGTATCGCGGTAACTCGGCGCTCGCGCGTGCAGGGCGGCGATCGCCGCCTGCACCGTGTAGGATTGCGGCCGGCCCGGCAACCGCAAGCTCTCTTCGACCAGTTTCAGACCTTCCGATATCTGGCCATGGTCCCACTGCGCGCGATCCTGCTCTTCCAGCAGCACGATGTCCCCGCCCGCGGTCTCGCGCCCGGCGCGGCGCGCGTCGTGCAGCAGCATCAGGGCCAGCAGTCCCTTGACCTCGCCGCGCCCGGGCATCAGCGCGTCGAGCAGACGGCCAAGCCGGATCGCCTCGCGCGCGAGGTCCGGCCGCATCAGTTCCTCGCCGGCGGTTGCCGCGTAGCCTTCGGTGAAGACGAGATAGATCACCGCGAGTACGCCGCGCAGCCGCGGCGCCAAGGCTTCGCGTTCCGGCACCTCGTAAGGGATTCCGGCGAGCCGGATCTTCTGCTTGGCGCGGACCAGGCGCTGCGCCATCGCTTCCTCGCCGACCAGAAAGGCGCGCGCGACCTGCGCGGTGGAGAGCCCGCAGACCGTGCGCAGCGTCAGCGCGACCTGAACCTCGGCGGCGAAGGACGGATGGCAGCAGATGAAAATCAGCCGCAGCATGTCGTCGTCGAGCGCCATGTTATCGACGGGCTCGCAAGCGGCCGGTGCGTCGAGCAGCAGCGCATGCGTCAATTCGGCTTGCTTGCCGCGAAAGGCGATTTGCCGGCGCACCCGGTCGATCGCCTTGTTGCGGCCGACATTGACCAGCCACGCCCGCGGATTGCCTGGCGGCACGGCAGCGGGCCAACGTTCCAGCGCCACCGCAAACGCGTCCTGCAACGCGTCCTCCGCGAGATCGAAATCGCCGACGAGGCGGATCAGCGTGGCCAGCGCCCGGCCCGCCTCGTCACGGAACAGCTTTTCGATTTCGACAGGTGTCATGCGGTCATTCATCGATTGTCATTCCGGGACGACGCAAAGCGTCGAACCCGGAATGACGGCAATGGCTGTCAATCATAAACCTTGATCGCCCTGATCTCGATCGAACCCGTCCTCGCGCCGGGAATGCGCGCGGCTATGGCGAGTGCGGCGTCGAGATCCCTGGCTTCGACCAGATAGTAGCCGGCGAGTTGCTCGCGCGTCTCAGCGAACGGACCATCCGTCGTCAAGGTCTTGCCGTCGCGAACGCGCACGGTGGTCGCGGTCGTTGTCGGCTGCAATGCGTCGCCGGCCTTGAAATTGCCGCTCTGGATGATGGACTGGGTGAACGCGCCGTATTCCTCCGTCAGCCTTTTGCTCGTCGCGGCGTCCATTTTGCCGAACTCGGCTTCGTTCAGATAGATCATCAGCAAATATTGCATCTCGATAACTCCTGTTTGATCGGCTTAATCGCCGGCATCCAGTCGAACGGGCCAACCGCAAAACGACACCTTCAGGATAGTTTATTTTGCCGGGCTGGAGTCGGTTCCAGAACCCCGGTCCTGATGATCAGAATCAAGGCTCCAACTTTTGTTTTGACGGGTTTTCTTCAGGCGAACCGCTAACCACTTCGCGGAAAAACGTTGTGTCGGCTTGACGCGACGGCCTTAAGTCCCCATCACAGGGCTGTCAGTCGGCCGGACGGCCGCTCCGGCAATCACCGAAAGGTGGCTGGAGAGGAAAGTCCGGGCTCCATCGACATACGGTGCCGGATAACGTCCGGCGGGGGCGACCCCAGGGACAGTGCCACAGAGAACGAACCGCCTCCCCACCCTACCCTCCCCGCTTGCGGGAAGGCACTAAGGAGGGGCGGCAAGGGTGAAAAGGTGCGGTAAGAGCGCACCGCGGGTCCGGCAACGGAGCCGGCATGGCAAACCACACCGGGAGCAAGACCGAATAGGGACGGCAACGCGGGGCGTTCGCTGAAAGGCGATAGCACCGCAGGGCGATGTCAGGCTCGCCGTCCGGGTAGGTTGCTCGAGGCAACGTGCAAACGTTGTCCCAGAGGAATGGCCGTCACGTACCGCTTGCCGCAAGCAGGCGGTGCCCTACAGAACCCGGCTTACAGGCTGGCTGATATCTTTGCGCGAAAGCGTTTTCAAGCGAAGTGGTGTTCCAGTTCGCATAAAGAAAACGCGTCTTACTAGAAACGAGGGGTTCGGCGTAACGCGCCGGACCCCTCGCCAATTTGTGGCAGTCATTCCGGTCGGACGAAAACACGCATGGCCGCCATGCGGAACTCGCGAACGCTGTACGCGAGCGGGCAAACTCGCTACGTCTCGCATCATGTCCTCCCCCACATTTGCACGCGAACATCTCGGTCTGTTGCTGGGCTTCATCGGCATGGTCATCTTCGGCGGCACGCTGCCGGCGACGCGCATCGCGGTGTCGGCGATCGATCCGCTGGCGCTGACCGCGCTGCGCGGGGCGATCCCCGGGCTCTGTGCGCTGGTGCTCCTGATCGCCTTGCGCCGGCCGCTTCCGCCGCGCCGGCTGTGGCCGCACCTGGCGATCGCGATGATATGCGTGACCATCCTGTTTCCGTTCCTGATGGCGCTCGCGGTGCAGACCGTCGACGCGTCGCATGGCGGCGTGGTGCTGGGGATCCTGCCCATCGCGACCGCGCTGGTCGCTGTCGTCATTACCCATGAACGGCCGAAACCGCTGTTCTGGATCGCGTCCGTCGCCGGCGCGGCGCTGGTCATTATATTCGCGCTGCGTCAGGGCGGCGGTGCGCTCTCGGCCGGCGACCTGCTTCTGTTTGGAGCCATCACCGCATCTGCGGTCGGCTATACTTTCTCCGGACGGCTCACCGCGCAGATGCCGGGATGGGAAGTCATCAGTTGGGTGCTGGTGATGGCATTGCCGATCTCGCTGCCCGCGGCCGCGCTGACCATGCCGGCAGACCTGACGCAGATCGCCTTGAAGCCGTGGCTCGCGGTGCTTTATGTCGCGCTGTTTTCGCAATGGATCGCATTCTTCGCCTGGAATGCCGGCATGGCAATCGGCGGCATCGCGCGCGTCTCGCAGGTGCTTCTGCTGCAGCCGTTCGTTACATTCGCGCTCGCAGCCTTGTTCAACGATGAGACGATTACGCTGCAGATCCTGCTATTCGCCGCAGCCGTGGTCGCGACGGTGGCGATCAGCACGCGCACGCGCGGGCAGAAAACCATGGTCGCTTAGCGGTCGATCAGCGTATCCGATCTTCCGCAGCAACGCCTTGAAGCGGAGCATCATGCCGCCTTCGCAGCGTCATGCCGCCGGCGACGCCCACTCCCAGCACATACATCCAGCCTTCGTGAAAATCGAACAGATGCGAATTGAACAGCGAGGTGAAGACATTTTGCACAACGACCAGCAGTCCAATCCAGTTCGCCAGACCCGGACGTAATGATGGTCAACCCGCAGATCACCCGACATCGCCGCTAGCAATTCGCGTCGGCCGGATGCAGACTGTGCAGCGAAAATGCTGATCGGGGGAAACAATGACTGTTCCTCACCCAGCTGAAGCGGCACACACCAAAGGTCTTCCGATTGTCGCCACACTGGGCGCGTTCGGCGTCGTCTATGGCGACATCGGCACAAGTCCTCTTTATGCCCTGAAGGAAGCGGCCAAGGCGGCCGCCCATGGCGGGCCGCTCGTCCCTGAGGCGATCCTCGGGGTGGTGTCGCTGATCCTCTGGGCGCTGATCCTGATTATTTCAGTCAAATATGCGCTGCTTATTATGCGCGCCAACAACCGCGGTGAAGGCGGGATCGTTGCGTTGCTGGCGCTGCTCTCTGCCAGGAATGCGCGGCCCGGAACATGGCGTGCGCAACTCCTGATCGTCGGCCTTGTCGGCGCGGCGCTGCTCTATGGCGACGGCGCCATCACGCCGGCCATCTCCGTGCTCAGCGCCCTTGAAGGCCTGAAGGTCGATGCGCCGTCGCTGGCGCCCGCCGTAGTGCCACTCACCGTCATCATCCTGATCGGGCTTTTCGTCATGCAACGGAAAGGCACGGGCTTCATCGGCAATATCTTCGGGCCGGTGATGCTCGCCTGGTTCCTGGTGCTCGCACTGCTCGGCATCCACGGTATAGTGCAGGCGCCCGGGGTGCTCGTTGCCGTGAGCCCGCTTTACGCTTTCGATTTTCTGATCCACGGGGATTTCCACATCAGTTTCGCCGTCCTGGGCGCCGCCTTTCTCGCGGTGACCGGCGGCGAAGCGATGTATGCCGACATGGGCCATTTCGGCCGGGTGCCGATCCGGCTCGCATGGTTCGCGGTGGCACTTCCCGCCCTCGTCCTCAACTATTTCGGACAGGCTGCGCTGCTTGTTACTGATGCCAGCGCGCTCGACAATCCGTTCTATCAGCTCGCGCCCGATTGGCTGCACTACCCGCTCGTCGCGTTTGCGACCGTGGCCACCGTGATCGCCTCGCAGGCGATTATCTCAGGCGTGTTTTCACTGACGCAGCAGGCGATCCAGCTCGGCTTCCTGCCGCGCATGCAGATTTGGCACACGACCAGTCACACGATCGGCCAGATCTATGTGCCAGTTGTGAACTGGCTGCTTGCGGTGACAACCTTGGGAGCCGTGATCGGTTTCGGCACATCCGATGCGCTCGCGGGCGCCTATGGCATCGCGGTGTCGCTTTTGATGGCGATCACAACACTGCTCGCGGCATTGGTCGCGCTGCAATGGGGCTACCATCCGATCGTCGTCATCCCGGTCAACGGTTTCTTCTTTATCATCGACTGCATCTTCTTCGCCGCGAATTCGACCAAACTGCTTGAGGGCGGCTGGTTTCCGCTTGTGCTCGCGGGCGCGGTTGCATTCGTGATGCTGACCTGGCGGAGCGGTGCCAAGCTGGTCGAGGGAGCCCGCCGCAAGTTGCGTCAGCCGGAAGAAGACCTGATCGAGACCGCTACCAGCGGATGCCAGGCGCGCCTACCCGGTACCGCTGTGTTCCTTGCATCCGCGCCCAAGGGCGTGCCACTCGCGCTGACGCAATTCATCCGGCACAATCACGTGATGCACGAGCGTATTATACTCCTCACTGTCGTTATCGAGGAGACGCCGCGTATCACCGACGAGGGTCGGGTGGATGTGATTGAAGTGATGAGGGGTATTACACGCGTCATTCTCCACTTCGGCTTTATGGAAAACCCTACGATCGCAGCAGGATTGCAAGCCGCCTGCAATCAAGGAAAATTATGCGGCATTGATCCCGCAAATATCACTTACTACGTCGGCCGCGAGACGATCATCCCGAGTGATGAGGTCGTGGGCATGGCAGTATGGCGCGAGACTCTCTTCGTATTTCTGCAACACAACGCCAAAGGCTCCGCAACCTTCTTCGGGGTGCCCGCGAAACAAGTGGTGGAATTTGGCACCGAAATCGAGATTTGAGAGCTTTGGCGAAAACGATCGGACGACCGATCGGCGTTCATTGCCAGGCAATGAAGTTGGCCTTGCTTGGACCCTCGACACGGCAAGCGTCTTCCTGGAACTCT
Organism: Bradyrhizobium sp. URHD0069; assembly: GCF_000701345.1. Classification (GTDB taxonomy): domain Bacteria; phylum Pseudomonadota; class Alphaproteobacteria; order Rhizobiales; family Xanthobacteraceae; genus Bradyrhizobium. The sequence continues at coordinate 190,159 of NZ_KL370776.1, read as the reverse complement.
CCCTCGAGGCTCAGGCCCAAAACTCTGCGATGAGATAACCACCCGGACTTTCGGGCCGGCCGCTCGTCACCCCTCCCGCGAATGCGGCCCGTGAGATCGAGGGCCGCACTGATGCGAACAGGAGGACGTCATGAATGCACGCTTCACGTTCACCCGGCGCACCCCCTGCTGGGCGCCACCACGCTCGCAGCTGGGTCATTGTGGGCTGTGCGGCAAACGGAATGACCGCTAACCATTACTTATTTTATTTGCGGACGTTGTGGTCGTCGGTCTCCGAGACTGTCCCTATCGGGGTCGCTACGCCAGCCTCGAAACATGTAGGTGCTGTGGGGGCATCGTTACGCGGCCTATTCCCGCTCTTGATGATGTCCGGCGTGAACATTGCCAATTGTGCGCACGACGTGATCGCGGCCGGCAAGACATCGAGGCGATCGTGCTGTCGCCGGTACTCAATGAGTCCAATGCGTGTTCGGATTTGAAGAAGGGGGACAGACTGGCGTTGCGCGTCAATCAAGAAGCAGGCGACCGACAGGTTCGCTGCCGCCGCCGCTTCCCTTTCGGACCACGACGATCTCGCCGCTCGCCGGCGAGATGCCCGTGAGAGCCCCAATGTTTGCACCGTGCGCCATTGATGGAGCGATAACCTCGCAATTCGGCGTAGCCGTGGATCTGGGCCACCAGATGCGAGTGGGTTTCAATAGCAAACATGGCGGTTGCTGCATCGATTTGTGTTCGCTATCTCCCGTTTCGACAGCAAGCATCGGCGCTCGTCATTGGCTTTTTTTGAAGTACCGCGGAAGATTTATGGATAGGACGCTTAGGCTCGCACTTGGAAGTATTGCTGTCGGCGTCCTGGTCCTTGGTCTCAAGTATCTTGCGTACGTTCTGACGGGCAGCATCGCGCTCTATTCCGATGCGCTGGAGAGCATCATCAATGTTGCGACAGCTGTCGCGGCCTTTTTCGCTGTTCGCCTCAGCGCGATTCCGCCGGATGCTAATCATCCATATGGGCATCACAAGGCCGAATATCTCTCGGCCGTACTGGAAGGCGTCCTCATTGTCGTGGCCGCTTTCGCCATCCTGCGCGAAGCCTATTACGGGTTTCTCGCACCGAAGCCACTTGATGCGCCATTCGAGGGATTGATGATCAACGCTGCCGCAAGCGCCATCAATGCTGTGTGGTGCATCGTTCTGTTTCGTTACGGACGCCGCTGGCGCTCTCCCGCACTCGTTGCTGACGCGAGCCATCTCTGGACTGACGTCGTTACTTCGGGCGGCGTTCTTATCGGCGTCGGTCTCGTGGCAGTGACCGGCTGGCTACAGCTTGATTCGGCGCTCGCCGCATTCGTCGCGATAAACATCCTGTGGTCCGGCTGGAAGTTAGTGCGTGAGTCCATTGGTGGCCTCATGGACGAGGCGGCTCCCCCAGAAATTTTGGATCGAGTCCGCAAACTGATCTCCGCGCATGCTGAAGGGGCTCTTGAGGCTCATGACCTTCGCACACGCCAAGCCGGACGGGTGACCTTCGTCGATTTCCATTTGGTTGTTCCCGGTTCAATGAGCGTCTCAGAATGTCACGCGCTCTGCGATCGGCTCGAAGCTGCCTTGCACAAAGCCATTGAGCATGCCGCAATCAACATTCATGTGGAACCGGAAGAGAAGGCCAAACAGTTATCCGGCATACCGGTTCTCTAAGGCGCGGTGATTGTGTCACCACGACGCTCACCCGGCAGTGAAGCAATCTGCATTCAAACCCGCGGCTGTCCTCACCATCTCCAATGCGTCGTACGGATGTGAGCCACTGGACCTAATCATCATAGACATAACGCCACTGGTTCCGCGCCGGCCCGTTCCGCCGCTCACCTTTCGCTCGTAGCCGGAGGTCGTTTCGGCTTCATGACCGAACGGCCGGAGCGTTTCACGTTTATCGTCTTCGACCGCAGCCTTCACTGCCCGATCCGTCGCACGTAACTGCGCGAGCTAGAGGTCAAGCTGCCCGAGTTCGCCAAACGCGGCGTGACGGCGGTTGCGATTTCTTCCGACGCGCCGGATGCGAAGGGCGACCCTAAAGATGATTTTAATTGATCCGACAGCATCCATTTATAGGTGTGAGGTGCGGTCTCGGCCGCCGCTGTCCGATAGGTCCGGCAGCGAAACGCAAAACAAGCAGCAGCTCCGTACCAGCATCGAGTTGAACTGGTGGCTGGTCTCCGCGGAATGGGGTGCCCTGCAATGAGGGAAAATGATAGGCCTGCACTCCTCACCCGCCGGCAGATCCTTGCGTCGGGCGTTGCCTTGGCCGGCACGATCCCCTTCCTGCCGACAACGCCGGCGACTGCCGCGCCCGAAAGGCGCACCGCGAAGCTTCGCCTGATTGCCGGCACCAGAACCCTCGCCGTCAACGGCAAACCGGCGAGAGTATTCGGCCTCATCGGGCCGAACGGAAAACCTGGCATCGCACTCTCGCCCGGCGAGCGCTTTCACGTCGATCTAGTCAATCAGGCGGGCACATCCACCCTCGTGCACTGGCACGGTCAGTTGCCGCCCTGGAAGCAGGATGGCTTTCCATGGCCGCAAACGCCGCCACTCCCGGCGGGTGAAACTCGCTCCTACGACTATGCGCCGATCGCCGGCACCTACTGGATGCATTCCCATGTGGGCATGCAGGAACAGAGCCTGATGACCGCGCCGCTGATCGTGCACAACGCCGAGGATACGCGCGCCGACCGGCAAGAAGTGGTGCTGATGCTGCATGATTTCAGCTTCCAAACGCCGGAGGAGTTGCTCGCTGGACTGACCAAATCCAATGGCGGTCAGAGCGCGATGCCGAAAGCCGGCATGAGCGAAATGAAAATGGGCTCTGCGAGCATGGGTGCCATGAGTTCAGGGAACATGGGCGCCATGAACATGGGCTTTGGCACGGCGATGGACCTGAACGACGTCGACTTCGACGCATTCCTCGCCAACGATCGCACGCTCGCCGATCCGGCGGTCATCCGCATAGAACCGGGCGGGCGGGTCCGGCTGCGGTTGATCAACGGCGCGTCGTCGACACAGTTCTGGATCGATCTCGGTGCGCTCAGCGGCACCGTGGTCGCCGTCGACGGCCACCCTGTTCGCCCGGTGCGCGGCGCCCGTCTCCCGCTCGCCATGGCCCAGCGGCTCGACGTGCTGATCAATATTCCGGGGAACGGGAGCTATCCGATTGTTGCCCAGGTCGAAGGCAAGGGGGCGCGCACTGGAATTGTGCTCGCCGCGCCCGGTGCACCGGTCTCACGCCTTGGCGGAGAGGCGGGGGAAATTGCGCCGCCTGTCGATCTTTCGCTTGAACGTCGTCTTGCGGCAGTCACTCCCCTGGCGCCGCGCGTGCCAGATGTGACACACCGCGTGATCCTCGCGGGCTCCATGGCACCGTACGCCTGGTCGATGAACGGAGAATATTGGCCCAACGTGAAGCCGCTGATGATCGCCCACGGTCAGCGCGTGGCGATCGAGATGGTGAACCACTCGATGATGGCGCATCCGATGCACCTTCATGGCCATGCTTTCCAGGTAGTCGCGATAAATGGCGCCTCGCTCGCAGGTGCCGTGCGAGATACCGTTCTGGTGCCCCCGATGGGCAGCGTCACCATCGCCTTTGATGCCGACAATCCGGGCCGGTGGGCGTTTCACTGCCACAACCTCTACCACATGATGACCGGCATGATGACCGAGGTTCGCTACCCCGCGATCATCTAAGCTCGGGGAGCGTCGCTCCACTAATCTTCAAATCGATTTTATGAGCATCGCGCCATGCAACAGCCGTGCTGCGTACAATCGAATGACACCGCCCCTTTGCACCTGCGCCGCTAGACGCCGCATGTGGCGGATTACGCCGGGACAGACTGGCGTTACGCGTCAATCAAGAAGCAGGCGACCGACAGGTTCGCTGCTGCCGCCGCTTCCCTTGCGGACCACGACGATCTCGCCGCTCGCCGGCGAGATGCCCGTGAGAGCCCCAATGTTTGCACCGTGCGTCACGACAAGAAGGATTCCGCGCCCGGTCCATTTGTCGATGACCGCGCGTGCGCCGGCGATCAGGGACTCTCGTTGATCCCTCAGCACGACCACATTGCCAAATGTCGGCTCGGCTTCGACCGGTCCCAGCTCCAACAGCGTTGCCGTGTCCATGCAGCGGCACCACGGCGAGCTAAGAATTCTTTCGACCGCAATCCCTTCCGACCTGAGCCGCGCGCCGACCTTTGCGGCGTCCGCGCGTCCCTTGGCGCTGAGATTGCGCTGAGTGGCGCAGTCATCGACCCGGAAGCCCGGCGGGTCGCCGGCGCCACCCGGCGCATCGGCATGGCGCATCAGGGCGACATGCCGGCCTGCGTGCAGCGCGGTCCAGGCCTCGGCCTCGCCGGCGCCGGCGATGTCCGCCGCGGTGCAGAAGCCGAGGAGGATTGCGAAGATGGCGAAGCGGATGCGGCACATGGCGGCGGACCCGGTTAAAAATACGCGATCAGGCGCCCGGCGCAGACGGCGCCGGGCCACAGCAGAAGCGACACCAGCGCCGTGACTTTCGCGCCGCCGGACGCTTCGGCGCGCCAGAGCGCAACACCCCGCCACGGGCCGGCATGCGCGATCACGATGTTGACCAGCGCCGCCGCGATCAGCAGCAGCTTGGTCTGGAACGCAGGATTACGCACGACATGCGCCGCATCGGCGCTGAACAACAGCAATCCCATGCTGATCGCGAGCAGAAAACCGAAGCGCGACAAAGGCAGCAGCAATTGCGCCATCGGCTGGATCGGAATCGCGCGCCCCAATCCGAGCAACCTCAAATCGAGCGCCAGGATCGATCCCACCAGCACAACAAAGCCGAGGATGTGCAGGATCTCGACCGCGGGATAAAGCGCGGGTGAGCTGCGCATCACATGACCCAGCGCGCTTTCCTGCAAGGCCAGGAAGATCGGCGCAACCGGCTGAGGTTCCACTCCGGTCTACCGCAGTTCGATGCGTTTGCCGTCGAGAATGACGTATTCGATCCGCGCCTCGTCCGGATTGCTGGTATGGGGATAGCCGAACACGGTGCAGGTCTTGCCAGCCGCGATGAGGTCCGGCGTGATGCCGCGTCGCTCCATGCGCGAAGGCGGCGCCAGGACGAAGTGCCAGTGCTTGCCGGCGACCTCCATCTCGATCTCGCAGTGCGGATTCTCGTAGGTCGATTTCAGGATCTTGCCGGTGACGGTGAACGACTTGGACGTGTCGTATCCGCCCCAGCCGTGATGGGCGATCGCCGCGCCCGGAGCAAAGGCAGCCGCCAGCGACAGGAACAAACGACGGGTGACTGATGTCATAAGCTGCTTCCGGCAATATGAAGAACAACACCGATCCACGCCGGACTAATAGCGCGGTTTGCGCGACCGTTCAAATGACCTCGGCTACGCAGGCCCCCAGCGCGGCGGAGAAAGCGCTATATGCGGGAGACGCTTGGCAGCATCAGTCGTCGCGCATCACTACCCTGGCCCATTACCCGGTATGGCACTACGGCTGTCCTATCTTTCCAATTCTTAGTCTCAAATTTGCCCCCAACTCAATTTATTCCGGCCGTGGATAAGACGACTGGGGGCGCGTTCGTCTATCTCGTGCAGCTTTGCTCTAGTTCGGCGACCAGTGCCGCTATGCACTGCGTCGTCTCATCGTCCGCAGCCTATTGAGCCGGCATAGCCGCCGTGCGGCTAGAATATCGGTTTCCAACCATGAGGCTTTTCCAATGCGCGAAAACAAGCAGCCAGCGCGTTCCGCAACGAAAACCACAAGCAAAAAAACTTCGAAGGAGGTCGTACCGCCACGCGAAATAGAGCAGCCTTCGAAAATAGAGCAGCCTTCGAAAATGGAGGAGTCTTCGAAGAGCGTTGAATTATCGGCAGGCGAAACGCCGTTCACCAGCCCGATGGAGAAGACCGCTGTAGGCCTGAAGATGACGATGCAAGTACCCGACGCGGTGCGTGATTTGGCAGCACAAACGATCGATCAGGCGGAAAAGGCAATGGGTATGTTTTTTGACGCCGCAAAGAAATCGATGGCGTCGTTCCGAAGTCCCGGCGCGGAAATTTCCAGGCACGCGCTGTCGCTCACCGAACAGAATATGAAGGCTGGGTTCGACCATGCGCGGCAACTGGTTCAGGCAAGAGACCTTCAAAAAGCAATGCAAATCCAATCGGAATTTTTGAAGAGCCAGTTCACAAATGCTGCGCAGCATATGCAACAGATCACCAGCGACATCATGTCATCTGCGAAGGATGCGTCAAAAGGCAAGTTTTGAGGTCTGCCTTTTCCGGCGATCCGATGAACCGTCGCCCTTGGCGGATATCGGCAAAAGGCGGACACAAAAAACCCCGGACGATTCCGGGGTTTTGAGTTGCCGGTTCAGAGCGATCAGTACTTCGGCGATCAGTACCTGGCGACGACCGGGCCGCCCCAGCCAAACTTATAGTTGAAGCCTACGCGCGCAATGCTTCCTTTGGTCGTATAGAGACCATCCGCCCCAAATTGGTCCGCGAGCCGATTGAACGGAAGGCCGACGACCCTGGTGCTCCCGAGATCATAATACAAATACTCACCCTTCACCGTCCAGTTCGGGGCGACCATGTATTCGACCCCCGCACCGGCAATCCAGCCCGTCCGGAAGTCATTGTTGAGAGCGCCAGCCCACCCGCTGGGCACAACGGCGCCTTGAACAAATTGGTGAGAAAAGCTGGTGTTGCCATAGGCCAGCCCGCCGGTCGCATAGAGCAGCCAGTTGGACCCAGGTGAAATGCCGACCCGGCCGCGGACCGAGCCAAGCCAATCAAGCTTCTGGCTAACGGTCCCGGCCAACGGGATAGTCCCGGCGAACGGGACAGCTACACCTCCGGCGCGACTGGCGGTCTCGCTGGCTCCCAGATAATCGATGTCGGCTTCAATACCGACCACGACGATGCCGGACTGATAGTTGCATCCGACCTGACCGCCACCGAGAGCGCCCGAAGGTGAGCCAGTGTATCTACCACCAAGGGCGGCGAAGGCGGCGGGGTCAAGTGCGCCGAAAGCTGCCACCGACGGCTGAAGCGCCAAGCTCGAGCTGCCATCCCCCCAGGAATAACCCGCGTTCACGCCGATATAGCAGCCGGTCCAGGTCGCGACAGGCGCGACCGCGACGGGCGCCTTGGCATAGCGCCCCGGCATGTCGGCAGCAGAGGCAGCAACGGTGCCGAGCCCTAAGGCGGCAAGTGCGAGTGCGAGGTTTTTCATGTCCCGTTCCAATAAACGTTGAAGCTGCCTTCAACTCTGAGAGGAACATGTAGCACCCGAATCTCAGGCAGCGTGTCTCTGAACAGCAACACACGCACTAATATTAGCCATTTCGACCCGTTCAGCGGAGGTTGCGTGGCGCGTTCGTCGCGGTTACGGAAATCATCCCCCGGCCTCAAGCGCTGCCAATACGGCGCGACGCTGTCAAAGCGACATTCCCGGTCAGATCATCGTCAAAGCGGACAAAAAAACCCGGACGATGCCGGGGTTATGAGCTGCTGGTTCAGCAGCGATCAGTACTTGAGCGATCAGTACTTGGCGCCGACCGCGCCGCCCCAGCCAAACTTATAGTTGAGGCCTGCGCGTGCAATGCTTCCTCTGGTCGTATAGAGACCATCCGCCCCGAATCCGTTCGCAAGCTGGTTGAACAGAAGGCCCACGACCCTGGTGCTCCCGAGATCGTAATACAAATATTCTCCCTTCACCGTCCAGTTCGGGGTGACCATGTATTCGGCCCCCGCGCCGACAATCCAGCCCGTCCGGAAGTCATTATCGAGAGCGCCAGCAAACCCTTGGTTGGTGTCGGTGCGAACATGTTGGTGAGAAAAGCTGGTGTTGCCATAGGCCAGACCGCCGGTCGCATAAAGCAGCCAGTTGGATTCAGGTGAAATGCCGACCCGACCGCGGACCGAGCCAAGCCAATCAAGCTTCTGGCTAACGGTCCCGGCGTAGGGGTCACCCTGTACAATTCCGGCACGACTGGTGGTCTTGCTGGCTCCCAGATAATCGATGTCCGCTTCAATACCGACCACGAACATGCCGGACTGGTAGTTGCATCCGGCCTGACCGCCACCGAGAGCGCCCGAAGGTGAGCCAGCGTATCTGCCATCAAAGACGGCAAAGCCGGGGTCAAGGGCGGTCCAAGCTGCCAACGACGGCTGAAGCGCCAGGCTCGAGCTGCCATCCCCCCAGGAATAACCCGCGTTCACGCCGATATAGCAGCCAGTCCAGGTCGCGACAGGCGCGACCACGACGGGCGCCTTGGTATAGCGCGGCGGCATGTCGGCAGCAGAAGCAGCAACGGTGCCGAGCCCCAAGGCGGCAAGTACGAGTGCGAGGTTTTTCATGTCCGTTGCTATAAATACTGGAAATATCTTCAACTCTGAGGGGAACATGTAGCACCGAATCTCGGGCAACGTGTCTCTGAAAAGCAACAGGCTGGCGCTAAATGTCAGAAAGGCGACATTCCCGGTCAGATCATCGTCAAGGCGGACACAAAAACCCCGGACGATGCCGGGGTTTTGAATTTTCAGAGCGATCAGTACCCGAGCGATCAGTACCTGGCGACGACCGGGCCGCCAAACTTATAGTTGAAGCCTACGCGCGCAATGCTTCCTCTGGTCGTATAGAGACCATCCGCCCCGAATCCGGCCAAAGGCGCATTGAACGGAAGGCCTACGACCCTGGTGCTCCCGAGATCGTAATACAAATACTCTCCCTTCACCGTCCAGTTCGGGGTGACCATGTATTCGACACCCGCACCGGCAATCCAGCCAGTCCGGAAGTCATTGTTGAGAACGCCGGCCCACCCACGGTTGGGGTCGCCGAAAGAAAAGTGGTGAGAAAAGCTGGTGTTGCCATAGGCCAGACCGCCGGTCGCATAGAGCAGCCAGTTGGAACCAGGTGAAATGCCGACCCGACCGCGGACCGAGCCAAGCCAATCAAGCTTCTGGCTAACGATCCCGAGCACGGGGGCGTCTATAACTCCGGTGCGACTGGCGGTCTTGCTGGCTCCCAGATAATCGATGTCCGCTTCAATACCGACCACGAAGATACCGGACTGATAGTTGCATCCGACCTGACCGCCACCGAGAGCGCCCGAAGGCGAGCCAGTGTATCTGCCATCAAAGGCGCCGAAAGCTGCCGGCGACGGCAGAAGCGCCAAGCCCGAGCTGCCGTCCCCCCAGGAATAGCCCACGTTCGCGCCGATATAGCAGCCGGTCCAGGTCGCGACAGGCGCGACCGCGACGGGCGCCTTGGTATAGCGCGGCGCCGGTATCGACATGTCGGCAGCAGAAGCAGCAACGGTGCCGAGCCCCAAGGCTGCGAGTACAAGTGCGAGGTTTTTCATGTCCCGTTCCAATAAACGTTAGAGGTATCTTCAACTCTTGGGCGAACAAGTAGCACCCGAATCTCAGGCAGCGTGTCTCTGAATAGCAACACACGCACTAATTGCTATCCGTCCCGGCCCGTTCAGCCGGATGGTGTGGCGCGTTCGACGCAATTCCGGAAATCATCCCCCGGCCTCAAGCGCTGCCGATCGGCAGCACCTAGCCTTTTTAAAATTACAAGAATCGCACTCTCCGGAAGTCATCCAATCGGTGGATATTTTCCGCATTCCCGCATTATTTTTCCGCATTCTCGCGCTTGAATACCCAAGTGTGGCACGCACGACACACAGAGTGACCCGCGTGCCCTTAAACGCTCTCAGTTTGAGTAGAATCCGCTCCATCCCCGGTGAAGTGGAAGCAAAAATCAGGGACGGCGACATCGGCAGGCTGTAGAAGCGTTTGCCGCGGGTGTTGTGGACGGCGTTGGCGGCGGGGGCCATGACAAGGACGAGCGGCACTTCGCCGACACCCTTCACTCCTTGCCTTGCGGATGCTTCGGTCCGCTGCGCCCTACTCGTCGATGAACTCGTCTTCCTCGTTGACCCGATCGTTTGGCTTGTGCCGATACGGCAGGGCTTTCCGGCCGCCCAGCGATCCCGTCACGAACGGTTCGCGGGAAGCGTAAGGGTTGCGCCGCGACGCGCGTGCGGCGATCTCCTCGCCCGAGCCGGCGGCGGGCTGGCAGATGACGCGCTGGCTGGCGCGCCGCATCAAATCGACGTGGATGTGATCGTAGTGATAGACGTTGGAGCCCGGCGCCAGCACGGTGGTGAACTGCTGGCAGGCCGCGGCCTGCACGTCGCGCAGAAAGCCCTGCTCTTCCGGCATACCCCTCCAGCCGCCCTTGACCGTAACGTGCCGCCCGTCGGCGAGGGTGAAGCCCGAGATATCCAGCGCATTGCCGAAGGCGTGTTCGGAAATATGCGCGCGCGAATTACCGTTCATGCCGCGGCAGGAATAGGCGGAGATCTGCTTGATCTCGACGACGCGCGCGCCGAACCAGCGCATCGCGGCGGGCTGCACGGACTCGGCGAGCCAGCGATCGAGCGCCGAGACGATCGGACACGCCAGCGTCGCCGCGGGCTTCATCGCAACCGCTCCAAACCCGCCGACGGAATTGCCTTGCGCCGGCCCGAGCCGCGGCGCCCGTTCCGGTTGCGGCAAGCCGGGTGCGGCGCCGGGGCGTTCTGAATAGGGCGCCGAATAGCGCTCGCGCGGCGGATAGGCCTGTGAGCCCATAGGCGGCCTGCGGCCGGCAGGCTCGCTCAACCCCGGCGTGCCCTCGGGCGGCAGATCGATTTCATCGTCTTGCGGCGCGACGCCGGGCGCGGTCAAGGAAATCGGGCCGTTCGGCGCAGCGCCATAACCCGGCTGGCGCATGGCAGTATCGGGATAGGACGGTGCTTGCGGCAAGGTCTGCGGCGGCTGCGAGATCGGCCAGCGCGGCTGTCTGCCGATGCTTGCGGGCGGGCGCAGGCTATCGTCGGCAAAGCCGAACGTGCCGCTGCTTTCGCCGAGTGCGGCGACCTTGAGCGGATACTCCGCGCCGCAAACCCCGGGGCCGGAAATCGGGTTGATCCGGACCAGCTCGGCGTTCTCCTTGACGGCGCCGGACTTCAGGCATGCCAGTTCGGCCTCAGCGCGCCACGGTTCGCGCTCGGCGGAAAAAAATCCGCGGCCGCAGCCCGCCAACGAGACAAGGACGAAGGAGCCGACGAGATACAAACGAACTCCACGTGTCATCCGCGCACGTTCGGCGAATTTATTTAAAGACTCTTCAACGGATTGATTTGGGTATTCTTTAACCACGTTGCCGGCGCCGGCGCGCTGTCGAGGTCAGGGATAGACAGTGGCGCTGACTTTTTCGCCGGGGAACGGTTTGCTAGCCTTTGGCGTTACAGCGGGCAGCAACGTAATCTAGGGAGGATTGCCGTGACGTTGGTCAGCAGACTGAGCATTGTTGCCGCGTATCTCGCCCTCGCCTTTGTCGGAGCGATCGTGCTCGGCTTGATGTAGCGCCTCAGCATCACAACCTGGAAATCTTTCAACGCTCGGCGGTTTTGGAATTCCAAACGCCGGGTCTTTCTATGCGTCCTCGCCAGGGCCGCGCGGAGCCAGTCATCGGGCGCACATTCGCGCGACCGGTTGGCGCAGGCCCGCTGGCGCGATGCCGGAATGACGGCCTCAACCAACCCGGATCGACCGGGCCTTTCCTTGTGACCCGCATCACAGAAGCAGGCGTTGGCCGGGCCTAGGGTGGCCGCGAGTTCACCAGCCCATTCAAAGGAGGCTCACATGAAAAAGCTCATCGTTCTCGCCGCATTGTTGATGGTCAGCACCGCCGCCCACGCCGGCAACTCGGTTTCCTTCGAGATCGAGGGACACAAGATCCGCATCGTGGCGCCGAAAAATTGCGACTCGCTGTCGTGCATCCAGATATCGGCTCCCAGCCTTTCCGGCTCCGGCTCCGGCTTCGGCTTCAAGAGCCTCAAGTCCGACGACGACGGCGATGTCGCGGTCCGCACAGAACCGTCCGCGCCAGCATCCGTGACCGCCCCCGTCAATCCGGCAGCGGCGCCCCAGCCGACTACACCTGCGGCCGGCGGCACCCCGTCAACCTCGACGACGATGGCATCGACTTCGTCTGCGCCAATCGCCGTCGACAACGTTGCGTCACCGGCGCCGCCTGCGGCCGCGCCCGAGGCGCCGACCCAGGCCCCCATTGCCGCGCCCGTTGCTGCGTCGACCACGCCGCTCGGCATCTGGGCCACCGAAGGAAACAAGGGCCAGGTTCACATCGAGCAGTGCGGGCAAAACCTCTGCGGATACGCCGCGAAGACCGGCGAGAAAATTCTCATCAACATGAAGGCGTCGGACAAAAAATGGACCGGTCGCATTCATGATCCCGACAGCGGCCGCGACTACGACTCCACGATCGCGATGAAGGGGCCGAATACCCTGCGGGTTCAGGGCTGCGCCTTCGGCGGAATGTTCTGCGGCGGGCAAACCTGGAACCGCATCAGCTAAGGAATGCGCCAATCGCGGCTTTCGGAAAGGCCCCGCGGAGATCCGCGGGGCCTTTCCACAACAACAGTGGTTCATCATTCAATCGGGTTGCTGGACCCCTTTCCAGTGCGGTGGCCTCATCCTTCGAGACGGCGCGGAGTTTATCATCGGGCCGCGCTTCGCGCGGACCCGCTGGCGCCTCCTCATCAGGATGAGGTTCTAAACCTTCATGCTGAGGAGCGCGGCAACGCCGCGCCTCCCGAACCACGACGCCATTCGATCCGCGATCCAGTCCACCTGGAATTTGCGCTAGGGCGAGCTTCGCTGACGCAAGGTAATCGGCAAATACCAGAGCAGAACGCCGGATCAGGCGGCGCGCCGTAGCCAGTCCCGCATCTTCTGCATCAGGTTTCTGCGCCGGCTTCGCGCCGCTGCCGCGGTATGGTTAGCTTCGGGCTGCGCCGCCGCCGCCGCGGCGTCTGCTTCCACAAATTGCGGCGCCGTCCCGAACTCCGTTGCACCCGCGGACATCTCGGCCCCAACGACATCGCTCGCGGCAAATGGGCGCTCATGCTCTGCGGTCGGCGCGGAAGGCAAATCGGCTTGCGGCGGCGCGGAAACCGGTATCGCGGGCGGAGGCAGCGTCGCCTTTTGCCGCCGGGTCGCGAGCGCAGCCGCCTCGAGCGCGAGCGGACCCACAACAGCCAGAAACGCGCGCTCGTATGCGCGAGAGAGCTGCTCGACGGCGACATCGAGCGGCAGCCATTCGACGGCCTTCGCGTCATGCATCAGCTGGTAAATCTGTTCGCCACCGGCCTCCATGCGCCAGTAGTGAACGACTTTGGACCGTCCGCCGGACTCATAGACCAGCGTTCCCAAAAATTCGTGCACGGAAACGTCATGCCCCGTTTCTTCGCACACCTCGCGCACGGCGGCGTCGCGCGGCGTTTCGCCGTCATCGAGCTTGCCCTTGGGAAGAACCCATTCGCTGCGCTTGCGCAGCCGCACCACCGCGATCAGGGGAGTTTCTTCCCCCCGCAGCACAATACCTCCTGCCGCCAGAACAGGCACTCGCACCATCTCACGTCCCGTCGATTTGAATCCCGTTCGACCGCACCCTAAAGACGTGCCGTGGCGAAATCGAGATTGGCGCGGGCTCGCTCGCTAACGCGGTTACACCGCGTTTGCAGAGGCGGGTTTTCGCATCAACGGCTGGCCGGCATAAATCCGTGCGGATTCCTGCACGTTGTCGCCAAATTCGAAATGGTCCGGCGCCAGTACGATAATCGTCGATCCGTGCTCGAACCAGCCAAGCTCATCGCCTTTGCGCACGCTGACATCGCAAGGGAAGACGGCCGGCCCGCGGCTTTGGGCATTGAGGACGATATCGAGAAAATGCAGCCGGATACTTGCAACCAGAATGGCTGCGACCGGCACCAGGGTAAGGATTTCGCCGCTTTCCAGCCGGGTGCGGATAACGGCGCGCTCGTTCTTGCAAAACAGCCGTTCGATTCGCTTCAGCGCGATCGGATTGACGTTCCAGGTGTCGCCACTGATGAACGTGACCTGCTCGATCCGGCCATCCTGCGGAGCGTGAAAGCGGTGATACATGCTTGAGGTCAGCCGCAGCGTGATGAACCGTCCGTTGCGGTGCGCATCGACCAGCGCGGGGTCGCCGAGCAGGTCAAAAAGCGAATAGGCGGCGCCCTTGATCTGAAACAGTTCGGCATCGCGGATCGCGCCGAATGCGCCGACGATGGCATCGCACGGACTGACCACGATCGACGAGTCCGGATCGGGCGGGCGCAGGCCGGGGCGGAGTTCGCGCGTGAAGCAATCGTGCAGGCTCTTGAAGCTCGTCTTGCGCGCCTCAGAAAGATCGAGATCGGAAAACAGCCGCCAGCAGGCGATCGAGAGATCGCGGATCAGGGGTTGTTCGATCTTGCTGAACCACCCCATGAAGCGCGTCACGGCTGCGCGCGGGATGCGGTTGGTCAGCAAAAAGTTCAGGTCTTCCTGTTGCGACAGGACCGCGATGAGGCCTCGAATTGTCATGAATCTGTCAGCGGGACTGGTTAGCGCTTGTGGACATGGATTCGCCTCTTCCGATTCTCTCTCTCGCCGGCGCCGCGATTGTCGGCACCGCCGCCGTTTTTCCGAAATTGCGGGCGCGATTGGCACTGTCGCGTGCCAAACACCGCTCGTTGACCGGGCATGCGAAGATGTCGCGCCTGGCGGCGCGTTTGATCCCGTTCTATGAATTCGACATTAACGACTTTTTCAGCTCTGACGGCGCGCCGCCGGCCGTGGCGATCCAGCGTCAGGACGGCTTTTTCAAGCTGGCGCGCCTCTACCAGGAACGGTTCGCCAAGGGCCGGCAGATGACGCTGCAGGCCTCCGAGAAAATCTCCGACCTGCAATTCACCGAGGCCTACCGGGTGCCGTTTCAGTACAGCCGGCTGGTCCGGGAGCAGCTGGGCGCCGGTGCGTTCATGCAGTCGTCGGCGGGGGTCACGGTCACCGACATCGACGGCAACGTCTTCTACGACCTGACGGGCTCGTACGGCGTCAATATTTTCGGCAACGATTTCTACAAGGAATGCATCGCCAAGGCTGCGGCGCGGGCCCATGCGCTCGGCCCGGTGCTCGGGCCCTACCATCCCGCCATTGCCGACAATGTCCGGCGGCTGTGCGAGATTTCGGGACTCGATGAGGTCTCGTTCCACATGTCCGGCACCGAAGCGGTAATGCAGGCGGTGCGGCTCGCCCGCTATCACACCCGCCGCTCGCATCTGGTGCGGTTTGCCGGCGCCTATCACGGCTGGTGGGGCGACGTGCAGCCCGGCGTCGGCAATCCGATTTCGCCGCACGAAACCTATACGCTGGCCGAGATGTCGGAACGGACGCTCCGCGTCTTGAGGACGCGGCGCGATATCGCCTGCGTCCTGGTCAATCCTCTGCAGGCGCTTCACCCCAATGCCAATGCGCCGGCCGATTCCGCGTTGGCCGACAGCTCGCGAAGCGGCCATTTCGATCGCGCCGCGTATGGCCAGTGGCTGAAATCGCTGCGGGAAATCTGCAGCGAGCGCAATATCGTGCTGATCTTCGACGAGGTATTCGTCGGCTTCAGGCTCGCCGCCGGCGGCGCGCAGGAGTATTTCGGCGTGCGCGCCGACATGGTGACCTATGGCAAAAGCCTCGCGGGCGGACTCCCGGTCGGTGTGGTCTGCGGGCGCAAGGATCTGATGCGCCGCTTCCGTGAAGATCGCCCTGTCGATATCTGCTTCGCGCGCGGAACGTTCAATTCGCATCCCTACGTCATGACGGCGATGGACGAATTCCTTAACCGGCTCGACGATCCGTCGTTTCGTTCGATCTATAACGGTCTCGATGAGACCTGGGACGACCGCGCGCGACGGCTGAATGAAATGCTGGCCGCGCAGGATTTGCCGGTCCGGGTCAGCAATCTTTCTTCGATCTGGATGGTCCACTATACCGAGCCGTCGCGCTACAATTGGATGCTTCAGTACTATTTGCGCCTCGAGCAACTCGCGCTGAGCTGGGTCGGGACCGGCCGTCTGATTTTCAGCCTGAACTATACCGACGCGGATTTTGCCGAGGTGGCGAAACGCTTTGTCGCCGCGGCCGTGAAAATGAAGCAGGACGGCTGGTGGTGGCGCGACGCTTCCCTCACCAACAAGACGATCCGCCGGCAAATCCTGAGAGAGATGATGACACGAAGACGGCCGCGGTGAACCGCAGCCGTCTTTTCGACGGCGCACTGTTGGATAGTGCACTTGTCAGGCGGGCTTGACGTGCTTTTCGAGACCGGGATCGATCAGTTCGCCCTTCAGCAGGTAGAGCGGCGCCTTGTAGTAGAGCTTGAGATCGTTGAACGGGTCGGTCAGGATCTTGGTCATCCAGACCAGGCCAGTTTCCACGTCGCGGATGAAGAACAGGTGGATGGTCCGGAACAGGAGGCCGCCAATCCCGATCGCGAGCCAGATCTTGGCGACCTGTCGCATGAAATCGGCCGGTGACGCCCAGGGGGCAAAGATCCCGAACAGGGTTGGATCGAGGAACAGCACGAGCGGCGAAAGCGCCCAGATCACAAGCAGCACAATCTTTCGCTGCAGATTGTAGCCGATCTTTATTTCTTCCTTGTGTTCGTGGGTGGCCTGATTGACGTGATCGTAGCCTTTCGGCTCGAAGAAGAGATGGCCGGCCTGCCGCGTGGTCATGGAGACCAGCCAGCCGACGAGGGCAGCGGCTACCGGATCGACAAAGAGCAGCGCATAACCGACCAGGAAACTGAAGGCACTGACAAAGTGCAGGCTCTGGTTGATGCGACTGTGATGATAGTAGCGGTGATCATCCCATCGCTGCGTTCGCAAAGCCGTCATAAAGCGCTTCATCGTCCCCTCCAATTTTGGCCAGCACCTGCGTACATGGATTCGGTGTCCGGTGTGTGACAACATCATAATGACATGTCGGCTTGTGCGACCGCGCGACCGGAAAGCCCCGCGTTACCGCTTGATCCGTGAGCTAGGCGGCCTTGCGGAAGCGAATCAGCGAGAAGTGGCCGAGGGGCGGCACCGGGCGGCGCTCGACCAATTCGACCCCGTGGGCTCCCGCCGCCCATTGCGCGTAACGCGACCATGCAAATTCGCTCCGCCAGCCAAGCTGACGCACCACCGGTTGCAGCCATTGCTCGATGAAGCGGCGCATCCCGGCATCGGCGCTCACCCGGCTCAGCAGGATAATCTCGCCGCCGGGTCGTAAAACCCGGGCGAACTCGTTGAGCGCGGCTTCCGGATTCGGGACCGCCGTCACGACATATTGCGCCATGACGACATCGAAGGAATTGTCGGGGAATTCGAGTTTCTCGGCATCCATCACCGCGAGACCCTCGATATTCTTCAGGCCCAGTTCGGCAACCCGCGCCTTCGCCTTGCCCAGCATGGCTTCCGAGATATCGGTCCCGAACACGCGAAGGTTCGGCGCATATTGCGGCAACGAAATGCCGGTCCCCACACCGACCTCAAGCACGCGGCCACCGATACTGTTGGTGGCGAGAATGGCGGCGCGCCGGCCTTTGCTGAACACCCCGCCGAACACGAGGTCGTAGATCGGGGCCCAGCGGTCATAGGCCCGCTCGACCATCTCGCGATCGAATTCCAGTTGTGCGATTTGCATCATGGTATGTGGCTCGCTGTTGTATCTGTCCGATTAGCCGCGCACGGGGCTGCTGCCCGCGACACGGCGCGCAGGTCGCAGCGAACGGCTGGGCTGCAACGCCGTCAGGTTGCCGATGAACTGCCTTGCGCTGTTCTCCCAGGAGCGCTCGAGCGCAAAACTCCGGCACGCTTCGCGGGATATCCCGAGGGCGCGGATGCAGGCGCTTCGCAAATCTGTATCCAGGGCGCCAACGGGATGATCCGCGATCACATCCAGCGGGCCCGTAACCGGGAACGCGGCGACGGGCGTGCCGCAGGCCAGCGCTTCGAGTTGCACGATGCCGAAAGTGTCCGTGCGGCTGGGGAAGACAAAGACGTCTGCCGCCGCCAGATGGGCGGTCAAATCCTTACCCTTTTTTTTTTTCGCCCAGGAATCTGGCGTTCGGATAGCGGCGCGCCAGGACCGGCTTCTGCGGTCCATCCCCGACCACCACCTTGGTTCCGGGCAAGTCCAACGCAAGAAACGCCTCAAGGTTTTTTTCGACGGCGACACGCCCGACCGTCATAAAAATGGGTCTGCGAAAATCAAGCTCGGCCCCCTCGCCGGGCGAGAAGAGGTCTGTATCGACCCCTCGCGTCCAGGTGCCAAGCTTCTTGAAACCTCTGGCACTGAGCTCTTGCCTGAGCGAGGAGGTCGCAACCATCGTCATGGCGGCTGCCGCATGAAAGTGTCGCAGCACCGCATAGCTCAGTGTCGCCGGCACGATCGAGCGTACCGCGATGTATTCCGGAAACCGCGTGGTGTAGGAAGTCGTGAACGCCAGCTTACGCCGCCGGCAATAGGCTCTCACCGCCCATCCGATCGGCCCCTCGGTCGCGATATGAACGGCGTCCGGGGATACCGCATCGATCCTCGCGGCAATCTCGCGGTCGTTCGGCAAGGCCATTCGCAATCCCGGATACGTCGGGACGCCCACAGATGGAAACCCATCCGGGGTCAGAAAGTCGATTTCGGCGCCGAGCGCCGATGCGCTGCGGGCCAATGAGGTCAACGTGCGGACCACGCCGTTTACCTGCGGATGCCAAGCGTCGGTCGCGATCAATATCCGCATTTCGGGAACCTGGGAGCTTGTTGATTCTCAACTCCGACGTTCGGCTACAGATATTTCAAACGTGTGACGTCATGGTATGCGGGTCATCCTTTTTCGGGCCGC
The DNA here is from genome assembly GCF_000701345.1 of Bradyrhizobium sp. URHD0069. Taxonomy (GTDB): domain Bacteria; phylum Pseudomonadota; class Alphaproteobacteria; order Rhizobiales; family Xanthobacteraceae; genus Bradyrhizobium. The sequence continues at coordinate 171,316 of NZ_KL370776.1, read as the reverse complement.
CTGGAAATATTTCGTGTAACATTCCCGCAACAATGTCTTCATCCGAGCTCAGCGAACAGCCGGCCGTGTCCCGCAGAAGGCGGAAGCGGAAGAACTATTCGCTATTGATCCTCGCCGCCGGCATTTTCCTTTTCGGCGCGACCGCGGCCACGCTGTACCTGGCTTTACGGCCGACGACTTTGCGGATTGCGGTTGGCCCGCCCGGCAGCGACGACCACAAACTGATCCAGGCGCTGGCGCAAATTTTTACCCGCGACGGAAGTCCGGTTCGGCTGTCACCGATTACAACCGACGGAGCGACCGAAAGCATCGCACTTTTGACAGCCTCAAAAACCGACCTGGCGGTCGCGCGCGGCGATCTGAACCTGCCTGCCAACGCCGAAGCCGTCGCCATCCTGCGCAAGAACGTCGTTGTGCTATGGGCGCCTTCCGGCCTCCCGCCCAAAAACTCCAAAAGGCATCCGACTCCAAAAATCAAAGCGATCGACGATCTCGCCGGTCATCGCGTCGGCGTCATCGGCCGGACGCAAGCGAATGTCACGCTATTGCGCGTGATCCTGACCGAATCCGGCGTCAATCCCGACCAGGTGACGATCACCCAATTCGGCACCAATCAAATTGCCGAACTGGCCCGCGATCCAGCCATCGATGCCTTCATGGCGGTGGGGCCGCTGGACAGCAAGATCACGACTGAAGCCATTGCCGCGACCGCCAAGGCCAGAGGCGAGCCGAAATTCCTTCCGGTCGACGTGTCGGAGGCGATCGCCCAGAAGCATCCGCTGTACGAAGCCGAGGAAATTCCCGGCAGCACCTTTAATTCATCGCCCGCCAGGCCGGAGGACAAAATTGACACGGTCAGCGTCAACCACCTGATTGTCGCGCCGAAGTCTTTATCCGACACGGCGGTCGGCGCATTCGTTCGGCAGCTTTTTGCCGTTCGACCGCAACTCGCCAGAGAAGTGCCCGGCGCCGGAAAAATCGAGCAACCGGACACCGACAAGGACGCCGCGCTGCCCGCCCATCAGGGAGCGGCGGCCTACATCGACGGTACCGAGCGCACTTTCCTCGAAAAATACAGCGACTACATTTGGGGCGCTATTCTGCTGCTGTCCGGGCTGGGGTCCGTCGGCGCCTGGCTGCGCCACTATTTGAGACGGAATGAAAGAGAGCAGTACAGCCTGCATCGCGACAATCTGCTCGACCTGGTCTCCAAGGTGCGCCAGGCGGAATCTGCCGAAGAATTGGCGACCATGCAACGCGAAGCGGACGGCATCCTGCGGGAGGCGCTCGATTGCTACGACGACGGCACGATCGAGGAAGGCGATCTGTCGGCCATTGGTCTGGTGCTAGAGCAGTTTCATCATGCCGTTGCCGACAAACGCATCACCACCGGCGGCTCCACCTCCGATCTGCCGCGCCGGCGCGCCCTGTAAGCCTGGACAAATGACGGGAATTTCTCCTTCCCCCTGGTGAGAGAGGGAGAGAAAATTGATGCATCATTTTCTCAACATCGTCTTTTTATGACACCGCGACGAAACATTTCTCCGCCCCGACGAAACCGTTTTGGCGGCTTGACGCAAACGTCCTGAAACCGTCGCCCGGTACTGATCCGCCCAACGACACGCCGAACTGGCGCGAGAGCGATCAAACAGGGGGACGACCGATGTTCAATCTGGATGCATTGAAGCTGGATTCCCGCCGTACCGCCGCCGCTCTTGGCGCACTGGCGATCGGCACGATGGCGTTTTCCGGTGCCGCCGCGGCGGCGCCGCTGCCGCTATTTCCGTTCGTCATGACGCCTCCGGTACAGTCGGCGCCGCCGGTGCAGACCGCGCCGTCGCAAGACGAAGGCACCGTGGTCGAGATGCCGGCTCGGCTGAAGCGCCAGATCGTGAGTTACGCTAGCCGCGAGGCGCCGGGCACCATCATCATCGATACGCCCAACACCTATCTCTATTACGTGCTCGGTGGCGGTCAGGCGATCCGCTACGGCATCGGCGTCGGCCGTGATGGCTTCACCTGGTCGGGCGTGCAGTCGGTGACCAAAAAAGCCGAGTGGCCGGATTGGACTCCGCCTTCGGAAATGATCGCGCGCCAGCCTTACCTGCCGCGCTACATGGCCGGCGGCCCCGGCAATCCGCTCGGCGCCCGCGCGATGTATCTCGGCGGCACGATCTATCGCATTCACGGCACCAACGCGCCGCAGACCATCGGCACCCGGGTTTCGTCCGGCTGCATCCGCCTTACCAACCAAGACGTCGCCGATCTCTATTCGCGGGTCAACGTCGGCACCAAGGTGATCGTGCTGCCGATGGACCGCCGCGCCGACAATACGACCGGCAAGCGGGGCTGATGGTCGATCCTCATGGTGAGGAGGTGCGCTGGCGCGGTCTCGAACCATGAGGCCTCAAGGCGGCACATGGGCCACTCCCCGATCCATCGAGACGCGCGCGAACAGCGCGCTCCTCAGCATGGCGACCTGTAAATGGTGCAGCCAGATTGCCTATGGCTAAACGTTAGATGGTCCTCATCCTGAGGAGCCCGCCGCAGGCCGAGTTATCACTTTGACTGCACAGATCATGTGGTATTTAACTTCCCCATTGCAACTGGGGCGAGCGTAGAAACTGGGCGTCCCAATCTGCCCCTCGGCGAGTCGCCGGCGGCGCGAGGAGCGGCCTTTATGAATATGATCGTTCAGTCCATCCTCAGTGAGTTCTCAAAAGAGAACGGAATAGAGGCGCTGGAGGAGAAGGACAGGTTCAATACCTGAGCGCTTACCTTGCGGTTCGGCGGCATTTTAGCCGCGCGCTCAATCTCAAAGATGTTGTCATTGGCGATGGTGGAGATACCGGGATTGATGCGGTCGCCATCATTGTGAACGGCTCTCTTATGACCGACGTTGATCAGGTCCAAGAGATGCTTGATCAGAATGGATATATCGAAGCCACATTTATTTTCGTTCAGGCTGAGCGGTCGCCGTCATTCGACGGGGCGAAGATTGGCACGATAGGAAACGGCGTTCAGGACTTCTTCCGCCCCGTTCCCCTTATGGTGCAAAACGACGACGTTAAGGACGCCACTCAAATATGGAAGGCCATCTACAACCGCGCTCCTAGTTTTAAGCGCCGACCCGCTTGCCATATTTATTACGTAACGACTGGGAAATGGACAGACGCAGCCGATCTGGTTGCTCGCAAAAATATCGAAGCAAGTAAACTAACTGATACCGAGATGTTCGAAGCTGTCACCTTCACGCCTTACGGCGCCGACGACATTATGCGCCTGCATACAGCAACGAAAAACGCAGTCACTCGAACATTTACCTTCGATCAAAAGGTTCAAATCCCAAGTATCGAAGGCGTCCGTCTCGCCTACCTCGGATACCTGCACGCAAATGACTTCGTGAAGATTATCAGCGACGACGCCGGCGACGACATCGTCGGCGGAATCTTTTACGACAACGTCAGAGATTGGCAGGATTACAATGAGGTAAACTCAGGTATCAGGCAGACTGTTCTTTCCGAGAAAAAAGCGCGCTTCGTACTTATGAACAATGGGGTTACGATTATCGCCAGGGGGCTTACACAGTTCGGCAACATCTTCACCATCGAAAATTTTCAGATAGTGAATGGATGCCAGACGAGCAACGTTCTCTTTGATCAGCGGGCTAAGCTGAAGGATTCTGCAATCCACGTTCCCCTACGTTTGATTTGGACGAACGACGATAACGTTATCGATTCAGTTGTCACTGGGACGAATCAACAGACTGAATTGACACAAGAGCAAATCTACGCACGGACCGAATTTGCGAAGAGGCTTGAGAAGCATTTCGAATCTCACCCGGAAGAAATCCGTCTTCTCTATGAACGGAGAGACGGGCAGTACGATCGCATTCCAGTGGAGAAAGGAAGAATCGTCGCGCCTCAAACCTTGATTAAGGTATTCGCTTCGATGTTTCTGGAAGAGCCGCACGCCGCTGCAAAAAGCTACAAAACGCTTAGGTTGCGCGTTGGAAAGGACATCTTTCTAGAGCCCGATAAGTTGGACCCCTACTTTCTATCCGCGCTCGCCGCGTACAGATTGGAAGTCCAGTTGCGGACCAAGCCGCTAAGAGTTTACAAATCAGCCCGCTATCACATGCTCCTTGCGATGCGGCTTCTGATGGACCCTTTTCCTACATCGTTTATGAATTCCAAGGAGATGGAAAAGCGATGCGGCAAAATGTTGGAAGTTTTAAAGGATGACACTCAGGCGAATCAGTTGGTTCAGAAGGCTAAGAGTGTGATCGACAAAGCAAGTGGCGGCGACCTATCGCGAGATAACGTCAGAACGCTGGCGACAACAGAGCAGATCACAAAGATGCTGAAAAAGTACAAGAAGGACTGAGTTTGGCCATGCCAAACAAATCGCACCCCGAAGAATATTCATCGGAGGAAGTAGCAAAAAGGCGCAACGAGGTAGTTCGCCGTATGGCGAGCACCCCGCCGCAACACAAGGCTAAGACTCAGGATCGCCCAAAAAAGAAAAGGAAAGCTGGCGGGGATCGCGCGGTTCGTAAGTCCCGCGCGGGCCGTGAAGCCTAGATTGGTATTTCGTTCGGTCCGCCATTAGTTCGTTGATAGGTCATCCGCTTGCCCACAACGCCCCTGTACCGCCTTGGTCGCACGTTCCGCGTCAGTAACACTTAGGGCCGAACGTTCGTTGTAACGAAAAATCGTATTCGGCAAGATAACGCTTCAAATGCTGCGGCTAACGTGATGATACACGCCGGTATTACCGCGCTTTATAATCGAGAAGTAACCGCCATATCGACCATCCTCATCCTTCGAGACGCCCGCCTGCGGCGGGCTCCTCAGGATGAGGCGTTATCGTCGCCTGTCAATTCAGGAAGCGAACCAATTCAGGAATTGAACCAGGCGTTCGCCGTCGATCCTCATGGTGAGGAGGCGCGCTGGCGCCGTCTCGAACCATGAGGCCTGCTAACCGCCTTATCGACCAACCCCTCACCCTTCGAGACGCACGCAAGCGCCGCACCTCCTCACAGGATGAGGCCACAATGTGTTCGCGCCTGCCCGTACTGGCGTCCGCCATATCAGCGCTGTAGACTCTCCGGCTGAATCGGTCCCGAGGGGATGATGCGACTGACGGCTAAGCTGAAAACCACCCTGCTCGCGATCGCGCTGGTCGCGGTTTCGTTTTTTCTCAGTCTGAAGGCCATGGACTGGCTATCGCCGCGCGGCAAGGTCGCAGCCCCGGTGCTCGTCGAATTGCCGCCGCTGCCGCCCGCGCCGCGCAGCTCCAGCATCATCGCGCCGGTCGCGATCGCGCTTTCCGCCATCCGCGACGCCGCCGATCGCGGCGCGCCACGCAGCTTCGGAGGCAAGGCCGACAATCCGATATCGCAGATTTTGCAAAACGCCGACATCGGCTGGACGGCCTCGCGCGGGCCGATCACCGCGACCGGCGCCCAGGATGTACTGTCGCTGGCAACGTCGCTGACGGGAACGTTGAATGTGACGGGCTCGCTGACATCAAAAGCGACGGGCGCGGTCGACGATGCGCTGGGTAGGCTGCTCGGCGGCGATGTCGCCAAGCAAATCGGCAGCGTGAACATCAAGGAGCTCAACGCCAGCGCGGAGATCAAAGGCAATGTCACGATCACGTCGCGGCCGAAACTCGCCGCCGCCTGGCGCCTTGAACCGAATTTGGCCGCGCAGGTCAATTTGGGTGATACCAATCTTTCGGTGGCGGGCGCCCGCGTCAACGTCCCCGCGCAGGTCAAGCCGCTGATCGACAAGACGGTCGCCGATCAGCTCACCGCCGTGCAGGCGCGGATACGCAACGATCCCGCGCTCGAGCGGAACGCGCGGCTGCAATGGGCCAAGATTTGCCGTTCGATTCCGCTGCAGGGCCCCGGCGTGACCTCGTCATCGCCAGCGCTCTGGCTGGAGCTGCGTCCGAGCCGCGCCATCGCCGCGCAGCCGCGCGTCGATGCGTCTGCCGTCACACTGACGCTCGGCATCGAGGCCGAGACCCGCATCACTCCGGCACAGACCAAGCCCGATTGCCCGTTTCCGCCTGTCATCGCCATCGTCCCGCCGACGGTCGGAGGGGTCCATATTGGCATGCCGATCGATATGCCGTTCACCGACATCAACAAGATCGTGGAAGCACAATTCGCCGGCCGGACGTTTCCGGAGGACGGTTCGGGCCCTGTCGACGTTACCGTCAAGCGCGCCAGTGTCGCCGCATCGGGCGACCGGCTGCTGATCTCGCTTCTGGTGAAAGCCAAGGAGAAAACGAGCTTCTTCGGACTAGGCGCCGAAGCCAATGTGCATATCTGGGGCAAGCCGGTGCTGGATCAGGCGCAACAGATCCTGCGGCTGACCAACGTCGAACTCGCCGTCGAATCGGAAGCGGCGTTCGGGCTGCTTGGAGCTGCGGCGCAGGCGGTCATGCCGCAGCTGCAAAAGGCACTGGCCGACAAGGCCACCGTCGACCTCAAACCGTTTGCCTCGAACGCGCAGAAAAAGATCGCGGCCATGATATCGGATTTTCAGAAGAACGAGGACGGGGTGCGGGTGACGGCGGAAATCACCAGCCTGCGGCTTGCCGACATCGCTTTCGATTCCAAAACGCTGCGCGTGATCGCGGAAGCCGAAGGCGCGATCAACGTCAACATCGCAGCGCTGCCGGGATTGTGAGTTCTACTCGCTCGTCCCGCTTGCGGAGGATAAGCAGCAAATTGTAGGTGGGGCTAAGCCAACGGCTCGCGCGAATGCGCGCCCGTTGATGAACGCCGCGAGCCCACCGCTGCAATTTGGTGGGCACGGCGCGAACAGCGCCCTTGCCCACCCTCCATGTTCCCCGCAGGGGGCACGCCATGATCGCTTCGTCAGCCCTCGAACTTGAACGAGACCTTGAGCTTGGCCCGGTAGGCTTCGACCTTGCCCTTGGCATCCAGTTGCAAATCGAGCTCGGCGACTTCGGCAACGCGAAGTTCGCGGAGAGTTTCTCCGGCTCTGCTGACGGCCGCCGCGGCCGCCTGTTCCCAGGATTCCTTGCTGGTACCGATCAGCTCGATGACTTTGTAAACGCTCTCAGGCATGTCATCCTCCCGTTCCATGTTAGGCAGGACAAGATGCTCCTGCCGCGGGAAGCCTAACATCGGGACATCGGCGCTGAAAGGATGCGGCGCACCAAACCTCCGTTTCGCGGATGCACACGGCTTGCGCGATTAAAAAACCGAACGGCAGTGATGCCGTCCGGTCTCTTGCGATCATATCCCAGCTTACGACGTTGCGTCAGGTCGAATATTTGAACTCAGGCATCGCCTTCAGCTCGTCCTTGGTCGCGTTGAACACCGCGTGATCCGGATACCAAGGATTGGACTTCGACGCGCTCGTCGCGGCGCCCGTGGTGGTCGGCGATGCCGGGCGGCTGCCCGTGGCACCGCCCGCCGTGCCGGTGTAAGCGACCGGCTCATTGACGAACTTCATCTTGTCGAAGGGCACGGCGACCAGGTGCTCGCCGACGCCAAGGAACCCGCCGACACCAAGCACGACCGCCTTGATGTCTCCGTTCTTGTCCATCAGGATATCGTTGATCGAGCCGAGGCTCTCGTTCTTTTCGTTGTAGACGCTGAGGCCGACAACTTTCGACGCGCGCCAGTTGCCTTGGAACGCCTGCTGGTCGGAGGCCGCTGCCGGCGGCGTGCTGGCGCGGTCGCCGGTTGCCGGCGGGGTCTGCGCGATGGCAACAGTCGCAAGCAATGCGGACCCGACCAACCCGGCCGTTATATATTTTGTAAACATCTGATTTCTCCTTGAGATGGAATCGTCTGGAGAAAACACGCCACGCCCGCGGCTGTTCCGGCTGCGGCAATATTTTCAAAGTTTCGAAAGCAGTGATGTACGCACGCGCAAGTACACGTCGTGGCCCTGACCCGCACACGGCCAACCGCTTGCGCCATTAGCGCGTTTCGCAGCCTTTCAACGTTCGATCAGAAACCGCCCCAATAGGGCGGTATTCCGTAGTAACGATGCAACTCCGCTTCCTGCGAGCGATCGCCCCAGTCGAAATCCTTGTCCGCGCGGAATGACGGCGCGCGTTTGAGCTCGTCGTCATCGATGTCGAGCTCATAGGCCTCGAACCGGGGGTTGTAGTTAAGACGTGCCCACGGCAGCGGGAGCAGATTGGATCCGATGCCGAGGAAGCCGCCGAAACTGAGGATCGCGTAGGACACCTTGCCGGTGATTTTGTCGATCATCAGCCGTTCGATGTGGCCGAGCCTGTCGCCGTTCGGCCTTCGCACCGCGGTGCCCTCGACCCGATCGCTCGCGATCAGCTGGTGCGGTTTTGCCATGATGTCGGTCATCATCACCCTCCTTCCGGGGTTGATGAAGATGTACCAACGTTTGGTCTCTATAGGAGTTCCATCAGGCCGCGAGCGGTTTGGAATCCGGATCCCCGAAAAACGCCACCGCCTCGAACCGGTAGCCGCATGCCCGGCACTGCCAGAGATACGACGTGCGGTGCGGACCGCTTTCAACCCACTCCGGAGCGGCGATCGGCTTGCCGCACTGGGCGCAGGGATTTTCTCTGGGCTGGCAGGGATTTTCTCTGGGCAAATAGCCGAACTCTGTTCTGGCCATGGCGCGTCTCCCTTTTCTTTTTTGCTTGAAGCGCATTCTTTGCTTGAAACGCATTGTTTGCTTTCAAGCGAATTGGACAGGGTTATTGCCGGCTGTGGAACGCCCGGTCCTGTCGTCTGCAAACTTACGGCAACATTTTGTCTTTCGAACGGCAATGAAGCGGACCGCTGTAGAGCGTGGGCTGAGCGCGACGTCAGCGAACGCCTGAGAAAGCCGGGATTTCGCCACATTGCCGGGCGATTGCAGCAATCAGGGTGCCTGAGCGTCCAATCGCTAAATTTTGATTTTAATCACGTCCCACCCCGAGGTCATTTTTCCATGAAACTTTCCATGAAACGCTTGCTCTGTCTCGCATGGCTCGCCGCCATCGCCGTGTTGCCGTTTTCGCAAGCCGCCCATGCGCAGCGCGCCGAGTACGATGCGCTTGTCGCCACCCATGCCAATGCCAACGCGGTGCCGGAAGCCCTGGTGCATCGCGTGATCGTGCGTGAAAGCCGCTACCGCCCGCATGTGGTCGGACGCGGCGGCACGATCGGCCTGATGCAGATCAAGCTTGCGACCGCGCGCGGCGTCGGCTACACCGGTGACGCCGCAGGACTGCGCGATCCCAACACCAATCTCACCTACGCGGTGAAGTATCTCGCCGGCGCCTACCGCGCCGCCAACGGCGACCACACGCGCGCCATACGCTATTACGCCAGCGGCTATTACGCCGCCGTCAAGCGCGAGCGGCTTGAACATATGCGGCATCCCGACCCGATGCTCGCCAGCGCGCCATGGATGGGTGCCGTCAACAGCCCCGCCGACGCCAATACGCAGCAGCAGGTTTCCAAATAAATAACCATCATGACCGGGACGAACGGGCGTCAAGCCCTGTCCCCGGACCAAACACTTGGCCCGGCCATCCACGTCTGGGAGGCGGAACAAGACGTGGATGCCCCGCATAAGGCCGTGCATGACGAATGGGTGTCCGTTGACACTCCCTGCCATCGGCTTACATTAGAGCTGTTCCGAGGGGAGCTCCGACGAGGAGCTGAGAGACCGCACGCTCAAGGCCTGTTCGCAGGGCGCGAGACCGCGGTGACCCTTTGAACCTGATCCGGGTCATGCCGGCGAAGGGACAGGGATGTACCAGGCTACATACGCAGAGCGCGGGCAAGGGCCCGTCGCGTCAGGGGGGCAATCCTCCGTTTCCATCATCGGCGCAGGTATCGCCGGCGCGTGGCAGGCGCTGCTGTTTGCGCAGGCCGGCCACGACGTCACGCTGCATGAGCGCAGCGACGCTCGCATGATGCTCTCCACCAGCCACTGGGCCGGCGGCATGCTGGCGCCCTATTGCGAGCGCGAGATATCGGAGCCGCTGATCAGCCGGCTCGGCCTGCGTGCGCTCGATCTGTGGCGCAAGGAATTGCCGGACACGCCGTTCAACGGCTCCCTGGTCGTGGCGCATACCCGCGACCGCAACGATTTCGAACGCTTTGCCAGGCTCACCTCCGGCCATCGGCGGGTCGACGCCAAAGCGCTCGCCGCGCTCGAGCCCTCGCTCGAGGGCCGCTTTCGCGAGGGTCTTTTCTTTGCCGACGAAGGCCATGTCGAGCCGCGGCGCGTGCTGCCGAAACTGCATGAACGGATCATTGCCGCCGGCGGCACCGTCAAGTTCAGCAGCGAACCGGGCCCGGGAGATATCGACGGCGTCGTGATCGATTGCCGCGGGTTAGCCGCGCGCGACACGCAACCCGAGTTGCGCGGCGTCAAGGGCGAACTGATCCTGATCGAAACCGGCGAGGTCGAATTGTCGCGGCCGGTGCGCCTGATTCATCCGCGCTGGCCGCTCTATGTGATTCCGCGCGAAGATAATCGCTTCATGCTGGGGGCAACCTCGATCGAAGCCGAGGATACCGGCGTCAGCGTCCGCTCCGCGCTGGAGCTGTTGGGCGCGGCCTATGCGGTGCATCCGGCGTTCGCCGAGGCGCGCATCGTCGAATTCGGCTCCGGCTTAAGGCCGGCGTTTCCCGACAACCTGCCGCGCATCACCATCGACAAGGACCGCATCGTGGTGAACGGCCTGTATCGCCACGGCTTCCTGATTGCGCCGGCGCTGGCGGAGTTGACGCTCGCCTATGTCGAGCGCGGCCAGATCGACAATGAGGTGATGCAATGCGAGGTGATGCAATGCGCGTGACCGTCAATGGCGAGCAGCGGGAGATCGCCTCCGCCAGCGTCGACGCGCTGCTTCGCGAGCTCGAATATGAAGGCACGCATTTCGCGGTCGCGCTGAATTACGACGTGCTGCCGCGCGGCCGCTGGGCGCAGACGCAGCTGAAGAACGGCGACGAGATCGAGATCATCACGCCGCGGCAGGGAGGGTGAAGGTGATGGCGCGTGGGCCTTAAACCAGCCGTCATCGTCCGGCTTGACCGGACGATCCAGTACGCCGCGGCCTCTCGATTCGACCTCCGCTGCGCTGGAATACTGGATCCCCGCTTTCGCGGGGATGACGGGTTGTGGGCGGGATGACAGCCACGGCTTGCGGCAAGCAAGGACGCTACTGCCATGCTGAACTTTTACGGCAAAACCTTCACCTCCCGGCTGCTGATCGGCAGCGCGCTGTATCCGTCGCCGGCGATCATGCAAGGAGCGATCCGCGCCTCGGGCGCCGAGATCGTGACGGTGTCGCTGCGGCGGGAGGCCGCCGGCGGCAAGACCGGCGACGCGTTCTGGTCGCTGATCCGCGAGCTCGAAGTCGCCGTGCTGCCGAACACCGCCGGCTGCCGCAGCGTGCGCGAGGCCGTGACCACCGCAAAGCTGGCGCGCGAGCTGTTCGGCACCTCCTGGATCAAGCTGGAAGTGATCGCCGACAACGACACGCTGCAGCCCGACGTGGTCGGCCTGGTCGAAGCCGCCGGCATCCTGATCAAGGACGGCTTCGAGGTGTTCCCCTATTGCACGGAAGACTTGAGCGTCGCGATGCGGCTGGTCGATGCGGGCTGCAAGGTGGTGATGCCGTGGGCGGCGCCGATCGGCAGCGCCAGGGGCGTCATCAACCCCGACGCGCTGAAACTTTTGCGCGACCGCCTGCCTGACATCACGCTGGTGGTCGATGCCGGTCTGGGCGCGCCGTCGCATGCCGCGCAAGCGCTCGAGCTCGGCTACGACGCCGTGCTGCTGAACACCGCGATTGCAAAAGCCGCCGACCCCGTCGCGATGGCCTCGGCGTTTCGCTCCGGCGTCGAGGCCGGACGCGCGGCCTTTGAGGCGGGCTTGATGGAAGCCCGCGATTTCGCCTCTCCTTCAACCCCTGTCGTTGGGACCCCGTTCTGGCATGCCGTATCCTGATCGCCCCGCGTATCCTGATCGCTCCGCGTATCCTGATCGCCCCGCGTATCCTGATCGTTTTTATCCCGTGGTGGACAGCGTCGCGTGGGTCGCGCGCCTCGCCGCGCTCGGCGTCGGCACGGTGCAACTGCGCGCCAAGAATCTGAACGACTCCGAGGCGCTGCAGATCGTGAGCGACGCGCTGGCGGTCACCAGCGGCACCAAGACAAAGCTCGTGGTCAACGACTACTGGCGCGCGGCTGTGGTCGCCGGGGCGAAGCATCTGCATCTCGGTCAGGAAGATCTGGTGGATGCCGATCTCAAAGCGATCCGCGAGGCCGGATTGACGCTCGGCCTTTCCACCCATGACGATGAAGAGCTGGAGAATGCGCTGCGCGCCAAGCCGGATTACATCGCGCTGGGTCCGATTTTTCCGACCACGCTGAAATCGATGCGGTTCGCGCCGCAGGGCATTGCAAAACTCACCGAATGGAAGCGCCGCATCGGCAACATTCCGCTGGTCGCGATCGGCGGCATCAAGATGGAACAGGCCGCGGACATTTTCGCCGCCGGCGCCGACTCGATCGCCGTGGTCAGCGACGTCACCCAGAATTCCGATCCCGACGCGCGGGTACGCGCATGGCTGCAGATACACGCCGAGGCGGCATGAGAAGGATGGTTGATGTCAAACTCGGTTTTTATCGCCAGGCTGATCGGACCGGTATTGCTGGTGATCGGGCTCGCCGTGTTCGCCAACCAGCGCGCGTTCCGCGAGATGGCCGAGGAGCTCATGGCGAGCCGGGCGCTGACCTTTCTCAGCGGCCTGATCATCATGCCGATCGGCCTCGCCGTCGTGCTGACGCACAATATCTGGGCCATCGACGGGCGGATGATGATCACGCTGTTCGGCTGGACCAACGTCATCAGCGGCGCCCTGCGGCTGGCGGCGCCTGCCTATGTGATGCAGACCGGCCGCGCCATGCTGAAGCGACGCTACGCCATACCGGTCTTCGCCGCGATCTGGGCCGTGGCGGGAGCTCTGTTTTGCCTGTTTGGATTTCGGCACTGAAAGAAACTTATCTCCGGAAGGGAGCCACACCATGAACAAACTCATCAACACCGCCGAGCTTAAGCCTGCCGTCACCACGGGCCCCCTGCCCGCGTCGCGCAAGATCTTTGTCACGCCGGATGAAGCGCCCGATGTGCGCGTGCCGCTGCGCGAGATCATTCTGAGCGAAGGCGCCGGCGAACCGAACCTGCCGGTGTATGACACCTCGGGCCCCTACACCGATCCGGCCGTTACCATCGACGTCAATGCCGGGTTGAAGCGCGCGCGCATCGAATGGGTGAAGGAGCGCGGCGGCGTCGAGGAATATCAGGGACGCGAGATCAAGCCGGAAGACAACGGCAATGTCGGCGCCTCGCATGCCGCAAAGGCGTTCACCGCCTATCACAGGCCGCTGCGCGGCCTCGACGGCCACATGATTACGCAGCTCGAATTTGCGCGTGCCGGCATCATCACCAAGGAGATGATCTACGTCGCCACTCGCGAGAACCTCGGCCGCAAGGTCCAGCTCGAGCGCGCCGAAGCTGCATTGGCCGATGGCGAAAGCTTTGGCGCATCGGTGCCGGCGTTCGTCACGCCGGAATTCGTGCGCAGCGAAATCGCGCGCGGCCGCGCCATCATTCCCTGCAACATCAACCACGGCGAACTCGAGCCGATGATCATCGGCCGCAATTTCCTCACCAAGATCAACGCCAATATCGGCAACTCCGCGGTAACATCGTCGGTGGAGGAAGAAGTCGACAAGATGGTGTGGGCGATCCGCTGGGGCGCCGACACCGTGATGGACCTCTCCACCGGACGCAACATCCACACCACCCGCGAATGGATCCTGCGCAACGCGCCGATCCCGATCGGCACCGTTCCCATTTATCAGGCGCTGGAGAAATGCGACGGCGATCCCGTGAAGCTGACATGGGAGCTCTACAAGGACACGCTGATCGAGCAGTGCGAACAGGGCGTCGACTATTTCACCATCCACGCCGGCGTGCGGCTGCCCTATATCCACCTCACCGCCAACCGCGTCACCGGCATCGTCTCGCGCGGCGGCTCGATCATGGCGAAGTGGTGCTTGGCGCATCACAAGGAGAGTTTTCTCTACACGCACTTCGACGAGATCTGCGATTTGATGCGCAAGTATGACGTGTCGTTTTCATTGGGAGATGGCCTGCGTCCCGGCTCGATCGCGGATGCCAACGACCGCGCACAATTCGCCGAACTGGAGACACTCGGCGAACTCACGCAGATCGCATGGAAGAAGGGCTGCCAGGTGATGATCGAAGGCCCCGGCCACGTACCGATGCACAAGATCAAGATCAACATGGACAAGCAGCTCAAAGAGTGTGGCGAGGCGCCGTTCTACACGCTGGGGCCGCTGACCACCGACATCGCGCCGGGCTACGACCACATCACCTCAGGCATTGGCGCTGCGATGATCGGCTGGTTCGGCTGCGCGATGCTTTGCTATGTGACGCCGAAGGAGCATCTCGGCCTGCCCAATCGCGACGACGTCAAGGTCGGCGTCATCACCTACAAGATCGCGGCGCACGCATCCGATCTCGGCAAAGGCCATCCGGCAGCGCAACTGCGCGACGACGCATTGTCCCGCGCCCGCTTCGACTTCCGCTGGGAGGACCAGTTCAACCTCGGGCTCGATCCGGAAACCGCGCGCAGCTTCCACGACGAGACGCTGCCGAAGGAAGCCCACAAGGTCGCGCATTTCTGCTCGATGTGCGGCCCAAAGTTCTGCTCGATGAAGATCACCCAGGACGTCCGCGACTACGCGGCGACGCTGAACGATCCGACGGCGGTGGGGATGAGCATGAGCGGGACGATCGAGGATGGCATGGCGCAGATGAGCGCCAAGTTCAAGGAGATGGGCGGACAGGTGTATCTGGATGCGGAGAAGGTGAAGGAGAGTAATCGGGTGTTGTAAGCCCTACCTTCTCATCGTCATGCCCGGAGCTTGACCCGGGCATGCATCGGAAATGCAAATGGCCGGGCGAAAGCCCGGCCTTTTTGATCTGGCGGTCAAATCGCCGTTTGTTAGCCTGATCCTCTTCTCCACACTTCCTCATGCGGCCACATTCACAGTCAGAAAAACTGACGGAATTGATCGACTACCAATCCCGTATAGGATTTGATCCCTTGAACGTAGGTTTCCACTCGTTCAAATCCTTCCGGCGTCTCAACAGCCAAGATGGCTTGACCGTCAAACCGCCCGCTGACCGAAGCGATTGGGCGATTTGTCTTGTGCTCTAAAAGCACGACGTCGGCCTCGAGTGGCCCTGCCCAGACTATTGTATCGGGGGGCACGTTAGCCGCCGCGTCCTCATCGGAGTAAAATTCGACTTGAACCGAATGAGAGATGTCTGTTGGTGCAATCAAAACTACGGGAGGGATCCGATGCTTGTCGGTGTTACTAAGTCTCTGCAGATGAATGAGGGCGTCAAGATCGGGCGTGCCTTTTCCTGCGGAACCGTCACGTTGAAAGGGCTGTATCAATTCAATCAGGGCCGCCGCTTTTTCTGGCAACTGATCAATGTTAGCGCGCCCGCGTCGCTCGAACTCCGTTCGTACTCCAAAAATCGGGAACGCAATTTTGGACGGCTGTTCTGGTGGATCGCGACGGAGTCGCGCGAGAGCGAAGGCAAGATTGTCAAGCGAGCTTCGTAGGTTGTGTATGCATTCTCCGAGTAGAAGGCCCCAATCGTCGATTGCTGGAGGGTTCATGAAGTCTTCGAGTATGAGACGGTAACCTAGCCTAGATTCTCGCAACTAGCATCGTCCACCAATGGGGTTCTTGGAAGCCCAAGCAGATATGGAATTAGTGAGCGCCCTGCTTGCATGTCTGCACGCGCTAACTTCAAATCAACTGAACGAATGAAGGCGCGCATCTCACACTAATCCCTACTAGCGACGAAGCCACGGCGGGTTGGCTTTCGGCCAATCTACCCCACCCGGCGCCCACTTCCCAATTCACCCGCCCATAAAAATTGCTCGCATTCCCCCGGCCCCTGGCCACGTCCGGATTGGTGTTGACGAGCTCGTCGGGGTTAAGCTGGTAGGATGGGTTGAGCCTTTGCGAAACCCATCGCATATCGCAATTGTCGCGATGGGTTTCGCTTCGCTCAACCCATCCTACAGATTTGATGAAAAAGGGAGCATGCCGATTGGAAAAACTCCCTGACCAGCTTCAGCCTCAGCTGCGACTGGTCTTCGTCGGCACCGCAGCCGGACAGCGCTCTGCCGACTTGGGCCACTACTACGCGGGTCCAGGCAATCGCTTCTGGCGTACGATCCACGAGGTCGGCATCACGGCGCGCCGATACGAGCCGCATGAATTTTCCGCGCTGTTGAAACTCGGCATCGGCTTCACCGATCTTTGCAAGCTCGGCGCCGGCATGGACCATCAGGCCCTTGCCTTCCCGGTCGATATTGCAGGCTTCCGGGACAAGATGCGGCGCTATCGCCCGCAGACCATCGCCTTCACCAGCAAGAAAGCCGCGAGCCTGTTCTATGGCCGGCCGACTAAGGCGGTTGTGATGGGCCGGCAGCCGCCTCTGGATGATTTCCCAGCGATCTTCGTGCTAGCCTCGCCATCCGGTGCCGCCTCGGGCCACTGGTCGGTGCAGCCATGGCGGGAGTTGGCGGATTCGATTCATGCGCAGAGTTAGCGCCGCGTAATCCGCCAACCTAGTTGGTGATGACGTTTACCTTTGCGTAACCCGATCTACGCTTGCGGTTCTTGGAGTGGCTGCGCGTCTCGACCATGTGGCCGCCCATCCTTCGAGACGCATCGTTTTGCGATGCTCCCGTGGTGTTCAATGGCGGCTTAGCGCTCTCTCTGGTGTCTCGGGACGAGACGTTCGACGCTCGGACAGCCGAGCGACTGTGTCAGCAACTGGGACGAAGTGGTTCCGGTCTGCTCTTTCCGCCTCGGGATGGCGTGCCATTTGCGCCAGTATTGCGCGCGCACCGTCTACGACAAGAAGCCATCCGCCGGCCAGAATGACAGTGTCCTTGAGCACAAGGCGGCCAGCACCGGAGAGATAGGGGAAGCCGTGTTGTGCGTCGCCGAGAGCCGACACCCAAGCTTCCGGCGTCGTCACGAGGAAGGAGAGGGTGACGAATGGTGTGAGGAACGCCAAGACTGCTCCAGCAGGTCCCAAGCGCACCGACACAAGGCCAGCCAACACCAGGGATCCGATGATCAACTCAACAGTCCCGAGTCCGTATGAGAACGCGTAGGTGTTGTTTGCAGTCTCCCAGGCACGGTCAGCAGGCTTAAGCTCGCCTTCACGGGTAAGGTGGGCCTTGTAGCCCTCTGGATGCTTGTAGAAGAAGGACATCACGGGACTGTTGGCCACGAACGGCGTTATGCTGTCGGCTTCATAAGGCACGAACTTCAGCGCACCGATCCACAAGAAAACAATCGCGATGGAAATTCGGAGGGCAGCAACGCCGACCCGCTGGGAAACCGGATTGGCGATCATACCGAGTATGCGAAGGATATTTGCGGTCATTGGAGGGTCTCCTCGGGACGGTGCTCTAAGCGTTTTGACGCCGCGTCAAACGCGTCGAGAGTGCGCGTGGAATACACG
This sequence comes from Bradyrhizobium sp. URHD0069, assembly GCF_000701345.1. Lineage (GTDB taxonomy): Bacteria > Pseudomonadota > Alphaproteobacteria > Rhizobiales > Xanthobacteraceae > Bradyrhizobium. The sequence goes on along the minus strand of NZ_KL370776.1, from coordinate 153,680 downwards.
AGGGCCGCGCCGGCGTTGACGCTGACTGCTACGGCCAGGGCTTCTGCAATCTCTTCTTTCGTGGCGCCTGTTTTGCGGGCCGCTTCGGTATGGACGGTGATGCAGCCATCGCAGCGCAGGCTGACGGCAGCCGCCAAGGCGATGAGCTCATGGGTCTTGGGATTTAGATGGCCGGTCTTCTGCGCGGCGCCACCGTGCGTGATATACCCCTTCACCGTGTCAGGGGAGAGCTTGCCAAGGTCTCCGACGGTGGCGACAAGCTGTTGGCGATAGGCATTCCAGTCGAGCATTCTCATGAAAACCTCCTTGATGATGATGGACTGAAGATGGCTCTGGGACGGTCGAGCTGACATGCTCTCGCGGCGCAAAGCACTGGCCGTCCGGATCACCAGCGGGAGGACTGCCGGGCCATGACTGAACCAGCCTCGCATGATGCCCTCAGCGGTGTCGCAGCCCTGCTGCGGGTGCGACCCGAACTCGAGGACTTCTGCCGCTTTTCCTCGCACTGGGCCACGTCCCACGAGGCCGAGCCACCCGGCTGGGCCTACTTCCACATTGTCACCAAGGGAAGCTGTCTCCTGGAGCGGCGCGATGGACCGCGGCTGCGCCTCGACGCGGGGGATCTTCTGCTGCTTCCCCATGGCGACGCCCACATCCTGCGGTCCAGGGATGCACGAGGCGGATCGTATGGCCCGCCCGTCACCGTCGCGTACAACAATGCCATTCGGATCAAGGCCAACACGGACCAGCCCGCGACCGAGCTGATCTGCGGCCGCCTCCGGTTCGAGGCAGCGCCGGACAATCTGGTGATTGCGGCGCTCCCGGACACCATCGTCCTCAAGCTTGGCGGTAAAGGTGTGCTGCAGCAGATGCGTTCTCTGGTGCTGGCGATCCGCGACGAGCTGGATGGCGATCGGCAAGGTGCCGCCGCCATCGCCGCCGACCTGGCGAGAGCCTTGTTGGTGATGATGCTGCGGCTTCACTTCGAGGAGGCGGCAGCCGCGGATGGTCTCATGAGGCTTCTTGCATCGCGGCCCACCGCACGACCGGTGCAGGCAATGCTCCGCGACCCGGCACGCGACTGGACGCTCGATGAGTTGGCGAATGAGGCCCACGTCTCCCGGGCGACGCTGGTTCGTGCCTTTCGCCAGGCAGTGGGCATGGCCCCGCTGGCGTTCCTGGCCGAGCTCCGGCTGTCACTGGCGCGCCGAAAGCTCGCCCGAACCGGTGCCAAGCTGGCTCAAGTGGCTTCCGAGGTCGGCTACAGGTCGGAGAGCGCCTTCGCGCGGGCGTTCGTCCGACGCTTCGGGATCACGCCAGGCGAAGCCCGCAACATCGATCAAGCGCCATCGTGAGGCCCAGCCGCGACAAAACAACCCGACGGGCAAATCACCAAAAACCTGTCCAGCCCTGCGTGCAAAAATATTCCGCTTAACCCGTCGGGCAAATCAATGCTTTAGCTCCGCGTGTCTCACCCGATGAGAGGGGCGGGTCGCGATCGTCACGAACGCGCGGTGAGATGCGGTGGACGAGATGGCGGCGAGCGACGAACGCTGCTGTCGCGGACGGCGAAGTCGTGTGGTCCTGGCGCCCGACGCTGGCGCCAAGTTCTTGAGAAACAAGTTTCTCAGGGATGACGGTGGCAATAGAGCCCGGCTCACCGGGGAGAGCACGAAGTAAGCCGTAAACCACTGCGCAGGGAAAGCCGGATGCCTCCGCTGAACCTGTATGCTCGTGTGCGTTTTTCTGTTGTGCATCTTTGCACACGAGACCGCGGGTGCAGCGCGCACCCGGCTTTCCCTGCGCCCTCTCGTTCTTCAGAGGGTGGCAACCGACGCACAGCTCGGGCGCATCGCGCCGCGGGAATGCCGACGCACGTCCTGACGCTGTTTGACAACTGAATCTGAAAGCTCACTCCAAGTCGTCCCTGCGATGCAGGGACCCATACCGCGTTGTGCCCTCGAAGTAGCAAGCGTAGCCCGGATGCGCGAAGCGATATCCGGGGCTGACCACGGACTCTGTACCCTATTGCTCCTGCATATCGCTTCGCTCATGCGGGCTACAGGCTGGCTGAAACTCACCCTACGTCGTCCCTGCGAACGCAGGGACCCATAATCCCGGTCACCTATGGTGACGATGCGCCGGTTCAACAAGCCTTCAACACCATCCGCGATATCGACGGCACGGCGTATAGGTCCCTGCGTTCGCAGGGACGACGGCAGCGACGTACCCCGCGCCCTACTTCAACGTAATCGCCAGTCCGCTCAGGTCCAGATTGGCCATCAGCCCGACCTGCCGGCCGGACAGTTCCAGCACCGCGCCCTTCTGGTTGGTCAGCACGATGGCGCGCGCGCCGCCGCCGACCGCAAGCCCGGCGCCCGCCGCGCCATAGACACCGGCCACATCCGACGGCCGGTTGATGTTGCTGACCCGGCCGCGCAGCACCGTCTTCGATCCGCCGAACACCAGGCCGTAGTCCAGTCCGCCGGCGGACAGCGCGTAGCTGCGCCCGCGAAAATTCAAGACGCCACCTCCGCCGGAGCCGCCGATCACCCATCCCGCCTTGTAAATCGTGAGCGACACGGTGCCGCTGTCGGCACGGGCGGCGGAGGACAGCGAGGCGCCGGCGAAAGCCGTCAGCGCGACCAGCGCAACGCGAATGGCGGATGACATTTTCATTGGTACGGTTTCCTGGGGTGTTGTGAGCGGCGGGATCGTGTGAGCAGGCGTCGCGAAGCAGATCGAATCGCGCTTTACCGAGTGTAGCCTATGGTTCGGACAGGCAAAATGTATTCGCACTCCACGCTGATCGCCCGAACTTTCGCCTCGCATGGCGTCGGAATGCGTTGGAGGTCCGTCATCCGCCGTCGCTGATTGCCGTTATTCGCTGCGGCGGCGGGTTGCGGCTTCCGCCTCCGCTCATGGAGCCACGGCGGACCGGTCGGCTAATTCCCCTCCAAGCCATCTTCACGGGCAACGCGCCTCTGCGCTACACTCCCGTATCACACAAGAGGTGACCCATGGCCCCCATCAAGCACTTCGCCGCGCCGGCCGGAATGACGACGCCGCCGCTCTCGTTCGCGACGCGGACCGGAAATTTGCTGTTCGTCTCGGGCATTCCCGGCTTTGACGCCGACGGCACCATTCCGGACGGCTTCGAGGCGCAATTCGGGTTTGTCGTTCGCAACATCAAGCGCGTTCTCGATGAAGCGGGCGCGAGCTTTCGCGATCTGGTCAAGGTCAACGTGCTGCTGACGCGCGCATCCGACGTCGCGCCGATGAACGCGTTGTATGCTTCCGCCTTCGGGCCGCCGCCTTACCCCGCCCGCACGACCTGCGTCGTCCATGCGCTTCCCAACCCCGCGATGCTGATCGAGATCGAATGCGTCGCGTCTCTTGAAGGGCGCTGATTTGCTGGCGCGCAGGGCGGATCAGCGAACCGCAATCCGCCCTACGAAAATAAAAGCAGAGGAAACATCATGCCCAGGCTTCTCGAATCCCACATCGCGGTTGTCACCGGTTCAGGCTCGGGCATCGGCCGCGCGATTGCGCTCGGCTATGCCCGCGAGGGCGCGCGCCTTGTGCTGCTCGACATCAACGAGAAGGCCGCCGCCGAGGCGGCGCGGGAGATTGGCGATGCAGGCGGCAAGGCGGAAAGCTTCGCGCTCGATGTGACCAGGCGCGAGGACTGCGTCGCCGTCGCCAAGCAAGTTGCCGACAAGGTCGGGCCGGTGTCGATCCTGGTCAACAATGCCGGCATCGCTCGCCGCAACGGGATGACCGGCGCAGCGGAAGCCGTGATCAAGGATTGGGAAGACGTCATCGCGATCAACCTCACCGGCGTCTTCAACGTGACGCATGCGTTTCTCGCGACGCTGCGCGCCGCCAGGGGGCGCATTGTCAATATTGGATCGATCCAGTCGTTCGTGCATGTGCGCACGCCGAGTTCGCCGGCTTACACCGCCGCAAAACACGGCGTGCTCGGCTTTACGCGCGCGCTTGCGGCCGAACTCGGCAAGGACGGCGTGCGCGTCAACGCCATCGGCCCGGGCTTTATCGAAACGCCGCTGAATGCGGCGGCGCGTGCCAACAATCCGGAACTGGCGAAGACCTTTGTCGCTCACACGCCGCTCGGCCGCGCCGGCACGGCAGAGGACATTGTCGGCCCCGCAATATTTTTGGCCTCCGATCTCTCCAGCTTCGTCACCGGATCGATCGTGATGGCGGATGGCGGGTATCGGACGATCTAAGGCGCTGCTCAGCGACCACTGCAAAACGCCGTCGCCTTCGGAGCAGCGCCTGCGCACAGGCCATGACCCTCACGCGTGCACGTTCGCCGCGTTAAGAATTTGTTATCCGTTAAGGATTTGTTAACCGACTCCGCCCAGGGTCCCGCCCGCTGGGGGTGTTCGTTCTCGATGTTTCCGCTCCACGATTCGAGCGGGCGTTGATCGGGAGGTGTAAATGACCCATGAGTTTGCTATCGCCGCGCCGGAATTGCCGGCGCCTTCGCTGACCCCGAATGAAGTCGTGCCGTATCTGATCGGAGCCACGGTCGGTGAGATCGAGCGGGAACTGGTGCTGCAAACGCTTGCGCGTTGCAACGGAAACCGGACCCGCGCCGCGCGCGTGCTCGGGGTATCCGTGCGCACGCTGCGCAACAAAATCCGGCAATATTCGGCGGACGGAATCGACGTGCCCGCGCATGGTGAATAGGCTGGCGCCAGCCGCTCACCCGAACCTGAGCTTCGACCTCTCTTTGGCCTTCTCGGCTTCAGTTTCGCGGTCGCGCGCCGGTGCATGGGTATGCAGCGAGGTCAGCAGCCGGCGGGCTGCCGCCGAGACTTCCGCGACCGCGCGGTCGAACGCCTCGGCGTTGGCCTGCGACGGCTTGTTGAAGCCGGATAGCTTTCTCACGAATTGCAGCGCGGAGGCGTGGATTTCGTCCTCGGAGGCCGGCGGTTCGAAATTAAACAGCGTCTTGATGTTGCGGCACATTTTTCCTTCTCCTGTTTTCCACCGGATGCCGGGATTTCCACCATGTTCCAGACCAAGGACGATCCATCGAAAGCGAGGCCTACATCGCGACGCATTTTGGCATAGAATAGGCGCGCCGGTCAGCCCGTTGCGGCCAGGTTCCGGAAAGCCAGCGAGTACGCCATGTCCCACGTCACCTACAAAATCGTTCAGCATGACGACGGCTGGGCCTACACCGTCGATGGCGTGTTTTCGGAAGCTTTCGCGACCCACGCCGCAGCGCTGGCCGCCGCCAAGCGCGTCGCCGCCGAGCAGCGTGTCCCCGGCCGCACCGAGGCGATCGAATATGAGACGGCCGACGGCAAATGGCACACCGAGACTGCCGCCGGCGGTGACCGTCCCGAGACCGACGTCGAGGACACGCCGTAATATTCACCTCGTGCAGCTGATCTTCTTCGTGCCGGGTATCGACGAGACGTTGCGTGTCGGCGGCAAAGGCAAACTGTCGGCGGATCCGGAATTGCTGGCGTCAACGGAGGAATTCGGCAGGCCGCCGCGCGCGGTGCTGAGCATCGCTGTGCACAAAGCTTACTTCCATTGCGGCAAGGCGCTGATGCGCTCGCGTCTGTGGTCACCGGATGTGCGTGTCGATCGCGCGGTACTTCCGAGCATCAGCCAGATGATTCACGACCAGACAAAGCTCGGCGAGCCGGAAACCCAAGCCGTGGTCGAGGCGCGCTACAAAACACAGCTGTAAGGGAATGCGCCACCCTGCGAGGTGCAGGACGGCCCATGTCTCAGTGTTCGCTTCTCAGTGTTCGCTTCTCAGTGTTCGCTTCTCAGTGTTCGCTCTCGAGCCCACCCACATGCTTCTGCGTGTAAAGCTCGAGCCCGATCCGGTTGATCACGTCGAGCTGGGTTTCGAGGAAGTCGATATGATGCTCCTCGTCCTTCATCAGGCTCTCGAACAGATCGCGCGAGACGTAGTCCTTGACGCTGTGGCAGTGGGTCGCCGCCTCCTGGTAAAGGTCGCGAGCGGTCACCTCAGTGGCAAGATCGCACTCGATGATCTCCTTGACGTTCTGGCCGATCCGCAGGGGATCGAGCACCTGCATGTTGGGAAACCCTTCGAGGAAAAGGATGCGGTCGGTGAAGCGGTCGGCGTGGTGCATCTCCTCGATGGATTCCTTGCGCCACTGCTTGGCCAGTTCGAGCAAACCCCAGTTGTTCAGCACTCGAAAATGCAGCCAATACTGGTTGATAGCGGTGAGCTCGCTGCGCAGACCCTTGTTGAGATATTCGATGACCTTTGCGTCGCCCTGCATCATCCACTCCGCTGCTTGAGGCCAACAAGGAGGCCCCGTCTTTTGGATTAGAACGCTTCTAAGTCAGATTGCGAGCGCGAGCAACCCTGCAGGCAGAACCGTGGAGGCAAAACGCTCAAGGCTCGAGCTTTCGGATTTTGAGTTTTGTATTTTCAGGAGGCAGCGAGCGCGAATTCGCCATCAAGGGGCTGATCCGTCCCGGTCCGGCTATGCGGGCACCCCGAACAGCAGGCTTTGGCGCAGGCGCCGAGTGCTTCGTCAATGATGGTCTTGATGGTGCGTGCACAGCGTCCGCATTCCGCGCTGCAACCGAGGCAGCCATAGATCTGCTTGGCATTTCGCGCAAGCTCTTCCGAGGCGTTGACGGCGCTGCGGACATCGCGGTCGGTCAAGACGTTGCAGGAACAAACAATCATGAAAGCGAACGCGCCCTTCGGTGATGCAAGGCCATCGATATGCATTGACGCGATGCGATGCAAAAGGAAAAATCGTCTTTTCAAGTGATTCCAAAGTGATCCCTCGCGCAGACTAGAACGAATCCAAAAAGCTCTGTTTGCGTTCGATCAAATGCTTGTTCCTGGTCCGCGAATGCAGATGGCCAATCGCCTCCGCCACCGCCTTGGCCAGTTCCCCCGCCGGCGCCTCCAACTCCACCTGAATCGCTGGAATTGCCCGAACCCCGGGATTGTCGCCGCGCCGGCCGAAAAGTTCCCGCCATCATCGCCGAGATAGCCGGCGCCGTCGGGCCCAGAACCGCGGCCAGCCGACCCGCGATTTGCGCGGCGGTTCCGTCGTCAGCAGGCAGTGCCGCCGACCGCGTTCCGCATGCCGTCATTGGCGCCCATCGTCGCCTCTCGGCTCAATTCGCGCCGTGGCGCACGATTGTGCACCGCACAAAATGTCCACATTGGTGTTCCCGTTCATTGATCATTCAAGTGAGATGTGGAACTTTCGCCCCCAACAGACGGTTTTCGCCGTCCTTGCGTGACAAGAAAGGTGACGCCATGAAGAAGACCCTGATGGCACTCGCTGCTGTCGCCACCCTGGCTGTTTCGTCTCTGGCGGTGCCGCAGACCGCCGAAGCCCGCAACGGCCGTGTTGCCGCCGGCGTCGCGGCTGGACTGATCGGTGGCGCCATCATCGGCGGCGCGCTTGCCGCCCCCGGCTACGGTTATGGCCGCGGCTACTACGGACCCGGCTACGGTTACTATGGCGGCGGTCCGGCCTATGTCGCTGATGACTACTATGGCAGCTGCGTCTGGCAGCGGCAGCGATTCTGGGACGGCTATGGCTGGCGAGTTCGCCGCGTGCGAGTTTGCGGCTGATCCGTTCATCTTCCTGACAAACAGGCCTGGCGTCCCCGGAAATAGCTGATTTTCGGGGACGTTTTTTGCTCTTGGCCCGAAAAAACCGTTTTTTCAGCCCATCAGCCAGAGAATGTTTACTTTGGATTGACTGTTGTGCGCTTCTTTGGCGAGAGGGTCAGCTTCGAGCACGGCGTGAGAGTCATCCTAAACCCGGCGCTGAGTGAAGGCGCCATCTCCAGGAGAGCCCAAAACATGAAGAAGACAATTGCTGCCTTTGTCGCGGTCGCAACCGTCGCCGGTTCGCTCGCCGCGACGCCCGCAAGCGCACAGCGCGGCGTCGCCGCAGGCTTGGCGGCCGGACTGATTGGCGGCGCGATCGTCGGCGGAGCGATCGCCTCCAGCCGTCCGGCCTATGCCGCCCCCGCCCCCGTCTATGTGGACGAGTACCCGGCTTGCCGCATGGTCCGCGAGCGCTTCTGGGATGGCTACGGCTGGCGCTTCCGCCGCGTCGAGGTCTGCAACTGACCTGAACGGACCGGCGCGAAGTTCATCGCGCCTAGAGTGCACAACCCGGCCCACGCGGCCGGGTTTTTTTTAGCTCGGTGTTGCGGCGACGGAAGTGCGCCCTCCACTAAGGCGTGGCGCAACTCAGCCGGCCCAGACCGTCTCCTCCGTCCACCCCAGCTCTGCAAACTCCGTCGCGCGCAGCGGTGCCTCTCCTGCGGCGAAGAACTCGTCGAGCTGCGGCGGGGGGACTTCGGTAGCGCTCAACATCGCGTGCGCCTGACCCCGATGATGAATCTGATGTTGAAACAGGTGAAGCAGCAGCCGATCGATCCGCTCGCGTTGAATGTGATCACCACGGTGTATGTCAACGACACGATTGAGATCGGCCATGCCAAGGCGCTCGACCACAGCAATCAATCGCCGGTCCACCTCCGTCTGCGCATCCCGAAGCGTGATCGCAGTTTCGCAAGGCTCCTCGTCCGCCCAAGCTGCCGGCCCAAGTGTGCCGCCCTCCATTGCGTCCACGTAAAAGCGATCGATAATCAGGATGTGATTGAGCGTCGCCCGCAGGCTTGGAAAGAAACCGGTCCGCGGCGCCACGAAATCAGCCTGCGACAGCCGAAGACAGGCCGTAAGCAGACGATGGTTGGCCCAGCCGTTGTTGTAGGCCATGGCACGGTAAGGCAGGACAGCCTCCATCAGCACCTCCAAGCCCGGATCAGTCGGAGTTCGGTTCCAGCCGACTCTACCACGGTCGCGCAGCAGGAGTGAGCCTGGCATATCGGCAGCAATGATTACGCCATCTAGGGTGCCGCGCCGATCGAACGCAGCACCGCTTCGCTCGGCCAGCAATCCACCTTGAGCCCGGCCGATTTCTGATAGGCCCCGAGCGCCGCGCGCGTCTTCATCCCCGCCTTGCCATCCACCTTGTCGGCATACAGACCGATCCGGGTCAGGTGACGCTGCATGGCTTCGACATCGGCGGTGCGCAGCTGCTCCGATGCCGACCACGCCGTCGCGAACGGTTGCGGGCTCGACATGCGGTCGCTGAGGTGCCCGACGAACAGCACATACAGATCCGAAAAATTATATTCCTTGATGACGAAATAATTCCTGGTGGTCAGAAACGCCGGGCCATAGATACCCTCGGGCTGCAGCAGCGATGCCGGCTGCGCCTGTTCGGCCGCGCTGAGCTTTTGTCCGCGCACCGGCACGAAGCCCGCGCGCAGCCATTCGCTGATCGGTTTTGTCACTTCCGGTACGCCCATGGTGCAATCCACATTCGCCGGCGCGCGCACTTCATAGGCCCAGCGCACACCGCTCTGCCAGCCCTTGTTGACGAGCTGCTGCGCGGCGGAAGCGAGCGCGTCCGGCACCGAATGCCAGATGTCGCGGCGGCCGTCGCCGTCGAAGTCGACGCCATGCTTGTAGAGTTCGGACGGCAGGAATTGCGTGAGACCGGTGGCGCCGGCCCAGGACGCGCGCATGTCCTTGCGTGCCACCTCGCCGTCGCCAAGGAGCTTCAGCGCCAGGATGAATTCGGTGCGATACTGATCCTTGCGCCGGCCGACATAGGCCTGCGTCGCGAGCACGCGCAAGCCATCGTAGGGTAGCGTGTAGCGGCCGTAATCGGTTTCGCGGCCCCAGATCGCAAGCACGATGCTGCCGGGCACGCCGAACCGCGCTTCGATCGCGCTCAACGCGGCGCGATGCTTCTGCATCAGCCGCTGGCCCTCCGCCGCCAGCCGCGCGATGCTGGCTTCCTTCAAATAGTCGGCCGGCACCTGCACGAACTCCGCCTGCGACGGCGCGCCGGTGGCGGGGCGTCCCGGCAACATCAGATCGGGCAATTTGTAATCCGGCTCGAGGCCGCGGGTCCCGGCATCGAAAGTCGCGAGCGATACCCCGGCCGCCTGCGCCTCCGGCCACAGCGACGCGATGAACTGCGTGAAGGCGGCATCGGCGGCGCGGGCGGGGACAGATAAGCCCGACATTATCACGACGGCCGAAAGGGCGAGCGGGACACAATTCAGAGCGTGCACAAACTTCATATACTGCATTCGCGCCACTTGTAGCTAAGTGAGGATGTCAGCGACTAATGATCTGTGGCTAGAGATAAGCACGGCCGGGGGCGGCAAATTCATGAAGGAGGCTACAAGAACACCCTGATGCATTCCGCTCCCGCATCATCCAAATTGAATACTGAGATCGTCCCCCATATTCCCATTCTCACCGCGTCAGCTTCTTGTACTTCACGCGATGCGGGATGATGGAGTCCTGCCCCAGCCTGCGCATCTTGTCTTTTTCATAATCCTGGAAATTGCCTTCGAACCATTCGACATGGCTGTCCCCTTCGAAGGACAGGATGTGCGTGGCGATGCGGTCGAGGAACCAGCGGTCGTGGCTGATGATCACGGCGCAGCCGGCGAAATCCTCGAGCGCCTCTTCCAGAGCGCGCAGCGTGTCGACGTCGAGATCGTTGGTCGGCTCGTCGAGCAGCAGCACATTGGCGCCGGATTTCAGCATCTTCGCCAGATGGACGCGGTTGCGTTCGCCGCCTGACAGCGAGCCGACCTTCTTCTGCTGGTCGGCGCCCTTGAAATTGAACGACGAGCAATAGCCGCGTGAGTTGACCTCGCGCTTGCCGAGCAGGATCAGTTCGTTGCCGCCGGAGATTTCCTCCCACACGCTCTTCTTGCCGTCGAGACTGTCGCGGGACTGATCGACATAGCCGAGATGCACGCTCTCGCCGACAGTGATGCTGCCCTTGTCGGGTGTCTCCTGCTTGGTGATCATCCGGAACAGCGTGGTCTTGCCGGCGCCGTTGGCGCCGATCACGCCGACGATGCCGCCGGGCGGCAATTTGAAGGTGAGGTCGTCGATCAAAAGCCGGTCGCCAAACCCCTTGGTCAGACCTTCGAAATCGACCACGTTCTGACCGAGGCGCTCGGACACGGGAATCGTGATCTGCGCGGTCTGGGCCTGCTTCTCGCTGGCCTGCTTCAAGAGGTCTTCGTAGCGCTGATAGCGCGCCTTGGATTTGGCCTGACGCGCTTTCGGCGAGGCCGCGATCCATTCCTTCTCGCGCTCCAGCGTGCGCTGATGCGCGGCGTCCTCGCGGCCTTCCTGCGCGAGACGCTTCTGCTTCTGCGACAGCCAGGCGGTGTAATTGCCTTCGTAGGGAATTCCCCGGCCGCGATCGAGCTCCAGAATCCAGCCCGTCACGTTGTCGAGGAAATAGCGGTCATGGGTGACGATCAGAATGGCGCCGGGATATTGCCGCAGGTGGCCTTCCAGCCATGACACCGATTCAGCGTCGAGATGGTTGGTCGGTTCGTCCAGCAGCAGCAGGTCCGGCTGATCGAGCAGCAACCGGCACAGCGCGACGCGGCGGCGTTCGCCGCCGGAGAGTTTTGCAATGTCGGCATCGTCAGCCGGGCAGCGCAGCGCATCCATCGCCTGATCGACCTTGCTGTCCAGATCCCAAAGGCCCGCGGCCTCGATCTCGTCCTGCAATCTGGTCATCTCGTCGGCGGTCTCGTCGGAATAGTTGACCGCCAGTTCGTTGTAGCGATCGAGGATCGCCTTCTGCTTGGCGACACCCTGCATGACGTTCTCGCGCACGCTCTTTGTGGCGTCGAGCTGCGGCTCCTGTTCGAGGTAGCCGACCCGCGCGCCCTCGGCGACCCACGCCTCGCCGTTATATTCCTTGTCGATGCCGGCCATGATCCGCAGCAGCGTCGATTTGCCGGAGCCGTTGACGCCGAGCACGCCGATCTTGGCCTCCGGATAGAACGACAGATGGACGTTATCGAGCACCTTGCGGTTGCCGGGATAGGTCTTGGACAAACCCTGCATGAAATAGACGAACTGACGCGCCATCGCGATCCCTGTAAGCCGTTGGATTTATCGGAAATTTTGCTGCCGCTGATGTAGCGGCGCGGCCGCGAAAGGGCAACCGCGCCCCCGGCGTTTTCCAACTGTTCACCAGTATCAGGACGGATAGCGACAATTGAAACCTTCTTTTAATGACTCGGGCCCGAAACTCCCCGCCGGCGCCCCGAAAAGGCGCTCCGCGCGACAGAACTCGCCGGACAAGAAGACAGGACTGTCATGGCGACCATCACTTCAGGGTCACTTTCCTCCCGGGCGGATCGCCGCGACCGACGCTCCAAGCCTTTCGCTGGAATTCGCGCCTTCTGGCGCCAGTTCTTCGCCAGGGCATTCCACCCCTACCGGCCGGAACTTCATTATATGCGCGGGCCGGGTCCCGCCTGGCGCGCCAAGCACCTTGCATCCCGGCATCCGCATCCCGGTTGATCATCTTCGCGAATGCCCTCAGAGCTGCGGGCGGTTTTGGACCCGCGGGCGCTTGTTTAGGCCTGCGGGCGCTTGCGCGCCTAAGCGTTGCGCGCGACCATGGCGCTTTCCCGGACGGCGCGTTCCCGCGCCGTCACTATCGGCTTGAATGGGTGTCCCCATGACGCGGCTGCGCTGTGCAATTCTCGATGACTATCTCAATCTGGCTTTGCGGGTGGCGGACTGGTCGAAAATCAGCGACCGCGTCGATATCACCGTGTTCAACGAGCCGTTTGCGTCGCCTGCGGCCGCGGCCAGCGCGCTCAGCGATTTCGAGATCATCTGCGCGATGCGCGAGCGCACGCCGTTCCCAGCTGCCCTGTTTGCGGCCTTGCCCAAATTGAAGCTCCTGATCACCTCGGGCATGCGCAACGCCGCGCTCGATCTGGAAGCCGCGAAAGACCATCAGGTGGTGCTGTGCGGGACGCAATGGGGCCGCGACCCCACCGCGCCGCTGACCATCGGGCTGATCCTGGAACTGACCCGCAATATCGGCCGCGAAAACGCCCGCATGCACGCCGGCGAAGCTTTGCAGAAATTCGTCGGCATCGAGATAGAGGGCAAGACGCTCGGTGTGGTCGGTCTTGGCAAGCTCGGCAGCAAGGTTTCGGGGCTGGCGAAAGCGTTCGGCATGAACGTGATCGCGTGGAGCCCCAACTTGACGCCGGAACGATGCAAGGAGGTCGGCGTCGGCTATGCCACGAAGGAGGAATTATTCGCAACCGCCGACATCGTCACCATCCATGTGGTGCTGAGCCAACGCTCGCTCGGACTGGTCGGGCGCGAAGATCTGGCGCGCATGAAGCCGAGCGCCTACCTCGTCAACACCGCCCGCGCACCGATCGTCGACGAAACAGCACTGCTGGAAACCCTGCAGCAGAAGAAGATCGCAGGCGCCGCGGTCGACGTGTTCTCGGTCGAACCGCTGCCGGTCGATCATCCCTTCCGCAAGCTCGACAACATCGTGCTGACGCCGCATCTCGGCTACGTGACCGAGGAAGGTTTCCGCAACCACTATAGCCAGATGGTCGAAGGGATCGACGCGTGGTTCAAGGGCGAGCCGCTGCGCAGATTGGCTTAGCCGTCGCGCACCGTCATAACGCCCGCAGCCGTCATTGCGAGAAGCGCTAGCGACGAAGCAATCCAGTCTTGCTTCGCGGCCTTCTGGATTGCTTCACGGAGCTGTCATCGGGCGCGCATTCGCGCGACCCGCTGGCTCGCAATGACGCGAGAGCGAAACGAAAGGGGCGCACTACTGCGCGCGCCTCCTGGATGATGTGTGTTGTCTGGGCCTAACGGACCGTCACCGGCGCCGGCAGCGGCGGCACCATGGTCGGCTGGGTGCCGGGGACGGGAGCGGCCGACATTTGCGCGGGCGCGCCGCCGGCAGGACCGGGCACCGACTGAGCGGAAGCGGTCGCGGTTCCCGGCGGCGGGCCGCCTGGACGCACCACCACGCGGGTACCCACCTTGACGCGATCGAACAGGTCCGAAACGTCCTCGTTCAGCATGCCGATGCAGCCCGAGGAGACGAACTTGCCAATCGTCGAGGGCTGGTTGGTGCCGTGGATGCGATAGACCGTCGAGCCGAGATACATCGCTCGCGCGCCCAGCGGATTGCCCGGGCCGCCAGCCATGAAACGCGGCAGATAAGGCTGACGCTCGATCATCTCGGTCGGCGGATGCCAATCCGGCCATTCCGCCTTGCGCGAGATCTTCTGCACACCCGTCCAGGTGAAGCCGTCGCGGCCGACGCGGACGCCGTAGCGGATCGCCCGCCCGCCACCCAGCACGTAATAGAGATAGGTGTTCGGCGTATCGACGATCAGCGTGCCCGGCGGCTCCTTGGTCGCGAACGCGACCTCCTGCCGGCGCAGGTTCGGTGCGAGTTCTGCAGGCGCGACCTCCGGCTGCTCATCCGGGGGCAGCGCGGAAAGCACCATCGGCCTGCCGTCGGCGCCCATAGGAGGCTGCCCATTTCCGGTGACATTGTTTGGAGCCCCGATGGCCTCGGGCGGACGAAGAGCGCGATCGTCCTCTCCGGGAGCGCGACGATCACCATTGCCGCGGTTCGAATAGATCACCGGCGGCGGTCCGTCGAGCCGGCCATAACGCGGGTCGTCGGGGGAAAGAATCGGACCGGTCGGTACGCCGCGATCGGAATAGACCGGCGGAGCGCCAGCGGGACGGCCATAGCGCGGGTCATCGGGAGAAACGATCGGACCGGTCGGCACGCCGCGATCGGAATAGACCGGCGGAGCGCCGGCGGGACGGCCATAACGCGGGTCATCGGGGGAAAGGATTGGACCGGTCGGTGCGCCGCGATCGGAATAGAGCGGCCGAGCGCCAGCGGGGCGACCATAGCGCGGGTCATCGGGCGAAAGCACCGGACCGGGCGGCGACAGCGCGGTCGAACTCTGCGCATTCGGCGCGTCGTCATCTTCCAGCGCGTCGAAATCCGGCTGGCCCGGAGCGCGCCGATAGTCTCCGGGATGGCCCGGCGCATAAGGCTGTGGCACCGTCGAATAGACCGCCCCGGGAGGTACCGGATAGCTTTGCGCCAATGCGAGGGAGGTTCCCGCCGCGCCAGCCGTCACGGCAGCACAGATCGTCAGAATGCGTTTGATCATCATCCCTCTTGCATAGACCCCAAGCCGCCACCGGACCGTTAATGGCCAATGGCCGAAGATAGCGGCGCATTCAAGACAAATTCGGCCAATTCGCGCCAGAACCCGCCATTTTGTGATGATCCGGGCGCGGCGTTGCAATGAAGCCTCACCGGGTCAGGAAACGGCTTTTAGCATGCGCGGGACCATTCACGCCGGAGATTTTTAACAAGCGCTGCGAATGCGTTGCGGTATTCTAAAAATCAGCCTGATTCGCTGCGCGCTGGCGGTGCCGCGGCGTCGCGAACGCGGCCAATCCAGTGTCACCGCGTTCCCGATAGCTCAAGAGCCTTCACAGAAACGTCATCGAAGGCGGAACACGCCCCTCCATGCTCCCCGGCTTCCGTTTCTTATTCGCCGCGATCGTATTGTCGATGTCGGTACTGGTGTTCGGGTTGGGCGTGGCAGCACTGCTGCGCGCGGCACATGAGGAATTTGCCAGCAACCCATCCTGGCATGCGCCCCCCGAAAGGAGGTTCGCGCAGCCGGTCGAAGCCACAAGACCGGCGCTGAGCATGCTGCGCGTCGATCCGCCGGCCACGGAGCAGAAGGCATCGGACGATCTTCCCGCGCTTGCGGCGCCGCTGGAGCCGGCTGCGATCACCTCCACGCCGGCCGAGCCTGAAAAGACCGCCGCGCTGGGGAGCGAGGATTCATCGCCGCCAGACAGCGCGAAGCCCGAGGCGCCAGTGTCGGAAAGTCCGGTACAGAGTCCGATACAGAGCGAAGCTGCGCTGGTTCAAGCCGATCCGGCGGCTTCCGCCGATACGCCAGCCTCCGACGTTGCTCACGCCTCGGACCACGAACCAAAGATCGCGGCGTCGGAACAACTCTCGTCGCCGGCACAAGTCTTGTCGCCGGCAAACCAAACCGCCCCGACTGCATCTGAATCCGCTCCGGCCACATCTGAACAGGCGAATGCGCCTGTTTCATCGGAGCCCGGCGCTGGCTCGGCGAAAATCGCCACGCTGGGCGGGCCGCCCGTCGTCGTTGAGACGCAGGCCCCGACCAAGACCGCCAGCGTGGAGGCCGCCCACGCACAGGGTGCCGACGCAAAACCTCACAGCAGCGCCACCAAGAAGCGCCTGCAGGCGCAGGCGGCGCAGCGCCGCAAGATGGCATTGCGCGCGCGTGCCGCACGACAGGCATCGCAGCAGCCGGCCGATCCGTTCGCCCTGCCGCTGGTCCAGCCGGCGGCGGCCGCACGCGGCCGCTGAAATTTCCTCGATCAAGCCGAACCGGTCGCGAGCGGCGGTCCGTCGGGCAGACCCCATTCGGCCCACGAGCCGTCATACAGCGCGCTGCCGCGCACGCCGAGCCGATAGAGCGCCAGCGTCAAGACCAGCGCGGAGACACCCGAGCCGCAGGTCGTCACGATCGGTTTTGTCAGGTCGACGCCTGCATTCGCGAAGGCTTTCCGCAAATCGTCGAGCGGCTTCATCGCGCCGGTCTTGGCGTCGAACAATTCCGCGTAGGGCGCGTTGCGGCTGCCGGGGATGTGACCGGAGCGGCGGCCCGGCCATGGCTCGGCAACAGTGCCCTCAAAGCGCGGGCGCGGGCGCGCATCGACCAATTGCTCGGCGCGCGTTGCGAGGTTGTCGAGCAATTGCTGTTTGCTGCGGACGAAACTCGGATCGAGCTTGGCCTGGAATTTTCCAGGCTTCGGCGTGACCTTGCCCGAATGCGTGGGTCGCCCTTCACTCAGCCATTTCTGCAAGCCGCCATTGAGCACCTTCACATCGCGATGGCCGAACGACAAAAACATCCACCATGCCCGTGGCGCTGCGACCCAGGTCCCGGAATCATAGGCGACCACCGTATCGCCCGAGGAGATGCCCAGCGCCGACACGTCGCGCGCGAACTGCTCGGCGTCAGGATACATATGCGGCCGCGGGTCATTGGGATCGGCAATCGTGTTGACGTTGAAAAACACCGCGCCTGGAATATGCGCGGCGAGATAGTCGTCCGACGGCAGCGGCAGCACGCCCGGCATCTTGTAGGACGCGTCGATGATTTTGATTTTGCTATCGTCGACGCGGGCGGCGAGCCAATCGGTGGAGACAAGCGGATCGTCGGTGGATGGCATTTTGGTTTCCGATCTTGGCTGGTGGTCCGTCGCCCTTCGAGGCCTTCGCTTCGCTGCGGCACCTCGGGGTGACGGAGCAGGAGAACGTCATCCCTGCGTGGCGGCTTCGCCGTTACCGCGGCTGCTTCGGCTCGAGCTTCTCGACCGGACCGCCGGCGTCGCGCCAGGCGGCGAACCCGCCGCCCATATGCGCGACCGGCTTCAATCCCATGTCCTGCGCGGTTTTCGCCGCCAGCGCCGAGCGCATACCGCCAGCGCAATGAAAGATGAACTTTTTTTCCTGCTGGAAGATCGGCTTGGCATAAGGGCTCGCCGGATCGATCCAGAACTCGAGCATGCCGCGGGTGCAGGAGAACGCGCCGGGAATTCGCCCCTCCCGCTCGATCTCGCGGGGATCGCGGATATCGACGATCACGACATCATCGCTTTTTGCGGCCTCGATCGCATCGGCGGCGCTCAACGTTTCGATCTCCGCATTGGCCTCGTCGATCAAGGCCTTGATACCGCGGTGAATGGTCTGGGGCATTAGTCTTACCTTCGGTTCTATAACGTTGCGGCGAGGACGGTCAGCTCCCTTCTCCCATCGGGAAGGTGAAGCAAAAATCGTGGCGGCGCTCCAGCGCCTACCGAACCAGTTCCTTCATCGCGCCTTCGAGACCTTCGATCGTGATCGGGTACATGCGTTCCGAAAACAGCCGGCGAATGATCGTGGTGGATTCCGAATAGTCCCAGTGGCGCTGCGCCACCGGATTGAGCCACACCGCGTGCGGATAGGTGCGCGTGATGCGCTCGAGCCAGACCGATCCGGCCTCTTCATTGACATGTTCGACGGAGCCGCCAGGCACCATGATTTCATAAGGCGACATCGAGGCGTCGCCGACGAACACCACCTTGTAGTCGTGTGGATATTTATGCAGCACGTCCCAGGTCGGCGTCCGGTCGGTGAAGCGCCGGCGGTTCTGCTTCCACACGCCCTCATAGAGGCAATTGTGGAAATAGAAATATTCCATGTGCTTGAATTCGCTCTTCGCCGCCGAGAACAGCTCCTCGACCTGCTCGATGTGCGAATCCATCGAGCCGCCGATATCGAAGAACACCAGCACCTTGACGGCGTTGCGCCGCTCGGGACGCATATGCACGTCGAGATAGCCGTGGTTCGCAGTCTCCTTGATCGTGGTGTCGAGATCGAGTTCGTCAGGCGCGCCAGTGCGGGCGAATTTGCGCAGCCGGCGCAGCGCGATCTTGATGTTGCGGATGCCGAGTTCGACGTTGCCGTCGAGATCCTTGAACTCGCGGCGGTCCCACACTTTCACGGCGCGGAAATTGCGATTCTTCTCCTGGCCGATGCGGATGCCTTCCGGATTATAGCCTTCCGCGCCGAACGGCGAAGTGCCGGCGGTGCCGATCCACTTGTTGCCGCCCTGGTGCCGGCCCTTCTGTTCTTTCAAGCGCTGGCGCAGCGTCTCCATGAGCTTGTCCCAGCCCATGGCCTCGATCTGCTTCTTCTCTTCTTCGGTGAGATATTTCTCCGCGAGCTTCTTCAGCCATTCGGCAGGGATGTCCGCCTTCTCCATGGCGTCGAGCAGGCTCTCCAGTCCTTTGAACACAGTGCCGAACACGCGATCGAACTTGTCGAGATTGCGCTCGTCCTTCACCAGCGTGGCGCGCGAGAGATAGTAGAAATTCTCCATCGTCTGCTCGGCGAGGTCGGCGTCGAGCGCCTCCATCAGCGTCAAATATTCGCGCAAGGTCACCGGGACCTGGGCGTCGCGCAGCGATGTGAAGAATTGCAGAAACATAAGGTACAGATTGCCCACCGGACCGTGCACGTCAAGGCCCTGCGTCGCAGCGCTGGGTACGTTTAACGCCGGAAGGCGCCGGCGTTTTTCAAAAGACACGCCTGACAGCCTAGACCTGCCGGGTTTTTCAATTAGAATTGAGCCGACAAGGCTTTCAGCGGGGCACTATCAATGACAATTTTGGCGGTACTCGTGATCGGTGCGATCGCCGGCTGGCTCGCCGGCCTGATCGTGCGCGGCGCCGGGTTCGGGCTGATCGGCAACATCGTGGTCGGCATCATCGGCGCGCTGGTCGCAAGTTGGCTACTGCCGCAGCTCGGCGTCAGTCTCGGCGGCAGCGCGGTGCGCGACATCGTCAACGCCACCATCGGCGCGGTGATCGTGCTGGTCATTCTCTCGCTGGTCAGACGCGCCTGATAACGCTCTTCATCCCCGCAATGACCGCCGAGCCGGCGGTCATTTCCTGTTAATGCAGACGCGCACGTTCGCGCTCAAGAATAAACAACAAGGCAAATGCTCGATGAAATTTACCGGCACCAAAGACTATGTCGCCACCGATGACCTCAAAGTCGCCGTCAACGCCTCGATCGTGCTCGAGCGCCCGCTCTTGATAAAGGGCGAGCCCGGCACCGGCAAAACCGTGCTGGCCGAAGAAGTCGCCAAAGCGCTCGGTGCGCCGCTTCTGACCTGGCACATCAAATCCACCACCAAGGCGCAGCAGGGCCTTTACGAGTACGACGCGGTGTCGCGGCTGCGCGACAGCCAGCTCGGCGATGCCAGAGTTTCCGACATCGGCAATTACATCAAACGTGGAAAATTGTGGGAAGCCTTTACCCATGAGAAGCGCCCGGTGCTTCTGATCGACGAAATCGACAAGGCCGACATCGAATTTCCCAACGATCTTCTGCTCGAGCTCGATCGCATGGAGTTCTTCGTCTACGAGACCGGCGAGAACATCAAGGCGAAGCTGCGCCCGATCGTGATGATCACGTCGAACAACGAGAAGGAGCTGCCGGACGCGTTCCTGCGCCGCTGCTTCTTCCACTACATCAAGTTTCCCGATGCCGAGACCATGAGCCGGATCGTCGACGTGCACTTTCCCGGCATCAAAAAACGCCTGGTGGCAGAAGCCTTGAGGATATTCTTCGAGGTGCGGGAAGTGCCCGGCCTGAAGAAGAAGCCGTCGACGTCGGAGCTGCTGGACTGGCTCAAGCTCTTGCTCAACGAGGAGATGACGCCGGAAACGCTCAGGGAGCGCGATCCGCGCAAGCTGATCCCGCCGCTACATGGTGCGCTGTTGAAGAACGAGCAGGACGTGCACCTGTTCGAGCGTCTCGCGTTCTTGAGCCGAAGAGAGGTTTAGCGCCTTTCCAGTTCGGTGGCTTTATCCTTCGAGACGCATCGCTTCGCGATGCCCCTCAGAATGAGGTCTCGAAGCCTCCAGACTAGCCAGCTGCTGATCCGACCGCTGCGGCCTCCGGCGCGCTGCGGCCACGGATCAGGTCCGACGCCTTGTCGGCGATCATCATGGTCGATGCATTGAGGTTGGCCGAGATCATCCGCGGCATGATGGAAGCATCGATCACGCGCAGATTTTGTAAGCCGTGCACCCGCAGCTGGTCGTCGACCACGGCCCATGTGCTGTCGGCCGGACCCATGCGGCAGGTGCACCCCGGATGGAACGTCGTAGTCCCGCGTTGCGTTGCCGCCGCCAGAAATTCGTCGTCGGTCTGCACGTCGGGTCCGGGGAAATCCTCGCGCTCGTAATAGCGGGCAAGCGGCGCCGACGAGAGCAGGCGCCGCGCCAGCTTCATGCCAGCGACCACGACGCGGCGGTCGAGCTCTGCGACCAGATAATTGGTTTGAATGATCGGCGGCTCGAACGGATCGGCCGAGCGAGCACGGACATGGCCGCGGCTTTCGGGCCGTTGCTGCCAGGACGCGACCGTCATGCCGGGTTCGGTTTCGAGCTGCCCCTGCACGCCCTCCGCGTAACTCGCGGGCGTAAACGTCAGTTGCAGATCGGAGCTCTCGGTGGTTTCGCCGGAATGCCAGAAGCAATAGACCAGCGTTGGCGAGAGCGACAGGATTCCCTTCCCCGTCGCCGCCCATTTCATCGCCTCCATCACCAGATGGAGGCCGCGGGCGCGCTCATTGATGCTCCTGGCGTTCTTGACGCGCGCGGTCGAGCGCGGCGCGTAATGGTCCTGCAGTCCCTCGCCGACGCCTGCAAGCGCGTGGCGCACCTCGATCCCGAGCGACCGTAGCAAATCAGGCGATCCGACGCCGGACAATTGCAAAAGCTGCGGCGAATTGTAGGCGCCGCCGGCGAGAATGACCTCCTTGCGCGCACGCACCTCGGCGGCGACGCCACCCTTCCCTCCTTTGGCATAACGCACGCCGATCGCGCGTTTTCCCTCGAACATGATTCCGGTAGCATACGCGTGCGTGCGCACTTCGACATTCGGCCGCTTCATCGCGGGGCGCAGAAATGCGGTCGCCGCGCTGACGCGCCTGCCCCTGTGGATCGTTCGCTGGGCATAGGCGACGCCCTCCTGCGTAGAGCCGTTGTAATCGGGGTTGCGGGGTATGCCGAGGCTCATCGCGCCTGCGATGAAGGCCTCGCAGAGCGGATCCTTCCAATCGATATCCGTGACGGTCAATCCGCCGTCCCGGCCACGGAACGCGGCATCGCCATCGCCGACGCGCCGCTCAAGCCGCCTGAAGTAGGGCAGCACATCAGGATAGCCCCAGCCGCGATTGCCGAGCTGCGCCCAGGTGTCGAAATCCTGGTGCTGGCCGCGATTATAGATATGGCCGTTGATCGAGGATGAGCCGCCGAGCGTCTTGCCGCGCGGCGCGTAGATGCGCCGGCCTCCGGTCCAGGGGCCGGGCTCCTGCGAGTAGCACCAGTTGATGCTCGTATTGTAGAAGGTCTTGATGAAGCCCGCCGGCAAATGGATGTAGGGATGCCAGTCGCGGGGCCCTGCTTCGAGCACGCAGATGCTGGTCGTAGCATCTTCGCTGAGCCGATTGGCGAGCACGCAGCCGGCGGAGCCTGCGCCCACGATCACGTAATCGAATGTATCCATCACACCAATTCCGGCAGCGGCGACACGCTACCGCGGCTTTTCATTCAGTTGATAGTCGAGATGCGCCTTCACCGTCGGCCATTCGCCGGCAATGATGCTGTACACCACGGTATCGCGCAGCGTTCCGTTCGGCGCGATCTGATGGCTACGCAGGATGCCGTCGAGCTTGGCGCCTAGTCGCTCGATGCCGCGCCGGCTCGCATGATTGAAGAAATGCGTGCGGAATTCAACCGCAATGCAATCGAGCTTTTCGAATGCATGGGTGAGCAACAGCAATTTGCACTGGGTATTGAGGGCGCTGCGCTGCACGCGTTTGGCATACCAGGTCGACCCGATCTCGACGCGCCGATTTGGCGCATCGACGTTCATATAGGTCGTCATGCCCGCGATCGTGCCGTCAGCATCGAAAACCGTCCATGGCAGCATGGATCCAGCCGCCTGCAGCCCAAGTCGGCGATCGATCTCTTTCCGCATGTCTTCGGCGCGCGGAATGAAGGTGTACCAGAGCTTCCACAGCTCGCCATCCTTCACCGCCTCGATCAACCCCTCGCAATGCTCCTGCGACAGAGGCTCAAGCCGCGCGTGCGCGCCACGCAGTGAAACCGGTTCAAGCCAGGCCATTATGCACTCCGCTCCTCAGGTCGTCATTGCGAGGAGCGTAGCGACGAAGCAATCCAGCCTTGCTTCGCGGCTTTGGATTGCTTCGCCTTGCTCGCAATGACGAAAATTGGCATTTGTTGTCGCAGGTCACTTATTCAGGAAATTCAGCGGCAGGCCGGGGCGCGCCCAGTCCATCGCAATGAGTTCGCCCTTGCCCGATAGCGTGATGTAGGCGGTCTTCAGTTCGGGGCCGCCGAAGGCGATGTTGGTGGTGAGGCGGTCGCCGGTCGGCACCTGCTCGACGATCGTGCCGTCAGGCGCGATCACCGAAATGCAGCCCGAGATCAGCGTCGCCACGCAGACATTGCCGGATGCTTCCACTGCAAGCGAATCGAACATCTGGTAGCCGCCGAGCCCTGCGATCGGCTTGCCGCGTTCGCCGCGATAGATCACCTCGCGCGGTTTGACCTGGCCCGGCGCGGACAGATCGAACGCCCACAGCCGCGCCGTCGGCGTCTCCGCGACGTAGACGGTGTTTTCGTCCGGCGACAGTCCGATGCCGTTCGGAGACAGCATACCGAATGCGCCTTCGACGATTTCCTTCATCCCGGGCTTGATGTAGTAAAACGCGCCGACATCCATATCGCGCGCGCGGCGCTTGCCGAGATCGGTGAACCACAGCCCGCCATGCCTGTCGAACACCAGATCGTTCGGCCCCTTCAGCGGATGCTCGTCGCACTTGTCGAACAGGGTTTCGATCTTGCCGGTTGCGAGATCGACGCGCTGGATCGAGCCGCCGATATATTCATGCGGCTCCGGCGCGCCCGGCATTATGGCGCCGCGTGACGGGATCCAGCCGAAGCCGCCGTTGTTGCAGATATAGCATTTGCCGTCGGGTCCGATCGCCGCGCCATTGGGACCGCCCGGAATTTCCGCGACCACCTCCTTGCGCCCGTCGGGCCAAACCCGCGTCAGGCGCCGGCCGCGGATTTCGACCAGCACCACCGATCCGTCCGGCATGACCACCGGCCCTTCCGGAAATTGAAGATCGGTGGCGAGTACGCGAACATTCGACATGAAATCCTCCCGGGCTATTTGTTTGCAGGCGGATTTCAGTGTCGATCGCCCACGCGCAACGATTTCGTTGCGCGATGTTATGGCAAAGTCGATATCGCTTGCCAAGCAATCACGCGCCAGGAACCACGCAAGTGGATTCTATCGCAAATTCATTTAGCGCCTTCCTTTGCCGGCGCCGGATTATCCTTGGCCGGCGGTGCGTCGGCCTTCCTCTTTTGATCCTCAGCCGCCTTCTGCAGGGCGGCGACCGTGCTTTTCAATGCCTCGATCTGCCGGTTGGCGGCATCGAGCTTCTGTTGATGATCGCCGCTGAGCTTGGTAATCGTCTTGTGCAGGAAATCGACATTGCTCTGCAGGCAACTGGTCCGCCGCTCCATGGTCTTTTCGGCGGTGCAGATTTCGATGCCGGGAACATCCTGGGCTCGCGCGTCGGCGGTTGGCAATGTTGAAGGGGCCAAAACAGCCGACACCATGAGAGCGATCCGGTGAATCATGGAAATCCTCAATTCAAGTATTTTTCATCACATCAATTTGCGAAGAGCCGGCGCGGGAGGCCAAAGTTACCACATTGAAACCTCATTCGCGCGTTGAGGTTTTGCGATAACACCCGAGCCAAAGCAAGGGATGGGGATGCAAGGGTGAGGAACGCACCGCGTCACCCGCTTCTGTTACGGAGAAACAAAAAAATGGCAACGCGCGAACGACGTCTGGCCGAATTCAATGGAGAAGGAGAGCCACCCCCGAATCTACCGGTGCAGGTGCTATGCGAGGATCACAGCGGAACCTATCAACTGCCGTTCGCGTGCCGCTGGGTGGATGGCGCCTGGCGCAATAACGAGTCCGGCGGCACCGTTGAGGCGACAGTGGTCGGCTGGCGCCTGCGCACCGTTTCCGATTCAAAGGCGCGCCCCTAGCGCTGTGTCAAAATGCGACGGAAGTCGACCGTATGTTAAGGTTCGGAACGCGGACAGAACGAACCGCGTCCGAATCAGCTGTTAGGGCCTGTACTCCGCTGTTCACCGCTAGATGTCGGCCTCAGTCCGATACCGCGCACCACATCCAGCACAGTTGAAGCGCACCGCAGCAAGCGGCCGACGAAAAACGTTAATTCCTCCGGTGACGACACCTCACTACTTCCAGAGCGTCACCGGCGGGAACCTCACTGGCCGCGCGGCCGCGATGCCGAAGCAGGAATCTCGCGAAACAAATTCGCCCGTCACTTCGAGCTTCCGGATCGGTCCGCGTCGCGGACCGTCCGACGAAGCAGCGGAGATGGAGAGGAAGCGCGCTCTCCAGATCTTGTGCTATTTCGAGCGGATCGGCGCGTCCTTCAGTCCGTTGTTGTCATAGGCCTTCCGCAGCACGCCGTTTGATGTGGCATCCGTCATAAATTTGGTCACGAACGCCAGCGCCAATGGATGATTGAGGGGCACCGCCACCGCGGTGACGGTCTGCTTGAAAGTTTCATCCAGCACGCGGGTGCCCGGAATCTTTTTCGCCATCGCGTTGAGCTGGTCGCGCGACAGCGCGAAGGCATCGATTTCGCCGTTCTTCAACAACCCGAAGATTTCATCATAGGTCTGATAGCCCGTGACCTTGGCATTCTTCAGATGCGCGATCGCGCCGCGCATCGTCGTGGTGTTATTCACCGCCGCGACTTTGACACCGGGCTGATCGAGCGTTTGGAAATTCGTGGCCGACGAGCCCGCTCTTACGATATAGGTCGCGTCGGCAACCTCGTAGATCGGGCCGAACGACATCTTCGCTTCACGTTCAGGGTCTTTTGGCAGGAAGCTGACGTCCCAGGCGCCCTTCGACGCGGCGTCGACGATCTGCCCGGAGTTCTGATAAACGACATATTCGACCGGCAAACCGAGTTGCGCCGCCATCTCCTTGCCGAGATCGACCGGCACCCCGGCGTAACCGCCCGCGTCGTTTTTCGTCGACCAGAACGCGCCGCCGGCCGGGCTGATCGCGATCGCCACCCGCAACTTGCCGGAAGGTGCGATTTCATCTTTCAGTGCATCGGCGCTTGCAGGCACAGCCATCATGACAAAGACACCTAAAACGACGCCGGCGAAGCGCAGC
Organism: Bradyrhizobium sp. URHD0069; assembly: GCF_000701345.1. GTDB lineage: Bacteria > Pseudomonadota > Alphaproteobacteria > Rhizobiales > Xanthobacteraceae > Bradyrhizobium. The sequence goes on along the minus strand of NZ_KL370776.1, from coordinate 127,797 downwards.
AAAGATTGATTGGACATTGGATACATCCCCCACCTGCTCGCTTTTTGTTATCGAAACCTTCACCGACCATTGTGCTCGATTGCGGGAAGCGTTGGAACCCGAAATTCTAGGGGCGAGCCGAAATTTGTCAGGCGCCCCCCGGAAAAAATGCATCCAATTGGCCCTCTGCCAGGTTCCGGCGCAACAGCGCACTTGGCGAGGGTCGGCGAATCCCGCCGTCCGCGCATAGCCGTGAACAATGGCCGCAAGTTCTTCCGGTGCGATTACATCCTCCAAACGGGCAAAGCCGTCCGGGGCTCGTTCCGCCACGACATCCATCACGCGCTCGGGCCCACTGCTGCGATTGCTGCGGACGATCTCGGCCGTCATCGGCAACCTCTCGGCTTCATAGGCCTTGAGTGCCGCTTCGGGCGTCAATTCGAACAGCAGCCTCGCCAGACAACGCGCATCGAGGATGGCCTGGGAAGCGCCGTTGGAGCCGACCGGATACATCGGATGTGCCGCATCACCCAGCAGCGTGATCCGTCCCCGGCTCCACCACGGCAGCGGATCGCGGTCGCACTGCGGGTATTCGAAATATTGCGGCGTGGCTCGGATCAGCGCCTCGACATCAAGGAAGGGCAGCTGCAAGCGCGTGGCGAATTGCAGCACTTCTTCCAACCGGCCGGGCCGGGACCAGTCTTCGCGCCGAGGCGGCGGCAATTCGCCGGTGGCTACCTTGCCGTGCATCACCCAGTTCGTCAGCCGCGTCGCCGGCGTCCTTCCTTCGGCAATCGGGTAGATAACCAGCTTGGCGAGGAGGTCAGCAGTCATGATCATGACATCGCCACCTTCGAAGGCCGGCCATTCCACTGCGCCGCGCCACATCTGGACGCCTTGCCAGCGGATGCCGCCATCATCAGGATGCAACTGGCTGCGCAGGACGGAATGGATGCCATCGGCGCCCACCAGTACCGCGCCGCGCACCTCCGTGACCGTGCCGCCGGACAGGGCAAAGCGTGCCGTGACTCCGTCGGCGTCCTGCGCGGTGCCAAGCAGACGGTGATCGTTGCGCAGGGCGCCGTCCGGCAAGCGTGCCTTCACGGCGCGCCACAGGATACTGTGCAATCTGCCGCGATGGATCGAAACTTGGGGCGTGTCGTGGCCGGCCCAGAGGCCGCGCTTGCCGGCCCAAATTGTCTGTCCGCGGTGGCTCAGATAACGTAGCTCATGCGTGCGGATGCCCACACGGTCGAGCTCCGGCAGCAGGCCGAGCTGGGCCAGCCCGCGAACGCCATGCGGCAAGACGTTGATGCCAACGCCGAGCTCTTTCATTTCCGCAGCCGCCTCAAAGACAGTGCAGGGAATGCCGAATTGGTGCAGGGACAACGCCAGCGTGAGTCCCCCGATCCCCCCTCCCGCGATCAGAACATGCATGGCCTGATCCGCCGCGCGCGGCGCCGGCGCCGGGGCAGGCGTTGCCGCCTGTTCGCCTCGTGCCGCGGATTCATCCACTCTCCCGCGCTGACCCCCGGCAGCTCGCGCCGGCGAGATGAACCTCATTGCCCTCCGGCGCCATGCGGCGATGAATTCCGCTGGGGATTTGAGTGCGTTCCAGCCTCCGGTTTCTGAACTCGCATCTCCGAAACGCCTTCGGATCAGACCATCCACCGCTAAAGGTCCGGAACCACCCAGCACAAGGGCCGCAAGACAGGCGAGATACAGGACGTTGGTTTCATATCCGGGCTGCCCGAACGTTGCACCCGCAGCCGTCACCGCCATCAGCTTGATCGAGCTGAAACCGTAAGGCAGATGCACAGTGAATATGGCGACCAGCAAAATCGCAGCCATCGGTACACTCACCAGCGTGACGAAAGCACCCAGGGTGACTGCCAAACCTCCGAGTATTTCGGTCAACACGGTGATCCATGCGATGAAATGTTGTCCGGGCACGCCTATGGCATGCAGGATCGTCGCGAACGCCTCCGGACCCCTGGCGAGTTTGGCAAAGCCATGTTCCATGAAGCCGTACCCGACAATGAGGCGCAGCGGAATGGGAGCCCAGCGTGCCGCGGCATCCCATCGTCCCATTAGCAGCATTATCGCGCTTGTCTTGAAACTCATATCGACTCCGTCTTCGAAGAAATTGCGAAGGTGCGGCCGTGCTGTTGCTTCGGATCAAGCCGAAAGCGTCATCGAGACACCCTGGGAATTTCGCTGAGAAGACGGTTACGTTACGGGCTTCGAATCACTTTCGAATCACTTGGGCGTGACCCGTTGCACGCGGATTCCGAAGCCGGGGTCGAAACTCCAGCTTGCTGGTCGATCTGAGAAGTGGAGTTTTGATTCCGCAAAGACTCCGCGCCCGCCTTGGCGGACGCGGCAACTCATTGAATCAGTTCGCCTGCGCCGCGGGCACCTTGATCTCCTGTGGCAGGATGATCGCCGCGGCGATCACCAGAAGACACAATCCCGCGAAGGCATGCAGCATGGTGACGAAGCCGCCCTGCTCGTACAGCCATGCCACCAGGCCCACCGAGGCGCCGGCCGCGGTGAAGCCGACGAAATAGCGCACGGCATAGGCGCGGCTGCGCCATTCCTCGCTGGTGTATTTGCCGACCATGGCGTCGTTCACCGTCACCTGACCGAACACGCCCATCACGATGCCGATCGCGGCCAAAATCAGCGGCAGGTTCGACAAGGTTGCAGCCAAGTATAAGAATGGCGCCAGCATGAAGGACAACGGCAAAGACACGGTCTTCAGCGAATAGCGGTCGATCAGCTTGCCGATGGTGTATTGCGTCATCGCGCCGAATACATAAACACAAGCCGCGATCACGCCGAGCAGCGCCGGGCTTTGGGTGAGGTCGACCAGCCGCTCCGCGAACAGTTTCGGCAGCGCGACCGTGACCGCGTTGAAGGTGGTGGATACCGCGATCACCACGATCAAGAGCGCCACGATCACCCGCCACATGTCGTCTTTCGCCACCCGCGCCTGCGCTGCCGCCTGCTTGTGGCCCGAGCGATCTTCGTGAACCACGGTGCGCGCAAAGGCCACTCCGATCAGAACCGTGACGATGCCGGGAATGACAAAAGCCCAGCGCCAGCCGAGGTATTGGCCGATCACGCCGGTGGCCAGCGCCGAGGAGGCCACGCCGAGATTGCCCCAGACGCCATTGAGGCCCATCTCGCGGCCGAGACGGTCGGCGTAGGACACGATCATCGCGGTGCCGACCGGATGATAGATCGACGCAAACAGGCCGACCGACAGCAAGGCCGCCCCGAGCTGCAGCGGCGTCTGCACAAGCCCGACTGCGATCATCGAGGCGCCGATCCCTGTAAAGAAGATCACCATCATATGGCGGCGGCTCCAGCGATCGCCGAGCCATCCCGTCAATAGCGACCCGGCGCCGAACGCGACAAAACCTGGCGTGGTGTAAGGCAATAACTCCGAATAGGCCATGCCGAGCGCGGGCCCCATGACGATAACGGCGGCGGCGAAGATCAGCATCGAATAATGGTCGATAAAGTGGGCGGCGTTGACGAAACCGATCACCCGGGTGGGGTTGTTCATGGCGATTCCCGTAATTGCGCGGATGGGTTATAGATGCTTGTCCTGACGGGATGTGGCCAATGAGTATCGCCGAAACGCCAATCGCGGCCATCAGAGGGGGCCACCGCACCTCTGGCGATGGTGTCCATCTGGTCGCGCGGCATTACAGGAAAGGCGTCCGGCTCGACACCCACATGCATCGCGAGGCGCAACTGGTGTATGCCGCCAAGGGCACGATGCAGGTCACCACACCGAAGGGCCGCTGGCTGGTGCCGCCCGACCGCGCGGTATGGGTGCCAGCTCGGCTCGAGCATTCCATCGACGTGCTGGCCGATATCGAAATGCGCACGCTGTATTTCGATCTGGCGTGGCTGGCACGAGAAGCGCGCAGCGCCAGCCTGGAAGCGGAATTCGTGGTGCGGGTGTCGCGGTTGTTGCATGAGGCGGTCCTTGCGCTGTTCGACGGCCGCAACAATCCTGAACGCACCGGGCTTCTGATTGGATTGGCCATGCTCGAACTGCATCAGGTTGGGGATTCCGCGACCTTCATTCCGCTGCCGCATGAGCCGCGTTGCCGGCGCGCGGCCGACATTGTGCTCGGCGACCCCACGGCTTCGCACGAGATCGAGATGCTGGCACGCGAGGTTGGGACCACGGCGCGCACGCTGTCGCGGCTGTTCGCGTCGCAGACGCAATTGAGCTTCAGGAGCTGGCGCCAGCGCGCCCGCATTGCGGCTGCGATCGAGAGACTGTCGATGGAGGCCGATGTCTCGATCAAGCAGCTCGCCGCCGATCTCGGCTATGCCAGCGTGCCGGCGTTTTCGCATGCGTTCCGGCAGGTCACCGGCAAGACGCCGACGGAGTTTGCAGATCCCCGCTGGAGCTTGTCATCGGGCGGCGCTCGCGCCGACCCGTTGGCGGTGCATGATGGTTTTTCCGGGGGAGCCTGACGATTTTTTGCGCTGCTTGCCCGCTTGATTGTGATCCGCCCCGCCTTAAATTCATGTAACAATTAGGTCCGTTCTGGATTCGATTTGCCCGCCATGAACAACGCCTTTTTCTCGGACCTGATGACCTCGATTTCCGAGCGCGGCCGGACGCTGCTTCGCCGCGCGGGGTCATCCAACGCAAAACAGGATGCGTCCGGCCTGATCGAATTATGCGAAGCGCTGCTGTCAGGCCGGGGTGAAGCCTCCGGCACCGCGATGGCGCGCGACCTTCTCGATCGCTACCATCATCTCGACGAGGCTAGCCGGCTCTCGTTCTTCAACGCCCTGGTCTGCAACTTTGGTCCGGACCGGGAAAAGCTTTCGCAGGCGATCGAGACCTGGCGGGCGCAGCCGAGCGACGATGACGCCAGCGACCTGCACTTTGCTTCCGAACCGCGGCGGCAAGAATTGTTCCGTCGGCTCAACCGCGCGCCGGGCGGTACCGGCGAATTGGTGTCGATGCGCGCCGATTTGCTTCGCGCCATGAACAGCCACAAGGACCTCGCCACGCTCGACCGCGACGTCGCGCATCTGCTGGGCTCGTGGTTTAACAGGGGGTTTCTCGTGTTGCGCAGGATCGACTGGTCGACGCCCGCGAACATTCTGGAAAAAATCATCCGCTATGAGGCGGTGCATGAGATCCGCGACTGGGACGATCTGCGCCGCCGCATCGATCCCGTTGACCGGCGCTGTTACGCCTTCTTCCATCCCGCTCTGGTCGATGAGCCCCTGATCTTTGTCGAGGTGGCGCTGACCGAAGCCATCCCCGGCGCGATCGCGCCGCTGCTTGCCGAGGACCGCCAGACGGTGCCGATCGAGCGCGCCCGCACTGCGGTATTTTATTCGATCTCCAACACCCAGCGCGGTCTCGGCGGAATTTCCTTCGGCAGCTTCCTGATCAAGCAAGTGGTCGAGGAATTGCGCCGCGAATTGCCGAAGCTGGACAATTTCGTGACGCTGTCGCCAGTGCCGGGCTTCATGCGATGGCTGAAGCAGGCTCCGGATGTTCCGCTCTCGGACGAAGACCGGGCGCTGCTCGATCATCTCGACAATCCCAAATGGTCAGAGAATGCGGAGCTGACGGCGCAACTGCGTTCGCTGCTTGAGCCTCTCGCGGCCTATTATTTTCTCAAGGCGCGTACCCCGAAAGGCCGCCTGATCGATTCGGTGGCGCGATTCCATCTCGGCAATGGCGCGCGGCTGGAGCGGATCGACTGGGTGGGCGATCTCTCGCCGAAGGGCCTGCGCGAATCCGCAGGCATCATGGTGAACTATCTCTATCGTCTCGAGGACATTGAGAAGAACCACGAGGCCTACGCCAACCAGGGCGAGATCGCGGCTTCCAGTTCCGTGAAGAAATTGCTGAAGAACGAAGGCCGGCGACTACTGGACATGCGGCTGTCGTAGCGCCTTTGTCTGGCAAGGACGGACCAAATTCACATTTGTTGACTGCCACACCTTACGACGCCAGCGCCTTCATCTCCGCGTAGAGATCGGATTTTCCCTCAAACCCGATGCCCGGCAAATCCGGCATGGTGATGTGACCGTTCTCGACGCGAACGCCATCGGGGAAACCGCCATAGGGCTGAAACAGATCGGGATAGCTCTCATTGCCGCCAAGGCCCAGACCGGCCGCGATGTTCAGCGACATCTGATGCCCGCCATGCGGGACGCATCGGCTCGGCGACCAGCCATGGGTTTGCAGCATCGCCAGCGTACGCTGATATTCGCAAAGCCCGTATGACAGCGCGCAATCGAACTGCAGCCAGTCGCGGTCGGGCCGCATGCCGCCGTAGCGGATGAGATTGCGCGCGTCCTGATGGCTGAACAGGTTTTCGCCGGTGGCCATCGGTCCGGAATAGAATTCCGCCAGCGCAGCCTGGAGCTGGAAATCCAGGGGATCGCCGGCCTCCTCGTACCAGAACAGCGGATAGTCGCGCAGCATCTTGGCGTAGGCGATCGCTGTCTCCAGATCGAACCGGCCGTTGGCATCCACCGCGAGCTGCGCCTGGCTGCCGATTTCTTCGAGAACGGCCTCGATGCGCGCGCGATCTTCCGATATCGGCGCGCCGCCGATCTTCATCTTCACCACGTTGTAGCCGCGATCGAGATAGCCGCGCATCTCGCCGCGCAGCATCGACAGGTCCTTGCCGGGATAATAGTAACCGCCGGCGGCATAGACGAACACGCGTGGATTGGCCGTGCGTCCGTGACGCTCGGCGAGCAATCGAAACAGCGGTTTGCCTGCGATCTTCGCCACCGCATCCCACACCGCCATGTCGATGGTGCCGACCGCCACCGAGCGTTCGCCATGACCGCCGGGCTTTTCGTTCGACATCAGCGTCGCCCAGATTTTGTCCGGGTCGAGATTATCGGCGGCCTCGTCGAGCAATTTCTTCGGATCGGCCTCCATCAGCCGCGGCGCGAAGCGCTCGCGGATCAGTCCGCCCTGCCCGTAACGACCATTGGAATTGAAGCCGTAACCGACCACCCGCTTGCCGTCGCGCACGACATCGGTGACGACGGCAACCAGGCTCGTCGTCATTTTGGTGAAGTCGATATAGGCGTTGCGGATGGGCGACGAGATCGGTTTTGTGATTTCGCGGACGTCGATAATGCGGGCGGACATGGGGGATGGCTTTCGGTAGATGGCTCGGATTACTTACGCCGTCATTGCGAGCGCAGCGAAGCAATCCATAAGTGACAGCGTCACAAAAAAAGATGGATTGCTTCGTCGCAAGTGCTCCTCGCAATGACGACGGAACGCCTCAGGACACACCCTTGTCGCGGAAATACGGCTCGACCGGGCCGTGAACCTTGATAGTGAGCGGATTGCCGTAGCGATCCTTGGCGTTGCCGGCGGTAACGCGTACCCAGCCCTCGCTGACGCAATATTCCTCGACGTTGGTTTTCTCGATGCCCTTGAAGCGAATCCCGACGTCGCGCGCGAGCACCTCAGCATTGTAGTAGGGGCTTTTCGGATCGGTCGAGAGGCGGTCGGGCAGTTGGTCGGTCATGGTGTCGCTTTTCTCGTTCACAGCAGTGCCTCGATTTCTCGAAAGAGTGCTTCCGGTTTCGCGGTTGGCGCGTGTCGCGCAACGACCTTGCCCGAGCGATCGACCAGGAACTTGGTAAAATTCCATTTGATCGAGCGCCCAAGCAAGCCGTATTTCTGGTTGGTCAGATAGTTGAACAGCGGGTGCGCGTTATTTCCATTGACGTCGATTTTGGCAAACATCGGAAAGGTGATGGCGTAGTTGCTGGCGCAGAACTCTTCGATTTGTTTGGCGTCGCCCGGTTCCTGACCGCCGAACTGGTTGCACGGAAATCCAAGAACCGAAAAGCCGCGGGGACCAAGCGCCTGATGCAGCGCTTCGAGACCCCGATATTGCGGGGTGAACCCGCAAGCGCTCGCGGTGTTGGCGATCAGCAAGACCTGACCCTCGAACCGCTTCAGTGCCATGTCCTCGCCGGCAAGCGACTTTGCCGTGAAATCGTAAACGCCAGCCATCGTGTTCTTTCAGCCTGATCAGGAATTCACCTAGCGCGCGGGATCGACCGGTGCCGATGGCATCCCCCCGGCTTCGATCGCCTCGCCCGCCAACAGACACAGATCCTCACGGTAGCGGCCGGACACGACCTGAACGCCGACGGGAACCCTTCCCACCAATCCGGTGGAGACGGTCAATCCCGGAAGACCCATAAAGGGAATGGCGATCTGCGGCAGTTGCGCCCGCCATACCCTGGCAAACGAGGCGTCATCGCGCAGATCGAGGCCGTCGGCGAACGGCAGTTCAGCGGACACCGGCATCAGCACCACCGAATACGTCTCAAAGAACTGCAGCCATTCGCGCGTCAATGTTGCACGCCGCGTCAGCGCCTTTGAGAGCGCATCCGCGTCAAACGGATGGACCTTGGCTCGATTGCCGCGCAGGCAGGCGAGTGCGCCGGGATCGCCCTCGCGCTCGGCGGCAGCGAGCTGCGCTTCATAGCCATCGCCAAGCCATAGCTTGGTCTGAAGGTCGGCGGCCTCGCGCAGCGGCGGCGTCGTTTCGATCTCTTCGACCACCCATCCGGCGCGCTCCAGACGCTTGCCGGCATCCGCGACCGCCGCTTTCACCTCAGTAACCGTCTCGAGACCGTCGGGACGAAGACAGATCGCGGCCCGCTTCGGCGTGACAGGCCCTTCAAGCGGCGCCGGCACCCACCAGGGATCACGCGCGTCCTTGCCGCTCATCGCCGCAAGCGCGATCCGGAGATCGCCGATGGTGCGCGCCAGCGGACCGGATACCGCAGAGATCTGAGGGCCGATCGGGCGTTCGGGCAGCGAGGCATTGAAAGCCGCGATGCGGCCAACGGTCGGCCGCAGGCCATGAACGCCACAGGCATAGGCGGGATAGCGGATCGATCCCGCGATATCGGTGCCATGCGCGATATGCCCGATGCCCGCGGCCACCGCCGCGCCTGCACCGCCGGAGGAGCCTCCCGGCGTAATGCCCGGATCGCGCGGATTTTTGGTGTCGCCATGGATCAGGTTGGTGGTGAACCAGCGATAGGAAAACGCCGGGCAATTGGTGCGGCCGAGAATGACGGCACCAGCCTTGCGCAGGTTGTCCACGACGGGGCTGTTGCTGCGCGCAATGACGTCGCGCTGCAATTTAAGGCCGTTGGTGGTGGCGAACCCTTCCTGGTCGATATTGACCTTGATGGTCACCGGCACGCCCGCCAGTGGTCCCAAATCTTCGTTTCGCGCGATCGCCGCATCGATGGCGCCGGCCTGTGCCAGCACATCGGCCGGCCGATGATCGACGACGGCGTTGATCAACGGGTTGACCGCATCCAGCCGGGCCAGCGCCGCTGACGCCGCCTCTTTCGCCGAGATTCTCTTCGACCTTACCAAAGCAGCGATATCGGTAGCCGACAGACGCCAGAGATCTTCCATGGATAGCTCCGTTTGATTGCCGCTTGTAGCGCCGCGCGGAGGGCAAGGCCACCGGGAAAAGCGCCTGCTGGCTCCGGTCTAGCGCACGCGGGCGAGGAAATAAGCGAGGTCGGCGATCTGTTCTGCCGTGACCTGCGCCATCACGTCCGCCATCGAGCCATCGTAGCCTTGGCGGCTGTTGTCCTTGTACTCGGAAAGCGTCCTGGCCAGATAATCCTCGCGCTGGTTGGCGATGCGCGGGACGTTGTCTTTGCCGGAGAAGTCTGGATTGTGGCAGGCATCGCAGCGGTGTTGCCGCGCCAGCGCGTCGCCGCGCTGCATCCGCACGGGATCGCCAGCGTCGGCCGGCGGCGGGGGCTTGGGCAATTTGGCGATGAAGTCGGAGAAGGTCCTCAGATCGTCGTCGGTCAACGCCTTCGCTATCTCGTTCATCGGCTCGGAGGCACGCAGCTTTTCGCGAAACATGAAAAGCTGGATCAGCGTGTAAGGCGCCGGCTGCGCGCCGAGCGACGGCGTACTTTCAGTTTCGGACTGCCCCTTCTCGCCGTGGCAGGCGAGGCACGGCGCAATGCGCTGTTCGATCGTCTCGGCAGTTGCGGATGAAGCGGTGACGGCAAGCGCCAAAGCGGCAATTATCTTAATCATTGGCTCTCCCGTCATTGCGAGGAGCGAAGCGACGAAGCAATCCATGAGCTTGCTCGGACAGGCATGGATTGCTTCGCGGAGCCTGTCATCGGGCGCGCATTCGCGCGACCCGTTGGCTCGCAATGACGTGTTCTTTGTTACTTACTTCGCGGCGACCTTCGGCTTGCCGTAGGTCACCCGATAGACCGCGCCGTTATAGTCGTCGGAAACCAGCAGCGAGCCGTCCTTCATCTGCATCACATCGACGGGCCGGCCGATGTAGCTGTTGTTTTCCAGAAAGCCGGTAATGAACGGCTCCATGGATTTCATCGTGCCGTCCTTGTTCAACTTGATCAGCACGACGTCGCCGCCAACTTTCTTGGTCCGGTTCCACGAACCGTGACGGGCCGCGATGATGGCGTTCTTGTAGGCCTTCGGGAACATGTTGCCGGTGTAGAACCGCATGCCGAGCGCGGCAGAATGCGGGCCCAGCAAGCCAACCGGTGCGGTGTAGTCGCTGCAGGATTTTCCCCACCCGAATTCAGGATCGACGATATTGCCCTGCAGGCAAAAAGGCGCGCCGAAATGCTCGCCGACCTGGGTGATGCGATTGAGCTCGTCCTCGGGAACGTCTTCCGACATCCAGTCGCGGCCGTTGTCGGTGAAGTAGAGCTGCTTGGTTTCCGGGTGCCAGTCGAAGCCGACGGTCTGTCGTACGCCGCGCGCGATTACCTCGGCGCCGCTGCCGTCGAGATTCATCCGCCTGATCTGACCGTGTGCATCGCCATGCAGGACGTTGTTGCCGGGCTGCCCGACCGGAACATACAGCTTGTTGTCGGGCCCGATGGCGATGAACTTCCAGCCATGGGCTTCGTCCTTCGGCAGATCGTCGTAGATCATCGTCAGCTTCGGGCTGTCGAGATTATCCTCAATCTTGTCGACCTTGGAGACCTTCGAGAGTTCGGCGATGTAGAGCGTGCCGTTCTTGAACGCGATGCCATTGGGCCGATGGAGACCTGACGCAATCGTCTTGACCGATCGCTTGCCATCCTTGTTGGAGACGGCATAGACGTTGCCAACCAAGCGGCTGCCGACAAAAACCGTGCCCTTGTTGCCTTCGGCCAGCGAACGCGCGTTGGCCATGCCGGCGGCGTAAACTTCAATGTTGAAGCCCGGCGGCACCTTGAGCTTGGCGACCGGCACCTTGTCCGGAGCCGCCGCGATCGGCGGCGGCGCCACCGGGGCGAGCTTGGCTGCCGCTTCATTGCCCGCGGGCCGCCCGATCAGCGGTGAGCCCGGCGGAAGCGCCGGCGCGGCGGCGGGCGCCGGAGCAGTTGGCGGGTTGGCCGGTTGCTGCGCGGCCGCGCCCAACGTAAATGCGCCAAAAAAAGCGCCAGCGAGCAAGAGGCTGCGCGGCGCGCACGAGCAGATCATCATGGAAGTCCTCCCCTGAGTGGAAGCCCTTATCGTTGCGCGGGCAACTACGATGCCCGCGCCGGTGGCCTTCCTGAGCGGCAGTCTCCAACACTTTCCGGTTGCTGCGCAATAACAAAACACCTTCCAGTTGCGGCGCAGTCGGAAACATCTTGGCTATGCGAGTAACGCAGGGTTCATATCGAAGTTCCCCGACGTGCACTGGCACATTTGATATCTGGTCCTTCGGACCATCCCGGAATGCTTGCTCGTACTGTCAGTGTTTTGTGATGGGAATGTCAGAGAGGTCGAGGATCGCTTCGGCAAAGGGAAATTCCAGCACGATCTCGCCTTCATCGTCGGTCACTTCGATGGTCGCATTTAAGAGGCTGCGATCCGCGCCCTCGGTTTTCAGCAACTCCCGGATCATGGCGCGCGCAACCTGCCATGCGCGGTCGGGATTGCGCAGCTCTTCGCCTTCGGGATCGGAAATCAAGTCCTCGCCGATACGTGTGTTGAAAAAATACCTCGGCATAGGTCGAAATCCACTTAGGTTGGGGGCTCCAGTCGGGAGCTGATGACATCTCACAAGTTCTCTGTTCCGAATTCATCTGATGATGTCGAGCCCTCGCCAGCATCCGGATTGAGGGAAGTGACTTTGAAGCGATTGATCCGTCTTTGTTTTGACGCCAGATCGCACAAATATGTGAGTTCCCTTTGCGCTGCAGCATAAAAATATTGGGATACATGACCAAAGATTTCGCTGGCGAACTTTTCATTCCGAACTAACTTGTTCGTGAGGGTGGATTTAATCCGCTAACCGAGGAGAGAGCCAAAATGGCCTGGAAAACCCCAAAAATCGTCGAAGTGCCGGTCGGCATGGAAATCAACATGTATGCGTGCGCCGCCCGCAAGTAAGCGGCTGCGACAGCTTTCCGTTTCGACGTAAGGTGGATCAGGCATGACACGTTCCTGATGACGGGATCGTGCCTATTGCCGGCGTCCACCTTCGAAACGTGGGTACTCCAGGAGACGGATCATGCTTCGCGTCGTCGTCCTGGGCGCGGCGGCAGGTGGTGGCGTTCCGCAGTGGAATTGTGGATGTGCAGTTTGCCTGGCAGCGCGAACCGAGCATCCGGAGCTTCAAAGCACCCAGGCTTCGATTGCGATCAGCGCCGACGGCGAGCACTGGTTCCTGATCAATGCGTCTCCCGATCTGCGCCAGCAATTGATAGCAACACCGCAGCTTCATCCCAAAGCCGGTAAGCTTCGTCACAGTCCGATATCGGGCGTCATCCTGACCAACGGCGAAATCGATGCGGTCGCCGGGCTTTTGTCGATGCGCGAGGGCTGGCCATTCACGATCTACGCGCACAGAAAAGTGCTTGCGATCCTGAAGGCCAACAGCATCTTCAACGTGCTGAGCGAGAAGAACGTGCGGCGCGCCCCGATCGATGCGGACAAGACGTTTGTGCCGGCACTGCCCGATGGCTCACCGTCCGGCATTGAGATTTTGCCATTCGCAGTTCCCGGCAAAAGCGCCTGGTATTTGGAAGGACAGGTTCACCCGGCAGGGGATAACGGCGCCGGCGACACGCTGGGGCTTCGGATTCTTGAGAAGGCCACCGGGAAATATTTTTACTTTCTCGCGGCTTGCGCTGAAGTGACCGACGATCTCAGGTCGCGGCTTGCCGGCGCCCCCTTGGTCTTCTTCGATGGCACGGTGTGGCGCGATGACGAGTTGATCGCGGCCGGCCTTGGGAACAAGACGGGACAAGGGATGGGACATATCGCGATGTCAGGCGATACCGGCGCTATCGAAGCCTTGGCCGGCCTCAATATTGGCCGGAAGATATTTCTGCATGTCAACAACTCCAACCCGGCGCTGCTGCGCGCTTCGCCCGAGCGCAAGATAGCCGAGCGCGCCGGGTGGCAAATTCCCGCCGATGGAATGGAGATTACGCTGTGAATGTCATGACAGCCTTCTCGCTCGGTGGCAGCGCGCCCCTGGAAAGCGCCGAACAATTGGAAGCGGCGCTGCGCCATGTCGGCGCGACGCGCTATCACAATCTGCACCCGTTTCACCGGCTGCTGCACGGCGGCAAGCTGAACAAGGGACAGGTGCAGGCCTGGGCGCTGAATCGCTACTATTACCAGAGCACGATTCCGATCAAGGATGCCGTGGTGATCTCGCGCTTCCGCGACCGCGGCATCCGGCTCGAATGGCGGCATCGGATCGAGGACCATGACGGCGATCGCGGCACCGAAGGCGGCATCGAGCGCTGGCTGAAGCTGACCGAAGGGCTCGGGCTTGACAGCGCGTACGTGGAATCCACCGAAGGCATCCTTCCCGCTACACGCTTTGCGGTCGACGCCTATGTGCATTTCGTCCGCGACAAGACGCCGCTCGAAGCCATCGCCTCGTCGCTGACGGAACTTTTCGCGCCGAACCTGCATGAAGAGCGCATCTCGGGGATGCTGGCGCATTACGATTTCGTCAACCCCGACATCATGAGCTATTTCAGCCGGCGCTTGCAGCAGGCGCCCCGCGATGCCAATTTCGCGCTCGACTACGTCAAGGCCCATGCGAAGACGCCTGCGGAACGCGAGGCGGTTTGCAACGCGCTGATCTTCAAGACCAATGTACTATGGGTTCAGCTCGACGCGCTGTATCATGCCTATGTCGACGGCCACGTGCCACCGGGGGCGTTTGTTCCCGAGGAGAAGTAGAGGCGAACCGATGGCAGGCTTACGCAGCCGCAACATCAGTGTCAGCGAGGCGAGCCGGCCGGTTCTGCCGCGGCATGCCAGGCTGAAGTTCGATGAGACCCGGCAGCGCTGGGTCATTCTGGCGCCGGAGCGCGTACTCGCGCCGGACGAGATTGCGGTGGAAGTGCTTCAGCTTTGCGACGGCGTTCGCAGCGTCGAAACGATGATCGACCAGCTTGCGGAAAAATACGCCGCCGGCCGCGGCGCGATCTCAACCGATGTTATCGCTATGCTGCAGGACCTTGCCGACAAGGGATTTCTCACCGAAGCGCGCGAGAAAACGCCATGAGTCCGACGCTTACCGATGCCGGCGTAGCGGCCAGCGATCCCTCTGACGGGCTTGCGGTGCTGGAGCAGCGCGGGTCGACCGCGGAGACCTTCGGCATACCGCTCGCAGTGCTCGCGGAGCTGACGCATCGCTGTCCCCTGCAATGCCCCTATTGCTCCAATCCGGTTGAGCTGGAGCGTGGCGGCAGCGAGCTAACGACCGAGGAATGGAAGAAGGTCCTAACCGAGCTCGCCGAGATCGGCGTGCTGCAAATCCATTTCTCCGGCGGCGAACCGACCGCGCGCAAGGATCTGGTCGAACTTGTTCAGCATGCCAGCGATGTCGGGCTGTATTCCAACCTCATCACGTCCGCGGTGCTGTTGAGCAAAGAGAGACTTGGCGCGCTGGCCGATGCCGGACTATGTCACGTACAGATCAGCTTTCAGGGCAACGAGCCGGTCGTTGCCGACCGCGTCGCCGGCTTCAAAGGCGCGCATCAGAAGAAAATCGAAGCCGCGAAATGGACGCGCGAAGTGGACCTGCCACTGACGGTCAATGCGGTCATGCACCGGCAGAACCTTTTTCAGTTGCCCGACATCATCCAGATGGCGGTCGACGTCGATGCCGATCGGCTGGAGGTCGCCAATGTGCAGTATTACGGGTGGGCGCTGAAAAATCGGGCGGCGCTGATGCCGACCATCGAGCAGATCGAGGAGACCAGCCGTATCGTCGAGGAAGCGCAAGCGCGGCTGAAAGGCATTCTCGCCATCGACTATGTGGTGCCGGACTATTATGCGCTGCGGCCGAAAAAATGCATGGGCGGCTGGGGCCGGCAGTTTTTCAACATCTCACCGGCCGGCAAGATCTTGCCCTGCCATGCCGCCGAATCGATTACCGGGCTCGAATTCGAATCCGTGCGATCAAATCATTCGATCGCCTGGATCTGGCGGCATTCTGAGGCCTTCAACCGCTATCGCGGCACCGGATGGATGCCGGAGCCGTGCAAAAGCTGCGAATTCAAGGAAGTCGACTTCGGCGGATGCCGCTGCCAGGCCTTCGCGCTGACCGGCAATGCCGGCAACACCGATCCGGCCTGCACGCTGTCGCCGATGCACGAGCAGATTTTCAAGCTAGCGGCGGCCGAGGCGGCGGCCGACCACAAGCGCTTTATCTATCGCAATTTTGCCGGGGGCACGCCGGAAACGGACGGCGACCATGGCGCCTGACGCCGAGGCGGGAAAATCCTTCAGCCAACGCTCCGACCCATTCGCGCCGCTGACCTCGCAACTGCTCCCGGTCGGCGACGGCCACGAGATCTGCGTCGAAAGCGTCGGCCGCGCCGACGGTATCCCGGCGATCTATCTGCACGGTGGTCCCGGCAGTGGCTGCCAGCCCGATCACCGGCGGCTGTTCGATCCCGAGCGCTTTCACACAATCTTGTTCGATCAGCGCGGCGCCGGCCGAAGCCGCCCGAAAGGCCGCCGCGAGGACAACACACTGCCGCATCTGATCGCGGACATGGAGACGATCCGCGAGAAATTCGGTTTCGAACGCTGGATCATCGTCGGCGGCTCCTGGGGCGCGACGCTTGCGCTGGCCTATGCGCAGGCGCATCCGCATCGGGTCACAGGCATCGTTTTGCGCGCGACCTTCCTTGGCACCCGCGCCGAACTTGAGGGTGCCTTCCTTGACGTGCTTCCGCGCTTCTACCCTGATCTGAGCGCCGAGTTCCTCAGCATTTTACCAAAGGAAGAACGCGAGCAGCCGCTCGACGCATATTGGCGCCGCATCCTCGATGCCGATCCCGCGGTGCATGGCCCGACCGCCCGCGCATGGCATGACACAGAGCGAATTCTTTCCGAACATACCCCGGCGCGTGTCCGGCTCGATCTCAATTCGCTGAACTCATCAAAGGCCCTGCCGGCCACGCCATTCATGGAAGCCCATTACTTTCAGAACAATTGTTTCATGAAGCCAAATCAGCTTCTTACCGAAGCCGGCAAGCTCAAAGGGATTCCCGGCATCATGGTGCAAGGCCGCTACGATCTCTTGTGTCCGCCGGCGACGTCGCATGCGCTTGCCGCACTGTGGCCGGAGTCCGAGATTCGCTTGGTCGAGGGCGCCGGCCATTCGCTGTACGATCCCGGCGTCCGGGACGCCGTGATGAAAGCGATCGCGGATCTAGCCTCCAAGATCACCAAATAAAGGACCATCGAAAATGCCCTTGGCCGGAAAAGGAATGCTGCTGACCTCGATGGATATCGATCCCGCTGACGAAGCCGATTTCAATCGATGGTACGACCGCGAGCATCTCGAGGAGCGCGTCGCTATCGACGGCTTCCTCGAAGCCCGGCGCTACGTCGCGCATCAGGGCTCCCCGAAATATCTGAGCCTGTATTCCACCGCTACTTTCGATGTGCTCGACAGCCCGGCCTATCGCGCCGCGCTTGCAAACCAGACCGATTGGTCAAAGGCGAATATCGGGCGCTTCAAGAACATGATCCGCGCGGTGGCACGCATCACGATCAGCCGCGGACAAGGCCGTGGCGCTGCGCTCGGCATTATCCGCCTTCGGCCCGCCGCCGGCAGCGAGGAGAAGTTGCGCGGCGCGCTGCGGGAAAAACTCGATCCGGAGATGTCAGACGGAATCATCTCCATGCATCTGATCGAGAGCGATCCGAGGCTTTCCAAGCCGATTACCGATAACCCTTCCGTCTCCGCCCCCGGCGCCGGCGACTGGTTTGTCCTGATTGACGGAACGCATGTGAACGCGGTCTCGGCGCTTGTCGCAGCGCACTTCACGCCTGCGGCGATCGAGGGGGGAACGCTAGTTTCAGCGGGGCATTATAATTTGATGTGGGACCTGGCGAGGAGCGACATTGTGTCGACCTGAAGAAACGCTGAACTCGCGGGATGATATTTTGCTGCAGTGCCGCATGCATCGGACAGCATTAAAGCTGGGGGGCCAGACCAATAGGGAATAGCGAACAAGCAAAAATGGCTTTTCAGTGTAGCGGCGATCATATTGAATAGCTTGATTCACCAAGTCCATGATTTGGCAAGAAAACCACAAGAACGCCTGCTGAGCGTTCGCAACAGAAGTTAAAGGCCGCGCGACGTCTAGCTACCTACCGCGCGGACAGGGTGGGAATGAAACCGACTGATATTTCGGCGCCTGACTACTTTCACAAAGTAGTCGACTGCCAGTGGGCTTGTCCCGCACACACGCCAGTTCCAGAATACATCCGCTTGATAGCTGAGGGTCGCTATAGCGACGCCTACATGATCAATTGGAGATCGAACGTGTTTCCCGGAATTTTGGGACGCACCTGCGATCGTCCATGCGAACCCGCGTGCCGCCGCGGCCGAGTCGAAGAAACTCCGGTCGCGATCTGCCGGTTGAAGCGCGTCGCCGCCGACTTCAAGGACGACGTCAAACATCGCATGCCGCGGCCGTCAGCGAAAAACGGCAAGCGTATTGCAATCGTCGGCGGTGGCCCCGCCTCGCTCACGGTTGCCCGCGATCTCGCGCCGCTTGGCTATCACTGCACAGTGTTCGATTCCGACCCGAAGGCGGGCGGGATGATGCGCACGCAAATTCCGAAATTCCGGTTGCCGGATTCCGTGATCGATGAGGAAACCGACTACATCCTCAACCTCGGCATCGAGTTCAAAGCCGGCCAGCGCATCGACAGCCTGAAGAAGCTGCTCGGCGAAAACTACGATGCGATCTTCGTCGGCTCCGGTGCTCCGCGCGGCCGCGAGCTCGAAATTCCCGGCCGCCAGGAAGCGGCCGCCAATATTCACATCGGCATCGAATGGCTCGCCTCGATCTCGTTCGGCCACATCGACAAGATTGGCAAGCGCGTGATCGTGCTCGGCGGCGGCAACACCGCGATGGATTGCTGCCGCACCGCGCGCCGCCTCGGCGGCAAGGATGTCAAGGTGATCGTGCGTTCCGGCTTCGAGGAGATGAAGGCGTCTCCCTGGGAGAAAGAGGACGCCATCCACGAGGACATTCCGATCCTCAACTTCATGGTGCCTGTCGCCTTCACCCACGAAAATGGCAGGCTCACCGGCGTCACCTTCCAGAAGGTGAAGGCCGAATACGATTCCAACGGCCGGCGCAACCTCGTGCCGTCAGGCGAGCCGGACCAGACCATCGCCTGCGACGACGTGCTGGTGGCGGTCGGCCAGGAGAACGCGTTCCCCTGGATCGAGCGCGACTGCGGCGTCGAGTTTGACAAGTGGAATATGCCGAAGGTCGATCCCAAGACCATGGGTTCGACCAATCCGAAGGTGTTCTTCGGCGGCGACGCCGCGTTCGGCCCGAAAAATATCATTTGGGCGGTGGCGCACGGCCACGACGCCGCGCTCTCGATCCACAAGCTTCTCTCCGGCGAAGACATCACCGAGCGTCCGTTGCCCGAGGTGCAGGTCTCCTCGCAGAAGATGGGCATTCACGAATGGAGCTACGATAACGACATCTCCGCCGACAAGCGCTACAAGGTGCCGCATCGCGACAAGGTGGTCGCACTGAAGGACATCCGCGCGGAAGTCGAACTCGGCTACGACGTCAAGCTCGCGCTCGGCGAGGCCCGCCGCTGCCTGAACTGCGACATTCAGACCGTGTTCGCCGCGCCGCTCTGCATCGAGTGCGACGCCTGCGTCGATATCTGCCCGATGGACTGCATCACCTTTACACCGAACGGCGAGGAAGCCGATTTGCGTCAGCGGCTGAAGGCGCCCTCGCCGCATCTCGATCAGGATCTCTACGTCGCCGACGGCCTCAAGACCGGGCGCGTCATGGTGAAGGATGAAGACGTCTGCTTGCACTGCGGCCTGTGCGCCGAACGCTGTCCCACCGGAGCTTGGGACATGCAAAAATACCTTATCGACATGACCCACGCAGGTACATCATGCCCGTCCAAAAGCCGATCAGCAGCGTAAACGACTTCGTCGTCCGCTTCGCCAACGTCAACGGCTCGGGCTCGGCGAGCGCCAACGAACTGTTCGCGCGCTCGATCCTGCGCCACGGCGTGCCGGTCTCGCCGCGCAACATTTTCCCGTCCAATATCCAGGGCCTGCCGACCTGGTACGAGGTGCGGGTGACCGAGGACGGCCATCTCGGCGCGCGCGGCGGCGTCGATATGATGGTGGCGATGAATCCGCAGACCTGGGACAAGGACTTCGCCTCGATCGAGCCCGGCGGCTACCTGTTCTACGACTCGACCAAGCCGATGCCGTCGTCGAAATTCCGCGGCGACATCACCGTGATCGGGGTGCCGCTAACCGCCATCACCAACTCGACCTATACCGACCCGCGCCAGCGCCAGCTTTTCAAGAACATCATCTACCTGGGCGCGCTGTGCGCGCTGTTCGACATGGACCCGAAGCTGATCGAGCAACTGATCGGCGAACAATACAAGGGCAAGGAAAGGCTGCTGTCGTCGAACGTCCACGCGCTGCATCTCGGCCGCGACTGGGCGTTGCAAAATCTCAAATGTCCGATCGGCCTGCGGGTCAAGAAAGCCGACAAGGTCGGCGACCGCATTTTCATCGAAGGCAACAACGCGGCGGCGCTCGGCGCGGTCTATGGCGGCGCCACCGTGTGCGCCTGGTATCCGATCACGCCGTCGTCCTCGCTCGCCGACGCCTTCGCCAGCCATTGCAAGAAGCTGCGGCATGATCCCGAGACCGGCAAGGCAAAATACGCCATCGTGCAGGGCGAGGACGAACTGGCCTCGATCGGTATCGTCATTGGCGCCTCATGGAACGGCGCCCGCGCTTTTACCGCCACCTCGGGTCCCGGCATCTCGCTGATGCAGGAGTTCATCGGCCTGTCGTACTTTGCCGAGATTCCGGCGGTCATCATGAACGTCCAGCGCGCCGGCCCGTCGACCGGCATGCCGACGCGAACCCAGCAATGCGACATCATTGCCTGCGCCTATGCCTCGCATGGCGACACCAAGCACATATTGCTGTTTCCGGAAGACCCCGCCGAAGCCTTTGAGTTCGCCGCCCAGGCCTTCGACCTCGCCGAACGGCTGCAGACCACGATCTTCGTCATGCTCGATCTTGATATCGGCATGAACCATCGGCTGTGCCGTCCGCTGAAGTGGGATGACGCCCGGCAATACGACCGCGGCAAGGTGATGACGGCGGAGATGCTCGACGACGGACGCGACTTCGGCCGCTACCTCGACGTTGACGGCGACGGGATTCCTTACCGCAGCTATCCCGGCACCCACCCCACCAAGGGCTCGTTCTTTACCCGCGGCACGTCGCGCGACCGCTACGCTGTCTATTCGGAAGAAGGCGCGGTTTACGCCGACAACATGCAGCGGCTGGTGCGCAAATTCGAGACCGCCCAGGACATGGTGCCGCGGCCGCTGCAGGCCAACGCCGCCAAGCCCACCAAATACGGCGTGATCTATTTCGGCTCGACCGCGCCAGCCATGGACGAGGCGATCGGGCTACTGGAGGCCCGCGGGTATGAACTCGACAGGCTCCGGATCCGCGCCTTCCCGTTCCATTCCAGCGTGGCGAGCTTCATCGCCGACCACGACTTCGTTTACGTCATCGAGCAGAACCGCGACGCGCAGCTTCGCTCGCTGATCGTCAACGAGAACGGGATCGATCCCGTCCGGCTGGTGCCGATCCTGCACTATGACGGCACGCCGATTACCGCGCGCTTCATCGCCGGCGCCATCGGCGACCATCAGGATCAGCTCAAGGTGACCCCGCTCCGCAAGGTTGTGTCATGACCTATATCGCCAAGCCGAAATTCCATCACCCCGGCCTTCCCAAAAACGATCTCGGCTTCACCCGCCGCGACTACGAGGGCAAGATCTCGACGCTGTGCGCCGGCTGCGGCCACGATTCGATCACGGCATCGATCATCGAAGCCTGCTTCGAGCTTTCGATCGCGCCGCATCGCGTCGCCAAGATTTCGGGCATCGGCTGCTCCTCGAAGACGCCGGATTACTTTCTCGGCAACTCACACGGCTTCAATTCGGTTCATGGCCGGATGCCGTCGGTGCTGACCGGCGCCAATCTCGCCAACCGCGATCTGATCTATCTCGGCGTCTCCGGCGATGGCGATTCGGCCTCGATCGGCTTCGGCCAGTTCGCGCACTCGATCCGGCGCGGCGTCAACATGACCTATGTCGTCGAGAACAACGGCGTTTACGGCCTCACCAAGGGCCAGTTCTCGGCCACCGCCGACCGCGGCTCCAAAAACAAGCGCGGCCTGATGAACACCGACAACGCCATCGACCTCGTGGCAATGGCGCTTCAGCTCGGCGCAAGTTTCGTGGCGCGGAGCTTTTCCGGGGACAAGACCCAGCTAGTGCCGCTGATCGCGGCCGCCATCCAGCACAAGGGCGCCGCCTTCATCGACGTGATCAGCCCGTGCGTCGCCTTCAACAACCATGCCGGCTCGACCAAGAGCTTCGACTATGTGCGCGAGCACAACGATGCGGTGAACCGGCTCGACGTGATCACCGTCCGCGACCCGATCACGGTCGACTACGCCCCGGGTACGGTGCAGGTGGTCGAGCAGCACGATGGCACCAGACTAGCGCTGCGCAAGATCGATGCGGATTATGACGCGCACGATCGCGTCGCGGCGATGACATTCCTGCAGCGGCACGCCGCCAAGGGCCAGATCGTCACCGGGCTGCTCTACGTCGATCCGGAGTCGGAAGACCTGCACGCTCATCTCGACACGGTGGACGCGCCGCTCAACCGGCTGGACGAGAAAGCGCTGTGTCCAGGCTCCGCCGCGCTGGACAAGATCAACGCCAGCCTGCGCTAGGCTCGCGAGCTTTCACCCGAATTCGGGGATCCGAGGCTTCTCCAGAGGACTGACGGCGGATCGTGTCATAACGAGCCCGTCGTACACTTGCAAATCGCCGCGCTGGTGTGGCCCGCGACGCTTTGGCGCGCCACACGCCAGCGCATTGTCTTCCGGCCTTCCAAATTACGTACTAACTGGAGGCGCTGTATGCAACCACACGCCCCGAAGGTAATCGCTGATGTCGATGAGTGCCGATACGCCCGTTCTTCCGCCGGAATTCAAGAGCAGACTGCGCCCGCTGCCGCAACTCATTTTTGGTTCGCGCTGGCTGCAGCTTCCGCTCTACCTCGGTCTGATCGTCGCGCAAGGCGTCTACGTGGTGCTGTTCCTCAAGGAACTCTGGCATCTGGTCCTCGGCGCGATGAAATTTACCGAGCAGGAGATCATGCTGGTGGTCCTCGGCCTGATCGACGTGGTGATGATTTCCAACCTGCTGATCATGGTGATCGTGGGCGGCTACGAGACGTTCGTTTCGCGGTTGGAGCTGGAGAAGCACCCTGACCAGCCAGAGTGGCTCAGTCACGTCAATGCCAGCGTATTGAAGATCAAGCTGGCCATGGCGATCATTGGCATTTCGTCGATCCACCTGCTGCGCACGTTCATCTATGCTGGGTCGCTTGGAAAAGAGGTATCGCCTTATACCGAGACCGGTGTGATGTGGCAGACGATTATTCACGGATTGTTTGTCGTGTCGGCGATTGGCATTGCCTATGTGGAACGCCTGAACCACCCGATAGCGCCGAACCATTCTCACTAGAGGATCTATGGACGCGCGGCAGAACATTTCGAGCCGCCGCGGCAAAAAGCCGGCGCAAATGCGCCGGCTTTGGATGTTTCAGGCAGCAGTCTTGTTCGGTCAGATGCCGCGTCCCCAATAGCCGCACCAGCGGTGGATATTCCATTCGATATTCTGCTCGTAGCCCTGCAGCGTCGCGTATTGCGGCAATCGCACGTCCTTCACGGCCGGGTCGAAGCATTTGCCGGCGTCGGAGGCCTTTTTGACATCGGTCGAAAGGTCGGTCATGAAGGCGAGCTGCTTCTCCATGTCCTCCCTGGTGCCGAGCCGGCCGCCGGGCCCGGGATGTCCGGGAATCTGGCGGTCCCATTTCAATGCCAAGGTGCGCTTGAGTGAGGCTTCCCATTCGGTGGGATAGGAATCGTTGACCGCGAGCCGCGACGGCACCGCGCCAAGCGCGTTGAAGTCGACGGCGAAGATAATCTTCTCCTTGGGAAGCAGCATGACCAGCGAGGAATCGGAATGGTTTCGCCCGGTGTCGATCAACTCCAATGTCGTTCCGCCGAGCTTGATGGTCCGCTTGCCGTCCACCACCTGATCGGGAATGACGACGTCGAGCCCCTTGAGCGCCGCCAGCCGCTCCTTGGCGCGCCGGTGCGCGATCACGATGGCGCCGGCGTCCTTGAACGGTTTGCCGCCCGCAATGTGATCATAGTGATGGTGGCTGTAGATCAGGTATTTGACCGGCGCCTTGGTGATCTTCGCGATTTCCTCAAGGTAGGTTTTCGCAGCCTGCGGCCGACCGTAGCTGATCGGGTCGGTGGCGATCACGCCCGCGGGCGTGACGACGAACATCGCCTGATGGTTCTGATAGCGGAAGACATAAACGTTCTCGGTGCCCTCAACCTTGGTGGTCGCGAAAAGCGGCGGTGCCGCAGGTGCCGGTGTCGGGGTCTGAGCCAGCGAAATGCCAGAAAGACCGGTAGCAGCGGCAGCCATGAAAAGCGTGATGAGTATTCTGTTGTGCATGTTGCGTTCCTCCCTGCCAGATTAACCCCGCGGACCCGCCGGCATTCCCCACGGTAACTGCGAATCCGTCAGGGGACGGGAGCCCAGGATTGAACGTCGGCAGTCATCTCGACGGCGTCGGCGGTCGGGACAACGTCACGATCGCGCTTGTGGTACACGGACAGGCGCTACGGGCATTTCACGCAGCCAAAGCAAACCCGGATGTCAGCCAGCGTGTCGGCCAATTTTCGAAGGCCGGCCTTGAACTCGCCGCCTGCGGCAACACCATGAAATCGCAGAATGTTACGCTTGGGGATTTGCTGCCGGGCTCATCAGCGCCGACAAGGGCGGCGTGGTCCGAATCGCGGAACTGTGCGTCCCTGAGCCCGGCACCTTACTGCTGTCACAAAATCGCGCCGAGATGTATGCCGAACCCCGGGATCGATATGTTGTGAGTGGCGTTATCGCCTGGGGATACGCATACTGAGATTACGCATATTCCGCTCGTCGGCACCCCCTGGGACTTGTTGACAAAATTCGGCCTCCCGCCAGAACAGGTGCTGGAACCGACCACGAACCAGCTCAAACAGAACAGGGCATCATGAATCCCGTCAAAGCACTCGAAAAGCACGGCCAATCAGTCTGGCTGGATTTCCTGGCCCGCGGCTTCGTCGCAAGGGGCGACCTGAAAAGGCTGATCGATACCGACGGCGTCAAGGGCGTCACCTCGAACCCGTCGATCTTCGAGAAGGCGATCGACAGTTCGGACGAATATGACGGCGCGATCGGCCAGCTGCTCAAAAGCGGCGATCTATCGGTTGCCGAGCTGTTCGAGCATCTCGCTGTCGAGGACATCCAGCACGCGGCGGATGTATTGCGCCCGGTTTACGATGACCTCAAGGGAGAAGACGGATTTGTAAGCCTCGAGGTGTCGCCTTATCTGGCGATGGACACCAAAGCCACGATCGCCGAGGCCAAGCGGCTGTGGAAGGACGTGAGCCGCAAAAACCTGATGATCAAGGTCCCGGCGACACCGGAAGGCCTGCCCGCGATTGAGCATTTGATCGGCAAGGGCATCAGCATCAACATCACGCTGCTGTTCTCGCAAAAGGTCTATGTGCAGGTCGCCGAGGCCTATCTCGCCGGATTGGAAAAATATGTCGCGGGCGGCGGCGATCCCTCTCACGTTGCCAGTGTCGCCAGTTTCTTCGTCAGCCGCATCGACAGCGCGGCGGACAAGCAGCTCGACGAAAAGATCGCGCGCGCGAACGACCCGACCGAGAAGGAGCGGCTTGCCGCATTGAAGGGCAAAATCGCGGTCGCCAATGCCAAGCTCGCTTACCAGGAATACAAGCGCCTGTTCTCCGGCCCGCGCTGGGAAAAGCTTAAGGCCAAGGGCGCCAAGCCGCAGCGGTTGCTGTGGGCTTCGACCGGCACCAAGAACAAGGACTATAGCGACGTACTCTACGTCGAAGAGCTGATCGGTCCCAATACCGTCAACACCATGCCGCCGGCGACGCTCGACGCCTTCCGCGATCATGGCCAGTTGCGCGACAGTCTTGAGGAAAACATCGAGGATGCGCGGCGCGTCCTCAGCGAGCTCGAAAAATCCGGCATCTCGCTCGACGCGATCACGGCCGAGCTGGTCAAGGACGGAGTCAAGCTGTTCGCCGACTCCGCCGACAAGCTTTACGGCGCGGTCGCGCACAAGCGCGCAGTGGTGCTCGGCGCCGGTATTGACCGGCAGCAGCTGGCACTCGGAAGCAGCATCGGCAAGGCCGTCGAGAAGGCTACCGAAGACTGGCGCGCATCAGCGAAAATACGCCGCCTCTGGCAGCACGATAAATCGGTCTGGACCGGGACCGACGAGGATAAGTGGCTGGGCTGGCTCAACAGTGCTGCAGCAGCCGATGTCGCCGACTACGAGGACTTTGCACAACGCGTGAAAGGGCAGACTTTCACCGATGCCGTGGTGCTCGGCATGGGCGGATCGAGCCTGGGCCCGGAAGTGCTGGCGGAGACGTTTGAGAAGAAAGCCGGTTTCCCAAGATTGCATGTGCTTGATTCAACCGATCCCGCGCAGGTCCGCACCATGCAGGCTTCGATCGACATTGCGAAAACCCTGTTCATCGTCTCCAGCAAATCCGGCGGCACCACCGAACCGAACGTGATGAAGGATTATTTCTTCGCGCAGGTGTCCAAGGCGATCGGCGCTGCCAAGGCGGGCCACCGCTTCATCGCGGTGACCGACCCCGGCTCATCACTGGAGAAGGTCGCGACCAAACAAGGTTTTGCTCGCATCTTTCACGGCGATCCCAGCATCGGCGGGCGCTATTCCGTGCTGTCGCCGTTCGGGCTGGTGCCGGCCGCGGCGGCGGGAATCGATGTTCGCACGCTGCTGAAGCACACGCTTTCGATGGTGCGTTCCTGCGGAGCTGACGTGCCGCCGCACGAAAACCCCGGCGTGCAGCTCGGCCTCGCGATGGGTCTTGCCGGTCTCGAAGGCCGCGACAAAGTCACCATCCTCTCATCAAAGAAGATTGCCGATTTCGGCGCCTGGGCCGAACAGCTGATCGCGGAGTCGACCGGCAAGGACAGCAAGGGCCTGATCCCGATCGACGGCGAGCCGCTCGGTGACGAAACGCTCTACGGCAACGATCGCTTTTTCATCGATATCAGCACCGAAGGCGAAAACGACGCCGGGTATGACGACAAATTGGCGGCGCTGGAGAAAGCCGGCCATCCCGTGGTCCGCATTGTCATGAAATCGGTCGACCATGTCGGCCAGGAATTCTTTCGCTTCGAGATGGCGACCGCGGTTGCCGGTGCGGTGCTCGGCATCAATCCGTTCAACCAGCCTGACGTCGAGGACGCCAAGATCAAGACTCGGGAGTTGACCGCGGCTTTCGAGAAGACCGGCGCGCTGCCTGCGGAACAGCCCGTGATGTCGTCGGCGGAGGTCGATATCTACACCGACGAGCAAAATGCCGCGGCGCTGCGCAAGGCGGGCGCGGACGGCGATCTCGGCTCGTGGCTGAAAGCGCATCTCGGGCGGGCGGGCGACGGCGATTATGTCGCGCTGCTGGCCTATATCGAACGCGACAAGGTCCATATCGACGCTTTACAAAAAATGCGGCTCGCGGTCCGCGACAAGCGACACCTCGCGACTTGCGCCGAATTCGGACCGCGTTTCCTGCATTCCACCGGTCAGGCCTATAAGGGCGGTCCCGACAGCGGCGTATTTCTGCAGATCACTGCCGATGACGCCAAGGATCTGAAAGTGCCGGGCCAGAAGGCGAGTTTCGGCATCATCAAGGCGGCGCAGGCGCGCGGCGATTTCGACGTCCTAACCGAGCGCGGCCGTCGCGCGCTGCGCGTGCACCTCAAGGGTAGCTTGGGGCCAGGCCTGGCGACGCTGGATGCCGCGATCAAGGAAGCGTTGAACTAGAGCCCCGGGCTCTGAACCAAGGGAATGCAACATGCAGCTCGGCATGATCGGCTTGGGCCGGATGGGCGGCAATATCGTCCGCCGGCTGATGAAGCACGGACACTCCACGGTCGTCTTTGACAAGGACGCGAAAGCCGTGGCGGCGATCGCGGCAGACGGCGCGGTTGGCTCAGGCGACCTGGAAGATTTTGTCGGCAAGCTCGAGAGGCCGCGAACCGCCTGGGTCATGTTGCCGGCGGGCCCGATCACCGAGGCGATGATCGATGCCTTGTCGAAGCTGATGCAGGCCGGCGATGTCATCATCGATGGCGGCAACACCTTTTGGCAGGACGACATTCGCCGCGGCAAAGCGCTGAAGGAACGCGCTATCCATTATATCGACGTCGGCACCAGCGGCGGCGTCTGGGGTATCGACCGCGGCTACTGCATGATGATCGGCGGCGACAAGGCGGTGGTCGATCGTCTCGATCCGATCTTCGCAAGCTTGGCGCCGGGGATTGGCGATATTCCGCGCACCGAGGGACGGCAGGGACGCGATGCCAGGATCGAGCAAGGCTACATTCACGCCGGCCCGGTCGGCGCCGGCCACTTCGTCAAGATGGTTCACAACGGCATCGAATATGGCCTGATGCAGGCCTACGCCGAGGGTTTCGACATCCTGAAGAATGCCAATGTCGACAGCCTGCCGCCTGAGCATCGTTTCGATTTGGAGATTGCCGATATCGCCGAGGTCTGGCGGCGCGGCAGCGTGATCCCGTCCTGGCTGCTTGACCTCACGGCCTCGGCGCTGGCCAGAAATCCCTCGCTCGGAAGCTATTCGGGATTTGTGGAAGATTCCGGCGAAGGCCGCTGGACCATCAACGCCGCGATCGACGAGGCGGTGCCGGCCGAAGTGCTCACCGCGGCTTTGTTCGCGCGTTTCCGCTCGCGCAAGGAACACACCTTCGCTGAAAAGATTCTTTCGGCGATGCGCGACGGCTTCGGCGGCCATAAGGAGCCGCAACAGCATTTGGATCCCGTGCGACAGCCTGCACCCGATATCGTCAAACCAAAGGCCGGCCACTCGTGAACCATGTATCTCCAAATCAGGACAGGTCCGCAATTCAGCGGAAGCCCGACCCCTGCTCTTTCGTCATCTTCGGCGTCACTGGCGACCTGACGCATCGGCTGGTCATTCCCTCGCTTTATAACCTTGCGGCGACGGACCTGCTGCCGGACAAATTCTGCGTGGTCGGCGTTGCCCGCAAGGGCACGTCGAACGACGCCCTTCGTGACAGCCTGATGAAGGGCCTGCGCCAATTCGCCACGCGCCCGGTGGACGATGCGGTCGCCAAGCGGCTGTTGGAATGCGTCACCTCTATTGAAGCGAATCCGAAGGACCCGGCCTCATTCGATGCGCTGCGGGAGAAGCTCGAGAAACTGGAAGCCAACCGATCGACCGGCGGCAATCGGCTGTTTTATCTGGCAACGCCACCGGATGCATTTGCGCCGACCAGCCGCGAACTCGGTCGCACCGGCCTGCTGCAGCAGAAAAGCGGTGCCTGGCGGCGGCTGGTGATCGAAAAGCCATTCGGCACCGATCTCGCCTCAGCCAAAGCCCTGAACGACGAGTTGCTCAAAATCGTCGACGAGCGCCAGCTCTATCGGATCGATCATTACCTCGGCAAGGAAACCGTCCAGAACATTTTGGTGTTGCGCTTCGCGAACGGCATGTTCGAGCCGATCTGGAATCGCAATCACATCGATCACGTCCAGATCACCGTCGACGAAAAGCTCGGCGTCGGCCACCGCGGCAATTTTTATGACACGACCGGCGCGCTGCGCGACATGGTGCCCAACCACCTGTTCCAGTTGCTGTCGCTGGTCGCCATGGAGCCGCCGATCCGGTTCGATGCGCGTTCGGTACGCACCGAGAAGGCCGACGTGCTCGGGGCGATCCAGAGCCAGAGCGAGGAGGAGGCGCTGCGGAATTCCGTGCGCGGCCAGTATCTGGGCGGCATAGTCGACGGCATCGAGATTCCTGATTATCGCAAGACCGTGCACGTCAAGCCCGACAGCACCACCGAAACCTACGTCGCGCTGAAACTCAACATCGACAACTGGCGCTGGGCCGGCGTTCCCTTTTATCTGCGCACCGGCAAGGCGCTCGGGATCAAGCGCACCGAAGTCGCCATCAAGTTCAAGCAGGCGCCGTTCGCGATGTTCCGCTGCACCCCGGTGGATCGCCTATCGCAGAATTACCTGGTCATCAGCGTCGAACCCACCGAGGGAATCACGCTGCAGTTCAACACCAAAGTGCCGGGGCCGACGGTCACCATCGACGGCGTCGAGATGAAGTTCCGCTATAAGGACTACTTCAAGGCGGAGCCGAGCACCGGCTATGAGACGTTGATCTACGACTGCATGATCGGCGACAACATCCTGTTTCAGCGCGCCGATAGCGTCGAAGCCGGCTGGCGAGCCGTGCGGCCCTTCCTGGATGCGTGGAAGAAGGCGGGCGCCAGGGGCCTGGAATTCTACAAGGCCGGCAGCGAGGGTCCGGCCGGCGCCGAGGAACTGCTCGGGAGCGACGGCCGCAGCTGGCGCAATCTCGGTTAGACCTGATGGATGGAAGCGACAATCGCCATGTGATCGCTGTTTCGGATGCCGAAGCGCTCGCGAAAATCGCCGCGGAGCGTGTCTTGGCAAGGATTGCCTCGAACGCTGGCCGCGTGGCGATCTGCCTGACCGGCGGA
The DNA here is from genome assembly GCF_000701345.1 of Bradyrhizobium sp. URHD0069. Taxonomy (GTDB): domain Bacteria; phylum Pseudomonadota; class Alphaproteobacteria; order Rhizobiales; family Xanthobacteraceae; genus Bradyrhizobium. The sequence goes on along the minus strand of NZ_KL370776.1, from coordinate 97,472 downwards.
TCGAGCCCGAAACGGCTCTATCAATTGCTCGCGACTGATACCTATCGAAACCAAATCCCGTGGGACCGCGTGCACTGGTTCATCGGCGATGAGCGTTTTGTCCCGGCAAACGATCCGCTTAACAATATGGGGACGGCTCGGCAGATCTTTCTCGATCGCTGCGCGCCGGCTTCCAACATTCATCCGATTCCGACGGACACTGCCGATCCCGAGCAAGCCGCGCGTCGCTATGAGAGCCAATTGAAATCGTTCTATGGCGCGGACCGCTTGGATTCCACCCGGCCCTTGTTCGATGTGGTGCTAATGGGCGTCGGGCCTGACGGCCATACCGCGTCGCTATTTCCCGATTACCCCGCCATCGCAGAGACCGAGCGCTGGGTCGTCGGCGTCCCCGAGGCGCATGTCGAGCCCTTCGTGCCGCGGGTCACGCTGACCCTGCCGGCGCTCAATTCCTGCCGCGAAATGCTGTTCGAGATCTCCGGCCTGGACAAGCGCGCGATCTTGACGCGTGTGTTGGCAGGCGAGAGCCTGCCCGCGACCCGCGCGCATTCCGTAGGCGAGACGATCTGGCTGGTCGACAGGGCCGCGCTGCCGGAGAATTTTCGTGAACGCTAAGATCGACGAAATACCCTGCGCGCTGGTCGTGATGGGCGTGTCCGGCTCGGGCAAGAGCACCATCGCCGACAAATTGGCCGAACGCTTGAACTGGAGCTACGAGGACGGTGACGAGTTTCATCCCGCGAGCAATGTCGCCAAGATGAATTCCGGCCAGCCTTTGACCGATGAAGATCGCTGGCCCTGGCTGCAGGGGATCGCCGATGAAATCGACCGGGTCTGCAAGGCCGGCGAGCACGCCGTGATCGCCTGCTCCGCGCTGAAGCGCGTCTATCGCGACGTCCTCGTGCGTGGACGGCACGATGTCCGCATCATCTTTCTCAGGGGTACGCAGGAATTGATCGCAAGCCGTCTGAATTTACGGAAAGGCCATTTCATGCCGCCCGACCTGTTGGCGAGCCAGTTCAAAACGCTCGAGCCACCCGGCACCAACGAAAATCCGGTGACGGTATCGATTGACGCTTCGGTCGACGCGATCGTCGACGACATCGTGCGGCAACTCGGGTTCGGTCCCGCTGACGTGAAGAGCAGGAACCACGCATGACCCGCATCGCGCTTGTTGTGTCGGATGTCGACGGCACGCTGCTGACCAAGGACAAGACGCTGACCGAGGGGGCGAAGGGCGCGGTGCGGCGGCTGCACGAAGCCGGCATCGGTTTCACTATCACCTCCAGCCGTCCGGCCATCGGCATGCGATTTCTGATCGAACCGCTTGCGATCACGCTGCCGGTCGGGGCCTTCAACGGAAGCTACATTGTCGATCCGCAACTCAAGCCGATCGAGCAACATCTGATCCCTGCCTCCGCGGCACAACGCAGTCTCGATGTGCTGAACGAGTTTGGAATCGATATCTGGCTGTTTACTAGCGATCTCTGGCTCACCCGCCACGGCGACGGCGAATACGTCCCGCACGAAATACGCGCCATCCGGGCCGATCCTACCGTCGTCGACGATTTCGCGCCTTACCTGACGGCCGCCTGCAAGATCGTCGGCTCGAGCGCCGATGCCGCGCTGTTGCAGCGCTGTGAAGTAACGATGCAGCAGGCATTGGGCGCGCAGGCCACAGCGGTCCGCTCGCAAAGCTACTATCTCGACGTCACCCCGCCGGGATACGACAAGGGCACCTTCGTGCGGGCGATGGCGAAACGCCAAGGCATTTCAACCGACGCGGTCGCCACCATCGGCGACATGCAGAACGATCTGGCGATGTTCAAAACGAGCGGCGTCTCGATCGCAATGGGCAATGCTACCGCCAATATCAAGAAATTGGCGACGCATGTTACGACCTCCAACGAGGACGAAGGGTTTGCGGGGGCGGTTGATATCATATTGAAGAACAACGGCGTGAATTGATCGGAGCTAGACTAGCGCGAGTCGTCGCGGCGAACGCTGGACCCATACGCAGTGTCGTCTCGTTTAGGCATTCTGCAGACGGCTTGTACAACAACCGACATCGGTGGTTATCGGACCCGGCGTTCGCCGGGACGAGGGATGATTGCCGCCCGGACCTCGGCCACATCCTCCGCTCAGCTCCTTCGGCCGCCTTGTGGCTCATCGACGAAGACCACCGGCGTTCCCTTTTTAATATTGCTACCCAGCAAGCTGGCGTCCCAGTTTGTCAGCCGAACGCAACCGTGGGATTCGGATTTGCTGACCTTCGAAGGGTTGGGCGTACCGTGGATGCCATATCCCTCCGCCGACAGTCCGATCCAGTATGATCCCGCCGGATTGTTCGGCCCCGGCTTGATCTTGAAGGCTTTTCTGGATTTCACACCCTCGAATTTATAGTCGGGATTATAGCGGTAGGTCGGGCTGGCATCGGCAGAGACGACCGTGAAGCTGCCGCTTGGGGTTGGTTTCTCCTCGCTGCCAACGGTCGCGGGAAAAAACGCTATCAGCGCCCCCGATGGGTCGAAGGCCTTCACCGTCTGACGTGATTTGTCGACTTCGATTCGGCCGATCGTTAGCTTGGTTTGCCTGTTGATCACGTTGGCAACGAAAATAGTTTCGCCGGCCCGATCGAATTTCTTGCCGGGATTCAGCGCCACCAGCAGCGCTTCGCTCATATGAAATTTCTCGGCGATGGCCTCGCGCGGGCTCGTGTAACCGAGCGCCTTGAGACGTTTCATGTCGTCCATTTTCGCGGGAAATTTTTTAAGAAACGGTCCTTTCACATCGGCCTTGGAAATCGTGTACTCGGTGATGGCGGCGTCTTGGCTCGTCCTCACCAGCATCGCCCAAACCTCTGGCGTGAGCGCTTTATCGGAGGTCAGGCCTTTGGCCTCAGCGAAGGCTCTCAGGGCTTTTTGCGCGTTTTCACCGAGCTTGCCGTCGATTTCCCCGGGAGCGAAGTGAGCCCGGTCCAGAAGGACCTGGGCCTTTACAACGACCGGATCAAGTTTGTCCTCAGCAGGAGGCCTTGAGCGAAATTCAGCGTTGTTGATGGCCGCCGCATCAAGGGACGCCGCCACTGCCGGAAATACCAGCCAGCCCGAAACAACGGCCGCGAGGAACCAGCGGATCATCCGGCAACCCTCCAGCAAAATCTCTGAGTACAATCGATTTTGAGCCGGCGAGTTCCCCGCCCGCCCGGACCCGTTGGCTTGGCCGGGAGGACGGAGCCAACTACGTCGACCGCTGCACCGCCGGCTTCTCGGCCGGCCTGCTGGCGAGGCTGAGGTTATGCGCGGTATTGATAAGCGCGATATGCGTCAGCGCCTGCGGGAAATTTCCGGTCTGACGCCCCTCACCGGTGTCGAATTCCTCCGCCAACAGCCCAAGATCGTTGGCGACCGCCACCACGCGGTCGAACAGCGCCTGCGCCTTGCCGATCTCGCCGGCCAGCACATAGGCATCGGCGAGCCAAAGGCTGCAGGCGAGAAATGCGCCCTCGATCGGTTGCCGTTCATCCGAGACCTCGCGAGGGTCGTGCCGCAGCACAAATCCATCCCGCATCAGATATTTTTCGATCGCTGTAATGGTGCCGAGAACACGCGGGTCCGAGGCGGGCAGGAAACCTACCGTCGGCAGCAGCAGGATGCTGGCATCGAGCAATTGCGAGCCGTAGGATTCGACGAACGCGTTTTGCCTAGCGTCAAAGCCCTTCTCGCAGACATCGCGACAGATGGTGTCGCGCAACAGCCGCCAGTGATCGAGCGGCGCCTCAAACCTGAATTTTTCGGCGCTCTTGATGGCGCGATCGAACGCGACCCAGGTCATCACTTTCGACAATACATAATGCCTGGCTTCGCCGCGACGCTCCCAGATGCCGTGATCCGGCTGGTCCCACTCTTCCGCCAGATGCTCAAGCACCCTGCACTCCAGCGCCCACGAGCCTTCGTCAAGTTTCAGCTCAGTCACGCGCGCCTGATGAAACGCGTCGATCAGTTCGCCGTAGACGTCGAGTTGCAGCTGGGCGTGCGCGGCATTGCCGATCCGAACCGGTTGCGCGCCCTCGTATCCGGGCAGCCAAGTGGCCTCCCATTCCAGCAAGCGCCGGTGGCCCATGATGCCGTACATGATCTGCATGTCCGCCGGCGAACCCGCCGCAGCGCGCAGCAACCAGTTGTGCCAGGCGGAGGCCTCTTCGGTATAGCCGGAGTTCATCAGTGCCAGCAGTGTAAAGGTGGCGTCGCGTAGCCAGCAGAAGCGATAGTCCCAGTTTCTGCTGCCACCGAGCTTTTCCGGCAGCGACGTCGTCGGCGCCGCGACGATGCCGCCGGTCGGCGCGTAGGTCAGCGCCTTCAACGTGATCAGCGATCGAATCACCAGGTCACGGCAGCCGCCCTCGTAGGTGCAGTGGCTGCACCAGTCGATCCAGAAGTCCTTGGTATCTTCCAGGGCCTGCGCCGGGTCGATCGGTTTGGGCAGCGGCAGATGCGAAGGGCCATAGGTCAGCACGAAGGGAACGGTCTCATTGGCGCTCACTTCGAAGTCGGCCACCGTGGTCAGATCCCGGCCGCGGGTCTCAATCGGGGTTCGCAGCACTGTCATGTCTTGCCCGCCAATCGCAAGCAGCGCGCCGTCCTCGGTTCGCTTGACCCATGGGATATCGATGCCGAACCCGAAGCGGATCACCAGCTCCATCTGCAGCTTCACCTTACCGCTGACGCCGCGCACCAGCCTGACGACATCGGAAGCCTTGCCGCGCGGCGGCATGAAATCGATCAGCGCGACGGCGCCATTTGCCGTCTCAAACAGGGTTTCCAGGATCAGCGTGTTGTCCCAATAGCGGCGAGAGCATTTTGTGACATCTTCCGCCGGCGCGATCAGCCATCGGCCATGCCTGTGGGTGCCGAGCAGCGCCGCAAAGCAGGCATCGGAATCGAACGCGGGCCAGCACAGCCAGTCGATCGATCCGTCGCGGCCGACCAATGCTGCGGTCTCGCAATCGCCGATCAGGCCATAATCTTCAATTCTGCAGGACAAGCTTTTATCCCCGCTGAAGATACCTGCGCGTCAGATCGCCGCGCGCGTCCGCTCTCCGGTCGCGCTTCTGAGTTCGGCAACGTCGATCGCCGCGGCAATCTTATCGATCGCAAGCGGCAGCCGCTGCCGCCAGTTCGGATGTTCGTTCACGGTGCCGGGAATATTGGGCTGATCGACGACGCCCAATAAATCCTCGAGCGAGACCGCAAGCAGGCGCGATCTGGTCCGCGCCAGAAAGCCTATAACCGCAGTAAGATCATGACGTTCGATGCCATGGCGACGCAAGATGTCGCTCAGCATCGTCAGGGCATGCCATCGCGCATCGTCGCTTTCGCCGGGATCGATCCCAAGCGACCGCTTCAGCTTTAGATCGCTGAACGAGCGCCAACCCGCATAGGTCGAGAGATCGTGGGTATTGAAGGTGACCAGGGCATTCGGCGCGTAATGGTCGATGTCGCGAAACCTGCCTTGATCGTCGCGCTCGAACATCATCACCTGATACGACCAGATGCCCCAATCGGCCATTTGCTCGCGAAAGCCCTCCGGCACGGTGCCGAGATCCTCGCCGATCACCACGCAACCATGCGCCACGCTTTCCAACGCGGTTGCCGCCAGCAGCGCCTCGAACGGCATCTGAACATAAACCCCGTTGTCGGGGCCAAAGCCGTGCGGCACGAGATACAGCCGCTTCAGCCCAAGCACATGATCAAGCCTGATCGCGCCGGCGTAGCGCATCGACGCCCGAAGCATCTCGCGATACGGCTCGAACGACTTGATCTCGAGACCGGCGGCGTTGAATCCTGCAAGGCCCCAATCCTGCCCTGCGGTATTCAGCGAGTCCGGAGGCGCGCCGACGGCAAGATGGCGGGAAATCGCGACCTGCTCGTTCCAGGCATCGAACCCGTCGGATTGCACGCCGACGGCCACATCAAGGTAGAGGCCGACCTTCATGCCGAGGCTGCTCGCTAAATTTCGGCAAGACCGCAACTGTCGGTCGGCGGCCCATTGCACGAATTCGACAAATTCGATTTCCGGCTTATCAGGCCCTTGCCGAAGGTTGGCGCATCTGGCCTCATCGGGCTGCCGCCATTCCTCAGGCCATTCCCACCACGGCTTTTTGAACTTGTGCCGCAGCATTTCGAAGCAGGCGAAGCGCGACAGCAGCGACCCGCGCTCGGCGCGAAATTGCGCGAATTCCTCGTGACGTTTGTTTCTTGAATTGGCCTTGAATGCATCGAATGCCGATCGTAGCGCGCGCCATTTCAGTTCAGCGACGGCAGCATAGTCGACGATATCGCTTGCTCTGAGGCGGGCAATTGCATCGCTACGCCCGCAGGCGCTCGGTTGAAATTCCGGAACTGAATCGACGTCAACATACAGCGGATTCAAAAACAACCGGCTGTTCGGCGAGTAGGGACTGCGATCGCCGGGTCGGTCATCGAAGAGCGCATGCAGCGGATTGAGGCCGACACCATCAGCTCCCAAATGGCCCGCGAGCCGGATCAAGCCTTCGAGATCGGTGAAGTCCCCGATACCCCAGTTGCGCGACGACCGGATGCCATAGAGCTGGACCGCCAAAAGCCAGCACCGGTCGAAATCGCCGCCGAACGCCCTTGGCGGCGCGACGATCAACGGCGCTTCTTCGCTGAATGCGGAGGCGTCGGTCAGATGCAGCCGGTACGAACCCTCAGGCAAATCCATCGGCCAGACGATGACGCGATCATGGGTCTCGCCTTGCGCGATAACCTTAAGCCCCGCAACGATTTTCCAGCGCAGCGGAAACGTGGCGGCGTGCTTGAGTTCGGTGCGCGAGGGCCGTCCTGACCGGACCACCACCGCCTGCTCGAGAAAGCGATACGGCGCGCGCATCGGCAGCGCGTCGAGGATGATTTTCAGCGCAGCTGCATCCGTCACATGCCGGCGGCCCTGACCGTCGACAAATTCGGTCTGGAGCCCCAGGTTTTTGGCTTTGGTGAAAAGGTCCATTCGGCACGCTGTTTGCAGGCCCGGGGGCGTCGCGAAATTGTCTTGATGCAGGAAGAGGATAGCCCGTGTCTAACTCTCTCGTGTCCGCGGCGTTCCCCGGGAACCAAAGCCCGGCGAACGGCTTTTCTATATGTCCGGGGCGTCTCCTTTTCCGCCAAAATCGAAATGGAACGTCATTTCCATGTCAATGGCATCACCGTGAACAAAACAACTCAAACTATCGAGAGCGCCGCGGCCGGCGGCGCTTTCCATATTGAAGACGTTTATCCGCTGATCGACGGTGGCCGCTTCCCTGTGAAGCGGATCGTCGGAGAGCGCGTCGAGGTCTGGGCAGATATCTATCGCGACGGGCATGATGTCATGAGCGCCGCGCTGGTCTGGCGTCGCGAGCGGGACCGGGAATGGCACCGCGAGCCGATGACCCATCACAGCAACGACCGCTGGCGCGGCTCGTTCGTCCCCGAGCGACCCGGGCGTTACGTCTACGCGATCGAGGCCTGGACCGACGAATTCGCCACCTGGCGTCACGGATTCGAGTTGAAGCAGAAGGCTGGCGCCGATGTCAGCCTCGACGCCATTGAGGGCGCCGGCATGCTGACCAAGGCGCAGGCGGGCGGACAGGCCGCGACGGCCGTGATCGTGAAGCAATGCGAGGACTATCTCCAGACCGGCGACGCCGCGCCGCTCCTGACTGCCGAATTGAGGGACGCCATGGCGGAGAGCCAGTTGCGGCCCGACCTGACGCGATCGCAGTTGTTTCCGTTTGTTGCGGACCGTCCACGGGCACGAACCGGCGCGTGGTACGAGATGGTGCCGCGGAGTCAGGGCCAGATCCCCGGCCAGCACGGCACGTTCAAGGACTCTATCGCGCGCCTGCCGGATATCGCGGCGATGGGCTTCGACGTGGTCTACCTCACGCCCATTCATCCCATCGGCCGGACCAATCGTAAGGGCCGCAACAACGCGGTGACCGCCGCGGAAGGCGATCCCGGAAGTCCCTACGCCATCGGCGCCGCCGAGGGCGGTCACGACGCGGTGCATCCGGAATTGGGCACGCTGGAGGATTTCCGCAGCTTTGTTGCGGCCTGCAAGCGGCTCGAGATGGAAGTCGCGCTCGACTTCGCGGTGCAGTGTTCGCCGGACCACCCCTGGCTTAAAGAGCATCCGCAATGGTTCAGGCGCCGGCCGGACGGCTCGATGCGCTACGCGGAAAACCCGCCGAAGAAATATGAGGACATCGTCAACCCTGACTTTTCATCCGAGGACGCCGGCGCGCTGTGGAACGCCTTGCGCGATGTGGTGCTGTTCTGGATCGAACAGGGGGTCAAAATCTTCCGGGTCGACAACCCCCACACAAAACCCTTTAGGTTCTGGGAATGGCTGATCCGCGACATTCAGCTCCGCGATCCCGACGTCATCTTCCTCGCCGAAGCCTTTACCCGGCCGAAACTGATGAAGGGCCTCGCCAAGCTCGGCTTCACGCAGTCTTACACTTATTTCACGTGGCGAACGCAGAAGTGGGAGCTGGAGCAGTATCTGAACGAGCTGACCGCCTATCCGGAGCGCGACTTCTATCGTCCGAATTTCTTCGTCAATACGCCGGACATCCTGCCCTATCATTTGCAAAGCGGCGAGCCCTGGATGTTCAAATCCCGCGTCGCGCTTGCCGCCACGCTGTCGAGCACCTACGGCATCTATAACGGGTTGGAGCTTCTGGAACACGATCCGATTCCGGGCCGGGAAGAATATCTCGATTCCGAAAAATACGAGATCAAGGTGCGGGACTGGGACAAGCCGGGCAACATCAAGCCCTACATCCGCGATCTCAACCGCGCCCGCCGCGCCAACGCAGCGCTGCAGCAGACCAGCAATCTGCGTTTCATTCCGATCGACGACGGCAATGTCACTGGCTTCGTCAAGGAATCGGTCGATCAAACCAACACCGTCATCGCGGCCATCGCGATCTCGCGCGAGGTGCATGAATTCTGGCTTCCGCTTGGCGATGTCCTGGTCGGCCGCGGGGACGAGCGCCGTCACGTTGCCGCGGTTGAGAACCTGATCACGGGCGAGCGCTCTGCCGTCGAGTGGGGCGGCATTCGCCTGCGCATCGATCCGGTGCGCGATCCCGCCCTGCTGTTTCGCTGTTTGGCGTGAGGGCGCCATGAATTTACTGTCATCCATCGACGCAACCGAGCTGCCGACCACCACGCTGGACGGCGACGGGCTTTGGTACAAGGATGCCATCGTCTATCAGCTGCACGTCAAAGCCTTTGCCGACAGCAACAATGATGGCATCGGCGATTTCGTGGGACTGACGGAAAAGCTTGGCTACCTGCAGGAGCTCGGCGTCACCACGCTGTGGCTGTTGCCGTTCTATCCCTCGCCCGGCCGGGACGACGGGTATGACATCGCCGACTACGGCGCGATCAATCCTGATTTCGGGACCATGAAGGAATTCCGCCGCTTCATCGTCGAAGCCAAGCGACGCGGTTTGCGGGTGATCACCGAACTGGTCGTCAATCACACCTCCGATCAGCATCAATGGTTCAAGCGCGCCCGCCGCAGCGATCCGAAATCAAGCGCGCGCAACTGGTATGTGTGGAGCGACACCGACCAGAAATATGCGGGAACGCGGATCATCTTCACCGATACCGAGAAGTCGAACTGGACCTGGGACCCGGAGGCCGGGCAGTTCTATTGGCACCGCTTCTTCTCGCACCAGCCGGATCTCAATTTCGACAATCCGCGCGTGGTCAGCGCGATCGTGCAAGTCATGAAGCGCTGGCTCGACGCCGGCGTCGATGGATTCCGGCTCGACGCCATTCCCTATCTCTGCGAGCGCGAGGGCACCAGCAACGAGAACCTGCCGGAGACCCACGCCATCATCAAGTCATTGCGCGCCGAACTCGACACTTATGCCAAGGGCAAATTGCTGCTGGCGGAAGCCAATCAATGGCCGGAGGACGTGCAGGAATATTTCGGCCAGGGCGACGAATGCCACATGGCCTATCATTTCCCGCTGATGCCGCGAATCTACATGGCGATCGCCCAGGAGGATCGCTTTCCGATCACCGACATCCTGCGCCAGACACCGGATATCCCGAGCAATTGCCAGTGGGCGCTGTTTCTACGCAACCACGACGAACTGACGCTTGAAATGGTCACCGACGTCGAGCGCGACTACCTGTGGTCGACCTACGCCAACGATCCGCGCGCGCGCATCAATCTCGGCATCCGCCGCCGGCTGGCGCCGCTGATGGACAACGACCGGCGCAAGATCGAATTGATGAACTCGCTGTTGCTGTCGTTTCCCGGCACACCGATCATCTATTATGGCGACGAGATCGGCATGGGCGACAATATCTATCTCGGCGACCGCAACGGCGTTCGCACGCCGATGCAATGGACGCCGGACCGCAATGGCGGGTTCTCCCGCGCCGATCCGGCACGGCTTTACGCGCCGCCGATCATGGACCCGGTCTATGGCTATGAAGCACTCAACGTCGAGGCGCAGTCGCGCAGCCTGTCTTCGCTGCTGAGCTGGACCAAGCGGCTGATCTCGGTGCGGAAGTCGACGCTGGCGTTCGGCCGCGGCACCATGACGTTCATTCGTCCCGTCAATCGTTCGGTGCTCGCCTATGTCCGCCAATATCAGGATGAGGTCATCCTCTGCGTCGCCAACCTGTCGCGCTCCGCGCAGGCCACCGAACTCGACCTTTCGGCCTGGAAGGACCGAATTCCACTGGAAATGCTCGGCCGCACCCTCTTTCCGGCGGTCGGCGAACTGCCTTACATGATCACACTGGCGCCGTACGGCTTCTACTGGTTCCAGCTCAAGGAGCGCGACAAATCGGAGCACGCCGCGCCGTCGGTGGTTCCCGAATTCGAGACCCTCGTGGTGCCGCTCGGCGCGACATGGGTATCACTGGCTCGCACCCGCAGCGTATTCGAACGCGATGTATTGCCGGGATACCTGGCGCGAAGCCGCTGGTATCCTGAGCGTTCGCCCAAGGCTATTCATCCCACGCTGACCTCGGCGATCCCCTTCTGCGATATCGGCGATAACCGCCCCTGGCTTGCGTTTTTTGAAGCGACCCAGCGCGGCGAGAGGGGGCGTTACGTGTTGCCGATGCGTATCGAGTGGGTGCGATTCGACCGCGAGCGCTATAACCCCCGCGCGTTTGCGGCGGTACGTCAGGGCGCGCGGGAAGGCACGTTGCTGGACGTTGCGTCGGACGAGATCTTCATCGCACTCCTGCTGCACAATCTCCGCAACAGCTTGACCGTTGAAGACAACGGCTTGCGGCTTGAATTCAGGCCGACCAGCAGGCTTTCGGATAAGCCGATCAAACAGCCCGAGCATATCCGCGCCGTCGAGACCGAACAATCCAACAGCACGGCGCTGGTCGATAGCGACTATGTAGTCAAGGTCTACCGCAAGCTCGAATCCGGCATCAACCCCGAAATCGAGGTCGGCCGGTTCCTCACCGAGGTAGCGGGCTTTGCCAATACGCCCGCGCTGCTCGGCAGCGTCGAGCTGATCGAAGGCGACAAGAGCAGTGCAATAGCGGTCGTCCATGCCTTCGTCGCCAATCAGGGCGACGGCTGGATCGTGACCTCGGCCTATCTCGATCGCTTTGTTGATGAGCAGCGCCTGCTGGTGACGAACGATCATCCCAGCGGGAGCGAGGAGCAGGTCCCCTATCTACGCTACATGGCGCAGACCGGAAGGCGCGTCGCCGAGATGCACCTCGCGCTCGCCGGCAGCGATGAATTTGCCGATTTTGTGCCGGAACCGACGCAACCCAATGACGTGGAGCAATGGATCGGTGATGTGATCGTCCGCGCCGAACGCGTGTTCGAGGCATTGAAGCAACGGCGCGACACGATCAAGGAAGCCGATCGTTCGCTTGCCGACCAATTGCTTGCACACCGCGCGACATTGCGTGAGCGCCTGAGCGCGCTGCTGCCGGCAGACATCGACCTCCTGAAGATCCGCCACCATGGCGACTTCCATCTCGGGCAGATGCTGATCGTCAAAGACGATATCTTCATCATCGATTTCGAGGGCGAGCCCCGCCGACCGCTGGAAGCGCGCCGGCGCAAGGCACCCGCGGCGCGCGATGTCGCAGGCCTGATCCGTTCGATCGACTACTCGGCGACGGCGGCCCTGGAGCGGGCGCAGAAGGTGGCGCCCGACGAACAAGGAAAACTTGGCGCCGCGCTCGCGGACTGGCGCGAACGCTCGGCGGCCGCATTTCTCGGCGCCTATCGCGAGATGATGGCAAATCAACCCCTGTGGCCGGCCGATCCGCAGGTCGCCCAACAGGTGCTGAACTTCTTCCTGCTTGAAAAGGCCTTCTACGAGATCGAATACGAGCTTGCCTACCGGCCTGAATGGTTGCGCGTGCCGCTGACCGGGGTGCTTCGAATTCTATCTCAGCAACCGAACGAGACCTCATGACCAAATTGTCCGCGGAGGCCTATGCGATTGTCGAGGGCCGCCACTCCGACCCATTTCATTATCTTGGCCTTCATACCGAGGGCGGCAAGACCGTAGTGCGCGCGTTCCTGCCGGAGGCGTCGAACGTCGAGGCGATCGGCGAGCATGGCGAAGCGGCGGCGCTGGCGCGGATCCATGACGCCGGCTTGTTTGCCGGCGCGTTGCCGAACGGTTCCAGGCGCTACCAGCTGCGCGCCCGCTTCGGCGACACCGTGGTCGATCTCGACGATCCCTACCGCTTTCCGCCTGTCTTGAGCGACTTCGATCTGTACCTCCTCGGCGAAGGCACCCATCAGCGGATCTACGACAAGCTCGGCGCGCATCCGATGACGCTGGATGGCGTCGAGGGCGTTGCATTCGTGGTGCTCGCGCCTAACGCGCGGCGGGTCAGCGTCGTCGGCGACTTCAATTTCTGGGATGCGCGGCGGCACCCGATGCGGGTGCGCGGCGTCGGCTATTGGGAGCTGTTCGTGCCCCATGCCACACCCGGCGACCACTATAAATTCGATATTATCGGTCCGCAGGGCCAGCACCTGCCGCTGAAAGCCGATCCGCTGGCGTTCTCCACGGAAATGCGCCCGAACACCGCATCCATCGTTTTCGACGAAACAAAGCTGCCGCACCCGCGCCCCGCACCCGCGGGCGTCAATGCGCTCAGCGCGCCGATGTCGATCTACGAGGTTCATCTCGGCTCGTGGCGACGCAAGGCCAACAACGAATGGCTGACCTATCGCGAGCTGGCGGAGCAGCTGCCGTCCTATGCCCGCGATCTCGGCTTTACCCATGTTGAATTTCTTCCCGTCAACGAACATCCGTTCGACGGCTCATGGGGCTATCAGCCGACCGGCTTGTACGCGCCGACCAGCCGCTTCGGCACGCCTGCGGATTTTGCCGCGTTGGTCGACGCCTGCCACCGCGAAGGTCTCGGTGTGTTGCTGGACTGGGTACCCGGGCATTTTCCTGACGATCCGCATGGTCTCGCCAATTTCGACGGCACCGCGCTTTACGAGCATGCCAATCCGCTGCAGGGCCGCCACCTCGATTGGGGCACGCTGATCTACAACTATGGCCGCACGGAAGTGGTCAATTTCCTAGTGTCGAACGCACTGTTCTGGCTGGAACGTTATGCCATCGACGGCCTGCGCGTCGATGCGGTCGCTTCGATGCTCTATCTCGACTATAGCCGGCCCCCCGGGGGCTGGATCCCGAACAAATATGGCGGCCGGGAAAATCTCGAGGCGATCGATTTCCTGCGCCGCTTCAACACCGAAGTGTTCGCCCGTTTTCCGCAAGCCACCACGGCCGCGGAAGAATCGACTGCATGGCCGCAGGTGTCACGGCCGGTCGAATATGGCGGGTTGGGCTTCGGCTACAAATGGAATATGGGCTGGATGCACGACACGCTGAACTACGTCAGCAAGGATCCGATCCACCGCAAGCATCATCACGGCGACATCCTGTTCGGCCTGCACTACGCGTTTTCGGAAAATTTCATCCTGCCGCTGTCGCATGATGAAGTCGTCCACGGCAAGCGCTCGATCCTGGGGCGGATGCCCGGCGACGACTGGCAACGCTTTGCGAACTTGCGCACCTATTATAGCTTCATGTTCGGACATCCCGGCAAGAAGCTGATGTTCATGGGCTGCGAATTCGGCCAAGAGCGCGAGTGGAGCCATGATCGCTCACTCGACTGGTATCTGCTCGAGAAAAAGCAGCATGCCGGCATCCAGTCGCTGATCCGCGATCTCAACCGGCTGTATCGGGCGCTCCCGGCGCTGCATGAGTTGGATTGCGATCAAGCCGGCTTTGAATGGATCGTCACCGACGATGCCAATCGCAACGTGTTCGCCTGGATTCGCAAAGGCAACGATGCCCGCGCGCGCTGTCTTGTCATTATCAATTTTTCGCCGAATGTATATTACAACTACCGTGTGCGGGTGCCGTTCACCGGCAAGTGGCACGAAGTTCTCAATTCGGACTCCGCGCATTATGGCGGCAGCAATGTCGGGAATGTCGGCGAGGTCCAGGCGCTTGACGGCCTGGTGCCCGAGCTCAGTCTCACCATTCCGCCTTTGGCTGCCATATTTCTCGTACCGGAAAGCTAACGCATGCGACTATCCGCTGGAACGTCCTCACGTCTCGGTGCAAGCTGGGACGGCCGGGGCACCAACTTTGCGTTGTTCTCCGCCAACGCGCAAAAAGTCGAGCTTTGCCTGTTCGACCCTCAGGGCCGCCGCGAGCTCGAACGCATCGAATTGCCGGAGCGTACCGAAGAGGTCTGGCATGGCTATCTGAACGACGTTTCGCCCGGGCAGCTCTATGGCTATCGCGTTCACGGACCCTATGAGCCCTGGCACGGCCACCGCTTCAACCCCAACAAGCTGCTGCTCGACCCTTACGCCAGGCGCCTCGCAGGACGGCTGGTGTGGAGCGACGCACATTTCGCCTACCGCACCGGGAGTGCGCGCGAAGATCTCTCATACGATCGGCGCGACAATGCGCGCGGCATGCCCAAAGCCGTGGTCGTCGACGAAAGCTTCAATTGGGGACGCCGCGAAACCAGCCCGAACGTCCCCTGGGAAGACACCATCATCTATGAAGCGCACGTCAAGGGCTTGACGCAGAAACGCGGCGATGTGCCGCCAAACCTGCGCGGCACCTATGGCGGCCTGTCCTCGCCGGCGACAATCGAGCATCTCAAGCGCCTTGGCGTCACCACCATCGAACTGTT
The DNA here is from genome assembly GCF_000701345.1 of Bradyrhizobium sp. URHD0069. GTDB lineage: Bacteria > Pseudomonadota > Alphaproteobacteria > Rhizobiales > Xanthobacteraceae > Bradyrhizobium. The sequence goes on along the minus strand of NZ_KL370776.1, from coordinate 82,209 downwards.
GCCGATCCACGGCTTCGTCGACGACCGGATATTGGTCGAAAAGAAGCTGTCGAACTACTGGGGTTACAACACGCTGGCTTTTTTCGCGCCGGAGCCGCGCTACGCGCAGGACAACCCGCTCGACGGCTTCCGCACCACGGTAGCGCGGCTGCACGACGCCGGCATCGAGGTGATGCTCGACGTCGTCTACAATCACACCGCCGAGGGCAACCATATGGGCCCGACGCTTTCGTTCCGCGGTATCGACAACGCCTCCTACTATTGGCTGAAGCCGGACAATCCGCGGTTCTACGATGACTTCACCGGGTGCGGCAGCTCGGTCAATCTCAAGCATCCGCGCGTTCTGCAGATGGTGATGGACTCGCTGCGCTACTGGGTCGAGGTCTGCCATGTCGATGGCTTCCGGTTCGACCTCGCCACCACGCTGGCGCGCGGGCCGAACGGCTTCGAGCGCAATAGCTCGTTCTTCATGGCTATCCGGCAAGATCCGGTGCTCGCCTCGGTAAAGCTGGTCGCCGAGCCGTGGGATCTCGGCATGGGCGGCTATCAGGTCGGCGCATATCCTTCGCAATGGTCGGAGTGGAATGACCGCTATCGCAGCGCGATGCGGCGCTACTGGAGCGGCGAAGGCAGCCTGATCGGCGAAGTATCCAGCCGCATGACCGGCTCATCCGACCTGTTCAACCATGACGGCCGAGCACCGCGCGCCAGCATCAATCACATCACCGTGCATGACGGCTTCACGCTGCAGGATTTGTTTAGCTACAACGAAAAGCACAACGAGGCCAATGGCGAAGACAATCGCGACGGTTCCAGCGAGAACCACAGCACCAATTGCGGCCATGAAGGCCCGACCGACGATCCCGAGATTGTCGCACTTCGTCGTCGGCTCCGCAAAAACCAGCTCGCATGTCTGCTGCTGGCGCGGGGCGTACCGCTGATTCTAGCTGGCGACGAGGTCGGCAACAGCCAGAACGGCAACAACAACGCCTATTGCCAGGACAATGAAATAGGCTGGACCAATTGGGACGGCCTCGGCCGCGAAGGCGAGGACCTGATCGATTTCATTAGCCACATGACCACGCTGCGCAGGCGCTTTCCACAAATCCGCGCGCGTAACTGGCTCGATGGACGGCGTACCGATGGATCTTACGGCGTATTGTGGCTGACGCCGGCAGCCGAAGAGATGAAGGAGCAAGACTGGAATTTTCCGGAAGGCCGGTTTCTTGCTTATGTTCTGGGACCGATCGATCCCGGACAGCCGCCGATCTTCATCGTGCTGAACGCCGCCCCTGAAGCGATCGCGTTCAAACTGCCAAAGATGCCGGAATACAAGAACTGGCAGCAACTATTGAACACCGCCGACGTTAAACAAACGGTCGCGGACTTGGCGTCGGGAAGCGAGACTAAGGCACCTCCCCGCTCGGTCCTCGCCTTTGCGGGTTCGGTATGAATGATCGGCAATTCGGCGCAAGACTGACAGCGGACGGGGCGTCATTTCGGCTTTGGGCGCCGGCGGCAAAACGCGTCGATCTGCTGCTGGAAAGAGCTCAGCCCATGCGGCGCAGCGAAGGCGGCTGGTTTGCCGCCGACGTGTCGGGCGCAAGGGCCGGCGTGCGTTACAAATTCCGGATCGACGATGAGGTCGATGTACCCGATCCAGCCTCGGCGTTTCAGCCCGATGACATTTCCGGTCCCAGCGAAGTCATCGATCACGCCAGTTATCCATGGCGCGCTTCGAACTGGCGTGGACGCCCGTGGCAGGACACCGTCCTGATCGAAACCCACGTCGGCACCTTCACGCGAGAAGGCACCTACCTCGCCATGATCGACAAGCTCGATCATCTGGTGGCGATGGGAATCACCGCCGTTGAATTGATGCCGCTTGCGGATTTCGCGGGCCAGCGCAACTGGGGCTATGACGGCGTGTTGTGGTACGCGTCCGACAGCGCCTATGGGCGCCCCGACGATCTCAAAACCCTGATCGACGAGGCGCATCTGCGCGGGCTGATGGTTTTTCTCGACGTGGTCTACAACCACTTCGGTCCCGAAGGAAATTATCTCGGCCGCTATGCGCCCGCATTCTTTACGGAGGCGCAGACGCCCTGGGGCAGCGCGATTGACTATCGGGTGCCTGAGGTGCGCGCCTTCGCCATCGAGAATGCGCTGTATTGGCTGCGCGAATATCGTTTCGACGGGCTGCGTCTGGACGCCGTGCACGCCATCGCCGAGCCCGGCGAGATCGCGATGCTGCGCGATCTCAGCGTCGCGGCAGGTAATCTCGCCGCAGAAAGCGGCCGTCACATCCATCTCGTGCTTGAAAATGACGACAACCGCGCAAGCGCGCTCGATGCCGAAGAAGGCCCGCCGCGCGGCAAATACCGCGCGCAGTGGAACGACGACTATCATCATGCCTGGCATGTGCTGTTGACCAAAGAATCGCAGGGCTATTACAGCGACTATCAGCGTTCACCGCTTCACGACATCGCGTGCGCACTGGGGTCGGGCTTTGTCTATCAGGGCGAGGCCTCCGCGCATCGTGGTGGGCAATTGCGCGGCGAGCCGAGCGGCAATCTCGCGCCCACCGCCTTCGTGAGCTTTCTGCAAAACCACGATCAGATCGGCAACCGCCCGCTCGGCGACCGGCTCGAAAGCATAGCCGACCCGAAAGCTGTCGAGGCCGCTCTGGCGGTTACCTTGCTGGCGCCCATGATCCCGATGCTGTTCATGGGTGAAGAGTGGGGTTCGAAAGCGCCGTTTCCGTTCTTTTGCGATTTCAAGGGCGATCTCGCCGAGGCCGTGCGCAAAGGCCGGCACCAGGAATATGCCTGGGCCTATGCGAAATACGGCAATGACGTGCCCGATCCGCTTGCCAAGTCGACCTTTCAATCCGCGGTACTGGATTGGGAATCTTGCAACGGGCAGGCGGGACAGCAGAGGCTGGCGCTGGTGCAAGAACTGCTCGCGACACGCCAGCGCGAGATCATTCCCCGGCTCGCAGGCGCTGCCTTCGGCAATGCGGACGTCGCGGACACCGGTTTTCTGACGGCGACCTGGCGCATGGGCGACGGCGCGACGCTGCAGCTAGCGGCCAACCTGTCCAGTAGCGAAATGGCCCACAAATTAGGTGAAGCGACCGGCACGCCAATCTGGGGCGGCGAGACGAATGGCGTGATCCCGCCCTGGTCGGTGTTCTGGCGCCTGGAAGCGCGCTGATGCCGCCGGCCGTTCCGATCGCAACCTATCGGGTGCAACTGACGGCGAACTTCGATTTTGACTCGGCTGCGGCGATCGTTCCCTATCTGAAAGCGCTCGGCATCACGCATCTCTATGCATCGCCGTTCATGAAGGCGCGCAAGGGCAGCACCCATGGCTATGACGTCGTCGATCATACCAAGATCAATCCGGAGCTCGGCGGCGATGCCGGTTTCGATCGATTAAGCCAGGCGCTTAGACAGCACGACCTCGGTTTGATTCTCGATTTCGTTCCCAATCACGTCGGCGTGCATTTCGCCGACAATCCATGGTGGCTCGACGTGCTGGAATGGGGTCCGGCGTCGCCGCACGCGATATCGTTCGATATCGACTGGGATCAACTGCCCTATCGTGCCCGCGGCGGCGTGCTGCTGCCGATCATCGGCTCCTCCTACGGCGAGGCGCTGGAAAAGGGCGAGATCGAACTTCGTTACGATGGCGACGAAGGCAGCTTCTCGGCCTGGTACTTCGAGCACCGGCTGCCGATCGCGCCTGAGCGTTACCGCGAGATTTTGCGCAACCTCGTCAAGGAAGCCGGTGCTGAAGATAGCACGGCGGGACAACGCATTCTCGAGCTCGCCTCGCGTTATCGGGGACTGCGTCATCCCAATCGCGGCGAAGCACCTGCGTTCAAGGCAGAGCTAACCGGCATCGCCGGGAGCGCCGACATTATTGCGCGCGGGTTAGAGGCCTACCGGGCGGGGCAGGATCGGCCTGCCCAGACCCTCACGCTGCATCATCTGCTCGAACGTCAGCACTACAAGCTCGGCCATTGGCGGCTTGCCTCCAGCGATATCAACTATCGACGCTTTTTCGACATCAATACGCTCGCCGGATTGCGTGTCGAGGACGCCGGCACCTTCGATGCTGTCCATCGCCTGGTCAAAAGGCTGATCGCGGAAGACAGACTGCAGGGGCTGCGGCTTGATCACATCGATGGTTTGCGCGATCCCACGCAATACTTTCAGCGCCTGCGCCGCCTGATCCGGGACGCCCAGGGAAAAGACGCCAGACCGTTCTACATGGTGATCGAAAAAATCCTCGGCGAACAAGAGAGGCTGCACGCCTTCACCGGCGTCCATGGCACGACAGGCTATGAGTGGCTGAATGCCATCACTCAAGTATTGGTCGACGGCAACGGCCTCGATCCGCTCGATGAGGTTTGGCGGCAGATCAGCAATATGCCGCCCAGGCTCGCGCCGGTGTTGAAGGACGCCAAGCGCAGGGTGCTCGAGACCTTGCTGACCAGCGAGTTCACGGTGCTGACGCGCCTGCTCGCGCGTATCGCCGGCGGACATTATTCCACCCGCGACTATTCCGCCGACAGCCTGCGGCAGGCGCTCGAACTCTACGTCTTGAACTTTCCGGTCTATCGCACTTATCTGACTTCGACAGGTCCAGCGGCGCACGACCGCGCGCTGATTTCAGAGACGATCGAAAAGGCGCGAGCGGAGTGGTTCGCCGCCGACGAAGGTATTTTTGATTTTCTTCGCGACGCCCTGACGATGGACCTGACCAAGCCAGGCAGGCCTCCGCACAGCGCGCCGCGCGCGCGCCGTTTCGCGTTGAAGGTGCAGCAATTCACCGGCCCGATGATGGCGAAGTCGCTCGAGGACACCGCGTTTTACCGGTACCATCGCCTGCTCGCCTTCAACGAAGTCGGCGGCGATCCGTCAGCCAAGGCACTTTCCACCGATGCCTTTCACCGGGCGATGACAATTCGCGCCGAAGAATGGCCGCACGGCATGACGGCGACCGCGACGCACGACACCAAGCGCGGCGAGGATGCGCGCGCGCGGCTGATAGCGCTGACTGAATTTCCCGGCGAATGGACCAGCGCCGTTGCCCGATGGAAAATCCTTAACGCACCCCATCTCGTCCTTGAGGGTGAAATGCGCGCGCCCTCCGCGAGGTTCGAATACATGCTGTATCAGGCGCTGCTCGGCGCGTGGCCATCAGGTCAACCCGGCGACGCCTTTCGTGAGCGGATGCAGGCCTATGCGTTGAAAGCGGCGCGCGAGGGCAAGCAGGAGACCAGTTGGCTCAATCCACACCAGGCCTACGAGGCGGGATTGCAAACGTTCCTGACACGGATTCTGGATCGCTCGCTGTCGGCCGATTTTCTGAGTTCGCTTGAAACCTTGGCCAAACGTGCCTCGTTGCTGGGCGCATTGAATTCACTGAGCCAGATTACATTAAAGGCCACGATACCCGGCGTGCCTGACTTCTATCAGGGCACGGAGTTCTGGGACCTGTCGCTGGTCGATCCCGATAACCGGCGACCGGTGGATTTTGCCGAACGCGCTTCCGTGCTGACGTCGATCGAAACACCCGATTGGGAAAACCTCGCGCAAAACTGGTCCAATGGTCATCTGAAGCTGGCCTGGACCAACCATCTCCTGAAATTTCGGACTGAGCTCGCCGATGTGTTCGCGCACGGCGATTATCAACCGCTGGAGGTAAGCGGTCAGCACCGCGACCATGTCATTGCTTTCGCGCGGCATCGTGGCCGCGAGGCCGCGATCATTGTCGTTGCCAAATCATTCGCAGCGTTTTCTGAAAGTGGCCGGATATGGCCGCGCCCGGAGCTCTTTGACGGCGCGCTGAATCTGAGCGGCTATTCGGTGGAGGGCATCAGCGGCAAGGCCGGCACAACGGAAGTGCCGCTTTCTGCTCTTTTCCAGCATCTGCCGGCGGTGGTGTTGAAGGCCAGATATGAAGGTGCCTTGAAGCCGGCGCGAAAGCGCACCTGACCGGCGCCTGGAACGCAAAGGCCGCCCGGGATCAACAGCTTGGTCGCAGCGCAATATCGACGACTATTAGAGCGTTTTCAAGCGAAGTGGAAAGCGGTTCGCATCAAGAAAACACGTCAAATCAAGAATCTAGAGCCCCGTTTCGATTCTATCGAAACGGAAAGGCTCTAGTCAGCGCTTGGTAAGCAGCAGGTTGCCGCGATTTTTGATCGCTCTCTGAGCCACTTCAGCGAACCGCTGCAACAGCCAGGGCAGCGTGACTTCCACCCGGACATGATCGTCCGCCACATCGAGATGGCCTGACGCCGCCTGCCCCATCGCGCGAACGCGAAAGATCATGCGGTTGTCCTCCCACCTCTCCTCATCGACATTCAAAACCGGCACGCTCGAGACGGCGCGCGTCAATCCCGTCTTGAGGCGGCGGATCGCCTCATCGCGGCCAAGGCCGTGCGGAATCGAAACGACGAGAGGAGCGGACATTCTCAGATTCCGAAGGCTTGTTTGACTGTATGTAATTCCACGTGGTTCGAAATGAAGGGGACAGCAGACTAAAAAATGGAACTTTGCAGGTTCCCATTTGTTTTTTAGTCGGTGGCAGGAGCAACAGAGATGCCCACTGCCGGGCTGGAGGAAATGCTAAATGTCTATTGGAACCATTATCCTGATCATTCTTATTATCGCTTTGCTCGGCGGCTTCAGCGGCGTCGGAGGCGGCCCGTTCTACGGCACCGGATATTATGGCGGCGGTGGCCTCGGCTTGGTGATCATCATCTTGCTGATCCTGTTATTGATGGGGCGGCTTTGAGCTTTCATAGATTGGGACAAAGACGCCGTGCCTACCTTTGACCTGTAGAAACCAGGACATTGGTGGGCTCGGTTCGCTTGGCCCACCCTTTCGATCTCATCATCATTGCCGCGCGGCCAACTTCTTGATCGCGGGCTTTATCGATGATGCCGCCTCATCATAGTCTTGCCACGCCTTCGTCCTGGCGAGCAGCCCCGGCACGGTGCGGATCGTATAGCGCTTCGGGTCGAGATCGCCTCGCACCTGCGCCCAGGTCAGCGGCATTGAGACAGTTGCACCTTCTCGAGCCCGGGGCGACAGCACCGCAACCGCCGTCGACATGCGGTCGTTGCGAAGATAGTCGAGGAAGATCTTTCCCTTGCGCAGCTTCTTCGACATGTTGAGCAGATAGCGCTCAGGATCGTCATTGGCCATCCACTGGCAAATGTCGCGCGCGAAAGCTTTTGCCTCCGGCCATGTCACCTTGTCTTTTGCGCCGTACGCCAGCGGCGTCACCACGTGAAGTCCTTTGCCGCCGGTGGTCTTGCAGAAACTCTGCAGACCAACGTCCGCCAGGCGCTGCCGCATTTCCTTGGCGGCTTCCATGACATCGGCAAATTCGACGTTAGGCGCGGGATCGAGATCGAATACCAGCCGCCCCGCCGTATCCGGCGCAAACGGCGCGCAATTCCACGGATGCAGTTCTACGCCGCCGATCTGCGCCACCGCTGCGAGACCTTCGACACGGTCGATCTGCAAATAAGGCTTGCGGTCGCCGGAGACCCTGACCAGTTCCAGAAGGTTCGAGGTACCCGGCATGGCGTGGCGCTGAAAGAATCTCTCGCCGCCGATGCCATCAGGCGCACGGACGATCGAGCAGGGCCGGCCCTTCAAATGGCCGATCATCCAGCCCCCCACCGCTTCGAAGTATCGGGCGAGATCGAGCTTGGTGACGCCTTCGCCATCGCCGGCATCCGGCCATAGCTCCTTGTCGGGCTTGGAGAGGATCACGCCCATGACCTCGGCGGATTTGCTGTCCGCCGGCTTGGCGCGCCCCTTGGCCGACTTGCCGGATTTGGCCGCGGTCTTCTCGACAGGTTTGGCAATTTTCGCCATGGCCGGGTTTTCCGCTTCGACCTCGGCGGCTGGCTTGTCCTGGCGCAGCCCCTTGAATGCAGCCTGCCGTATGTTGCCGCCCTCGGTCCAGCCGGCAAATTCGATCTCGGCCACGAGCTCGGGCTTCAGCCAATGCACGTCTCGCGTCTTGCGCGGCGCATTCTTGCCGCCGAACGGGCTTTTGTCCGAGGCCGCGGCTTTCAGCGCCGGCATGATGCGCTTGACCTTATCTTGCCCGAAGCCGGTGCCGACCATGCCAACAAAGGCCAGGTGGTCGCCGCGGTAAACGCCCGCCATCAGCGAGCGGAATTTGCCGCTGGTGGTTTTCCATCCTCCCAGCACGACCTCATGTCCTACGCGGCATTTGGCTTTGGTCCAGCTTTCGGTTCGACCGGAAAGATAGGGTGCGCTGAGCTTCTTCGAGACGATCCCTTCCAGCGCCAGCTTGCATGCCGACTGCAGAACGGCGTCGCCGCTACTTTCGAAATGCTCGACATAGCGGATCAATTTGCTTTTGCTCTTGGGCCGCCCCTCCAGCAATTCCTTCAATTGCGCCTTGCGCGCGCCAAGCGGCACCCGCCGAACATCCATTCCATCGGCGAACAGCAAGTCGAACGCGAAGAAGATCAGGTTGTCAGTCTTGCCGTCGGAAAGTGCGGCCTGCAGGGTCGAAAAATCCGGCGCACCGTTGTGGTCGAGCGCGACGATCTCGCCGTCGATCAGCACGTCGGGGAGCGCACTTCCCTCTTTCGCAATGGCTTCGAATTTTTCCGTCCAGTCGAGACCTTTGCGGGTTTTCAACGCGGCCTCGCCGGCCTCGACGCGCAATTGCACCCGGTAGCCGTCGAACTTGATCTCATGACACCACCCCTCGCCGCCGGGCGGACGATCGACGGGGGTGCAGAGCTGCGGCGCGACGAAATCCGGCATCGCGCCGACTTTCTTGCCCTTGGACAGTGCGGCCTGCGATGCGCCTTTGTTGCGTTCCGCGCGCGCTTCGGCGGCATCGCCGCGGTTTGAATGCCAGACCGCGTCAGCCCTGCCGCGACCCGACTTCGCCGTCATGAAAGGTTTCGGCGCTCTTCCCTTGCCTTCGGCAATCTGCTGCATCGTGCGTCCCGACGCGACCGATTGATCGGCGTCCAGGATGCTGTTGGCCTTGCCCTCTTTGGCGAATTCATCGCGATGCTTGATCAGAAGCCAGTTGGTTCGTTTTCCCCCGGTGCGGTCGTTGCGCATGCGGACCAGCACCCAGCTGCCGTGCAATTTGTCGCCATGCAGGGTGAATTTCAGATCGCCCTTTTTGAAGCCTCGCTCCGGATCGTCGGATTCCCAGTAGCCGCGGTCCCAAAGCTGCACGGTGCCGCCGCCATACTGCCCCTCCGGAATAGTGCCTTCGAAATCGCCGTAGTCGAGCGGATGATCCTCCACCTCCACCGCCAGCCGCTTGTCGTGCGGATCGAGCGAGGGCCCCTTCGTCACCGCCCAGGATTTGAAAACGCCGTCGAACTCGAGCCGCAGATCGTAGTGCAGCCGGCTCGCATCGTGCTTCTGGATCACAAAACGCCGCTGTTTCGATGGCGTCACCGGCGTGTCGCCGCTCGGCTCTGCGGTTTTCTCGAAGTCGCGCTTTTTTCGATAGGTGGAGAGGTTTCTCAGAGACACGATCGATCCCACACGAGTCGAATGGCCGAGAGCCGCGCATGCAACGACCCCGGAACCAAAACCCTCAACCGTCGTTGAAGTTCCCGAATTCACCTGCCGTATAGCACGTAACAAGCCGGAGAGTGTAATGGCCCCTCGCGCCTATTGGAAAGGCTCGCTGAAGCTTTCCCTCGTCACCTGCCCGGTGTTGCTTTATCCGGCCACGACATCCGTCGAAAAGACCCGCTTCCACATGATCAACAAGGAAACCGGCAACCGGCTGAAGCAGCAGATGGTTGATTCTGAGACCGGCGATGTGGTCGAGGGCGATCAGAAGGCCTGCGGCTATGAATTGAAGAAAGGCGAAGCCGTCGAGGTCGAAAAGGAAGAGCTGGAGGCCGTCCAGATCGAAAGCACCCATACCATCGACATCGACAGCTTTGTGCCGGAGGACGAAATCGACAAGCGCTACCTGAATCGCCCCTATTACATCGCGCCCGACGGCAAGGCCGGTGTCGACGCTTTCGTTGTGATCCGCGACGCCCTGAAGGACAAGGATCGCGTCGCGCTGGCGCGCATCGTTCTAACCAACCGCGAGCATATCATCGCAATCGAGCCGCTGGGCAAGGGCCTGCTCGGCACCACGTTGCGATATCCTTACGAGGTGCGGGACGAACACGAATATTTTGACGACATCAGGAATCCGAAGATATCAAAGGACATGATCGAACTCGCCGGCCATATCCTCGACACCAAGGCCGCACATTTCGATCCCTCGAAATTCAAGGATGAATATGAGAACGCGCTGAAGACGCTGGTCAGGCGCAAGGCCGCCGGCAAGCCGGTGAAGATCGTCGAGCCCGAGGAACGGCCGAGCAACGTGATCAACCTGATGGATGCGCTTCAGCAAAGCCTGAAAGGCAGGAGTTCAGCAAACAAGGCGTCGGCAAAGCGCCGGACTCACTCCCCGGCAGGCCGATCGGCGCATCGCACGGCAAAGAAAGCGCATCGCTCGCCGGCGCGACATCGCAAGGCGAGCTGAGACGCTCTCAAGGGCGCTACCGGTCGGCAAGCCGGCCATGACGGAATACTGGGCGGCGGCTATCTTTTCGACTTGCGCCCGGACTTCTTCTTAGCGGTCTTCCTCTTGTTCGCGCTCTTCTTCGGCGGCGGGACCTTCTTCCCCTCACGCCGCGCCTCGGAAAGACCGATCGCGATCGCCTGTTTGCGGCTCTTGACCTTCTTGCCCGATCGGCCGCTCTTCAGGGTGCCGGACTTGCGCTTTTTCATTGCGCGTCCAACCTTGGCGGAGGCTTTTTTCGAATACTTCCGTGCCATGATTATTCTCCCAGTTACGAGAAAATAATCTTCACGACTCACGAAAGTTCCATTGCAGCCGCTGCGCCCCGGTCCGTAGCTGCAGCCTACTCCGCCGCAGCGCGAGTCTCGGCGGGTGCGGCGCGCACTGCGCAGAACTTGAATTCGGGAATCTTTCCGAACGGATCGAGCGCCGGATTGGTCAACAGGTTCGCCGCGGCTTCGGCGTAGCAGAACGGCATGAACACCATGTTCTCCGGAACGTCGCGATCGGAACGCACTTTCACTTCGACGGCGCCGCGCCGCGTCTCCAGCCGGATCAAATCGCCCGGCCAGACTTTCATGCGCCGCATGTCCTTCGGCGACATGAACGCCATTGCCTCCGGTTCGATCTGATCGAGCACGCTGGAGCGCCGCGTCATCGAGCCGGTGTGCCAATGTTCGAGCACGCGGCCGGTGGAGAGCACCATCGGATATTCGCTGTCGGGCAATTCGTCCGGCGGCGAGACGCGCGCCGGCACGATCTTGCCGCGGCCGCTCTCGGTCGGAAAACCGGTCGTGAAGATGATCTCGTTGCCGGGCTTGTCGGGGGCATCGACCGGATAGGTCACCGCGCCCTCGCGCACCAGCCGCTCCCAGGTGATGTTTTTCAGCGAAGGCATCACCTGCGTCATCTCGGTGAACACGTCCGCAGGACCTTCGTAGCGCCAATCCAGTCCCATACGCCTGGCGATTTCCTGGATGATCCACAGATCCTGCCGCGCGTCGCCGGGCGGTTTGATCACTTCGCGCGCCAACTGCACGCGGCGGTCGGTATTGGTGAAGGTACCGGATTTCTCCGCAAAAGCCGAGGCGGGCAGGATCACGTCGGCATGAAATGCGGTCTCGGTGACGAACAGGTCCTGCACCACCAGATGATCGAGCTTGGCCAGGGCCTCGCGTGCATGCTGCAGGTCGGGATCCGACATCGCGGGATTCTCGCCCTCGATGTACATGCCGGTGATCTCGCCGGCGTGGATCGCGTTCATGATCTCGACCACGGTGAGGCCGCGAACCGGATCGAGGTCCTGGTGCCAGAGACGCTCGAACGGCTCGCGCAAATCGGTGCGCCCGACCGGCTGATAGTCCGGCAGGAACATCGGGATCAGTCCCGCGTCGGAGGCGCCCTGCACATTGTTCTGCCCGCGCAGCGGATGCAGCCCGGTGCCGGGCCGGCCGACCTGGCCGGTGATCAAGGCGAGCGCGATCAGGCAGCGCGCGTTGTCGGTGCCGTGCACATGCTGGCTGATGCCCATGCCCCAGAAGATGATCGAGGCGCGCGAGCGGGCATAGATCCGCGCTACTTCGCGCAAGGTCTTCGCCGGGATGCCGCAGATCGGCTCCATTTTCTCCGGCGTGAAATCCTTGATGCGCTCCTTCAACTCATCAAAGCCTTCGGTATAGCCGGCGATATATTGCTCGTCGGTGAGGCCCTCGGTGATGATGGTGTTCATCATCGCGTTCAACATCGCGACGTCGCTGCCCGCCTTGAATGCCAGATGCTTGTAGGCATAGCGCGACAGCGACTGCCCGCGTGGGTCCATCACGATCAGCTTGGCGCCGCGTTTCGCCGCGTTCTTGATGAAGGTTGCGGCCACCGGATGATTGACGGTCGGATTGGCGCCGATCACGACAATGACTTCGGCGTCCATCGCGGCTGCGAACGGCGCCGACACCGCACCCGAATTTAGGCCTTCCATCAAGGCCGCAACCGACGACGCGTGGCACAGCCGCGTGCAGTGATCGACGTTGTTGGAGCCGAAGCCGGTGCGTACCAGCTTCTGGAACAGATAGGCCTCCTCGTTCGAGCCCTTGGCCGAGCCGAAGCCGGCGAGCGCTTTCACGCCCTTTTCATCGCGGATTGTGACGAGGCCCCTGGCGGCGATGTCGAGTGCCTCTTCCCACGATGTTTCGCGGAAATGCGTAAAGGGATTCGCCGGATCGACCTGGTCGTTGGCATCCTTCTTCGCATTCGGTAGCCGCACCAGCGGCTTGGTCAGGCGATGCGGATGATGGATGTAGTCGAAGCCGAAGCGGCCCTTGACGCACAGCCGGTTGTGGTTGGCCGGGCCGTCGCGGCCCTCGGCGTAGATCACCTTGTCGTCCTTGACCTGATAGGTGACCTGGCAGCCGACGCCGCAGAACGGGCAAAGCGAATCCACCTTCTTATCCGGATAGGTGACGCGGGTCTGGTTCTCATCGAGCATCACTGAGGGCATCAGCGCGCCGGTCGGACAGGCCTGCACGCATTCGCCGCAGGCAACACAGGTCGACTCCCCCATCGGATCGTCGAAGTCGAACACGACCTTGGAGCCATGATTGCGATAGGCCATGCCGATCACATCATTGACCTGGACCTCGCGGCAGGCGCGCACGCACAATCCGCACTGGATGCAGGCATCGAGATTGACGCGCATCGCCGGATGGCTGGCGTCACCTTGCCAGCGCTCGGCCGCCGGGAAACGGCTCTCGGTCACCTCGACTTTCTCGGCCCAGTGCCAGAACTTCGAATCGGGATCATGTGACGTTTCTCGCGCCGGCTGGTCGGCGACCAAAAGCTCCATCACCATCTTCTGCGCCGCCACCGCACGCGCGCTCGCGGTCTTCACCTTCATGCCGACGCTGGGCGTGCGTTTACAGGACGCCGCCAGCACGCGCTCGCCCTCGACCTCGACCATGCAGGCGCGGCAATTGCCGTCCGGCCGGTAGTCCGGCTCCGGCGAGTAACAGAGATGCGGGATCTCGCGGCCCTGGCGTTTTGCCACCTGCCAGATGGTTTCGCCGTTGACGGCCTCGACCTGCTTGCCGTCGAGTTCGAACTGAATCTTGCTCATTCCGCAGCTTCTTTCGGCATGAATTCTTCCGGGAAATATTTAATCACTGAGGTCAGCGGATTCGAGGCCGCCTGGCCGAGGCCGCAGATCGATGCATCGCGCATCGCCTGGCTCAATTCGTCGAGCAATTCGCGGTTCCAGACCGGCTTTTCCATCAGCAGAGCCGCCTTCTGGGTGCCGACGCGGCAGGGCGTGCACTGGCCGCAGCTTTCGTCTTCGAAGAAGCGCATCAGATTCAGCGCCGCGCCCTTCACGCTGTCGTGCTTGGACAGGATGATGATCGCGGCCGAACCGATGAAGCAGCCGTATTTTTCCAGCGTGCCGAAATCGAGCGGAATATTGTCCATCGAGGCCGGCAGAATGCCCCCGGACGCGCCGCCCGGCAAATAGGCGTGGAATTTGTGGCCATCGGCGATGCCGCCGCAGTACTCGTCGATCAGCTCGCGTACCGTCAGGCCGGCGGGCGCCAGCTTCATGCCGGGATTTTTCACCCGCCCCGACACCGAATAGCTGCGCAGGCCCTGGCGGTCATTGCGGCCATGGCTCTTCCACCAGTCCGCGCCTTTTTCGACGATGTCGCGCACCCACCACAGCGTCTCGATGTTGTTGATCAAGGTCGGCAATCCGAACAGCCCGACCTGGAACGGATACGGCGGCTTGTGCCGTGGCAAGCCGCGTTTGCCTTCAATGCTTTCGAGCAACGAGGATTCCTCGCCGCAGATGTAGGCGCCGGCGCCGCGCCGCATATGCAGCACCGGACCGCCCGGCGGCAATTTTGCAATCTCGCGCTCGAGGATTTCCCGTGAGGCTGGATATTCGTCGCGGATGTAGATGTAGATTTCGGGCGCATCCACCACATGGGCGCCGATCAGCATGCCCTCGAGAAAGCGGTGCGGATCGGTCTCGAGATAATAGCGATCCTTGAAGGTTCCGGGCTCGCCCTCATCGCCGTTAACAGCCATCATCCGCGGCCCGGGCTCGCCGAGCACCGCCCGCCACTTTCGTCCCGTCGGAAAGCCTGCGCCGCCAAGACCGCGCAAGGACGCATCGTCGAGCGCCTTCAAGAGATTTTCCTTCGCCAATTCGCCGGAGCGAAGGCGCTTCAGCAGCGCATATCCGCCGCCGGCAACATAGGCGTCGTAGCCGATGTAATCAGGCAGATGCGCGTGGGTGTCGCCGCCCTTCGCCGCCGCAAGCACGCTTGCGGCACTGGCGTGATCGACAAAATGATGACCGACCTCGGCCGCGGGCGCGGTGTCGCAGCGGCCGACGCAGGGCGCGCGCACCACACGAATGCCGGGACCAGCGCTGTTCTGCAATTCATGCAGCAAGTTTTCTGCGCCCAGCATCGCGCAGGTCAGGGAATCGCAGACGCGGATGGTCAGCGGCGGCACGTTCGGCTCGCCCTCCTTCACCACGTCGAAATGGGCATAGAAGGTCGCGGTCTCGAACACCTCCGCGAAGGAAAGCTTCATCTCGTCGGCAAGGGCTGCGAGGTGCGCTGCGGAAATCTGCTTGTAGGTGTCCTGGATCAGATGCAGATGCTCGATCAGGAGGTCGCGGCGCCGCGGCCGGTTGCCGAGCAAAACCGCAATCTCGTCAGCGGCTTGAGGGTCGACCTGGCGGCCCTTCGGGGTCGACTTGGCCCGCTTTCGTCCGGCGCCCGGATGTTCAAACGAGCGGACTTGTTGCACGTCATGGCTCATTGAAACATCTCAATCCTAGTTTCCAGCAGCCGCAATGCTAGTCCGTGGCATACCATATGCCAAGAAAAAAGTAAGCCGCGGCAGGTAGGTCTGGCTTTTTGGTGCAAATTCCAGAGGAACCGCACCGGGCGCGCCTCACGCCGCTCCATCGACTTTTTCGATCAGGAACACGATGCCATGCTCCGCGCGCTCAGTGATCTCGACCTTGTCGCCGGTTTCCCGGATCAGGTTGGGGATATCGATCACCGACAGGGGATCGGTGCAGTGAACCTCCAAAAAGGCGCCAGGCGTCAGGGCCTTCAGCGCCTTTCGGGTCTTCAGTGCAGGCAACGGACATTTGAGACCGGTGAGATCGAGTTTCGTCGTGGTCATGCGCCCATAGATGGCGAAGCGGGCTCACCTCGTCAACGGACATCGCCAAACCGGCGATTTTCAGAGGAGGTCCGCATA
Organism: Bradyrhizobium sp. URHD0069; assembly: GCF_000701345.1. Classification (GTDB taxonomy): domain Bacteria; phylum Pseudomonadota; class Alphaproteobacteria; order Rhizobiales; family Xanthobacteraceae; genus Bradyrhizobium. The sequence goes on along the minus strand of NZ_KL370776.1, from coordinate 66,311 downwards.
GGCCAAAAATCCAACGGTCTGGCCCGGTTGGACCTGCGTGATTTCCTCGCCAAGCTCGACCAGTCCGTCGGTGTCCACCAGCGACGACAGCAATCCTGCGCCCTCACGCGGAAATTTGACCGCCTCGAGCACCCCATCGTCGGTCTTACGCAGACTGACCCGCACATATTCACGGCGGGCAATTTTCTTTTTGTAGGCGAAAGCGGCGCGAACCGGCATCGGAATCAGGGGCCGTTGTGTGGCGCCTGCCAGCGCCAGAACTGTCGGCCGCACCACATGAACAAAGGTCACAAAACTCGCCACCGGATTCCCCGGTAATCCGATGAAGGGTGTGCCGCCGATAATTCCCATGGCGACGGGACGTCCGGGCTTGATCGCTATCCGCCATAGCACGAGGGTCCCGATATCTTCGACGCTAGCCTTGACGTGGTCCTCTTCGCCGGTCGAAACGCCGCCGGTGGTCAGGATCAGGTCGTAGTCGCCGGCGACTTTCTTCAGGCCGCGAGCCAGCGAAGCGCGTTCGTCGCGCAAAATGCCGAGATCGCTGACCTCGCAGCCAAGGCGCGCCAGCATCGCCATCAACATGAAGCGATTGGAATCGAACTGTTGCGCGGCGGCGCGCGGCGCCCCCGGCGATACCAGTTCGTTGCCGGTCGAGAACACCGCGACGCGGATGCGCCTGCGCACAGCGACACGCGTCAGGCCGAACGCAGCCGCCAGCGCGACATCCTGCGGCCGCAGCCGCTGGCCTGATTTGAGCGCCGGAAAGCCACCAGGAATATCTTCGCCGGCCGGCCGTACATTGGCGCCGGGTTTCAAGCCGGCCGGGAGAACAACCCTGTGGTTCTCGTCGACACGCACATCTTCCTGCATGAACACCGTGTCGGCTCCATCAGGCATCGGCGCCCCGGTGAAGATTCTGATGGCGTGACCCGGCTTGATCGGCTCTCGCGCCGACGCCCCGGCCTGAACACGCCCGGCGATGGGAAACGCCGCTTCCTGTTGCGGAAGATCGCCACTGCGCACGGCATACCCATCGACGGCGGAATTGGTGAAGGGGGGCAGCGGCAGAGGAGCGGAAATATCGCTTGCAAGAACGCGCCCATCGGCCTCCGCGAGCGAAACCGTTTCGGTCTCATGCACCGCGGTTACCCGCGCCGCGATGATGTGGACGGCTTCATCGACCGACATCATCGGCCCGCCAAAGGCAAAGCAATCGTCGGACAACTGAGCCATTTCACCACTCAGGTTTCGGTACGCGTCGCGCCAGCACGTCTTCGACCGAGATCGCGGACTTCTGCATCATAGCGGCGATGGCGGGGATGTCATCGAGATGGGCCACGGGGAGTGTGGTTTCAACGGCCGTGTCGGTCGCGATGCCGGCAATACCGGGATCGTCGGGAAACAGCATCGCCTTGCCGTTGGCGGCGCGGTGCACCTCGATCTTGCGATGCGGCTCGGACTTAAATCCTTCGACAATCACAAGGTCGACCGGCGACATCTTGGCCAGCAAGTCCGGCAGCCTCGGCTCGCTGGCGCCGCGCAATTCATGCATCAAAGCCCATCGCTTGCCCGAGGACACCAGCACTTCCGTGGCGCCCGACTGCCGATGCACCCAGGAATCCTTACCCGGCACGTCCACATCGAAATTGTGGTGGGCGTGCTTTATGACGGAAACGCGCAGGTCTTGCTTTAGTAGATGCGGAATGATGCGCGTCAGCAGCGTCGTCTTGCCGGCCCCGCTCCATCCCGCCAGGCCAATCACTTTCATCCTAATCTCCGAGCCGCCGGCGGAACCGGGCTATGTTTTATCCTCAGGTGCTTTATATCGGCTAGCAAGCAATGTCATGCTAGCCTGCGAATGATGATGAAGATCGACAAAGCGCCCGTCCCTCTGATCCTCCCGAATCCGCAAGATCCGCGGTTGACCGAACGTGTCGCCGGGACCGACCAGACCGGGGCAGCGGTCGAGATCAACGTTCCGGTGGAGCGGCCGTTGACGCTTTATCTGAACGCGCAGGAGATCGTCACCATGATGACGATCGGCGATTACCCGGAATATCTCGCGCTCGGCTATCTACTCAACCAGAACATGCTGAAATACGACGACGTTGTCACCGAGGTCGAATATGACGACGACTTGCAGGTGGTGGTCGTGCGCACCGAGCACCACACCAATTTCGAGCAGAAGCTGAAGAAGCGCACGCAGACTTCGGGCTGCGCGCAGGGAACGGCGTTCGGCGATCTCTTGGAAGCCGTGGAAAGCGTCGCGCTGCCGCAAGCGGAGCTGCGTACGTCCTGGCTCTATCAGATGACGCACGCAATCAATACCATGCCATCGCTCTATCTCGAGGCTGGCGCGATCCACGGCTGCGTGCTGTGCAAGGAAGGCACGCCGATCTGCTACACCGAAGACGTCGGCCGCCATAATGCCGTCGACAAGATCGCAGGCTGGATCTATCGCCACGGCGTCGATCCCGCCGACAAGATTCTCTACACCACGGGACGGCTGACTTCCGAGATGGTGATCAAGACGGTGCGGATGGGAATTCCCATCCTGGTTTCGCGTTCGGGTTTCACCGCCTGGGGCGTCGATCTGGCGCGGCAGGTCGGGTTGACGCTGGTCGGGCGCGCGCGGGGAAAGCGGTTCATCGCGCTGTCGGGAGAGGAGCGGATTATCTACGATCAGAACCTTGCTTTCGTCGAAGACGAATCTGCCCGCCACAAGCGCAAGGGCGGCGAGCGTGACGAGTGAATTTCCGGCGACACCCGCTGTATTGCTGGCCGGCGGCCTGGCGCGGCGAATGGGTGGCGGCGACAAGCCGATGCGCCAGATTGGCGGCCGCACCATCCTTGAGCGTGTGATCGCGCGGTTAACGCCGCAATGCGACGGGCTCATTCTCAACGCCAATGGTGATCCGGCACGCTTCGCGGCGTTCGGGCTGCCTGTGATCGCCGATACCGTTGCAGATTTTCCGGGACCGCTTGCCGGCATTCTCGCCGCCCTCGACTGGACCGCCGCCAACCGGCCTGACGTCTCCTGGGTGCTGAGCGGGGCTGCGGACTGTCCGTTCCTGCCACGCGATCTCGTCGCACGCCTGCATCGCGCACGCACGGAACAGAACGCACAGCTTGCGGTCGCCGCCTCCGACGGACAATCGCATCCGGTGATCGGATTGTGGAGCGTTGGCTTACGCGAGGAGCTTCGCCACGCGCTTGTCGTGGAAGACATCCGCAAGATCGACAGCTGGACCGCGCGTTACCGGCTCGCGACCGTGACGTGGCCGGTGGAGCCGCTCGATCCGTTCTTCAACGCCAATACCATGGACGACATCGCGGAGGCGGAGCGGCTGGCGGCGTTGGATGGAGGTTGAAGCACGGCAGCAGGGACTTCGATCATGACCAATAGAGCGGATTTGACGGGCCACATTGCGCTGGTAACAGGCGCGTCTCGCGGCATCGGAGCGGCGATTGCCGCCGCGCTCGCCGAAACCGGCGCCGCTGTCGCGGTCAACTATCGCGAACGCGCCGATGAAGCTGAGGCGGTCGCAGCGAAGATCAAGGAAATCGGTGGCCGTGCGATGACCATCGCAGCCGACGTATCGCAGGCTGCCGCCGTCGCCAAAATGGTTGATCACGTCGCCTTAGCGCTGGGTCCGATCGACATTCTCGTCAACAACGCGGGCACGGCAATGGTGCGCGGCATTGATGACCTGACCGAAAGCGATTTCGACCAGACGATCGCGGTGAACCTGAAATCAGCTTTTCTCTGCACACAAGCCGTGCTCCCGGCGATGCGCGCGAACAAGTGGGGCCGCATCGTCAATATCTCGTCGGGCGCCGCGCGTGGCCCCGGCGCTATCGGTGTTCACTACAACGCCTCAAAGGCCGGCATGGAGGGTCTAACTCGCGGCTATGCGGCGCGGCTGGTCAAGGAAGGCATTACGGTCAATGCGGTGGCGCCCTCGCTGATCGAAACCGACATGATGCGGGGCCGGTCCGATCTGGCACGCAATATCCCGCTTGGTCGCATGGGGTGTCCAAACGAAGTAGCAAAGGCGGTGCTAATGGTTCTGGAAAACGACTACATGACCGGCCAAACAATCGCTTTGAACGGTGGCATGGCATTCAATTGACGGGCCACGCCGGCTCTTGATGATCAATGGGGCTGACGCACGATCACGCCGGCCTGAATCCCGCCCGCTCAAGCGCGGCGCGGCTTTCCTCGGACGCCAGCGCTTCGAGAAATGCCTGCACGGCGGGGCGCTGTTTTCGTGCCGTGACCAGCGCGAAATCATAATGCTCTTCGGCCAGCGGAATAAAGCCCAGGCCGGCGGCATGCGCGACCGGCGCGATGGTCAGGCCCCAGTCGGCGCGATGCTGCGCCACGGCGGCGGCCACCGCGTTATGCGAGCGCGGCTGATTCCAGTAACCGTCGGGACGCGCTTCTCCAAGCAGCCGGTCTATCAGGATGCGAGTGCCAGCGCCCTGGTTGCGGTTGACCATAATGCAGCTGGCGTCGGCGAGCGCCGCGGCCACCGCGTCCTGCGCATTCAAGCCTTCGAAACGCGCGTCGCCGACACGAAACACGATACCCTGCATCCGCCGCCAGCCCTGCACCAGTTCAAGTCCGGCCATCAGGAATGGTGTGTTGTAGCTTTCGGTCGCCTCATCAAACAGATGGATCGGCGCGAAATCGCACTCGCCGCGCCGCGCCGCCGCCAACCCGCCGAGGCTGCCCACCGCTATCGAGCGCACCGACAGACCCGCGCGCGCCAGCGGCGCCGTCACCAGATCGAGCCCGGTGCAGTGACTGCCGACAATCACGAGATCTGGCACCCGCACGTGCGGCGTGAACAGCGTGACCTCGGCCTCGGTGCCGGCCGGCATCTGATCGGCCAGCGCATCGATTCGCAAAAAGCCGTCGGCCTGTGCAAACGAAGTGATCGCGCCGGAGCCCTTGCCGGAGGGATAGGCGATCAGGCCCTGATCGCCTTCGACCAGCGACACCATGACGAATTCGGTGCGGCCGAGTTCTGAGGCGATCCGCACCGGCACTTTAGCGGTGACCTTCGCATCGGAGCGCGGCGGCAGCCCGGCCATGCGTCGCAGCACCGGCACGATCATGTCGTGGAAGGTGAACATCGCGGAAGTCGGAAATCCCGGCAGGATCACCACCGGCTTGCCGTCGCAGACCGCAAGGCACAGCGGCTTGCCCGGTTTCAATGCGACGCCATGGGCGATAATGCCTGGCTTGCCGAGCCGCGCGATGATGCGATGCGATACGTCGCCCGCGCCCTTCGAGGTGCCGCCTGACAGGACCAGCATGTCGCTGGCCTGGAGCGCCTTGCGCATCGCGGCCTCTAGCTGTTCCTCGTCGTCGGCAATGGCGCCGAGAAACACCGCGTCGCCGCCGTTTTCGTTCACGGCCGATGCGACGATCGCGCCATTGGTGTCGTAGATGGCCGCAGGCCACAGCGGCTGACCCGGTTGAACCAGTTCGTCGCCGGTGGAGATCACGGCAACGCGCGGCCGGCGCGCCACGGGAATTCGCGCGATCCCGCAGGCGGCACACATGCCGATCTCGCGCGAGCCGATCATGGTGCCGGCGCGCAATAGCGCCTCGCCGCGCGCAATGTCGGAACCGGCATAGGACACGAACTGCCCGGGCGAGGCGGCGCGGCGAATCTCGATCGCGCGCGGTCCCGCCGGTTGGGTATGCTCGACCATGACGATGGCGTCAGCGCCGCGCGGCACCGGACCGCCGGTCGCGATGGAAGTGGCGGTGCCCGACAGCACCGGCCGCGTCGGCGCGGTGCCGCAGGCGATCACTTCGTCGTTCAGCATGATGCGGACCGGCGTCGCTTCGGTGGCGGAGGCCAGATCGGCGGAGCGCACCGCAAAGCCGTCGACATTGGAACGATCGAACGGCGGCACGTCGATCGGCGCCACGATATCCTCGGCCAGAGCGCAGCCGAGCGCGTCGGAGAGCAGCCGCTGCTCGCTCGGGATCGCGCGCGGGAACAGCGCGGCTTCGAAGCGCGCCGAGGCGTCTTCGCGCGAGAGGATGGTCAGGAACTGGTCCTGATCCACGCTGCCACGGTCTTTGGGAGAACGCGCATTGGTCATGTCGGAAGCCATATCAGTCCCGCAACATATAGGCATCGACCGGCGTGCCCGCAGCAAAACCTTCGCTGCCGCCGGGGACTACAATCCAGGCATCGGCGCAGGCGATTGTCTCGAGCGGCATATCGCCGATAGAGAGCGGCATCCACGCCTGCTCGATTTTTTCGAGCAGAACGATTTCCGCGATGCCGACGCTGGAGGCAATCTTGCGCGCCAGCGGCAGGGTCATCGGCTGTCGCGGCCGCAGCGACGATAGTCGGTCCAGCACGGGAAGCACAAGCGTCCACCACACCGCGAGCGCCTGATCCGGTGCGCCCGGCAGCGCGATGACCGGAATTTTTCCAGTCCTGGCGACGGCAGAGGTTCGGCCCGGCTGCAACGCGATGCCATGGGCGATAACCTCGCCGCGCTGGGCCAACGCGGCGATCGCCGCGTCGGTGCGGCCGACGCCGCTGCCGCCGACCGTGACCAGCATGTCGCACGCGCCGGTTTCCGCGGCCCTCGCGATTGATGCCGCATCGCGCCCCTCGGCCTCGACGAGGACAACAGTGGCCCCCGTCGCCCGCGCGTTCTCTGAAATCAGCTGTGCCGTCGCCGTATGGCCCGTTGCAGCGGGAATAGTGACGACGCGCAGGCACGGCCGACGTACACTCAGCTTCTCCAACCCCGCCGCCCGCGCGATCAAGAGATCGAGCGGGCGAATGCGCTGCCCGGAGGCGATGACAGAACCCTCGGCGATATCGCCGCCGATCCGGCGAAGACCCTGCCCCGGTATCGCTTCCGCCAAGACCTGGAACATCCGACCTGTCGCGTCGACGGAATCGGAATCGACCACACAGTCGCACGCTTCGGGGATCGCGTCGCCGGCTTCGACCCAGACCGGCGGTGTCGCCAATGGCAGCGGTGAATAGGATGACGCGCCGACGAGATCGCGGGCGCGTAACGCCCAGCCATCGGCCGCGGCTATGTCGCAGGGCGGGCGGGCTTTGAGCGGCGGCATATCGGCGGCAACGCAGCCCAACGCACCCGTGAGCGGAAGCTCAACCGGCGCCACCGGGGCAAGTCCATCCACTAGCGCCGCGAGCGCGGCGTCGAGCGGGGTCAGCGCAATATTCAAACGCTGAATCATTGCGTCGAGTGCCGGATCACAGGGCACCGCGCAAGCAGCCGACTGACAGGAACAATCGCGGCACCCGAACGTTTGGATTCAATTCGCTTAACCCTTTGGCACAGAGGCTCAAAATGCACGGTCGCTTCATCGCCGCAGCTATTGCAGGATTGTTTGCCGCAACACCAGCGCTATCACAGAGCAACGCGCCCGCGAGCGAAAAGCCCGAGACCGGTTGCAATGCCCCATCAAACACGACCACTGGCAGCGCTGGCAAGGCGGCCGACACATCCATGGCGATGGAAAAAAGCGCCATCCTGCCTGACGCTGAAGGCGAAAAGAGCTCGGCTGCACCAACGGTTCAAAGCGACGGCAAGCCGATGTTGGTGCAGAAAGACTGTCCGCCCGATACGACGCCCAAATAGTCGATCCCCTGACCGGTCAGGAAGCTTTCTTCTCGGCGTTGGGGAAAAACAGCTGCTGGCCATCGATCTTGTAGCCGGCGATCGCAGCCTGGCCTTCCGCCGAAATGAGCCAATCGATAAAGCTCTGGCCGAGTTCTTTTTTCACCGAGGGAAACTTCTCGGGGTTCACGAGCATAACGCCATATTGATTGAACAGCCGCTTGTCGCCTTCGACGACGATCTCTAGATCGCCGCGGTTCTTGAACGATATCCAGGTGCCGCGGTCGGCCAGCACATAGCCATTCATCGCGGCAGCGGTATTGAGCGCGGCGCCCATGCCCTGCCCGATCTCGCGATACCAGGGGCCTTTCGCAGTGGCGATATCGATACCGGCCTGCTTCCAGAGCGCGAGTTCGGCGGAGTGGGTGCCCGATTTGTCGCCGCGCGACACGAATGGCGCGGCCTTGCTCTGGATCGCTTTCAGCGCGGTCTCGATGTCCTTGCCCCTGACGCCGGCCGGATCGCTCTTCGGCCCGATCAGCACGAAGTCGTTGTACATCACGTCAAAACGCTTCATGCCAAAACCTTCGGCGAGGAATTTCTCCTCCTGCGGCTTGGCGTGGACGAACACCACGTCGGCATCGCCGCGCCGCGCGGTGTCGAGCGCCTGCCCGGTTCCTTGCGCGATCACCTTTACGTCGATGCCCGCCTTGGCCTTGAACAGCGGCAGCAGATAGCCGAACAGCCCCGAATCCTGCGTCGATGTTGTCGACGCCACGACGATCGATCGATCCTGTGCGACCGCTGGTGTAAAGTTGGTTACGGCTGCGCTGACACCAAGCACCAACGCTAGGAATAAGAAACGGCTCGGCATGGCTCTCTCCTGTTCAGATGATTTAAATCACGAGATCGCCGCGCAAGAAGGCGGCGGCTTCCGGTGTCGTTGGGTGGTCGAGAAAATCGGTGGCCCGACCCTGCTCGCACAGCGCGCCGCGAACCAGAAAAATGACGTCACCCGCGAGCCGGCGCACTTGGCCGAGATCGTGCGACGCCATCACGATCTTGATGCCGGACTGCGCCGCCTTCAGAACGATCTCCTCGACACCGCGCGTCGCGGCCGGATCGAGATTGGCGGTGGGCTCGTCGAGCAGCAGAATCTCCGGATCGCGCGCCAGCGCCCGCGCCAGCGCCAACCGCTGCTGTTCGCCGCCCGAGAGCCGGCGCGCCGGCCGCTGCGCCAGATTTGAAAGCCCGACGCGGTCCAGCAATGCGGCAACGCGTTGCGCGCGCAGTCTATGCGGCGTGCCCGCCTGCGCCAGCGCATAAGCGACGTTGGCAGCAGCGGTCCTTCGCAGCATCACCGGGCGTTGAAACAGGATCGCGCGGCGCCGCAGTGCGCTATCGGTCCGGCCCCCCCAGGTGACGCGGCCTGTCGACGGCGGCGCGAGGCCCATCAAAAGCCGCAGCAAGGTAGTTTTCCCCGCGCCGTTCGGTCCGACGATCAGCGTCGGCGCCCCCGGCATAATCGTCACGCTGAGACGGTCGAGGATCGCAGTGGCGCCGGCCTGCAGCGAGACGCCATCGAGAACAAGGGGGAGATCGCTCGACGGTGCCCGCATCATCACCCCGTCTGCCGCTCGGACCAGACGCGCGTCCCCCATGCCGCCGCGTTGATCGCAAGAACGATGGCGACAAGAACGAGCCCCAGTCCCATCGCCAGCGGCAGATTGCCCTTGGAAGTTTCGAGCGCCACCGCCGTCGTCATGGTACGGGTAAAGCCGTCGATATTGCCGCCGACGATCATCACAGCGCCGACCTCCGCGGCGGCCCGTCCGAAGCCCGCCAGCAACGCGGTGAGCAGGCTGTAGCGCGCATCCCACAACAGCGTCGTCATCCGGCCGGCCGGGCTGACATCCATCGCGGTCAATTCGTCGCGATACTCGGCCCAGAGATCCTCGACCGTCTGGCGCGTCAGCGCTGCGATGATCGGCGCGATCAGGATGGTCTGGGCGATCACCATGGCTGATGGCGTGAACAGAATGCCCATCTCGCCGAGCGGCCCGGACCGCGACAGCAGAAGATAAACCGCAAGCCCGACCACCACCGGCGGCAACCCCATCAGCGCATTGAGCACCACCACAAGGGCAGATCTCCCGGGAAAGCGGGTCAGTGCGAGCAGCGCGCCGAGTGGCATGCCGGCAAGGGCAGCCAGCGCGACCGCAGACAGGCTGACGGCCAGCGAAAGCCGCACGATCGCAAACAGCGCTGCATCGCCGTTCAGGATCAGTTGCCAGGCGCTGAACTGGTCCGACATCGCCGCCTCCACCCACCTTGTTCGGCAAGAATTCCATCATTTGTCAAATGATTGAACAAGACCATAAATATGCATACAGATGCAGGATGGAGCTTTTGACCACCAGCGAGGCTGCCGAATATGTCCGGCTCGGCGAGCGCAAGCTCTATGAGCTCGTGACCTCAGGTGCGATCCCCTGCAGCAAGGTCGCGGGCAAGTGGCTGTTTCCGCGTCACGAACTGGACCTCTGGGTGCTTTCGGGGCTGGCGCGACCAGCCGGCATGATCGCCGCCGATCCGCCACCGATCGTCGGCGGCAGCCAGGACGATCTCCTGGAATGGATGTTGCGCGAATCCGGCTCCGGCCTTGCGTCGCTCACGGAGGGCACCGCGCGCGGCGTTGAGCGTCTGCAGCGCGGCGAGGTGATCGCCGCGGCCGTCCATTTTCACAGCGACGCGATTTCTGCCGATTCGGCCGATGACGGCAACATCGCGGCGGCGCGCGCGATGCCGGGCCTCCATGATGCGGTACTGGTCGGACTGGCGCGGCGCGAACAGGGGCTTGTGTTGGCCCCTGGCAATCCCAACCAGCTGCGTAGCCTGTCCGATGTCCTTGCCTCCGGCGCAAAAATGGCCGTCAGGCAGCCCGGCGCCGGTGCGCAAATGCTGCTCGAGGTACTGCTGAGCCGCGCCGGCGCCGGACCCAGGGATCTGCGCCGGCTCGATCCGCCATGTCTCACCGGTCCCGATCTTGCAGCCGCGATCCGCGCCGGCAAGGCAGATTGCGGCGTCGCCACGCGCGCCGCGGCAAAATCGGCGGGCCTCGATTTCGTCCCGCTACTCCTAGAGAATTTCGATTTGCTGATGCGGCAGCGCACCTATTTCCGGCCCTCTATTCAGGCGCTGATCGGCTTTATCGGCCAGAAGCGGCTGAAGCAGCACGCCGCCGAGCTCACCGGCTACGACACGACACCCGCCGGGCAAATCCGCTTCGCCGCCTGAGCCGTGCCGCCTTGTTTGACGGCGGCTATGGCATAATTGCTGGAACACATGCCGGCCGAGCTTTAGCTCCCGGTCAAGCAAAACGGTGACGGTAATGGGGGGACACCTGTGATTTCAGCGCGAAAGATATCCATGCTCGGGGCATTCGCGGCCGCGATGGTGTCGCCGCCGTCAGCGCTCGCCCAGGTCTCGGGTGACCAGGTCTCGGACGATGTGATCAAGATCGGCGTTCTCACCGACATGAACGGCCCGGCGTCCACACCGACTGGCCTGGGCTCCGTTACCGCGGCGCAAATGGCGGTCGACGATTTCGGCGGCAAGGTGCTGGGCAAGCCGATCAGCGTGATCGTCGGCGATCATCAGCTCAAGCCCGATATCGGCGCCGGTATTGCGCGGCGCTGGTACGACGTCGATCAAGTCGATCTAATCGTCGATGTGCCGGTGTCGGCAGTGGGCCTGGCGGTGCAGAACATCGCCAACGAAAAGAAGAAGCTGTTCATTACTCACTCCACCGGCACGGCGGACTTCCACGGAAAATTCTGCTCGCCCTATGCGATGCAGTGGGTGTTCGATACCCGTGCGCTGGCGGTCGGCACTGCTAAGGCGGTGGTGAAGCGCGGCGGCGACAGCTGGTTCTTCATCACCGACGACTACGCGTTCGGCCACTCGCTTGAGAGGGACGCTTCTACCGTCATCACCAAGAACGGCGGCAAGGTGCTCGGCTCTGTTCGCCCGCCACTTGCCACTCCCGACCTGTCATCCTTCGTGCTGCAGGCGCAGGCCTCCAAGGCGAAGATCATCGGCATTGCTGCCGGGCCGCCGAACAACATGAACGAGATCAAGACCGCCGCCGAGTTCGGCGTCTTCAAAGGCGGCCAGCAGATGGCCGCGCTGCTCGCGCTCATCACCGACATTCATTCGCTCGGGCTTCCTGCCGCGCAGGGGCTATTGCTGACGACCTCGTTCTACTGGGACATGGACGACAAGACCCGCGAATGGTCGAAGCGTTACTTCGCCAAGATGAACCGGATGCCTACGATGTGGCAGGCCGGCGTCTATTCGTCGGTCATGTATTATCTCAATGCCATCAAGGAGACCGCGACCGATGAGCCGCTCAAGGTGGCGACGAAAATGCGTGAGAAGCCGATCGAGGATTTCTTTGCCCGCAACGGCAGGCTGCGCGAGGACAACCTGATGGTCCACGACCTGATGCTGGTCGAGGTCAAGAAACCGGAAGAGTCAAAATATCCGTGGGACTATTACAAGATCCTCGCGAAGATTTCGGGCGAGGACGCGTTCGGCCCGCCCGATCCGGCGTGTCCCTTGATCAAGAAATAATTCCAACGTCGTCCCGGCGTTCGCCGGGACCTATAACCACTGACGTTCGTGTTTGTGCAGGCTGGTGCTCCAGCTTCTTGCAAAATTTAGTCTAGAGCGGTGGTTGGGTCCGGGCTCGCGCGGAGCCTGTCCTCGGGCGGCGCTTTGCGCCGACCGGTTGGCTTGGCCGGGACGAGGCGAAAATTACTTCGCGACCCCGATCTCGCGGAAGTAGCGCAGCACACCCGGATGGATCAGTTCAACGCTCGGCGCAGCAGTGACGGTATTGGCGGCGGTGGTTTCGCAGGCCTGCGGCAGCTTTTTGCAGAGCGCGCTTTCGACACCATGCAGCGTTCGCGCCAGCCGATAGGCGACCTCATCCGGCAGACTCTCGCGCGCCAGAACAAAACTCCATGATCCCAGCGCATCGATCGGCGCGCTCTGGTTTGGGTAGCTGCCGGCCGGCACGGTGAGCGGCTTGAGGAATGTATGTTTCGCCCTGATCCGCGCGATCTCGTCTGCATTCGGCGCGATGAACCTGGCGCCGCCGGGGCTGGCGGCGACGGCGGAAAATCCGGGCCAACCGATACCGGCGCCCCACAGCGCTGCAACGCGTCCATCGAGCACCATCGCCGGTCCATCGCCGGCGCGATCGAGATAGACGGATTGGAAATCCTCGTCCTGCTTCAGTCCGAGCCCGTCGAGCACATAGCGCGACAGGATCGGAAGGCCGGAGCCGCGCGCGCCGAACGCGACCGGCTTGCCTATGAGATCGCGGATGGTCTTGTACGGGCTGTCGGCACGCACCACGAACATGCCGGGGCTCGAATACATCGCGGTCAGGATTTTCAGGCGGGTCGGCGGCCGGCCGATGCCCATCAGGGCTTCATAGGCGGGCTCACCGGCGACCAGCGCGATATCCAGGCTTCCCGCCTCAAGCAGCGGAATATTCTCGTTGCTGCCTTTGGTATTGCGCGGCTCGATCGAAAGCGTGGGATCGGCCTCATTCATGACGTCGGCAAAGGCGTTGCCATAGAGCGGGAAGCCGCCGCCCGGCGTGGCCGTCCCGAGACTGATCGCGGTCTTCTGAATGGCTTTGCCTCCATCTTGCGCCGCAGCGCCACCTGCCACCAGCAGGACGCCGAAGCCAACGATACGAGCGATGTTCATGGCTGACCTCGGCCCCCCAAACTGCGAATGCAAACACCCGTCCAGAGATATTCGCCGAAAGGCAATGTAGGCAAATACCGATTTGTATGAAAGCATGTCTGCGGCGAGCGTTCAAAAGCTCGGTTATGTCGATCGTGTTCGGCAGCAACCACAAGGATAGGGGGAAACGATGATGGCATGCTTGCGCGCGACCATGTTCGGTTTGGTCTGCCTTTTGAGCTTCGCGGCCGGCATTGCGCCGTCATCCGCCGCCGACTATCCGAACCGCCCGGTGCGCTGGTTGATCGGCTTCACCGCCGGCGGCCCGGTCGATACGGTGGCGCGCATCATGGCCCAGTGGCTGTCGGACCATTTCGGCCAGCAATTCGTGGTGGAAAATCGCGCCGGCTCCGGCGGCAATATCGCAGCCGCGGCCGCGATCAATTCGCCGCCGGATGGCTATACGCTGTTGTTCGTCGCGCCCAACAACGCCATCAGCACCTCGCTTTACAAAAAGCTGCCCTACGACTTCATCCGCGACACTGTTCCGGTCGCCAGCATCATGCAGCTGACCAACATGATGGTGATTCCGACATCGCTGCCGGTCAAAACCGTTCAGGAGTTCATCGACTACTGCAAGGCCAATCCCGGCAAGGTCTCGTTTGCCTCCTCGGGCAACGGCACGTCCGTGCATATGTCGGCGGAATTGTTCAAGGCGCTGACCAAGGTCGAGATGACGCACGTGCCTTATCGGGGCTCCTCTGCCGCGATGCCCGATCTGATCTCCAACAAGGTGCAGGTGATCTTCGACAACCTGCCTTTGGCGCTGGAACAGGTGCGCGGCGGCACGCTGCGCGGGCTCGGCGTCACCTCCCCGCAGCGCTGGCCGGGCGTGCTGGATATCCCCGCGGTTGCCGAAACCGTGCCGGGATTTGAATCGGTCGGATTCTACGGCATCTCCGCGCCAAAGGGCACGCCGCCGGAGATTGTCGACATTGTCAACAAGGCGGTCGGCGAGGCGCTGAAGGATCCGAAGCTGGTCGCGCGGCTCGGCGATATCGGCGGAATCCCGAAGCCGATGACCCCAGCCGCGTTCGGCAAGCTCGTCGCTGATGAGACCGAGAAATGGCGCAAGGTGGTGGAGTTCGCAGGCGTCTCGGTGGACTAGGCAAAAGCCGCGCATCCGGTGTCATGCCCGGACTTGATCCGGGCATCCATCGCGCTTCGTAATGACTTTTTCAAAGGAAGATGGATTGCCGAATCAAGCCCGGCAATGACGAGTTGCTACGCGCCCGCCGCGACCAGCGCCGGCACGAGTTCGCTGTGAACCACCGCGGAGCTGACGAGATAGGCAAGGCCGACGAGCGCGAGGAAGCCCAGGAAGAACAGCGCGAAGAAAATTATCGATAGCCGCTTGGCGAACACCGAGACATTGGTCAGCCCAAGGACGCCGGCGATCAGCGAGATCACGAGACAAATCACAGCCCAGCGAAGCATCTCGCGCCTCCGCTCGTTCAACCCTGCCCCCAACGCCGGCTGAATGGCAAAGTTCCTCCTCCGGAACGTGCATTGCCGGATCGGCAGCCACATTGTAAGGGGTGTCGGCACCGTTGCGGTCGCGCGAGCGACAGCTAGCGGCGGGGCCTGTAGCTCAATGGTTAGAGCCGGCCGCTCATAACGGTCTGGTTGCAGGTTCGAGTCCTGCCGGGCCCACCAATAAAATTGGAGAGCGTAACTTCTCCAATGCCGCGCTATTCGAAACGGTGCGTTGATTCGGAGCGGCATCATCCCCGCCATTGAAGCGAGGAAGGCGAAACGTTCGCGGCGTGTCGCCGCCGAGCAACTGTATGGAATGGATTTGCACGGACAATCAGGCAATCCGGCTGCCGGGTCATTCGCTTGCGCCGAGCCCTCTCGTATCGATGTCGGCCGTCAATCAAATGGCTTCAATTTCAAAATTCGCAATCTCTTTAAATAAAATAAAAATTATAAAGATGTATTCAGAAGTATTCATATAAATATCTATCGTAATTTTACTTAGTTTCTATCCTTAACCAAGTGTTAATTCATCGATTTACATAAGCAATTCTCGGTTTACCTTGTTTTCATCCACCGAATTCAGGGAAACCAGGAAATGCGCCAGCCGTTAAGCCGAATCCTTTACTCAACCTTGCTCTTTTTTATTGTCGGGAACGTCGGCTCCGCGGCGCTTGAAAACCAAGTCGCGCGCGTCGGCCTCGAGGCGCTGGTTCCAGGCCCCCGGGTCAGCTGCTCCCGGCACAAGACCCCCGCGGAACCATTCGATCCACCGGCAACATCCGCCCTTCCTGGCCCTGAAAGATTCGTGGCCGGCGAACATTTCAAAGAAAACATTTCACCGGCGGCCGAAGCCAGGATTTCCTGGCTTGGTGCGACTTTCATGCGCCGCTTCGCCGGCAAGGTTGAAGACGACCCGGATGAAGCGACGCTTCACACCTATGCTCTGAGCAGAGCATCGACCAGCACCCAAATCATTGCCGAACTCGATGATCACCATGAGACCAGGCTGGCCGATCTCTGGTGTCTGTTAAAACTCCAGGCCAACGGAGAAGACGGCGCGTTGCAGACCAATGCCGTTCCGAACATATTTTTTGTGCGTGACACCACAGGCGCGCTTGGCGCGGTAGATGCGGTCTGGGCTGGCGCAGGATGGGAAATCGGGGCGAGCCAGGTGGAAGGCCAACGCGAATGGCCTTTCGGATCGCGCGTGATTGCCCGCTGATACATCGAGCGCCAGCCTCGTAACGTCTGCTTGCAGGTTCGAAACCCGCCGGGCCAGCATCCTGCCTGGCGCGACGCGCTTTGCAGGATTTGCTCCGTCTTTGATTGCGAAGCAGGATGCGCTTTCCGAAGCCTCGTTCACCCGCCGGTGACGGGTTTGCCTTGAGGTCTAACAGGACAGAAAGTGACAGCAGCTCCGAAGCCAAACTACTCACTGGCCCTGATCCCGCGCGGGGTCTGGGTGCTGGGCTTCGTATCGATGCTGATGGATATCTCCTCGGAGATGATCCATGCGCTGCTGCCGGTCTACCTGGTGACGGTGATGGGCACCTCGATGGTGACGGTCGGCTTTATCGAGGGCATCGCCGAAGCCACGGCGTCGATCACCAAGATATTTTCCGGCGCGCTCTCCGATTGGCTCGGCAAACGCAAACTTCTCGCAGCCGCAGGCTATGGGCTGGCGGCGTTCACCAAGCCGATGTTCCCGCTGGCGTCTACGGTGAGCTGGCTGTTTGCCGCGCGCTTTGTCGATCGCATCGGCAAGGGTATTCGCGGCGCGCCGCGTGATGCGCTGATCGCCGACATCGCGCCGGTTCAGCTGCGCGGCGCGAGCTTCGGCCTGCGCCAATCGCTCGATACCGTGGGAGCCTTTGTCGGTCCGTTATTGGGCATCGGGCTGATGTGGTGGACGGCAGATAATTTCAAGGCGGTGTTCTGGATCGCGGTCGTTCCGGCATTTCTGGCGCTGGCGCTGATCCTTTTCGCAGTTGAGGAACCGCGGCGGCCGCAAGATCTCCATCGGGCCGAAAATCCATTAAGTCTGCAGGCGATCAAACGCCTCGGGCCGGTTTACTGGCGTGTGGTGATGGTCGGCATCGCATTTACGCTGGCCCGTTTCAGCGAAGCCTTCCTGATCCTGCGCGCGCAGAATGTCGGGCTGAGCGTGATGTGGGTGCCCGCCGTTCTGGTCGGGATGAATGTCTTCTATGCGTTGTCGGCCTACCCCGCCGGGGTGCTGTCCGATCGGCTCAATCGCAAGGGATTGCTCGCGGCGGGATTGGTGTTGTTGGCCGGCGCCGATCTCGCGCTGGCCCTGATGCCGAACCTTGCCGGCGTCGCGCTCGGCGTCGCGCTGTGGGGCCTGCATATGGGATTTACGCAAGGCTTGTTCGCCACCTTGGTTGCCGATGCGTCGCCCCCCGAGTTGCGCGGAACCGCCTTCGGGTTTTTCAATCTGCTGACGGGTGTCGCGATGCTCGCGGCGAGCGTGATCGCCGGAGCGCTCTGGGACCTCTCAGGCCCGACAGGCACGTTCTTCGCCGGCCTGGTTTTCGCGCTGGTGGCGCTTCTCGGTCTGCTCGCCATGCGCGGCGAAATCAGCAAAGTATCCGCCGCTTGACGGCGGCGCGTTGACGCCGAACGCCTCGACTGTCTTGAGGCTGATGACAAACTAGGTCGGGCTGTCCGCCCTGCGTTGCAGCGG
This sequence comes from Bradyrhizobium sp. URHD0069, assembly GCF_000701345.1. GTDB lineage: Bacteria > Pseudomonadota > Alphaproteobacteria > Rhizobiales > Xanthobacteraceae > Bradyrhizobium. The sequence goes on along the minus strand of NZ_KL370776.1, from coordinate 48,670 downwards.
CGGAGCAGACAGCCAGCGCCGGTTACTCCCAGCCCCGGTTACTCCCAGCGCCGGTTACTCAATGACGATCTCGCCAACCATGCCGTGATCGGCGTGGGTCTTGCCGTCGCTGCCGGAAATGCCGCACCGCAGATCGGTGACCCGCCCGGTCGCTACCGGCACGAACCACCATTCCGCCGAGTGCCCTGGATAGACCTCGAGCTCGCGGATCGCGCCCTTGAACTCGGCCAAGGGGACGGTCTTGTCGCCGCGCAACTGGGTGACCTGGACCTTGCGGGTGAAGATCATCTGGCTGAAGGCGTGCGAGGTGAAATAATGCGGGTCGTTGCTCGGGTTCTTCAGCACAAGTTTGTAGAGCTTGCCGGTCTCGAAGCGCAGCTTGTTGGGCACGAAGGCATGCTCACCAGGTCGGCCGAGTTCGACCGTGACCACAATTGGCTCCTGGCCGGCGAGATTGCCCGCGGTCTGGGCCGCGGTGGGGGCCGCGCAGAGCGCCGCCAGGACGGACAGGGAATGGAGCAATCGCATGGAAAAACCTTTCTGTCGGACCGCCGGCTGGCGGGACGGCGGGGACCATATTGCAATTGCGAATGATTTGCAAAATGTCCGACCAGTCGTTTTCCATCGCCGGTTGCTAGCTTGCGCGGTCGCTTAAGGTTTTGGCGTGATTCGAAGGTTGGTCGGTGGTTTCGGAATATTGCCCGCGCGGATCGTAGGTTTCGCGCGCCAGATCGCACCGGCGGCCGCCAGTTCCGCGCCCCGCTTCAGCATCTCGGGCACTCTGGTAGCGTCCTGTTTGTAAGATTCCGGATCTGTCGCGTAACGCATGAGGAAGTCCCCGAATGCCTCGGAGCCTGCGGGCATCCCCTCATAAGCCTTCGCGACTTCGTCGAGCGTTTCCTCCATCCGGGCCATCGCCACCAGAAAGCGCCGCCATCGGTGCCCATCCAAGTCGAATTCGTCGCGCAGCGTCTCACCGGCCTGCTCACCGTAATTGACAAGCTTGCGGATGGTCTCTTCGGTCATGGCGAGATTGAGTCCGCCCTCCTCCGATTTGAGCACGACATGCGCAATCCGTTCCCTGTAGCCGGGAAGCGTGCTCTGCAGATTGTCCTGCCAGTCCTTCGCCGACATCAAAAGCCGCATCAAAAATTCGCCCAGGCCGTTAAAAGGCTGGACGGGCAATTGGATTCCGCTGCCGGCGCTCGATGGAAGCCAGACGCTGTCGCGATTTCGCTTCGCGTCGTAGTCATCGAGAGATATTGCGAATGTTGGCGTGTTCGGCAGCAGCCGATCGAAAAAGTGAATTGGAAAATTGCTCGATAGACCACCGTCGCTGAACAGGCATCGTCTGAGCTTGTTTCGTTCGGCCTCATCCAACAGCGTGAAATCGCGACGCCATAGCGGCACCGCGGAAATCAGAAACGGAAAGCTCAGACTCATCCAGGCCCCGACGATCACCGGCAACCGGGCCGGATCCGGGAAGTAGTAATATTCTCCGGCCTCGCCGGCGGGAGGGGCGAACGGGGCGCATTCCCTGCACAGAAATGCCATGACGCCGCTCGGGAAGATCCGGTCCCATTCGCTCCTTTCAAAAACAAAGCGGTGGTCTTCCGTTATCGGCAAAGTATAGGGACGCAGCTCCATCAGGCTGGTCGTCATCATGGCCAGCTGGATCGCCGGCCGGCCACCGGGCGGCGCGGCCAAATCGCCAAAGGTGAGCGGACGGCCGGTCTTGTTTCCGGCTGCCTCATCGATCAGCCGCGCAAGCCAATCGGTGAATCCATCCGCCGAGGAATAGGGTTGGCGAACGCCGGGACAAAGGCCAAAATCGTTGGCGACGAGGTCGGTATTTGCCGCTTTCAACAGCCGCCAGATAACTCCGGCAACAAGGCCGATCAGCGCCAGCAAAAGACCGAAAGCTGCAAACCCCGCGCCGCCGGACGCCAGGGCGATCGCAACGACGATGGCACCAGGTACGAGACCGAGCACGGCGCTTAGCCAATAACCACCGACGGCCGCCCGGATGACCGCGATCACCCGCGCCGCCCCGGTTTTCGCTTTCGAAGCGGCGATGAAAATATCGAACAGCGGTCTTAGAACCGGCGTCGGCTGGAACATGGAGAGGAGGTTGGGACCCACCTCATCGGGAATCCTGGCCACTCGATCGAAGCCTGCTTGTTCGGTGTGGCGTCCATACTCCGCTGCGGCCGCGGCCGCGGCGGCTATCGCGCCGGCCGACGTCCCGCCGATATTCGAAAACCGGTACTTTTCGGCCAGTGCAACAAGAGCAAGCGGATACACCACGCCGCTCGTGATGCCGCCTTTCAACACAATGTCGCAGACCCTTTCAGGGCTTGCGTATCGCGACGCTTGATCGGCCATCGTCAGGGCCCTTTGCATGGAAGGAAGGGTACAGTGGACTGCAGCGGGCTCAAGATAAAGTATCGAAGCGGCGGCCAGCTTCGCGCTGACAATCTCGCTTATGCCAGCGCGAGCCGCTGCCGGGAGCGGATCAACAGCGCCACCATGATGGTGACATTGAGCGCATTCCATCCCAGGCCGTTCAGGAACGCGGCTCCGTAGGAGCCGGTGGCGTCGAAGATCAAACCAGACACCCAACCGCCGAACGACATCCCGAACACGGAAGCAAAAATCACCATGCCGACGCGGGTCGCAGCCTCAGACGCCGGCATCGCCTCGCGCACGATAATGGCGTAGCTCGGCACGATGCCGCCCTGAAACAGGCCGAACATCGCCGAGATTATGTAGAGCGAAGTGAGGCCGTCGAAAAACAGATAGAACAATAGCGCAAAGCCCTGTGCCACCGATCCGATCAGCAAAGTGCGGATGCCGCCGATCTTGTCGGCGAGCAGCCCCGATCCGATCCGGCTGATGATGCCGAATGCCATCATCAGCGACAGCATCTCCGCGCCGCGCGCCACGCCGTAGCCGAGATCGCCGCAATAGGCGACGATGTGGACCTGCGGCATCGCCATCGCCACGCAACAGGAAATGCTGGCGATGCACAGCAGCACCGTCAGCGTGTTGGTGCTGATCCGCAGATCAACCCGCGGCGGCGCCGCGTTCGCGTGGCTTCGCTGCGTCGCCTTGCCGATCTGGGCGCGCAGCAGGACGAGCACGAGCGTCATCGTTAGGGCACAGAAAATGCCGATCGCGATATGGGTGGTGCGCCAGCCGGCAGACTGCACGCCCCAATTGACCAGCGGCGGCCAGATCGTGCCGCCGACATAATTGCCGCTCGCGACGATGGTCACCGCCAGCCCACGATAGCGCTCGAACCAGTGCGAGGCCTCCGCCATCAGCGGTCCGAACGTCGCCGACGTCCCCAGCCCGATCAGGCAATGCACGGCAATGAATTGCCACAGCGTGCTGGAGACACCAGCGAGCACGTAAGCTGAGCCAAGAAAAATGATGCTGAGTGCTATCGCCGCCACGATACCGAAGCGGTCGGTGATCTTGCCGGTAACGATACCGCCAAGGCCGAAGCCGAGCATGGTGAGGGTAAAGGCCAACGATACGGCGCCGCGGGTCGCGGCGAATTCGGTCTGCACCACCGGCAGCACGACCACGACCGACCACATGCCGACGCTGCCGATCGAGCCGATGATGAGCGCGAGCGTCAGCCTCACCCATGCCTGACCGGAATCCGGGGTGAATGCGGCCGAATCGCTAGATGGATCAGAGGGGGCGTGCACGGCCGCAACTTCGTCGCCCGCAGCCTTCGGGTCAAGCGGCATGGCGCGATATTGGGCATGCAGATACAGCACGGTGCAGAGCCCACGGTGCCGCCGGCACCCCGTCCTTCATCTCGGCCTCGGCGCAAGCGATACGCGGCGTCGGCGGAGGATGCGCGCGGCTCACCGGTTCACGGGCGCGCCCGGCATGATTTGAAGAAGCGGCTCCGGCCCGATCGAAATTTGACCGGTGAATGGCCGATCGTGAGCGGCGATCAGCAGTGCAGAGGCGGCTACGCCGGTCGCGAACAGCCCCATTGCGATCCCCGACGCCAGCCGGTTATCGCAGTGAACCGCGGCGATCACGATCAACTCGCATATCGCCTGCAGATACAGGCACCACCACTTGACTGAATTGACTTCTGTTTGGCTGACGATAATCCGTTGCGTGCGCGCATCCAGCGCGGACCCCAGTGCGGCAACGATCTCGCGCTGCGCGGTCTCTTGGCCCGGCCCCTGCGGAGTCATCGACACCATGAGCTGCAGCGCCTCGGCGAGCGCGGCCGGAGCCTCCCTCAATGAAGCCTGCTGGCGCGCCATCATGGGCCACTCCACCTTCGCGGCGTGTTCAACGTGGTCGCGGATCAGGTCGCGCAACCGGTCCCCCTGCTCTGCAGGCAGGCCAGCACTGAGAAGCACAACGGCTCGCAGCGCGCTGGCTTCGCGGCTCACCGTCGTGCCGGCGCGATCATTGTCATTCCAGACCTGTGCGGCAGTGAAAGCAACGAACAGACCGAAGATGATACCCAGCACCGGCAGCATGCCGGGAGAGATCGCCTTGAACGATTTTGCCCGCTCTCCGGTCGCGAGAACCGTAACGGCTGCGAAACTCGCTATCGCCAGCAGATAGGTAAAGCCGAAGATAGCCAGCGCCATCAACGGCACCGGCAGATTGTGTACCCAGTCGCTCATTGCCGCCCTCCGGTACCGCCTGCTGATCTTACTTAAGGGCGTGAACCCATAAATTCAGACTGGTCGACGGACGTCCGCTTAGGTGCGCATTCCGGACTCAAGTCGGACATCACCGCAAGTCCGGAAAGTGCCATGAGTGACCCCTCCACCGCTAGATAGTCCAATAGCTCAGCTCGCCAATTGGCGTCGGGACCCCATGCCGACTAGGGCGTGTACTCATAAATCGCGATTGTTCGGCAATAGAGCGGCGCTGCGTGCCACAAGCGGGCGAGCGCGCTGGCTAACACGTCAGCGGTCAGAATCCTCAAGCGTAGATCGCACATGTGGTAAGCTGAACCCGGTGGCTCTTCGGGCGAAACGGGAGAATCCAAGCCATGGCGAAAGCCGCGCGTGCAGTTAGCGACGCAGCCACAAGCGCCCATCGTGCCATGAAGGAACTCGCGGATCCCGTCGGCACCTTCATGGTCGATGCCTTTCAACTTCTCGCACTGTTCGTTATCGGCGCGACTACAGTCTGGTCGGCCGCGGCCATGTTTTTTGACATGGCGGCGCACGGCCGCGCCCGGATCGAGGACATCCTTCTCCTGTTCATCTATCTGGAAATCGGCGCGACGGTCGGCATCTACTTCAAGACCACGCAGCTTCCGGTTCGCTATCTGATCTACATTGCCATGACGGCTCTCGCCCGAGTCCTGATCGAAATTGTCGGCGCGGAACATCGAACGGGGTTGGACCTTTTGGTGGTGGCCGGCGCAATCCTGATCCTGTCGTTCGCAGAACTGGTTCTGAGGTTCGGATCCTACAAATTCCCGACCGATGCACCGGGTAGCGATCTGGGGCAAACCTAGCCCGAACGTACTTGGCAAACTTAATTTAGGAGTACACGGCCTAACAACCGGCGCCGTATGCCGGCCCGCTGCGGGCTGCTGTCCAAACTTGAGATTTGTCAATTGCGGTCGCTAAGCCTTTGGTAGTGAGCGTGTAAAGCGAAGAATGCCGTGTTGCTCCACAGGGGCGGTGCTGAGCATCCGGCCCCTGAGAAATGATGCTCTGACGCTACCGAGCGGCAGGCAACCGCGCTGCAGTGACCGCAACAAGGGCGCCTCCTTCGCAGCAAGCGCAACTATCTTCTTACACCGATCCTTCAGCCTATTCTGATCGCTGGGATAAATCCGCAGGAGAGTATGATGTTCAAGCGCGTTCCATTTACCCCGGGCGATCTAACCGACCATCAACTGGGCACTAACGACACTCTCACCGGCGACACCAACAGTACATCCATAACAATCACAAATCTTTTGATCGGCGATGCCGGCGGCAGCATGTTCGACTTTTCCAAGGGCGGCGACGACACCTTCTTTGGAGGATTTTTCAACGTCATCAACACTGTTTACGGTGACGCGGTTGGCAACATGTCGGACCACAGTAAAGGCGGCGACGACACCTTCTGGGGGGGCGGCAGTCTACCCGGTGCAGGCCCAGGCCAGTCCCCCACTAACACCTTCTTTGGTGACGCGGGCGGCAACATGTCCGACCACAGTAAAGGCGGCAGCGATACCTTCACCGGGGGCGCCTTTGCCAACAATATCTTCTTCGGTGACGCGGCTGGCAGCTTGTTCGATTTTGCGCAGGGCGGTGACGACACCTTCACGGCGTCCTTTGCTTTTGCCCAAAACACCTTCTACGGCGACACTGGCGACAACATTTCCGGCCACAGTAAAGGCGGCAACGATACCTTCACCGGGGGCTCCATTTCCGGCAACACCTTCTACGGCGACGCTGGCGGCAACATGTCCGACCACAGTGCAGGCGGCAACGACACCTTCACGGGGGATACCACCCTCATTGGGGGATTGCAAAACTCCGTCAACACCTTCTACGGCGATGCCGGCGGCAACATTTCCGGCCACAGTAAAGGCGGCAACGATACCTTCACGGTCGTAGCCACTTCTGGCGTATTCAACACCTTCTACGGTGATGCGGGCGGCAACATGACCGGCCATGCTGAGGGCGGAAATGATAATTTCACGGCCAGCGGCTCGGGCTCCAATAACGTCACCGGCGACGCCCTTACGATGTCGGATCACGCTGTTGGCGGCAATGATCACCTAACCTGCGGTAACACAAGCGGCAGTGGAGAGAACATTCTCCGGGGTGACGCGGACGCCATGTCCGGCTCCGCTCACGGCGGCAACGATGTTCTCACCGGCGGCAACAACAGTGGCAGTGGTCAGGTCAATAACGTCCTCTACGGCGACGCGCTGTCTTTGTCCGGCTGCAGCAAGGGCGGCGAAGATATCCTGTATGCTGGGACCGCGGCAGCCGGCGGTACTGTCAATAACGTGATGTGGGGTGACGGATTATTGTTAGGCGGCGCTAGGGGCGACCAAGATCAGTTCGTGTTCAAGGACGACGGCTTGATGACAGTCGGGACCCAGAACACCATCGAAGACTTCAGTCAGAGCCAACATGATCAGATCAAGTTCATCGATGTGGCTGGCGTGCAGTCATTCAACGATCTCGTCATCACCCAAAGTGCAGCTGACACCGTCATTACCGCAGGAGAGGATCAAGTTACTTTGCACAACTTCGCGGTTTCGCTCACGGAAAAGGACTTCTTATTTGCCTGAAAACGAAAGCCGTTCGCTCGCAAGATAGCATTCGAGAACGCGCTCGAATTATGCGCCAAGCGCTTCCCGCGGAGACCCCGATCGCGTTGGCGTGACCCGCATCGCCGGAGCCTGTCATTGGACCGCGCAGTGCGCAAACCCGCTGGGCCAATCCGCCGCACGGCTCCGGACCCAGCCTCACCCCGCCATCAACCCGCACGCCGCCGCCGATATATTTTGTCGTGCCCGCCCGCGATTCGTGACACAATTACTACAATCAAATGTCAGTTCGGTTACACGCGGAGCAGTCGATGAGTTTGGAATGGCGGGCGCGGTCAAGTTCCCTGGTCTGGTCAAATCCGGTGGCCAGGTGGTGGGGTCTGTTGACCCTGGTCAGCGGCGTAAATATCGCGGTTTGGTTCGTGCTGTACCGCCAGCTCCACCAACAGCCGGCAGGCAGTATCGGCGGCACGTCCGGCATCGAGCTCATGCTCCTGCTCAGTGCGGCCTATGTGTTTGGCTGCGCCTTCAGGTCGTTGCTTCCGCGCGCGGACGTGCAGCGAATCTGCCTGTTCGACACCTGGCTGTCGAGCGTTGTCGTCGGCCGGTCGGTAGCCACCGTGGCCGAGATCGCCTTCGCGGCGCAGTGGGCGATTATCCTGCACCAGCTGGGCATGATGACGGAAGCGGACACCACCTTGAATGCTGCATGGGTGATCCTGCCGTTGATCATCATCGCCGAATGCTTCTCATGGTATGCGGTGCTGACAACAAACTATTTGTACAACGCCATCGAAAATTCATTGTGGGCCGTTGCGTTCTTCGTAATTGGGATTGGCCTTTGCAGGTTGCTGCCGGAGTTCGATGGTCTCGTTCGCGTGGCCCTCGTCGTCGCGATAACAGGGATTGCATCCTATCTGGCGTTTCTGATGACCATCGACGTCCCGATGTATCTGAGCCGATGGCGGACCGAGGTCGGCGATGGCAGCGCGCTTCTGAGCCCTCTCGAGGGTCTGCGCGACGTGAGCACGCGCTGGGTCGTCACGCACGACCTTGCGGAGTGGAAGGACGAAATTCTCTGGATGTCGCTGTATTTCAGTGCGGCGGTCTGGGCGAGCCTCGCGCTGTGCGTGTTCTACTCGCTCGAGAATCATCTCCCGCGCTATCGTACCGAAGCGCCGGTCGCAAGCTGGTCGTCCGACGCGTCGCAGCGCGTAGCACGGATTGACGTCAGCGTGATCCGCAGCCCGACGGCCAGCGCGCCGCGGAAGTTAGCCAGCACGCTTGATACAGCGCGACCGCCGCAATGAGCGCTCCCGATCACACGGAGTTCGTTGGCGAAGACTGCGGCGATCACGTGCATGTCTTCGGTCACTATTACGGCTTACCGGTGCACTCGACGTGCCCGCTTCATCCGCGAACATCCGACATGCCCAAGCACATCATCAAGGGGCATTTGCGAGGCGACACTTAGTAGGGTCGCCAAACGCAAGAGGCCGCCGCCGACGATGCTATCATCCGAGCGAGGACCCACGGAAGACGAAGATGGACGACGAGACCAGACGCTATTGCGTCCGTACGGTCCCGTTCGGGTTGAAGTCCTGCTTCTTATCGTACCCGGAGTCGCGTAGATTTTTGATATACTGCTCGCGGTCGCTGTTGCTCACACCGCCCGGCCATCCTACCGAAGACGGACCCATACCACCAAATGCGTTTGGGTACATCGGACGGGCATATGGGTTTGGGTTCATCGGACCGGCATATGGGCTTGGGTTCATCGCGGCGGTAGATGCGTTTGGCTTTGGCTTCACCGCGCGGCTATGATGAGTCCGTTGCGCGGCCAAAGCGACAGAAGTAGAGAGAGCGAGGACAGCAAGACTGACAAGAATGCTTTTGGTCATGGTCATCTCCTCTGAGATACCCCCCTGAAGCATCTGCAAATTTTAACATAACCGGCACTCCTCGGGGTATCCGCACCTCTCTGCGTCACCATAAAGTGAAATTCTTGTCGGGGTGGCGACGATCTCCGCAAGCTCCCGCTGCGCGAGACTCCGTTGAGGGCCAAACTGAGAAGAACTCAGTACGAGCATTTGTTTTCCGCTTCGCCCTCGAATTCGGACATTGCTCGATGCACTCAGCACTTCGCAAAAGTGCCATGACAGAGACTTACCCCCGGCGCTTCCGACTCTTGATCTCGCCCGCACGCAGAGCAGCTAAACGAGCGGCAAGTACCGAAGAGCTATTTCGCAGCCGATGGCATCGCCGAGGAATGATGGTCGACAATGAGCCAATTATCGTCGCTCTTGACGTAAGTGAAGCTGTAGCGCGCGGGCAAGCTCTTGGTCTCTCCGTCCTTGACATAGGAAAACGTGTAATAGCCGGTATTGACCGCCGTACTGCCGTACACGCGGATCAGCTGATCGCCGAAGGCAACCTTGAGGCCGGGAAGAACCTTGAAGGCTGCCACGAAATAATCCCGCAATGCCGCCCGATCTGAACGTACCGTCGGCGACAGCGTCCCCCACAACACGGCGTCGTCGGAATAGAGCGGCAACACCTTGTCGGGATCGTCTTCGCCAAGTGCCACCGCCCATGTCGAGGCCGCCGCCGCCACGTCCTCCTTCGGTCCGGCCGAAGCGACGTTAGCAAACGACAGCAGGACGATGCTCAGCGCAAATCCTGCACTCGTGGCTTTCAGAGAAGATGGCATGGCGCTTCTCCCCTACGACTGGTGATCGGTGGCATCTTGGCAGCAGTGCGGCGCCGTTCAAGTACGAAAACCTACTCGTCCGGGCGCAGCGAGCGGGGAACTATGGCGATCAGGATCGCGCACGCCACATTCTGCCCCCTTGCAAAACGGACGAAGCGATGCTGACGCTTGCAAGGCCCAACGGGTCATTTTGGAACCAGGCCTGCGCAATCGCGAGGTCCGCCTGCTCCCGTCAATTGACATGGTCTGTCCGGCCCGTCAGGTCTGAAAAGTGCAAACAGGCGACATTGCGCGAGCCGCTCGCCCGAGCTTAGCCGAGCACCAATGCATTTCACGGCCTTGGCATTGCCAACTACGGACCCAATTTCCTCCCGACACGTTAATCCCGACGTGGGTCGATCGAAAGCCGGCCATGGAAACACTTGAGGCATATCTCGACAGGAAACACCAGGAACTCACGTTGCTGAACGGTTTCCTCGGCACTCCTTTGGCGCTGCGGCGCCCGGTGTCGGTGGTTGAGGTGATTGAACAAAAATTCCACATTGCCGCAGCTCTGAAGGCCGAGCATACGCTGCGCGATTGGGCGCTCACGGAGACTGCCTGGGCACATCCGGGTCGGTTGCGGGCGGGGCCCTTCGAGTTCAGCTACGATTATCAGCGCGCCGACCTCGAAGTGCGCGGCCCATCATTTTACCAATTCGACAATTCGGCGGCGGCGAACGACACCATCTACACATCCTCCGGGATGGCGGCGATATCGGCGCTGCTGCTGGCCTCCGCACGTTTGATGTCTGCAGCGGACGTCTTGGTATTGCCTGGCTCCTACGGTGAAACCCTGGAGCTGATCGAAAGCCATGCCCGCCACTTGCGTTTGGTCCCGCTGAAAAGCTCACCCGGCGAGGTCGCGTCTCGTGCCGGCCGACCGCGGATTCTTCTGTTCGATTCGTGCACGCCCGCCGCCGCATTCGAGGCGACCCTCCATTGCGCAAGGCCGCAGCTCGATCTCGTGATTTTCGACACCACCTGCTTCTCGAGTGGCTCGGGGCGAATCCGCCGGGTTCTGAGCTGGGCGCGCCGTTGGGAGATTCCCATCGTGCTCGTGCGCAGTCATACCAAGCTCGATTCTCTTGGCTTGGAGTACGGCCGGCTCGGCTCCGCGGTTTTCGTCGTCTGCGAAAAGCGTGTTGCCACGGCGAAGCAGGAACGGCTCGAGGACCTCGCCAGGGAAATGCGCAACGCCGTGCGGCTGTTCGGCGGCGCGGCGCTGCCGGCGCATTTCCCGCCCTACGCCGGAACGAAAGCCTACCGGGCGCTGACCGACAAGCGCGTCGCGGCCATTTTGCGCAACTGCCGACGGACGGCGCGCTATTTTGCGTCCGCGCTCGCCGGCTCGTCGGCGGAGCTGCATTTCGCCCACGGACTCTATGTCACGCTGGCACCGAAGCGAATGCTGGACGAGAAGCAGACCAAGCAATTGGCGGCGAATTTGTGCGGCGACTTGAGAAAGGCCGGATTGCCGTTGCGCCATGCGGGGAGCTTCGGTTTCGATTTCGGCGCGGCGGAGTGGTTCCGCGACACCAGCCGCAATCGCTATGTGGTCAGGATCGCGGTCCCCGACCTTCCGACGCCGCTGTGGGACCAAGTCGCTCGAGCCGTGGTCCAATGGTGGTCGGTGCATGAGGAGCAAAAGGTTCGCTCCGCCGGCTTGCCCATGAATGCGCCCGTTTAGGCAAATAGGTCACGCGGAGCGAAGTTCGAATGCGGAGCGCGAGCGTGATGGCCGACATCCTGCGCTGGGCGGCGTCTGTCAGCACGATCGGCGCCGGGCTGATCCTGGCTGCCCGGGTGCGGCCACGCATCACCGGCTGCGCTTTCGTCGTGCTGAGCGGAGCATCCATCATCTGGATCGTCATCGGCTATCTAACCGCGGAATATGCGCTGATGGTGCAAAACGTGGTGGTGACGCTCATCAACCTGTTCGGCATCTACCGATGGCTGATCTGGAAGGGGAAGGTGTGAAAAAGCCTGGCGCGCGGCGCTAGGTCCATCGCGGTCGCCGAATCGACGCAGGTCTATCAATTCCGACAAGCGTCAAAATAATCGCAGCGATCACCGTAAAACTTGATCTGGCGCAAATTCGAGAAATCCCATATGCTGTTTTGGGGCTAGTGGTGCGTGCGAGTAACCGCAGCGTTGCTCTCCACCTTCGGGGTCTATCTTCCTTATGCAACAAAAGGAATTGGCCCATGAAACTCACAACAATCGCTTTGGCTTCGGCGTTCGCGCTGTCTGGCACTTTCGCATTTGCACAAGCTGGCGGTGCTAACGGCACAGCGGGCGGTCCCACGTCATTGAGCGGCACCGGACCTTCCACGAGCGGAGGCGATTCACCAGGCGCGGTTGGCCGTAGCGGTCCCGCCGGTCCCGCCGCAGGCGGGTCCATGAGTGGCGGCACTAGCGGAAGCGCTGGTGGCAACCAGCGCTGTGACGATCCGAACGGCTGTCCGGGCGGTCCGACGTCACTCAGCGGAACCGGTTCGTCCCAGTTCGGAGGCTCGACGCCGGGTGCAGGCGGCAAAAACTAACAGCAAGACCAAGAGAAAATCCCGTGTGTTTCGCGCGGCCTTTATAAATGCGGCCCCGGTTGTCCTCCTCCGCCGGGGCCGTGTTGGAGCGCTACCGACAACGGGAACAGAAACGGGCGACCTATGGGCCGCCCGCTTAGTCGGAAAGGTCGCCGCGCGAGGTCTTCCTCTACTACGCTTGCACATTGATTTGGATCAACGTGAGGCGACCCAACATCGCGAACGTCGCGGGGACTCAATGTTCGGTCCGGGTCAAAAGCGCCGTCTTGAGCTTGCACCGATGGCTTCCGGTCTACCCCGATAAACGGACATTCGCAGCGTGCGTCGGCACGTCTCAAAGGCGCCGATAGTGTTGCAAAAGTCTTTCTGCATCACTGAACACAAATTTTCACTATTCAAGTTGCTCGACCTTCCACGCCATATCGGGAATGAGCGTCAACCTGTAGGTGACATTCGTACATTTGAGAACCCAGACTGCTTCGTCCGGCTTCGAGCGCTCGGCGTCCCTCACGGCACTGAGCGGCGGCCCGCCACAGCGATAGCCTTGCCTGCGTATGTGAGCCGCGAGCATTTCCGCCGTGGTTTCCTCGACTGCGTGTGCGTCTCGGTGATTACTCGGATTCCCCAGCGCGGTCACTATTGCCACAGCGCTCAAGAAAATCTTGCGATACGCGTGATACATAGCCTGTATCCGTTCTGTCACTCCCATGGCGAACTAACCGGTCGCCCGCCTTCTTATTGCTTAGGCATAGCCCGGCGTTAGCCTTGGTGATTTTCGCCCGCGCATTTTCACTTGCTATCAGGGAATCCCGGAAGCTATCGGGGAAATCCCCTGAAGCCAGGCCCGGGATTTCGCTAAACCAACACGCCGCGGCCCAATGTCTGAGGTGGGTGTGCGCCGTGAAAGGCGGCGCTTTCCAGTGGGTGCAAATCCCATCCGGCAACCGCTCCAGCCGGAAGCAATCGGAGCAGTCATGGAGGTTTAGCGTTTCACAAAGTGGTGACAGCGCGAGTGTGCAGGCCGCAACGCGAGTGAACGCCGAGCAATCCTCGAAAAGGACAATGCGCAGGTCGACCCGACAACCCTATCGGGGAAGACTGATACGTCTGGATGAAATGAGCGAAGCGATACGTTCAAACGCTGGATTCGGACACTTTTGCTTGGGTCAGAAGTTACGCTGAGCGCGGATGTTCAGCGTGAACGTGTTCTGATCCCTAAACTGATAGGTCGCGGATGGCTTCGGCGCCGACGCATCCAACATTGCCGTACCCGTGAAATTCTGGTCGAGATGAATCCACATGGTTTCGACCGAGAAGGTCAGGTTCGTGACGGGCGTCCAGCGGGTAATGACGCCAAGTTGCGAGACGTTGAAATCCGGATTGCAGCTGTAGTCGGCGGAGACCGCCCTGGTGCCGGTGTATACCGAACAGTAGGAAGCTTTTGCAGCAGCATCGTAGCGAAGAGCCGAATAGCTGCCAAAGATGCTGGTCGACCAATACGGATCCCAATTGTGATTGAAGGCCCCGCGCATACCGAAAGCCTCCGTCAGATGGATACGGCCGTCACCACCGTTTGCCGCCGGCAACCACACACCATCCGTCGTGGCTCCGAAGCCTATGCTCTGATAGGCTGCAGGATTGCTGGTGCCACCGAACATTGCGAAGCTTGGTGATTTGGAGGTAGTGGAGATCACGTTCTTCGTGTCTCCTTTCGCCCATGTTGCGTCGACCTTGATGTCGTCACCTGCACCCGTGGGAATATTCTTGATGTTCAACCCAGCCATCACCGAGCCACCCCATTTGCTTTCGGGATGCCCTGAAAGTTCGGAGGCAGAGGTCGGAGCGGCAGCACTGCCGGCCAGAGTATTGTAGGAGCCATTTACTTGGTGTGCAGCAGCCGACAACTGAAATATGCCCCAAGTCTGGTCAACGCGGATTCGACCGACCATGTCGGGACCAACGCGTCCACCATAAGCATCGCCAGATGTACCATCAGCTTTAAGCCCGGTCGAAAGATTATAGAGCGCGGTGCGATTGAATACGAAACCTTCGTCCAAACCGATCGAGCCCGACACACCGTTGCCGAAGTCGGCGGTATACTGAATGTTGTTTACGCCGTTGGCGGTGTCGTGGCCGCCGAGCAAATACGAAGTGTTATTGCCCGGAAAGCCTTGCCAGGGCGTCGCGTAGGCCGACTCGGACTTACCAAAGATAAATCCAGCGAACTGGATGAACACATTGGCCACCGCAACATAACCGCCACCGGCAGTGTCAAGCAGTTGCTCGTTGTTGCCGAGATTGGTGCTTGTTGAGTTAGGATTTTGGCTTGAGGCTAATGTGGTGAACTGGAAGTCGGCCTGAGCGAAAGTGCGGACGACGCCATATTCAGTAGCGGTGCGTGTATCGACGGCGAAATCGAGCCGCGAACGCGCACTAATTTCATTGACGTAGCGGTTGTGCTGACCACCGTCGTCGTTCCAATACGGATTGTCGAAAACGCCCGCGTTATAGTCCGCGTCAACGCGCAGATAACCACTCAGCTTGATGCAGGTGTCGGTGCCGGGTACGTACCAGAAGCCAGCACCGTAAGCCGAGCAGATCCTCACGTATTGGATCGCTCTGGCCTTAACGGGAAGGTCAGCCGCCTGGGCTCCGCTCACGGCGAGAAGACCAGCCATTGAGCAGAGGATATGGTTTTTCATCGTTTCATTACCCCCGGCCGGGCTACCGCCGAGTTGAGCTCTTGGAGAGTCGGGCGTGGTCCACTTCCAAAAAACTATCCGAAGCTGATCCCGCTTTCGGATTTCTCCGGACAAACACGGAGGAAATGAGCGAACTAATTAAGTACCCAAGAAGTCTGCTCAGGCAACAACCGACTTGATGTCCAAGAAATATGTCATTCAGACTTGGTGTTGCGAAAATGTTCCACCAATCCAGTTCCACGATTTAGCGGCCGGCTGGGTCAAAAGCTGACCTCTAGAGGCCGTTACCACGGACCTCGTTTCACCATCAGCCTGAAGCGCAGCATCCAAAAATCTTCAGCTATCTACAAGCTGGGCCGGCCGATTACTCCATCTTATCGGGGTAGACCAGAAGCGACGGGCACATGGTCAGAACAACGCGAATGACCCAACTCGGACAGTGGGGCCTTCACCGTCTTGTTTGAAACCGCGCGCCGTCATTCGAATGTGGGGCCTCACGTAGATCATCTCGGCGACCCGCAGCAAAACACTGCGTCAATTGTACCCTAAGTTGACGCATCTCAAATTGCGCCGCTGGAAAAGACGTACCTACTTAAAATTGATTGCCTGGGGCGGGAACGATGCGTTTAGAGCGATTTGACGGAAGGTTGATTCCGCAGAACGTCCGCCTCGCCCGCGCCTACACCGGCCGGGAAGTCGTCGCGCTGTGTGCGGACTATCCGTTTCTTTCTTACGATGACTGGGCAATCTGTACCACGCCAATGGATGCCCGCATCCCACAAGATTTGAGCGTCGGTCCGCTCTGCTGCCGTCGAGGAGGCCTTCGCCTCGCCACAGGACTGGCCCCGCCACTGGCTCTACGTTGCTCCGGTGAGGGACCGCTTCTGCAATCCGGACGCACCGCGCAACTTGGCACAGCAAGCTGAGTCATCAGCGTACACAAACCCTAGTAGAGCTGAGAAAGGAATGTCGGACATGGCCATTCTTTCAAACGAGCCATATGTCATCATCCATGACCAAAGGATGCGTGATCATGACGAGCAGCGCGACCGAGACGGGTACTACGGTCACGACAGGCATCACGGTCGCGATCACCACCACAAGCAACATGACCATGATAAGCTTCGGGATTCGATAGAGATCGGGGCCAACTTCACCGGTGCCACCGTCGATGTGTCCGGTTTCATTCCGCCGGATACGAACGGCGCCGTCGGACCCGATGACTTCGTGGAACTACTCAACGGCGTATACAGCGTATATGACAAGAGTGGCGTTCTGCTCGAGCGGTCGTCGCTCGACGCGTTCTGGACCACAGCCGGTGTCCAGGTAGATATCTTCTCGTTCGATCCGCGCGTGCTGTACGACCCTGAGAGCGACCGGTGGTTTGCGGCGTCCGCGGATAACCCAGGGCAGCTAAACGACTTCCTGGTCGCCGTTTCGAACACCTCGGATCCGACCGATGGCTGGCAGGCTGTGGAGATCGACAGCGATCCCAACGACGATCACTGGGCCGATTTCCCGATGCTCGGCATCGACTCTGACGGGGTCTTCTTGTCGGCCAACATGTTCCCGGTCACAACTGCAGGCGTCGTGACTACCCTCGTCGCCATTCCCAAGGATGACCTGCTGCAAGCGGCTCCGAGCATCGCAAACGTCACCCTGTTTGACGATCTCGACTCTACCGATACCGGCTTCAGTGCCCAGCCCGCGGTGGCGCATGGCACGTCCGAATCGGAACTGTTCCTATCCGACTATCTCACGTCGTCAGGTTTCCTGAAGATCTCCTCCATCGATGGTCCGATCACAAATCCGCAACTCGACGTCTTGGACCGCTTGGTCGATGTGCCTCCAGCCTCGCCTCCCCCACCGGCAATCCAGGAGGGTACGAGCGCGACGATCAACACCTTGGAGAGCCGCTTTTCCTCGAGCGTCGTGCTCCAGGATGGGAAGCTATTCGGCGTGCAGAGCATCGACGATGGCGGGCACGCCGCGCTTCGCTGGCTCATGATCGACGACCCGATGTCGGCGCCCACCCTGCTCGACAGCGGCATTATCCATCCGGACAATCTCGACGTCTACTTCGGCTCGATCGCTGTGAATCCGCTCGGCCAAGCGGTGATCGGCTTCACGGGATCCGGTCCGGATGACTTCCCCAGCGCTTACGCGGTGGCGGGCACGCTGGTGGGAGACGACCTCGAGTTCGGCGACCCGATCCTGCTGCAGGCGGGTACGGGTCCCTACACGGCGGGTAACGGCCGATGGGGCGATTACAGCGCCACCACCTTCGACCCCAATAATCCCACGCACTTCTGGACCATCCAGGAGTGGTCGGCGGGCAGCCTTGGGGCACGCGAGGATCTTTGGGCCACCCAGGTTACCGAGATCATCTTCGATCACCATGACCATGGCAAGAGCTCGGTCTGCTCGTCGGCCTGGAATGACCTCGCCATCTGACACCGGCACAGGTTCGAGAAAGCAGGACGGCAGCGGGTAACACTGTCAGGGATAGACCCGCTGCCGGACAACATGCCTGCTGAATGGCCATTGAGTCGTCTGACGCTGACTTTTCGTTACAACGACCTCGCGGGGGCGGCGGCGCTGTTTTCGGCCCATCCGGGCCGCATTGCTCCTCTGATCCTAAAGGCCGCCAAGGACGTCGAACCGGCTAAAGGATTTTTGGCCGGGCTGCGCAAGCTGTGCGATCGCGTGTTTCTGTTGTCGGGCACGCACGGCGCCGAGACAGTGGCTCTCGCTGCTTCATTGGGCGGTGATGTGAATTCTGCACTCGATCGCCCGATCCACAAGCAATGATACCCACACTGCCCATTTATTATTGACGAGCGTCAAATCAGATGCGCCGTTTTCGGCGGAGAACTTTATGCAGCTCGTGCTACACGCAGAATGGGCGTCTTTTTGCATGCGCCACGCGATCGAGACCGCACCGAGAGATGGGAAATTCGTCATTCTCGAGGATGACACGAGTATGACCTATGGCGTCGCTCACTGGTCGCCTGAGGCGGGTGAATGGGTCGGGAAAAACAGCGAGCCGAGCAAGATCGCGCCGACACATTGGCATCCAATGCCGCGCGCCGAATATCTCCTGCAAGAGGACGAAGGATCCAGCAACCCCTCTCAGGTCAGGCCGTCGGGATGGCGGCGCGGCTATAGCTTCTTCGTTGGCGTCGTTGCAGCGGCGGCGCTCATCGGCCTGTTTTTCTATGTCACGCGAGACGCCGGTCAACGGGATATCGTTAGGGTCAGCACGATCGGCGGGCAGGTCGTCGAGCAAGAGACCCAGTTGCCGAGCCAGGACTCGGGGAAGACCGACGTATTGGCGCTTGAGCAGCACGCCGAGGCCGATCAGGTCAGAGCGCAGTCGGGGGCGCAGGAGGCTGCGCAGGCCCAGCAGGTCGCGGTGGCGGCGGTACCGGAAGCCCAACAATCCCTAACGGAAGGGCGTGCCCAAGCTTTGGCGCAAGAGTTGACCGAGGACCGGCGTGCCATCAAGGGGCTCGATGTGCAGCTGCTGCGGGCGGAAGCCGCGAAGACCGCACAATCGCTCGGACAGGAGCGCGAGAAAACGGCCGCCCTCGCGCAGGAGGCCGCCGCCGCGCGACAAGAGCTGACCGCAAGCACGGCGCAACCTCGTCAAGCGCTCGACGAGGAACGCGCGCGCAGCGCCGCACTGGCGAGCGAACTGGCGACGGCGCAGCGCGAAATTGAGACGCAGGCGGCGCTGTTGAAGTCGAGCGAGGAAACAGAGCAGCTCAGGCAGGCGGAAGCCGCCAAGATCACACAATCGCTCGGACAGGAGCGCGAGAAAACGGCCGCGCTCGCGCAGGAGGCCGCCGCGGGGCGACAAGAGCTGACCACAAGCACGGCGAAACATCGTCAAGCGCTCGATGAGGAAAGCGCGCGCCGTGCCGCACTGTGGAGCGAACTTGCGACGGCGCAGCGCGAAATCGAGACGCAGGCGGCGCAATTGCGCAAGGCGAGCGAGGAAACAGGGCAGCTCAAGCAGACAGAAGCCGCGAAGAGCGCCCAATCGCTCGGACAGGAGCGCGAGAAAACGGCCGCCCTCGCGCAGGAGGTCGCCGCCGCGCGACAAGAGCTGACGGCGAGCATGGTGCAACATCGCCACGCGCTCGGAGAGGAACGCGCTCGCGGTGCCGCGCTGGCGAACGAACTCGCTCAAACGCGCCGCGAAGTCGAGAAGCAGGTAGCACTGTTGCGCAAGGCGGGCGACGAAGCCGTGGACGTGAGACAGAAACCCGCTGCTGTGGAAGAGAGGCCCGGTGTCTCCTTGCCCGCCTGGGCAAACAGCGACGCCTTGGTGAAGCCCGCCCAGGCCGCAAAGCAACCGGACGTGACGCCAGAGAACAGCAAAACGGCAATTAGACCGGTTAAAACAGTGCCATTACCCCGCGAGCACGCCATGAGCCCAGACAATGGCTACAGCTGCCAGCGCTATCGGACTTACGATCCAGCATCCGGAACCTACAGGGGCTATGACGGACGGCGCCATTCCTGCCCATAAGTTCAAGTCGGCGTTTTGAATGAAGAGGCCCCGGGCAAACCGTGCAGTCGCTTCAGCAAGTGCCCCTGCGGCGACGTGTTCGACAACGCTCGACGTCGTGCAACGGTATCACGCCGATCTTGCGCAGCGGTTTGCGGATGAGGCCGCGCTGATACCAAGGCGCACGGCGATCTTGGAACGCCTTCATGAGCGCGAACAATTGAAAACGGAGGATGGCGATGTCGACAAATGACGTTCGCGCATCGGCGCTGGCGATCAGCTCTAAGTAGTAAGCAGGCGGCTCGGTGTTCGAGGAGCACCATAGCGTGATGCAAAATCGCCCCGGAACGCTGCACTCCCTCCGTATCGGAGGGAAAACGGTCAGGCAGAACCCGGGCATTGGGCCGCGGGATCGCGAAGCTGCGTCGCGCCCCTCCCACCCGTCATCGTCCGCCAACGGGGTGTGGGAGGCGGCTCCAGTGGCGGAACGACGGCCCGAATCGGTACCCCGTTAACGCTTTCCTAACCATAAACTGGGCAAAAATTGCCGAGTGAAGTCGAGTGTCGTCGAACGCGTAAGACGGGGGAGTGCCCGTGGACGCCAGTGCGGTGCCTCACTTTCGAAACGGTGGTCCTTCGGCCGCCGCGCAGACGTTTGGCGCCCGCGACCGGCATACGCGGGGGGAAGCAGCAACCATGGTCGATGTCACGGCGGGTCAGGGCGGAGCGGCGCCGGGGACCGCATTTCCGAGCTTGAGTGAAATCGGCAACATCCTGAAGCGCGGCGATCTCGCGCTGGCGTTCGGCGTCCTCACCATTCTGGTGGTGCTGATTCTCCCCCTGCCCTCGATCGTGCTCGATCTTTTTCTCGCCATCTCGATCATCCTGTCGATCCTGATCCTGATGACGGCGCTGTTCATCCAGGCGCCACTGGAATTCTCCGCGTTCCCGACCATCCTGTTGATCTCGACCATGCTGCGGCTGTCGCTCAACCTGGCATCGACGCGGCTGATCCTGTCGCACGGCCACGAGGGCACGGCGGCAGCCGGCCACGTCATCGAGGCGTTCGGCAATTTCGTGATGGGCGGCAATTTCGTGATCGGAATTATCGTCTTCGCCATTCTGGTGATCGTGAATTTCGTCGTCATCACCAAAGGCTCGGGCCGCATCGCGGAAGTCGCCGCGCGGTTCCACCTCGATGCCATGCCGGGCAAGCAGATGGCGATCGACGCCGATCTCTCCGCCGGCCTGATCGATGAGAAGGTCGCCAAAGAACGCCGCAAGGCGCTGGAAGACGAAAGCGGCTTCTTCGGGGCGATGGACGGTGCGTCGAAATTCGTGCGCGGCGACGCGATCGCGGGCCTTTTGGTCGTCTTCATCAACGTCATCGGCGGAATCATCATCGGCGTCGCCCAGCAAGGCCTCGGCTTCGCCGAAGCCGCGCGCACCTACACGCTGCTGACCGTCGGCGATGGACTAGTCACGCAAGTGCCGGCGCTGATCGTCTCCACCGCGGCCGGCTTGCTGGTCTCGAAGGCAGGCGTCAGCGGCGCCGCCGATAAGGCGATGATGAAGCAACTCTCCGGCTATCCGCAGGCGCTCGGCATGTCGGCCGGCGTGATGCTGGTGCTGGCGATACTCCCGGGCATTCCGATGCTTCCCTTCCTCGCCCTCGGCGGCGGTGCGGCGGTGCTGGCTTGGAACGCGCGCAAACACAAGCATGCGGCCTCGGCCGCCGAAGCCGCCGCGGCAGCGGCTCCCGCGGCAGCCGCTGCTGCCAGTGCTGCGGCGGAGGAGCCGATCGCCACCGCGCTGAAGATCGACGACCTCAAGATCGAGCTCGGTTATGCGCTGCTGCCGCTGGTAAATGGCCCCGACGGTACCGATCGGTTGACCGAGCAGATCAAGGCGCTGCGCCGTTCGCTCGCGATCGAGATGGGCTTTGTGATGCCGGCGGTACGCATTCTCGACAATGTGCAGCTGGAAGCCAACACCTACATCATCAAGATCAAGGAAGTGGACGCAGGCAGCGGCAAGATCTGGCCGAACCAGTTCATGGTCATGGACCCCGCCGGCAATCAGGTCGGCGTGCCCGGCATTCACACCATCGAGCCGACCTTCGGGCTGCCGGCGACATGGGTCGACGCCAGCCTGAAGGAGGAGGCTTCGCTGAAGGGCTATACGGTGGTGGACGCCGCGACCGTGCTCTCGACCCATCTCACCGAGCTGCTCAAGAACAACGTGTCGGACCTGTTGTCCTACGGCGAAGTGCAAAAGCTCTTGAAGGAGCTGCCGAAGGAGCAAGGCGAACTGGTCAAGGACATCGTGCCGAGCCAGGTCACCATCTCGGGCATTCAGCGCGTGCTGCAGCTATTGCTCGCCGAGCGCATCTCGATCCGCGACCTCTCGACCATTCTCGAAGGCATCGCCGACGCGCTGGCGTTTTCGCGCAACCCGGCAACCATGGTCGAGCACGTTCGCGCCAGGCTGGCGCGACAGATTTGCGCGCAAAATACCTCTGGCAGCGGCTACCTGCCGCTGATCGCGCTGTCGGCGAAATGGGAACAGGCCTTTGCCGAGTCGCTGATCGGCCAGGGCGAAGAACGCAGCCTTGCCATGCAGCCCTCCAAACTATCCGAGTTCATGACCGCGGTGCGCGACCGCTTCGAACAGGCCGCCCGCGAAGGCGAGGCGCCGGTATTGGTGACGTCGGCGGCGATCCGGCCGTTCGTGCGTTCGCTGGTAGAGCGTTTCAGAGCGCAAACCACCGTTCTGTCGCAGGCCGAAATCCACCCCCGCGCGCGGCTGAAGACGGTCGGAAGCGTCTGATTTCCCGACAGATTTGACGGGGGCGACGGGCGGGGCATTTTGGTCACACGCAAACGATTTTTCGGCGGGCGCCCTTGGCGCGCCGTTTCGGGCCAAGAGCCGCAATAAATACACAACCCATTGCAATCATTCGATAATTCTTCCGGATCGGAGCCTTCCAGCTCAACCCGTGATCGCGGCCGTTCAAGTCTTTTCACTGCCTTGTGATCGTCCCCTAGGAACTGAAAGCCGAATCCCTACGTTTCGTACCACGGAGATCTTGAACCTGTCGGCGGACAACACAGACAAATTCGCAGAGACGGGAAGGCGGCAGGAGGCTTCCATGAACCATTCGATCTACAGCGCGGATCGCTCGACCCACCTTAAGATCGTGGTCGTGGCGCTCGTTGCGGGAATCGCAGTGGCGGCCTTCGGCATCTCGGCTCGGACCAATTCGGACGACTACACCCAAACTGCACGCGTCGTTAAGGCCGGCAAGGCCGTGGCGATCACCAGTTCGGACACATCACTCGTCCGCTAACGAATTCACGCGGCTCTTTACCAGCCCCCCAAAGTCGCCACGTGGATACTAAGAAGACCCCAACTACCCCAAGTGACTACCGAAAACGCCCGCTCCCCACGGGCGTTTTCTTTTTGTCTCACCTGCTCGCAACTTCCGGATCGATGCGCCAGATTCTACCGCGCAGGCGCGACAGGCGGAACGCTCTCGATCAGCTTGCCGGTATAAACAGGCGCGGAGTGCGGGTTGCCGTCAGGCGATCCACCCGCCTGCTCGATGGTCACGGCATAGGTTGCGCTGTTGATGGTGTCGGCGTCGTATGAGGCCAGCACTGGACGCGCCGTGAAGTCACCGTTGCCAATGACGCCAAGCGAGCGCGGCCGTGGCAGCTTGTCCGAGATCAGCCAAAGCTCGAAGCTCTTATCGGGCTCGGCGGTGGCGTCGACCTTGCGAACCGTGAAATTCCTGGTCGCACCGTCAACAGTGAGAATGAACGCAGGCGACCCGCCCTCCTTCTGCAGGACGGCGACATACTGGGCCGAAGGCGTTGGAGCTGAGGGGGTCTTTACTTCAACCACCTGCGTCCGCGGCTTCGGACGGATAGCCGCGGGAAGCAAATCAGGCTGATAGGCCCCGACCGAGATCATTGCGACCAGTGCCGCCGCGATCGCCGTGGTGAACATTGCAACGTTGCGCCAGCGCCGAGCCTGTGCGGACAACTGGACGACGTTGGAGTTGTCGGTGACGACGGGAGATTCCTCCACGACCGGAGCCACCGGCGCCGGCGCAGCCTCGGGAAGCACCAGCGGCGCCTGCGGTTCGGAAAGCCCCGCTGCTGTTTTGATCTTGTCCCAGACCTCAGGCCGCGGCTCGACTGATCCGACCATCTCGTTCAGGACGCCGAGCTTGTGCTCCCACGCATGGACGATCGCCGTGAAGTCTTTGTCGACGGCCATCATGGTCTCGACCTGAGCCCGCTCATCGGCATCGAGGGTGCCGAGCGCGTATTCGGCGGCGAGCGCGATATGGTCTTCGCTATAGGCCATCATCTAAAGTCCAAGGCACTCCCGGATATCCAGCATGCTGCGGCGCAGCCAGGTCTTCACCGTATTCACCGGCGTCTCGAACTTCGCCGCCAGCTGCTCACGGCTCCAGCCGTTATAATAGGCCAACAGCACCAGCTTTTGCCGATCCGGCTCGAGACGGCCAACGCACTCCAGCAAGCGCTTCAATTCTTCGGTCATCTCCCGACGCGTTAGCGGATCCGGGCTATCGGCAGCTACTTCCATCGCCGCCGGCTCCTCTTCGATCGAGGCCTCGCTCCGTTTGCGCACCACGTCGATGGCACGGTTTCGGGCGATGGACGCCATCCACGTGATCGGCGACGCCAGACCGGGATTGAACTGTCCGGCACTGCTCCAGATCTTGACATAAGTCTCCTGAATGACCTCCTCCGCGAGGTCGTGTCGCCGCAAGATACGGAGCACAACGCCAAAGAGTTTCGCGCGCGTGGCGGCGTAAAGACGCTCAAAAGCGGCCTCATCCCCCTTCGCAACGGCGGCAATCAGCCAGACCAACTCAGCTGACGTTAGCATTCAGCGTCCCCAACGTCGCAATGCCCCATCGCTTGGTACGTACCTGATACGGCTATCGAGATGTGTCGTATCATGCGCCAAACCGTGCCACCAAGTCGCCCGTAACGAGCCTGTGGACACCGCACCGAAGAAAAATCCGGAGCTCGCGGCCTGGGTCCGATGATGCTATGGCAAATGGAAAAGCGTCAGGTCGAGGCAAGACAACCGTTGGGTTTTTATCCGCGCGGACCTACAAGAATCACGCCCGCGCCAATCAGGCAGATAGCCGCTCCGGTGATGTCCCACCGATCAGGGCGCACACTTTCGATTGCCCACAGCCAGAGCAGCGAGGCGGCGATGTAAACGCCGCCATAGGCGGCATAGGCCCTGCCCGCCGCATTGGCTTCGACCAATGTCAGCGCATAAGCGAAGACAACCAGCGAGAGCAGACCCGGGATCAGCCACCAGACCGGCTTGCCAAGGCGCAGCCAGCCCCAGAAGGCAAAGCACCCCGCGATCTCGGCAATGGCGGCTCCAATATAGACAAGCGTCGTCTTCATGGCTGACCGTTTCACACCCTCCGTTGCTTAATCAAGGCTGAAGATCGAACCGCCGCATCGCTACACCATCAACGCGCGCGCAAGATGCGGCGCGATAAAGGGCCACAGTGCCGCGATGGCCGTGAGAGCGGTTGCCGCCGCCATGATGTAAAGCGTGGACGCCACGGGCCTGCGGCGGGTCTGAACCGTTTGCCACGCGATCCAGGCCCACGCTCCGATAACGGCGAGGATGGCAAGCCCCGTGACCCAGGGGTACGCGCCGACGAACCAAGCGAGAATGCCTCCGGTACCCGCGAGCGCCGCGGCAGGCAAGGCAAATGGCAGCACGCAACATGCGCCGCACGCGACCGCTCCGGTCGCCAGCGTCGCGGCGGTCAGTCCGGCAGCCTTAACGCCGGATGGTTTCCTGGCAATTGGCAATGCCATATCCGAAGCCGATGGTACCGCGCACGCGCAGGCCGACGACGCGGGCGCATCTGCAACGAACTGCTCGAACAGCATGTCAGCCGCCTCCCGCGCCGATTCGGGCGCCGTGATGGTGAGCCGGATTTCGTCCGGCGCTTCCTGCAGATCGAAGGTGAGGAACGAGCAACAGGCTTGCTCATTGCGAACCATCTCGCGGACGCGCTCGCCGGCCTCCAGCGCGTAACGAAGGTCCAGAACTAAATCGCGGCGCTCGTGGCCGCGCAGGGCATCACGCGTCAGTGCGCCGATCCATGCCAGCCGGTCCCTAAATTCACCGGGGGCCAGCGTGCAGGCGATGGGCGACGCTTCGGTCATGGTCATTGCTTGCTCTCTCCTATCGGCCCTGCCGGTTTTGACGCGAGCCTTGCCGACAGGATAGTTCCTCAAGTAACTTGAGGTTCAAGAGGAAAAAACCGCTAAGAGAGTCAGGGCATGTCGAACCTTAAGATTGGAGCGCTCGCGGAGCTGACAGGCACCACCGCGCCCACGATCCGTTACTATGAAGAGATTGGCCTGCTGCGTTCGGCAGACCGGCAATCGGGCGGGCAACGCGTATATGGCGATGCCGATGTGAAGCATCTGACCTTCATTCGCCGTTGCCGCGAGTTCGGCTTTTCAATCGAACAGGTACGCTCGCTTATAGCGCTCGTGCAAGACCCGCAGAGTTCCTGCATGCACGCCCGCGACCTGGCCCAGGAACATCTCGCGGCCGTGCGCGCGAACTTGAGCGAGTTGAAGGCGCTGGAGCGCAGCATTGCGGGCTTCGTCGCGAACTGCGATTCGTCCTGCGCCGGGGGACCGGGACCGGATTGTGTGATCCTCGACGATCTCTCGGGAGGCCCCGGCGTTGTGAATGTCGCGCCAGCGGGTCGCCGATCAAACGCGCTGCCTCGTTGCGGGTAAACCGTGCCACCAAATCACCCATGGCGAGCCTTTGGACACCGGGCTCAAGCAAAACCCGGACCTCGCGGCCCGGGTTTTCGCTGATGTTTCAGCAGCTGATTGGATAGGCTCGTCAGGCAATCGCGCCGAGGCGTGCGCGCATCAGGCCGATACTGTCGAGGTCGGCCTGTTCCCGGGCGCTTTCTTCGGCGCGCTCGCGTGCCTGATCGCGCTCGTCCAGGAGCTCGACTTTCTTGAGCTCCTCGAAAGCTTCAGCCAGCAGGCTCTTGGCCTCCTCAAGCTGAATACGCAGTTCGTCGGCGGAGCGGGTCAGGTTCTCCCGCCGCTGGATCGCGGCCTTGGCATAGGTCGGATAGGCGAAGTGCGAGGGGTCGTTGATCCCGGCGCGGTCTTGCTCGGTCTGGATTTCGCGTTCCAGATCGACCGACATGCGCTGGAAGTCGGCGATCATGCTTTCAATCTGGGCGACCCTTCGGCGCTTTTCGTCGACCTGAAACTTCTTCAGGCGGATCAGCGTTTCACGTGACTTCATCGACTCATACTCCCCAGAAGTCCCAATCTGAAAGCGGGACAGCACCGGTATCCCCCAGGGAACCCACCGGCAGCGCTAGTTGTGTGGCGCAGATGATGGCCTGACAAAGTTAGCGTTCCGTTTCCAAACTTCCGAGGATTGCCTCAAGTTGCCGGTAACCCTCCTGCAGGCCGGTGACCTCGTCCTTGGCCTGGCGCAGGAAGCTCTCCAGCGGCTCGTGCAGCTGAATCGCCTCGTCGACCTCGGGGCTCGAGCCCGTGCGATAGGCCCCGAGCCGGATCAGTTCCTCCATGTCGGCATAGGTTGCCATCACCTGGCGCGCCCGTGTGATGGTCGGCAGATAGACCGGATCGGCCGATCTAGGCATGGTGCGGGACACCGACTTGAGAATGTTAACTGCCGGATAACGCCCGCGTTCAGCGATCGAACGCTGCATCACAAGATGGCCGTCCAGAATGCCCCGGACCGCATCCGCGATCGGCTCGTTATGATCGTCGCCGTCCACCAGCACCGTAAAGATGCCGGTGATGGTACCGGCGCCGGTGCCGGGACCGGCGCGTTCAAGCAGCTTCGGCAATTCAGTGAATACGGTCGGCGTATAGCCCTTGGCGGTCGGCGGTTCGCCGGCTGATAGTCCGATCTCGCGCTGGGCCATCGCGAAGCGAGTGACCGAATCCATCAGGCACAGCACATCCTTATCCGCATCGCGAAAATATTCTGATACCGCCAAGGTCAAGTAAGCCGCTTGCCGCCGCATCAATGCGGGCTCGTCCGAGGTCGCCACCACCACGACCGAGCGCGCCAGGCCCTCTTCTCCCAAATCGTCCTGCAGGAATTCCTGCACCTCGCGGCCGCGTTCGCCGACCAGTCCGATCACCGTGATGTCAGCGTCGACATTGCGCGCCAGCATCGACAGCAACACCGACTTGCCGACTCCGGAGCCGGCGAAGATGCCGAGCCGCTGGCCGCGACAGCAGGTCAGAAACGTATTGAGCGCCCGCACGCCGAGATCGAGCGGTGCGCCGACGCGCTGGCGCGAATGGGCCGGCGGCGGCGCGTTGCGGTAGGGCATCGGCGAGGCGCCTTGCGACAACGGCCCCTTGCCGTCGATCGGTTCGCCCATCGCGTTGATCACGCGACCAAGCCATGACGGCGAAGGGCGCACCTGGCTCGCGGCATTGGCGATCACGGCGCGACAGCCGCGCCTGACACCTTCGAGGCCGGCGAACGGCATCACCACGGCGTTGTTGCCGGAGAAGCCGATGACTTCGGAAGGGATGAAACGATTGCCGCCGGTCTCGATCACGATGCGGGCGCCGACCGACATCGCGTGGATCGGACCTGCGATCTCGACCATCAGGCCGCGCACGCCGACGACGCGGCCATAAATATTGACGCCGTCGATGTCGGCGATCTGTTCTGCGAGCGCCTTCATTGAGAAAACCTTAAGTTTCGAGCTTTTCGGGCCCGCCCTTAACTTCGTGTTTACCCGCATCGTTAATCATTACGTCACTGTCTTTGGTGACTGAAAGCGCTCGCCCGTCAGACGAAGGGCGAGTCACGAGAGTCGGTTAGGCCCGCCTCTTAATGTTGGACTCGAACGGGAACGGATACAAAAAACTGCTTCGTCGCAACATCTTAGGGCGATTCGTCAAAAATTGCACGGATAGAGCTTGCGAACACGAATCAGATTTTGTTAACCATATGTCGTCAGGATCCGAATCAGTTGTTCAAAGGCGTTTTGAGTGCCGCAAGTGCGGCCGACCTGACGCCCGGGGCGGCGACTATAGGGGACTGGCATGCGCGTATTGCTGATAGAAGATGACAGCGCCGTCGCGCAGTCGATTGAATTGATGCTCAAGTCCGAGAGTTTCAACGTCTATACGACGGACCTCGGAGAAGAAGGCGTCGATCTCGGAAAACTTTACGACTACGACATTATCCTGCTCGACCTCAACCTGCCTGACATGTCTGGCTACGACGTGCTCAAGCAGCTTCGGGTGTCGAAGATCAAAACACCCATTCTGATCCTCTCCGGCCTCGCCGGCATCGAGGACAAGGTCAAGGGTCTCGGCGTCGGCGCCGACGACTACATGACCAAACCCTTCCACAAGGACGAACTGGTTGCCCGCATCCATGCGATCGTGCGCCGTTCCAAGGGCCACGCCCAGTCGGTGATCCAGACCGGCGATCTCGTGGTCAATCTCGATACCAAGACGGTCGAAGTCGGCGGTCAGCGCGTGCATCTGACGGGCAAGGAATACCAGATGCTGGAGCTGCTCTCGCTCCGCAAGGGCACGACGCTCACCAAGGAAATGTTCCTCAACCATCTCTATGGCGGCATGGACGAGCCGGAATTGAAGATCATCGACGTCTTCATCTGCAAGCTGCGCAAGAAGCTCGCCAACGCCTCCGAAGGCCGCAACTTCATCGAGACCGTCTGGGGCCGCGGTTACGTGCTGCGCGAGCCGCACGAGGCCGAAGAGCGCATCCCCGCCTGATCAAGGGTTTTACGGCGAGCTTGTATAGCTCACTCCTCCCGACTGAACCCCGCCGCAAATGGCGGGGTTTTTTTTGGGGCGCGGCGAGCGGTTCGCCTGTGCAGCACGATGCTGTGAGGCGCCGGCTTTAACGCTTACGCCGTGTGGTGCTGACGTTGCTGGTGCTGCGGCCATCGCTGCCGAATTTTGCCGGGCAATATCCTGTGCTCGAAAGCTGGCTGATCGATCACACACCGCGTGGGCTTGATCCGCGAGCGCGAGAATCCGATTACCGGCAATGCGTCGCCGTCCTTGCCGCACGATCCTGTAGAGGTTGCTCAGCTCGCCGCCGCAGCAGCCGCGGCCCTCAATGCCGGCGTCATCGCCGCGATTCCAGAGCGCGCGGTTCGGGCGGGGTTCGGGCGGTAAAGCCCGCGCCGCTCCGGATAGGGCTTGAAGGTGTCGGATATCCCGACCACGGATTCGGCAGCGCCCAGCGCCAACACCCCGTCGGGTTCCAACACCTTGGCAAGACGATCGAAGACACCCAGTTTGGTGTCCTGGTCGAAATAGATCAGGACGTTGCGGCAGAAAATCAGGTCGAACGCTCCAAGATGCGAAAAATCCTGCAGCAGGTTTAGCTGGCGGTGCTGCACCATGGCGCGGATGTCCGCGTTGAGCTGCCACAGCTCTCCGGTTTGGGTGAAATACTTGACCAGCGACTGAATGGGCAGGCCGCGCTGGACCTCGAACTGGCTGTATATTCCGGATCTGGATTTCTCGAGCACCTCTTGGGACAGATCGGTCGCAACGATTTCAATCCGCCATCCCGCCAGGCCCGCGAATTCCTTGATGCACATCGCGATCGAATACGGTTCCTGCCCGGTGGAGGAAGCCGCGCACCAGATGCGCAGCGAACGACGGCTGGCGCGCGCCTGCACAAGTTCAGGGAGCACCGTCTGCCGCAGATGATCGAACGGAATCTTGTCGCGGAAAAAGAACGTCTCGTTGGTCGTCATCGCCTCGACCACCTCGGACGTCAGCGCCTCGGCGCCACTTCTTATTTTCTGCACCAGTTCGGTGATGCCTTGGAGACCGCCCCTTCGCGCCAGCGGGATCAGCCGGCTTTCGACCAGATATTGCTTGTCGGAAGACAGATCCAGTCCGGAGCGCTCTTTCAGGAGCTTGCGCAAAAACTCATAATCCAGCGGCGTCACGAACGGTCTCCCGAAAACAATCGAATCAGTTTCGGCGCGATCTGACAAAGCGGGAGGACAGCCGCGCAGATGCCCGCATTCGCGGCCGCGCCAGGCATCCCCCACACCACACTCGAAGCTTCGTCTTGGGCGATCACGCTGCCGCCGGCCGCGACGATCTCCTTGCCGCCTCGCATCCCGTCCGAGCCCATGCCCGTCAGCACGACGGCGAGAGCGCCGCCCTGCCACACATCGATCGCGGAGATGAACATCGGATCGACCGCCGGCTTGCAGAAATTGATCGGCGGTCCATCATCCAGAGCGATCGCTGCCTCCGCGCCATGCCGCACGACGCGCATATGGCGTCCGCCCGGCGCAAGATAGATCTGGCCGGCCCTGACGACCTCGCCATCGAGGGCTTCGTGCGCCGGCCGGCGGCTTACGCGCGCCAGATGCTCGGCAAGGATGGTCGTGAATGTCGGCGGCATGTGCTGCGTGATCAGGACTGGAAAGCGATCAATCACCAGGCCAAGCTCAGTGACCAGCGTCATCAGCGCCTGCGGACCGCCGGTCGATGAACCGATCAACAGTACGCGCGGCGCCTGCGTGCTGAACGCGCGCCGCACCAATTGCGGCTGCCCAACCGGAGGGGGCGCCGGGCGGGCCTCGCGCGGCCGATCGAGCGCCGGCGCGAGAGGTGGACTCGAGGAGGCCGGAGCGGCGCGGCGAACCTTGGCGCCGAGGTGACGGATTTTCTGAATGAGGTCGTGGCGAAAGGTTTCGGCCGCCCCTGCTTCGCGGGTGCTTTCAGGCTTTGGAATGTAGTCCGATGCACCGAGCGAGAGCGCCTTGAAGCTGATCTCCGCGTTGCGGCGGGTCAAGGTCGAGGCCATGATGATGATCAGGTTGCGCTTCTTCGCCAGCAGCAGGGGCAGCGCGGAAATGCCGTCGAGATCCGGCATTTCGATGTCGAGCACGGCGACATCGGGATTGACCCGCTCGATCTGGTTGACGGCGTCGAGGCCGGTACGCAGCGAAGCCGCGACAACCATGTCCGGCTCGGGTTCCAGCCAGCGCGCGATCAGGCCTCGGATAACGACGGAGTCATCGACCACCATCACCCGCAACGGCTCTTGCCGCATGGAATTCGGGGTCGAGGAACTTGCCAACGCAACACTCATCAGTCACCAGGTACTACTCAAGCGGCACTATAGAAACGGTATCGCCGGTGGCCGTGCCGCCGGACGAAGCAGGCAGGTCAGATCAGGCCGACTTCCTGAAACTTCGCGGTGACGATATCCTTGTCGAACGGCTTCATGATGTATTCGTTGGCGCCGGCGTGCAGCGCGCGTGCGATGTGCGCGACATCGTTCTCGGTAGTGCAGAACACCACCTTGGGCTGGTCGCCGCCGGGCATGCGGCGCAGATTGTTGAGGAATTCGTAGCCATCCATGATCGGCATGTTCCAGTCGAGCAGGATCGCATCGGGCAGTCCGCGCTTGCAGACTTCCAGCGCCTTCTCACCGTCCTCGGCTTCGACGATCTGGAAGTCCAGGCCTTCCAGAATGCGTCTTGCGACCTTGCGAATAACGCTTGAGTCATCGACAACAAGACATGTTCTCATTTTCAGCCTCTTACTTCTTCCAGATCCCGAACAGGGACGTTTCCAATGTTATGCCGCCAGCGTGTCAGGCACGATTTCGAGCACGCGATCGACGTCGAGGACGACCATCAGCTGGCCGTCGAGGCGATGCACGCCGCCGGCGAGCTTGGCTATGCGGGGATCGAGATTGACCGGATTTTCCTCTCTTCCCTCGTCGGGAAGTTTGAGAACCTCGCCGATCTGGTCGATCAGAAGACCGTAGGATTCGCCCCGCAGGTCGACCCCGACCGCCATCGACGGCTTGCCGTCGTCGTTCTTCGGCAGGCCGAGGCGGGCGCGCATGTCCACGACCGTGACGATGCGGCCGCGCAGGTTGAGCACGCCGGCGATCTCGCCGGACGACAGCGGCACGCGCGTCAGCCGCTCCGGCATGAACACGTCCTGGACGCGAGAGATCGGCAGGCCGAACAGCTGCCCGCCGATCACGGCGGTGACGTATTCGGCGACGGTGCCCTCGATGGTGTCGGTCTTGGTCATGCTGACCTCCTTCATGCCGTCCGGCTGAACTTGTTCATGCCGCCCGACTGGTCTCGGCGGTCTGTTCCTTCAGTGCCGCGATCAGGCCGGGGCGGTCGAACTTGGCGACGTAATCGTGGAAGCCGGCGAGCCGCCCGCGTTCGATCGCCGCCGGCGACACCATCGAGGACAGCGCGATGATCGGCATCGAGCTTAAGTGCTGGTCGGCCCGGATCGTTTCGGCGAACTCGAACCCGTTCATGTCGGGCATTTCGATATCGGTCAGCACCACGTCGAACGGCTGACCCGAGCGCAGCGCCATCAGGCCCTCCTGCGCATTGGTGGCGACCCGCACCCGATAGCCCGCGGCCTTCAATACTGGCGCCAGCATGCTGCGGAAGAACGCGCTGTCGTCGACCAGCAGCACCGATTGGGCCGCGGCCGAGGGCCGCATCTCCTTGCGGCTGAACCAGTCGGCGAACGCCATCGGCAGGAAGTGACCGACATCGATCACTTCGGTGGCCTGGCCCTTGATGACCGCGGAGCCGAGAATGCCGTCTTGGCCACCGGCGACCTCGATGTTGAGCTTCTCCTCGACGATATCGATGATCTCATCGACCACGAGCCCCATCGAGCGGCCGTCGTCGGCGAACACCAGGATGGGCTGGGCGCCGGATGTGGCGACATTGACGCCGGCCATCTGCACCAGCGGCATCAATTGATCACGGTATTGCACCATATAGCGGCCGTTGGAGAGCTCGATCTTGTCGGTGGCGATCTCTTCCAGCCGGGTGACAAGCCCGAGCGGTACCGCCTTCGGCTGGGTCGAGCCGGCGCGGAACACCAGAAGCGAGGTCAGTTGTTCGGCCGCGCTGGCGCGCATCGCGGCGTTCTCGTCGGCGATTTCGTGCGAGGCCGCACCGGAGGCGCCGAGCGCTTGGGCAATGCCATTGGGATCGATGATCATGATCACCGCGCCATCGCCCAGGATGGTATTGCCGGAGAACATGTCGATGTGGCGCAGCTTGGTCGACATCGGCTTGACCACGATTTCTTCGGTGTGGAACACGCCGTCGAGGACGATGCCGAAGGTCTGGCTGCCGACCTGCATCACCACGATGAAGCCGTTCTCCGGATCGGAGGAGGAGCCGTCGTCGATCTTGAGCAGTTTTTTCAGGTGCATCAGCGGCAGCAGCTTGTTGCGCAGGCGCAATACCGCGGTGTCCTTGATCCGCTCGATGCGATGCTCGGAATTGGCGCGTGCCCGCACCAGCTCGACCACCGACAGCTGCGGGATCGCAAAGCGGTCACCGGCGGCTTCCACGATCAGCGCCGAGACGATCGCCAGCGTCAGCGGGATCTTGACGGTGACGCTGGAGCCCTCGCCGGCCACCGACTTGACGTCGATGGTGCCGCCGATCTGATCGATATTGGTGCGTACCACGTCCATACCGACGCCGCGGCCGGACACGCTGGTCACGGCGGCCGCCGTGGAGAAGCCCGGCGCGAAGATGAACTTGTGGATCTGGGCTTCCGTCATCTTCTCGAGCTCGGCCTCGCTGACGAGACCGTTGGCGATCGCCTTGGCCTTGATCCGCTCGGTGTTGAGCCCGCGGCCGTTGTCGGCGATGCAGATGATGATGTGGCCGCCCTCGTGATAGGCCGACAGGCGAATGGTGCCCTGCTCCGGCTTGCCGGCGGCGAGCCGCTCGGCCGGCGTCTCCAGCCCATGATCGGCCGAGTTGCGCACCATGTGGGTCAAGGGATCCTTGATCAGGTCGAGCACCTGGCGGTCGAGCTCGGTGTCGGCGCCGTGCATCTCCAGTTCGATCTGCTTGTTAAGTTCGCCGGAGAGGTCGCGCACGATTCTTGGCAGCTTCTGCCAGGCGTTGCCGATCGGCTGCATCCGCGTCTTCATGACGCCTTCCTGCAGCTCGGCGGTGACGTTGGACAGCCGCTGCAGCGGCACCTTGAACTCGGTATCCTCGTTGCGCCTGGAGATCTCGAGCAGCTGATTGCGGGTCAGGACCAGCTCCGACACCATCGTCATCAGGTGTTCCAGCGTGTCCACATTCACCCGGATCGACTGGTTGGCGACGCGATCGCCGTCGGAGACTTCCGACTCGGCAGCAATTGACTTTTTCGCGGCCGGTGGCGCTGCACGCTGCGGCGACGCGGCGGGCTGCTTCGGCGCTATGGAAGGCGCCGGCGCTGCCGCCGGAGCGATTTCGGTGGAGGTCTCACGGAACGCGCGCTCCAGCTCGTCCAGCGACACTTCGCCGGGACGCAATGGCCGCTCCAGTACCTGCGCCGCTGGCTGGATGGGAACAATCGGCGAAGCCGACGCTGACGCCCCTGACATCGCTTTCATGCCGCGTTCCACCATCTCTTCCAGCTTGACGATCAGATCCTGATCGGTGCCTTCGGGCTCGGCTTCGGTCGTCTCCAGCCCTGCGAGAATTTCCTTGATGCGGTCGATGCTGCTCAGGATCAGGGTGACGGCTTCCGCCGTGACCGGCATTCCGTCACGGAATTTGCCCATCAGCGTCTCGCCGGCATGGGCCAGCGCTTCGAGACGCGGCAGACCCAGGAAGCCGCAGGTCCCTTTGATGGTGTGAACCAGCCGGAAGACGTTATCCAATATCTTGGCGTTGTTTGGATCCTGCTCGAACCGCACCAGCTGATTGTCGACGGTATCCAGGCTTTCGCTGGTTTCCGTCAGAAATTCCCGCAGCAAATCATCCATGAAAGAGGCCTTCGAACGCACGGGCGCGCGATTTCGACACGCCTTACGGAGTTTGGCCAGTTTCTATGCAAAGCGTTTAATATTGGTTGAGTAATTGGAAAAGAACGGTCTCAACAAAGAGATAAGGCGACGTTATTCAATCCCGGGGCCGGATATAAACCTTCGGTTAACCATGTTCTCGCCCTGGAGCATATTCTTGCGGCACGTGGAATCCGATTTGGTCGCAAGAAAATGCTCTATTCTGTTATTTGCACGCATGCCTTTGCGGAATACGCGCTTCAGGAAGCGGTCACGACCATCGCTTCGCCCTCGGGCGCCAGCACCACTTTCAGTCCGCAGGCCTGTGCCAAGAGCCGCGTGTAATAAGGCTGCACCGCATGGCCATCGACGACCGGGCTCGAATCAAAACTCAGGAGATCGGCGATATTCTGCGGCATGCGGGCGTTGAGCCCGCTCGCCGCAACGCGAAAGCCGATTGCTTCGCCTTCGCCGACCGGATCGACTGTGAGCACGCCGCCGCGTGGGATCGTCTGCTGCGCAATCACCAACATATTCAACAGCAGCTTGACCCGGTTTTTCGGCAGCAACACCCGCGGCAGATTCCACGCGATCGTCGTCTTGCCGTCCTCGAGATGGCCGCGCGCCATGGCCTGCGCATCGCCCAGATCGATCTGCGCGCCCGACGATCCCGCAGCCCCGAACGCCAGACGGCAGAACTGCAACCGTGCGGAAGCGGTCTTGGCGCTCTTTCGGATCAAATCGAGCGCAAATTCGCGATCTTCCGGCTTCGGATTATCGTCGAGGACCTCAAGCCCATTGACGATGGCGCCCACCGGACTGATGAGATCGTGGCAAACCCGCGAACACAACAGCGCCGCAAGTTCGAGGGCATCGGGCGCAGGACCGGAAGACGAAGTGCCAGACATCAGATGTTCCTGGAATCCATGACAAGCGCAGGCACGGCGAATCACGCATGCTCGGTGGCTTGATACACTGCAGACGCGCGGGCTGCCAACACAGGCGAGGAAATCGAATGAGAAAGGCGAGCAACATATGAGCCCTGCCAATGAATGAGGCAGGTTCCTCAGGACCCCTGATCAACAGCGATGCAGCCGCCGCGCTGATGGAGCCCTTGACCGATCTGGTGTTCCGCGCCGGCGCCGCCATTCTTGCCGTCAACCGTCTTGCCATGAAGATCGACGGCAAGCTCGACGGATCGCCGGTAACGGAAGCCGATTTCGCCGCCGACCGGATGATCGGCGAAGGTCTCGCGCGGCTCGTTCCGAAGGTACCGGTGCTATCCGAGGAGCGCGTGCATCTGGCGAAACCGCCTTACGGCGGCAGTTTCTTTCTGATCGATCCGCTGGATGGCACCAAGGAATTTGTTGCCGGCCGCAGCGAGTTTACGGTCAATCTCGCGCTGGTGACGAACGGAACGCCGCTACTCGGCATTATCGGCGCCCCGGCGCTTGGACTGATTTGGCGGGGACTGGTCGGCCGAGGCGCGCAGCGGATAAAAGCAGGCGAAAGGTCGGTGGCCGAACCGATCCACACCCGTCCCCACCCGCAACCCGGCGAGCCCTGGATCGTGGCGGTCAGCCGTTCGCACGGTGATATCGGGACCGAAGCCTTTATTGAGGCCAGGCCCGGCGCCATCCGCCAAATGCTCGGCTCCGCGGTCAAGTTCGGCCGGGTCGCAGAGGGAGCCGCCGATATCTACCCTCGCCTCGCACCCACCAGCGAATGGGACGTCGCGGCGGGACACGCCCTCGTCACCGCCGCCGGCGGCAAGATCACCGATAGTCAGGGCGCTGAACTGCACTTCGGTAAGGCGAGGCAAGGCTTTACCGTGTCGGAATTCATCGCCTGGGGCGATCCAGCGGCGGCGATGCTTTAGATGCAGCGTTTGTAGCCCGGATGAGCCGATGGGTCGCGCGAATGCGCCCCGGCTACTGCGCCAAATCCTGCTGCAGCGCTGGCCAGCGCGAATTCGCCGCGCGCAGGAGGCGCTCGGGATCGGCGGCGAATGCGTCGCGGTTTTCCTCGCGGCCGAATAGATAAAGCCGTTGGCGCGCGATCAGCCAAAACCTGGGGTTGCCGGCAAGGGTGACGCCGCGCGCCAGATCGATCGGGTCGTAGCCACCGAACTGGGGACCGTAGATCTCGGGATGGGCGACAAAAGACGCGCGATTGCCCTCGTTGCGGAAACGCCAGACGGCACCTCCTTGCGCGGCCTCGAAGTCCGGCAGACCGATCTCGGGGCGGGCGTCGACGAAATAGGCGACGGGGTCGAAGCCCTCGATGGCCAGACCGGTATAGCGGTTCACGATCACCCGCTCGGTGGTGGCAGCCTGGGCCGCGAAGCCGCGAAGGCCTGCCGCGCCGAGACCTGTCAGTACAAGGCTTGCCAGTACAAGGCTTGCCAGTACAAGGCTTGCCGGTACGAGACTTGCCAGTACGAGACGTGCCAGCGAAAGGATAAGGGCTATTCGGGGACGAAATTCTATTCCGGCACGACTGCCGTTTCTTTCCTGCCGTTGTGCCGTCATAGTTGATGCCGATAACATGCGAGTCGGGGACGCTGGGCCCAACCTAGAGCGGTGCCTATTGGCATCAGGTTAAGGTGGCGCCCAGGATTTTGATACCAGGGGTTCTTCTATGATTTTCGCATCACGCCTTGCCGCGGTGGCGCTCGCCGCGCTGATGTGCGCCACCGTGCCCGCTTCCGCGCAGCAACCACCGCCGCCATTGCCTCCGGCGCAACGCCAGCCCAGCCCCAATACCTACGAGCCAGACGAACTGACGAACGCCGGGCACCGGTTTTTCGGCAACGTATCGCGCGGGCTAGCCTCGGTGATCGAGCGCGCGGTCAGCCAATGGGGCCTGCCGAACGGCTATATTCTTGGCGAGGAAGGCAGCGGCGCCTTTGTCGCCGGACTGAGATACGGCGAAGGCACGCTCTACACCAAGAATGCCGGCGATTTGCGGGTCTACTGGCAGGGGCCGTCGGTCGGCTTCGACTGGGGCGGCGACGGCGCGCGCACCATGACGCTGGTGTATAATCTTCCGGCCACCAACGCGATCTATCAGCGCTTCGCCGGCATCAACGGCTCCGCCTATATCATCGGCGGCTTCGGGATGACCGCGCTGACCGCCAATAATATCGTGCTGGTGCCGATCCGATCCGGCCTTGGGCTACGGCTCGGCGCCAATATCGGCTACCTCAAATATACCCCGCGCGCGACCTGGAACCCGTTCTGACGCCATCCAGCTGATATTTCGAACGCCGCAACGCCGCTGGTTACGAATTCACGTTAACGCGGCATTAGGCTGGCGTTTACCCTATCCCCCATGGCATTGTGATTAATGGAATTTTCTCGTGGGGAGTGAGCGTTCATGATCGAACCGATCATGTATCTGGCGATCGGTTTCCTGCTCTCGATGCTGTTCGGGCTGATGATCGTGCCGCTGGTGCATAGCCGAGCGGTGCGGCTGACGACGAAGCGGCTCGAGGCGGCAACGCCGCTGTCGATGGCCGAGATACAGGCCGACAAGGACCAGCTGCGCGCGGAATTCGCGATGTCGGCGCGGCGGCTGGAGATCAGCGTCGATCAACTCAGGAACAAGACCACCAGCCAGCTCGCCGAGCTCGGCAAGAAGACCGATGCGATCAACCGCATGAAGATCGAGCTTGGCGAAAAGAACGCCACGATCTTTTCGCTCGAAGCGCGCGAGAAGGCGGTGAAAGAGCAGTTCCGCGCTACCGAAGAGGAATTTACCGCCAAGACCGAAGCGCTGCGCAATGCCGAGCGGGCGCTGACCGACAAGCAAAACGAGCTCGCCAAACTCAACGGCCAATTGTCCGACCGTTCGATGATGGCGGAAAGCCGTCAGGTGGAGCTGGTGGCCGTGCGCGCCCAGATCGATGCGCTCAAGCACCGTGTCGGCGACGCCGGAAAGGAATTTGCTGCGACCCAAGCACGGCTAGCACAGGAGCACAGCGACCTCGAGAAGGCGACGCGCGAACTTGCCGAGGCGCGCAGCCGCGTCGAAAATCTAGGCCAGCGCGTCACCGACCTCGATCGCCAGCTGATCGTCCAGGTCAAGGAAGCCGAGTTGCTCGGCAACCGCGTCAATGATCTGGAAGCGCGGCTTTCTACCCAAGGCAAGCTGCTCGCCGAGAGCGACTATGAAAACAAGCAGCTGCGCCAGGCCAGCGAAGCCGCCGAACGCACGGCCAGGGAATTGCGCGAGGAAATCGCCGCCCTGAGCGGCGGCGGCAGATCGCCGGCGTTTGAGAAACTGCAAGGCGAGAAGGCCGCGGTCGAGGAGCAGCTTCGCATCGCGCGCGACGAACGCGCCAAGCTGCAGCGCGACATCAACGCGATCCAGGCGCAGGCCGAAAGCTCATGGGCGACCGAACGCATGGAAAATGCGCTCTTGCGCGAGCGCATCAACGATATCGCCGCCGAAGTCGCAAAGCTCGCGATGCAGCTGGAAGGGCCGAACTCGCCGATCGAGGCCATGCTGGCCACGGAACCGGTAATCCCGAACACGGCGCGGCCGGCCAACGGTGCTGCCGCCAACGGCGGCGTTTCGGAAGGCGGCGGCACGCTCGCCGAGCGGATCCGGGCGCTGCAGTCCCACGCCTCCCGCGCCCGCCAGCAACAGCCGGGCTGATTTACTCGATTGGCTTGACACCACGGGCCTGCACTTCGTAAATCGCGGGCTCTGACAGCGTGCATAAACCGATCCGATGCCGAATTACCGGCCTTTGATCGCGCACGAAGATCCCGGACGCATAGCTCAGCGGGAGAGCGTTCCCTTCACACGGGAGAGGTCCAAGGTTCGATCCCTTGTGCGTCCACCAGAGAAGCCTTGATTTATTGGGCTTTTCGACCCGCCCCAAAAATCTAATCGGCAGTATCGCGCAGAACGTTACGCAAACATGCCTCTCAGACCCGTGGAAAATCCGTGGAATTTGATCGCGATCTGTTCCTCGGCGAACCGTCCTGGCTTATCCACAGTTCGATCACGGCTGACCTATGCTCTGTCTGATGCTCTACGGTGTTTCCCGCGCACGGGCCTCAGCAAGATCGATGCGATAGTTCCGACCATGCCGCTGCAACATCGTAACAAGATTCGGTCCATCGACGAGCGATAGCGGCTTGTCCTTCGCAAACTCGTAAGAGTCGGGTCCGAAGCCGCTAGTTGTCACTAAAATTCCACGGTTCGCGCCTTCGTTCATAACGGTCCCGTACAGATCGCGGACGGCGGCAACGTCCACCGTCCTTGTATAGCGTTTGGCCTGCAACACGTACTTGCCACCCCGCAGAGGGTCGGGATCGAACATTATCGCGTCGACTCCGCGATCTCGCGACGCACGAGTGACCTTTACTTCAATGCCATTGCGACCAAACTCCCATTCAAACAACTGCCGCACCAGATGCTCGAAATCTTCCCATGGGATCGAAGCTAGATTTTCCTCGTCTGTGAGCACTGCGTCCACATCGCGATTTACGACGACGCGATGATCATTCTTGTTGAGCACAAAAATCGGGCGGATCGGCGCAACGTGTGTCACAGACGGCGTAGAAATTCCTTTTAAATGGAAAAAACATGACTTGGCGTCGAAGCGGCCTGGCTGGAGCGTTACAAGATCGTCTTTACGAGCCTGTAACGACGCGATCGTCCCGGACTTAGGGGCTCCCGTTGCAGGATCAAACCAGCTTTGCATCGCATTAACTGCTACCGTCTCGATGAAATTGCCGAAATCAGATTTCGCGACCAGATAAGCGGCACGAACGCACAGTGCGTAGACCAAGTTCTCGCAAAGCTTCTTTTTTTCGGCCGCTGGCACGTCAACCCAATCGGAATAGGATTTGCCGCGTAGCTTTGTTATCCTGAGTGAAGCAAAATCTGGGATCTCGATTTCGCATAGCAAGATGCGCGCGTCAGCTTCATAGTGGCACTCTAAGGGCCGTTGGAGCGCAATGCTCAGAAAATGCCTTTTCAGCGATAATGCGGCTACAAATTCGATGTACTTTTCATTGCGTTCGGAATAGCCGGATGCAAGCGAGCCAAGCATCGCTTCATCTTTGCGCTCGATTTCCCGAAAATCAGAATGCTGCTTTCTGGCTTTGCTGACCGCACGGTCGCGGCGCTGTAGGTATGTATCGCCATCGTTTTGTGCGGGAGCCTCCGGCAAATTGGGAAAATCTGGGAACGGTGCAGGTTGGAGTAAATCCGCACCATGAGGTCCGCCTAGATTTACCTCGCTCAAAATTCCCTGGATCGCGCCAGCCGCAACGGTATTAGGCGAACCATGCCTAATCGTGAAAAATCCGACCGAGTAAGATCCTTGCGGTTCAGTTAGGGGCTCGAAAACGCTTTGGTAACGCAAGTTATCAAGTGAACTCTCGAACCGATCAAGACTGTAGCCGAATTGCCGCCATACATCTGTCCCGTAACGCATTGAAAATGCCGGATTACCAATTGTTTCAATCTAATATCGAGTAAACCAAACTTGTTGGGATGGGTCTATAGGTTCGCTTCGCATCATTTCGGCGGACAGAGCTTTTGCCGAGGCGATGCCGTCCGCATCCACACCTGTATATCGCGGGATCATAAATCCTCCCGCAGGCCCTTGAAGAACGGATGCCGCACCTTGCCCTCGGCAGACATCGTCCGATGATCGATCTCTGCCAATAGCGATGGCTCGACCCAGATCCCGCGGTACGCGATCTTCTTGGTGTAAGGCTGCGTCTTGCGGATCAGCGGCTTGAGCCGCGACTGCAAGTCCTTTGCCAATGCAGTGTCAAAACCATGATCGACTTTCCCGGCGTAGATCAGGTCCTTGCCCTTGCGTCTGCCGAGTTAGATGCCGTCGAACTTCTTGCCGTCGAGCGCAAACCCGCCGCCGAAATTCGGCGGACCGCCGGTCACCAACATCCGCAACATTTCTCTCCGCATTGGCGCGGCTGGTTGAAGCCGGAAAACCGCTGCCTAGTCCCTGCCAACGGCTTTTCTGAGTACGCGCCGGAGCCAAACCCTGAGACCAAGAAAAAGGACGTCTTTTGGTTTTCGCTCAGTGAAGACCGGCCGGTATTCGCCTTTGCCGGCATCTGGACCGAGTTCAAAGGCGACCGCGGGTAGTGGGTCAGTTTGATTGTGGCAGGGTTCCGCGCTGGAATTAGGCCGCTTGGGGGCGCATATTGGGAGGATGGCGCGAGAGAAATACGAGTCCCTGCTGAGATGCCCCATGTGCGACCGAACCGGCATTGCCGATATGTCGGACGATAAATCTCGTAACATTGGCGATTACGATACGAGGATCGAGAGCGTCAGTGAAGGGTTTGAGATCAAGGGTAAGGATGTGATCTGTTCCGTCTGTCAGGTGTCCGCACTATGAGCCATCCCAAACGCTCCAGGGACCCCAACCAGCTCGCCAAGTCGATCATCGATATTTGCGAAGGGGCAGCAACCCAGCCCAGTTGATGACAAAGACCCGGTGCGGTGTCGCTTGGCGCGGCCGTGGCCTCAAACGAAAGACCCCGGCGCGTATCGGTTCATTACCCGAAAGAGCGGGATGATCGCGGCTTGGTTTGTGGTGATCGAATAAAGATTGCACACGATGTTCTTTCTCTCAGGGATGA
>NZ_KL370776.1:0-5195 GCF_000701345.1 Bradyrhizobium sp. URHD0069 | reverse complement strand
ATCGTAGTTTCGTTTTGAATATTGCGGCCAGTCCAGGGCGAGACCATTGCGCACGAGCCAATCGCCGAGGTCAGCGCCGCCCACCGAGCACTCGCGACTGTGCGACCGTATCGGTCCAGCGATATTGGCAGGCAATTTACCGGCCGCCCTGCAATGAAGGCATCCAGATCGTTCGCCGCCTTTGCACCGCACCGATACTGCAAGCTGTCGTCGCCGCGACAAAGTTGACTACTTTCCGGCGCGTCGACTCCCCAAATGCGAATGCGCAATCCGTGGATTTCCAGCGTATCCCCATCGATGATGCTGGCCTGCCCGACCATATCTCCCGAATAGGCACTGCCGCTTGCCAGGAGCAACATCAAACAGATCACCCATCTTGTGCGCATCAGTCGTGTACCGTCATCTGGTGGTAGAGTCTCGTGGCACGGGCATCGTTTATTTTGTATGATCGCTCCTGCGCGAGTTGGATTTAGGCCAGTCCCCTACCACCCTCCCTCGATGGAGTTTTAGCAATGGCGGAGTATGTTCCTAGTCCCCGAGACTGGGTGCGCGAGCAGGTCGAGCTTTACGAAAGTAGTGGTGGAACGAAAGGCACCACGTTACGTGACACCGGGCTGCCTGTCGTCATCGTGACGCACGTCGGCAATAAGACCGGCGCCATCCGAAAGACCCCGCTCATGCGCGTAAAGGATGTCAATAGTTACGTCCTAATCGGGTCACAGGGCGGCGCGCCAACCGATCCAGCCTGGGTGCATAATCTCCGCGTCAATCCGAATGTGGAAATTCGGGACGAGACCGTCGTGCGACCAATGCGAGTGCGTGAGGTCAAGGACGACCGTGAACGGTCTCGGCTCTGGAAGCTCGTTGTGGCGGCGTTTCCGCCTTACGCGGACTACCAAGAACGCACTAATCGCCGGATACCCGTGTTTGTTGCAGAGCAGAATGGATCTCCAGCTTCTTAACTTGGTGCACGAGAGCTGTTTGCGACTACGCCCGAAGCCTGGAACAGACTGGCCGAACTGGCCCAGGCCCATTGGAA
Organism: Bradyrhizobium sp. URHD0069; assembly: GCF_000701345.1. Lineage (GTDB taxonomy): Bacteria > Pseudomonadota > Alphaproteobacteria > Rhizobiales > Xanthobacteraceae > Bradyrhizobium. Next base: position 4,156 of record NZ_KL370776.1, on the reverse strand, counting down.
GCTCGCCTGCAAGACAGGCGACGAAATCGTGTGCAGCCCATCCTCGCCTCATTGGCGCGGATGGTTGAAACTGGAAAATCGCTGCCTCGTGCCATTCAACAGCTTCGCCGAATAAACATGCGGGACCATTCCGCCTCGACCTCGGCAACCGGGACAACTCCGATCCGTCGCCGCCAGCGGCTGGGACGGCTGTTCGCGTCAGCAATCTCGCGCGTCGACAACTAACCCGCCTTCGGGCAGGTTGGCTTCGATCCAATCGGACAATATTGGGTGCACAGGGCGAACGCTATTTGATATGACTTTATGCCTGAACGTATTTCGCCGCTCAAGGGGTGAGCAATGCTTACAATAGCAAAGGTGATTGTAGTTGTATTATGGTCGGTTGCGCTATGCACATCCACCTTAGCTGAAACACTGCTCACTTCTGATCAACTTAATAAGGTTGTGAAACAGTGCGTTGCCGCAGTACGCGAAGCACCAAGTGAAACGGGGATGGGAGAATTTTATCGGAAGTTCGATGCTTACTACAATTCGCGGACAGGAAAAGTCGAGAATAATGTGGCTACGGTCGGCGATCAGAAAGCGTTCCTCGTATTTAAAAAATGCATGGCCGAAAAGGGATTGCCTCTGGCGTAGTGTCGTGCGGCACTCCCCAGCGCATCATCGCCATCTCCCGCTCGGTGCCTGCGTTGCGCACCACGGGCGCAGGATAGTCGGGAAAAACACCGGGCATCGGCGGCAGGTTGCCAATGTATCGGTTCATTACCCGAAACAGCGGGATGATCGCGGCTTGGTTTGTGGTGATCGAATAAAGATTGCACACGATGTTCTTTCTCTCAGGGATGAGCGTTGGCATCGTCCGAGCATTTGATCGGACTTCCGCTCGCCCGAACGCATACTCGATATAACCACGGCTCGACGTAGCTGCCTGCCCACATCACTCGCCCGGCGTGCTCGGCTTCATGCTGCGCATCATCGTAGTTTCGTTTTGAATATTGCGGCCAGTCCAGGGCGAGACCATTGCGCACGAGCCAATCGCCGAGGTCAGCGCCGCCCACCGAGCACTCGCCACTGTGCGGCCATATCGGTCCAGCGACATTGGCAGGCAGATTACCGGCCGCCGTGCAATGAAGGCATCCAGATCGTTCGCCGCCCTGGCACCGCACCGATACTGCAAGCTGCCCTCGCCGCGACAAACTTGGCTACTTTCCGGCGCATCGACTCCCCAAAGACGAATGCGCGTTCCGTGGATTTCCAGCGTGTCGCCATCGATGACGCTGGCCTGCCCCGTAAAATCACCAGCAGTCGCAACTGCTATCGACCCAAGCGTCAGCGCCGCCAGCACTGCTCCTATCTCGAACAGTTCGCGGATCATCGCCCGATTTTCGGTGATGCTATGTAGATTGCGCATCAGCCGCCCACCGTGCCGCATTTTGTGCAGCGAAAGTGCGCGCTGATCTGATACCAATCCCAATCCGGCAAATCTTTCAATATCAGGCTGCCGCAGTGGCCGCACAGCTTGCCTTTGGGCGGCCCAACGCAATAGACCAGCACAGTTCTAAAGCCCGCGTCCCGGTTGACGGGATCATCCCGGTAACGAAGCCAATGTGCTGGTTTCCGACGCCAAGGCATGGCGCATCAAGCACCTTGGAATTTGCTGGGCAAATGCTGCTAAACATTGGGCTCGGAACCGGCCCGAGCCACTGCGGTCTTGCGCTGCGTCCTGGCGGGGGCCGCCCGCCCTTTTCTCGCCGCCATCGTAATTCAAGGCTTGCAAGGGCAGGTTTTACGGCGGGCAGTGTTCCCGAAGGTCTTCTGTGATCGTCCGACGTTTGCTGCAACAACAGGCTATTGTGTCCCGCCGCGCGCTCCTGGGCGGGCTTGGCTCCTTAACCAGCGCGCTCGCGCTCGGCGGATGCGCCAGCTTGGGCGCGACGGGCGCGCGCTTCGACGCCTCGCGCTCTCAGTAGACCCGACATTGCTCGTCGCAACCACACGCAAGCGGGTGAATGGCGGACGCGCGAAGCCTTGGTTCGGGCCGGAGCGGGCCTCTACGATGACCGTCGCACGGGCGAAGCTGGTGCCGCCGGGCGACGGCCGTTTCACTCTCGCCGCAGTCGGGCTTGACGATTGGCGTCTTGATGAGGTCGAGCCGGTGTCGGGAGAGGTCAGCGATCTTCTCGCGCAGGCCGGCGGCGGACCAGACGTCCTGATCTACGTGCACGGCTTCAAAGAGACGTTCGAGACAGCGGCGCTCGATGCTACGCACCTCTCCGATGGCATCAAGTTCCGTGGCCAGACGATGGTATTCTCCTGGCCGTCCAAGGCGGGACTGTTCGACTACGCGTATGACCGCGAAAGCGCGATGTGGTCCCGCGATGACTTTGAACGCGTGCTCCGTTCCATCGTAACGACCCCGAGCGCCGGCCGCGTCCACATCGTCGCACACAGCATGGGAACCATGCTGACGCTCGAAAGCCTGCGTCAGCTCCACGCGAGATATGGTGACACCGTTGCGGACAGGATCGGGGCCGTGGTGTTCGCCGCGCCGGACATCGACATGGACGTGTTCTCGTCCGCGATCAACCGCATCGGTCCGCTCGCCCGCAAGATCATCGTCATCGCCGCGACAAACGACCGCGCGCTGGCGCTGTCGGGGCAAATCGCCGGTGGGATGACACGGGTCGGCGCCGCCGAAAAGGCCGCCATCGAGCGGCTCGGGGTGCGCGTGATCGATGCTTCCCAGGCAGGCTGGGGGATCATCAACCACGATTTGTTCCTGTCGAATGCGGAGGTGCGGCGGGTGATACGCCGCTCGATTGATGCCGCGGCCGCGTAAACTCGGCTTTGCGGAAACGATGGGTGCCTGCTGGCCGCGATGTCGCGCTCTGGCGCATAATTGGCGCACCCGACACGGATTGCCGAGGGCATACGTAAGCAGGGCTACCGGACGGGAGGAGTGGCGAGCAGGCATTCTGTTTCGAGATAGGTCAAAAGGACCGACCTTCACAAATGACCGCTACTGGGGCACTTTTCAAACCTCGCGCAATGTCCGACTTGATCCCGTAATGGGGTCCAAAGCTGACGTCGCCATTGTCTACCGCCAGCATCACATTAGGTTGGCACCCGCTCTTGCTTGAAAACACGCTGCACCACGCTTGTACCGATGCCGAGCTTCCGGCCGATCTTGAGGATGACGTCACCGCTGGCCTTCAAAAAGTCATTGACCCGGGTGACGTCGCAACTGTTCTTGGGTTTGATAGTCACCTGGCCGTGGGCGCCGTCTATTTTTTTGCTCGCTCGTCCAAGATCAGCATTTTCAACTTTCTGCGCAGTTGAGTGTTAATCTGATAGATCGCTGACATCATGGACGTTTGGCTTTCCCCTTTGCGTTGCAGGCTTTGCGCAACCGCCCGCAATTGCGGCAGGCACGCCTCTGTAGCAGCTTTTGTGATGAGATCGGCGACATCCGGCCCAGTGGCGTAGTGTTGTGCCATGATCGTAGCGCATTTTTCGTAGGCATCTACGGATGCGACGGTCTCATCGCCCAACTCCCCTCTGGCTGGCGCAATAGCGCAAACTACCAATCCCAGTACGGATAGGAATCTCCACCTCATCTCGCAGCCCTCAGCCGTTCCTATATCCTATTAAGATGGCACGCGCTCTTGCTTGAAAACGCGCTGCACCACACTCGTGCCAATGCCGAGCTTCCGGCCGATCTTGAGCATCCCGTCACCTCTGGCTTTCATGGTGCCGGTGCCGCTCCCACCAATGCTGCGCCGGTGGTGATGATCGATAGGGGCGACTTCCATCGATGGCACTCTGAGACATGCCGAGCGGCTCCGAGAATGTCCGCTTCTCTAATCGGCCGTTTGGGGTCAAGCACTTTCAGACTATCCGCCATCACAGTGTCGATGTCGCTCGCGGGCTCGTGCTTCTCTTCGGAATCGGCACCCAGGCCCTTCCATCATGGGATTCGAAGACGAGGTGGAACAATCTTTGGGGCGGCCTTGCCGTCTCACAGACGATAGGTCCAAGCGGACATACGAACTCACCTCATCATCGTCCCGCGAGGGACATCGTTCCACGGCTTGGTGGAACTCGAGTTTTCTCCTATCGCATTGGTTGATCGCCTCTCATGACTTGGCAACCTCCC
>NZ_KL370775.1:345812-358789 GCF_000701345.1 Bradyrhizobium sp. URHD0069 | reverse complement strand
TGAGAGATCGGCCGGTCGGCGTTCGCCACACCGGTTGAGCCGGAGCTGCAAGAGGGGAGCAGATGGTAGGATCGATCGATCCGAGGTGCGAGACAGTCCGTGGGACCCATTGGCCGAAGAAAGGTCGTGAGGCTGTTTGGAGCTCGCGTCGCGGAAACCATCTTGGCCAGCGGTCTAAAACACACCGCATCAACAGGCCGGACATATGGATGCAAGCGATCCGATCAGACCCTGAAGAACTCTTGTGGCACGGGGGCCGTCCACATATGGGTCCCGGCGTTCGCCGGGACGACACCATTGGTGGAGCGGCGTAGTGTGCCAACGTAGACACACAGCCCCTCAATGCTTCCCTTCCCCCATATAACCGAACAAAAATCCCGCGACCTTGCGCTTCTGGATTTCCTCGCTGCCTTCGGTGATGCGGTAGCGGCGGTGATGGCGGTAGATGTGTTCGAACGGCTTGTGTCGCGAGTAACCCATACCGCCATGTACCTGCATGGCGCGGTCGGCGGCCTCGCAGCACAACCGGTTCGCCCAATAATTGCACATTGAGACCTTGTCGGAGAGCGTGTGCTCGACCTGCGCCTGCGTCAGCTGGTCCATCTCCCATGCGGTCTTGCGAATTAACAGCCGCAGCATTTCGGCTTGCGTCGCCAACTCGACCAGCGGCCACTGGATCGCCTGGTTCTCGGCAAGCGCCCGGCCGAAGGGTTTGCGCTCGCGCGCATATTTCACGCTTTCCTTAATGCAATACACCGCAGCGCCCAGCGAGCTCGCGGCCTGCCGGATCCGGTTCTCATGCACGAAACATTGCGCCAGCGACAACCCGCGGCCGACTTCGCCGAACAAGGCATCCTCGGGCACGAACACGTCGGTGAAGCTGACGCGCGGGTGGTCGGTCGGCATGTTGAAGGTCCACATATACTCCTCGACCTTGACGCCCTCACTCTTCACCGGCACCAGGAAGCAGGTGATGCCGCGCGCGTCGCCGTCACTGCCCGCGGTGCGGGCGAACAGCGCGCAGTGGGTCGCGATATGCATGCCCGTGGTCCACATCTTCTCGCCGTTGATGACCCATCCCTTGACGCCATCGCGGGTCGCCTGCACCGCGCGGGTTTCCATGTGGGTCGCATCCGAGCCGTGCTCGGGCTCGGTGAGGCCAAAGGTGATGCGGTATTTTCCGGTAATCGAGCCTTCGATCATCGCCTTCTGGTCGTCGCGGCCGTAGCGATCGAGCATGGTGACCAGCGGCAGATTTCCGACGATCGAATGCTCGTTCTGCAAATCGTTGTGCAGGCCGAGTCCCTTGGACGCAAAATGTTCGCGGATCACCGCCATCCAGAGATTGGAGCCATCCTTGCCGCCGTAGCGCCTTGGAATGGCGAAGCGAAGATGCCCCGCATCGTCGGCGATATTCTTCACCCTACGAAGCAGCGCTTCCCACTCATGCCGCGGCAGCCCGCCGTTTTCGAAATCCGTGCGCGCCCATTCGCGGCGATGATCGAAGAAACGGATGTTGTCATCGGCGTCCTCGATGGGCTTGATTTCTCGCGCGATGAATCGGTCGAGCTCCGCGAGATAGGCGACCAGGTCGGCGGGCAATGCAAAATCCAATGAACTTCTCCCGGGCGCGTTTCCTTGCAGGTGGCGTTTCCTTGTGGCTATCGCGAGGCCGCACGAACCAACCTGCGCCATCGATTAGGGTGAGACGCTCAAGCCAAGTCAAGCGATGGAATATGGCTTGTGACGCGCAGCCTACCTGCATAATTGGATGGCGCCGGATGGCAAGTGCAAGCTAATATTCAAGCCACGCATTCCACGCCACATAAAAAATCGACGGGAGCAAACATGGACTTGAAATTCTCCAAGGTTGCGCGCAAGGGCGCCATCACGATCGTGACGCTGTCGCGTCCGGAAGTTTACAACGCGCTGCATACCGATGCGCACTTCGAACTGAACAAGGTGTTCGACGATTTCTCCGCCGACCCGGAGCAATGGGTCGCGATCGTCACCGGGGCCGGCGACAAGGCATTCTGCGCCGGCAACGATCTGAAATGGCAGGCCGCTGGCGGCAAGCGCGGCTGGGATAGCGGCGGATTCGCCGGGCTGACTTCGCGCTTCGACTGCGACAAGCCGATCATCGCAGCCGTCAACGGCGTCGCCATGGGCGGCGGTTTTGAGATTGCACTGGCCTGTGACCTCATCATTGCGTCGGAGAACGCGACCTTCGCCCTGCCCGAACCGCGCGTCGGCCTCGCGGCGCTCGCGGGCGGACTGCACCGGCTGCCGCGGCAGATCGGTCTGAAGCGCGCCATGGGCATGATCCTCACCGCGCGTCACGTGAGCGCCCGCGAAGGCCATGAGCTCGGCTTCGTCAACGAGGTGGTGCCGCAAGGCGAAGCACTTGCGGCTGCGGAGCGCTGGGCCGAAACGATCTGCAAGAACAGCCCGATGTCGATCCGCGCTTCCAAGCAGACGATCCAGAAGGGCCTTGCCGTTCCGCTGGAGCAGGCGATCGCCGAACAGCGCGACTATCCCGCGGTCAAGGCGATGGCGGCGTCGCAGGATTATATCGAGGGGCCGAAGGCGTTTGCGGAAAAGCGCCCGCCGAAATGGCTCGGGAGGTAGCGATCCATCCTGTCTCGGACGCGGTGCACGTCTTCTTCCGTCATCGCGAGCCAACGGGTCGCGCGAAATGCGCGCCCGATGACAGGCTCCGCGGAGCAATCCATTGGCCGCGTCGGGACAAGTACTGGATTGCTTCGTCGCTGACGCGCCTCGCAATGACGAGTTAGCCGCCATCAGCTGCTAGCCCCGCCGATACGACGCGTAATTCGGCTGATCGACCGCGAGCTTGTCCATTGTGGTCTGCCACAAATGATCCGCAAGCCCAGGGGTCTGCAAGTCGAATTCGCCTTTCGCGATCTTGTCGGCGAGCGCGCGGTTGAGTTCAGCGAGCGAGCCTTGGATGCCGAGCAATCGCGACAGCCGCATCGCCTCCGCGGCATCGCTGCGGCTCTGCAGCGACAGTTGCCGCGTCACCAGATCGAGCGCGTTGATCGCAACCCGCAGCTTGAAGGCGTTGTGCCCGCTAACGACAGGCGCGATGTCGTCGCGCAGGAAGTCGGCGACCGCCTTGATCAATTCAGTGGGTGTCGGTTCATCCTGCATCTCTAGTTTCTCTTCCTCTTACGCATGACTGATCCGAAGCTTCCACTTTTCGGGATCATGCGCGTGGCGCAAGTAACCGCAACAGATCGATTTCGGTTTCCGACGAACGCCGGCCGATCATCGCGCGCTCGACGGAATGCTCAGGACCCATGCGAAACCGCTGCATCATGCCGCAACACATCACTCCCCAGCGCAAAGTGCCCATCACTTCCCAGAATTTTACCCGCTCCGGGTCGACGCTGCGGCCGGCCGCTTCATATCCGGCAAACAGCTCCTCGCGCGCTCCGAAACCGCCGACCGGCTTGTCGATCTCGCCAAAACGCCACGAATTGACGCAGATCCACCCCAGGTCTTCCATGGGATCGCCGAGATGCGCGAGTTCCCAGTCCAGCACCGCGCGCACGCCGTCGGGACCGATGATGAGATTGCCATGGCGGAAATCGCCGTGCACCAGCGTCACCTCTTGGGACGGACCGGGGTCGCGATCGCGCAGCCAGCGCAGCGCCAGTTCGAACACCGGCCGCGGCCAATCGAAGCTGCGGTAATCCCGTTCGAGCTCGGCGATTTCCCTCGCGGCCGTCATGCGGCGAAGCTCAGGCAGTTGCGCCGGGTCCAGTCCATGGATCCCGCCCAGAACCTTGCCAAGCTGGTGCGCGAGTTTCGGACGCGCCTGCGCAAACCGGTCATCGCGCAAGATCTTGCGCGGGATGGTTTCCCCATCGACGCGCTCCATGATGAAGCCGATGCCGAGTTCGTCCTGCGGCTGCAGCACATGCAGCACCCGCGGCGACGGCACGCCGGCGTCATAGGCAAGTTGCATGAGGGCGGCTTCGGCACCCAGCCCGGCCGCGCGCCCCGGCGCTGCGCCGTAACCCTGCGGCGCGCGCCGCAGGATCGCACCGACAGTGCCATTGGGGTGCACGATATCGAAGGACCAGGTCTCCTGGCTGGCGCCACCGGAGAGTCTGACAGCCTCCACCACGCCGGTCGCACCCGGACACCAGGACGCGACGCAGCGTCCAAGCTGTTCCTCCATCATTTGCCCTTGAATTTTGCGGGACGCTTTTCGAGGAACGCGGTCACGCCTTCCCTGAAATCTTCCGCCGCGCCGGCCATGCGCTGGAACTGCTGTTCCAGATCGAGTTGATCTTCAAACGAATTGTCCGGGCTCTCCCAGTACAATTTCCGGATCAGCGACAGCGCAATCGTCGGACCGTTCGCCAGCTCGTGCGCGAGCTTCATGGTCTCCTGCATCAAGGCCGCGTCATCATGGACGCGGTTGACGAGACCCCATTCCAGCGCCTTCTCCGCCGGAAGCCGTTCGCCCATCAGCGAAAGTTCCACCGAGCGCGCCTTGCCGATCATCCGCGGCAACAGCCAGGTCGAGCCGCAGTCCGGCACCAGGCCGATGCGGCGGAAGGCCTGCAGGAAATAAGCCGAGCGCGCGCACAGGATCATGTCGCCCATTAGCGCGAAGCTCATGCCGGCGCCTGCGGCGGCGCCGTTGACGGAGGTGACGATCGGGCAATGCAGGTTGCGCAGACGGCGCAGGAAGGGATGGTATGCGGTTTCAAGCGTGGCTCCGGCGTTGCTGCGGCCGGGCTTCTGACTGTCACGCCCCTGCAGATTGGCGCCGGCGCAAAATGCGCGGCCCGCGCCGGTCATGACAAGGCATCGTACTTCGCTGCGCCGGTCGTCGATCGCGTCGAGCGCCTCGCCGAGGCCGCCCAGCATCTCCGTGGAAACCGCGTTCATCACCTCCGGATGATCAAGCTTCAAGACAGCCACCGGGCCGTCGATTTCGAGCGTGACGTGCTTGAACTGCATCTGTTTCCCCGTGAGTTGTGGCCCGCGTTGTTCTCGCCGGGCGCAAAGCATTTCGATCTCAAAGCCATATTTGATTTTTAAGGCCGCCTTGTCCATGCTTGGGATCGAAAACATCTGCCGGCCACCGGACGCGCGGCTCACGCGCGCCAAACCAAATGGAAACGTTCATGGGCATTTTCGATCTCTCCGGCCGCGTGGCCGTCATCACCGGCGGTAACGGCGGCATCGGTCTCGGCATCGCGCAGGCGCTGGCCGCTGCCGGGTGCAATGTGTCGATCTGGGGCCGCAACGCCGAGAAGAACAAGAGCGCAGCGGCAACCATGGCCGGCGCGGCCGGCAAGATCGACACGCGGATTTGCGATGTCACCAATTCGGCCTCCGTCAAGTCAGCGATGGCCGCCACGCTCGACCGCTTCGGCCGGGTCGACGGCTGCTTTGCCAACGCCGGCATCGGCGGCGGCGGACGACACGCCTTCATCGACCGCACCGAAGACCAGTGGCGCAGCATGCTTGCCACCAACCTCGATGGCGTATTCCACGTGTTTCAGGCCGCGGCGCGCCATATGACCGAACGCGCCACCCGCACCCTTGCGCGCGTCTCGAAGGCCTCATCCTGAGGAGCACGCATCGCGCGCGTCTCGAAGGATGGCCGCGAGTTCGTGCGTTGCGTCCATCCTTCGAGACGCTTGCTCCGCAAGCTCCTCAGGATGAGGTCAGTATCCTTCACACGCTCTTTCGCCGGCGACAAAGGCTGGGCGTGTGGCGCGCTCGCACTCAATGCACGCCACCGATCCAAATTCAGACAGCCAAAACAATTTCAGATGCGCGTTCGCGATCCCGCGGCGCGATGCGCCCGAGGCGTGCTGGAATCTTTCGCCCAGGAAATGAGGGCGTGGGGAATGCCGGGTGCACGGTGCACCCGCAGCCCGTGTGCAATGGTAGTAAGCACACGGTAGTCACCGCAGGTCACCGGAACACCCGGCATTCCCGCACGCAATGGTTTTAACGGCTTATATCGTGCTCTCCCCGGCGACGAATTCGTCTTGTCACCGTCGTCGGCGGATTGGGGTTTTGCGGGACCCGGTTGGGCTCGCAAAACCTCCGCCGACTTGACACCAGCAACGGGTGCCAGGACCACACGGTTTTGCCGTACGCATCAGCGCCGTTCGTCTGCGCGCCGCAAATCGCTCACGAGGTTCAACTCGCCCTGCGATTGCGAAATGCGCGCCCGACGCTGCCGCGTCCACCGCATCCCACCCCGCGTCCGTGACGATCGCGATACGCCCCTCTCATGGGGTGAGACGGCGAGGCTTATGAAGTGATTTGGGTAAAACGGGAAGCGGAATATTTTTGGAAAAGGGACTGGACTACCCAAATCAGATTGATCCGCTTCAACAAATTACATCGTCCTGCTCATGAGGCTGGGGTGACATTCTCATACTCTGAGGATCCCAACGGATGCTCGGCAGCTCCAACGCGACGTGTGCCGGCTGCCGGAATGGGTCAATCGCGTCGTTACAAAATCTCCGGCCTATGTCCGATCAGCGGGCAATCTCGGAGATGCCGGTTCGCCCGAACGTCGACAACACGCAGTTGATGTCTGTTGTTGGCCCAACAGCGGAGGGGAATAGTCGTTGGCTAGCGAGCGCGCGCGCTCGGTGTTCGGCGGATTGGAGTATGCTCAAGATACAGTCCGCAGCATTGGCGTCATCGTCGGTGAAGAACCGTGCTGTATCTTTCCGACTACCCTGAAGCCGTGGCGCTCATAAAGGGAGATGTTTCGCGGATTCGAGCTTTCGAGGTAGGCGGCGATGCCCTTCTCGTCGCATCGTCGAAGAGCGTGTTTCATCAGCAACGTGCCGAGGCCTTGTCCGATCCAGTTCGGATCGGCAGCAATGAGGGGCAGATACCAATGTGGCTCGTGGGGATGATGTTCGGCCATTCCCTGGAGGACGGCGCCAATATCCTCGGCGATCTCCGGGCGCATAGCCTGCGCCATGATTGCTTCCATTGCAGCTTCATCGGGCTCCACGCCGGGCGGCAGCCATAGGGCGGCCGCGCGAGTTCCTTCAGTGATGTACGCTGTGCCATGATCGAATGCCTGGCCGCCAAAGGCTTTGACGAATTGAGGCATAGTCCTGAGATATTCGGATGAGTCGGGCCAAACCCAACGCGCCATCGGGTCGGCTGCAAAGCCGAGCACAATGGTGTTGATAATGTTTGCTTGAAAGTTCGCGCCCGCGGATTTGACTTCAGGCTCCGCTGTCATGATGCCGTCTCCAGTCATCAAATTGATTTGGCCATGCGTAGAAATTTCTATCTGACGTGATCCATCAATTCGATCGTGATCAAGCACTCCAATCAAGACACGTCCGAGCGAGCCGCACGATTAGCACCGGTTCCAGCTCTCAAAAGATCGTAATTGGTCAAGCTGCCAATTTTACGACATTTTGCTGTGCTCTAAAATTCGGAAGTGGCGTCGGTGTAGCCCGTACCGTTGTTCCTCGTACCATTGCCGCTGGCGGCCATAGATCCATAACGCGTCAGGGAGGATGTCATGTCCACTGCGTTCCGCGTGGTTCTCGAAGGCTCCCAGGAAGTACCCGCGACCGGCTCGACGGCAAGCGGCCTAGGAACTGTCATCTTCGACAGCGTGGCAACAACGGCGAGCTATTCGTTTCGGATCGAAGGCGTCGACTTTGGTCCGGCTATCGGTGCTGCGCCCCAGACGCCGTCTATCCTCGATGATGTCACCCGCACGCATTTTCACACTGCGGTTGCGGGCGTAAACGGACCCATTGTCTTCGGGCAGATCGACACCGTGGACCCGGCTTTTGAGCAAGACAACGACGACCTTGCTATTGTGCTTAATGCGGATGGCTCCTGGTCGGAGAGCGGCGTCTGGGAAACAACGGACCCGCCCAACCCGATGGGCGTTACAATCACCGACTTCGCCGACCAACTCGGTTCGGCCACCGTCGGAATGGCCGTACCGCTCTACTTCAATGTCCATACGAGCGAGTTTGGCGGAGGCGAAATCCGGGGTCAGCTGGTCGCCATCGCCGACGACAACGCGAATGTCGTAGAAGGTACGGCGGGCGACGACCTGCTCCCCGGACTGGGCGGCGATGACGTCATCCTGGGCCGCGCGGGGAATGACACGATCCAGGGCGGCGACGGCAACGACTTCATGTCCGGTGGACCGGGAGACGACAACTTCAACACCGGCGCAGGCAACGACGTCGTGCTCGGCGGAACAGGCGACGACCGGATCGGCGGCATGGCCGGCAGGGACATCGTAAGGGCCGGCGATGGCAACGATACGATCGCATGGAACGACCCGACTGGCGATGTCGTGTTCGGCGGCCGTGGTAATGATACCATTCTAGGCGGCGACGTTGCTGCTGACGAGATCCACGGTGGTGCCGGAGACGACCTCATCCGGGCATTCACGACATCGCCGGAAGCTGCCACCGCGAGTGACAAGCTGTTTGGCGGGAGGGGCAACGATGTAGTGATCGGAGGGAACGCCGCCGACACCATCGAAGGCGGACGCGGTGATGACTTCCTGACCGGCAACGATGGCGCCGATGTCTTCGTGTTCCGGAACGATCAAAACGGCGCCGACACAGTCACCGACTTCGATCCATCAGAAGACGTTGCCCAACTGGTCGGCTTCGATGCGAGTTTCGATCCTCTTGCCGCGCTGAGCGCGCAGGCGGCCGGCACCGAGCTGGATCTGGGCGGCGGCAATAGCGTGCTGTTCCAGGGCCGCACCCTAGCCGAGTTCAGCGCCGACGATTTTCAGATCGCGTAAAGACGCACGGCTGGCCGACAATCTATGGGCGGCGCGCGCATCGGAATAGATGGATAGCGGGCGCCGGGGTCTGCCGTGCAAGCATGCCACGCTTGCTACGGGTGGCGCGCTCCTCTTCTCACCTACCATCTGGTGGACGTGGGAAATCCCGGCCTCGCGCGAGGCCGGGTTGTTCACCCAGTGGTCTAGTGATCTGAACTAGTTTAGGTCGTGCACTCATAAATCGGAGGAGCCGAATCCTAAGCCGGCGAAGATACGGGCGGTGTCGTACGAGGCAGCGATCGACGAGTTGTTCAAATGCATACGGTCGTCCAGTGTGGTGGTTCAGAGTTCGCTTCATTTTCTCCGCGAGTTCTTCAAGCGAACTTCTGAACCTGAACCACACTAGAATCATAGGTTACTAGTGCCCTTTTGAATCCGAAGTTCGCTACGAGTTGCGCTGCATTACGAGGCGAACTTCGGATTCGGGACGCTAGTTCGGCCCTAACCCAACAAGCGGTCAGTACTCCCAGGGGCCCGGTACCCAACGAAAAACGTCGCCGTCGACCGCCACATGGCAGACGGACGGGAACGACAGGTGAGTGGCCACCAGCGACTCGCGGTTCGCCGCCAGCTCCCGCAAAAGACGGACCCGGACGCGGGCCGCCTCCTCGGGGTCGTGTTCGAAGCCGTTGTACCAGTCGGGGTGCTCGAACCCGACCTGGAACACAGCGTCGCCAGCGAACGTCAGCCGGTCGCTGCCGGATGCCAGGCGGACCACGCTGTGCCCGGGGGTGTGGCCGCCAGTGCGTGTGACGAGCACCCCCGGCGCTACCTCGTGCTTCTCCTCGAACGTCCGCAACTGGCTCTGGTACTCGTGCAAGAACCGCTTGGCCGTCCGCCGAAGCGCGTCCGGGAACCCCGGCGGCATGGAGACGTGGGAGAAATCGGGCGACTCCCAGAACTTGGTTTCGGCGGCCGCCACGTGGACCCGCAGGTCCGGACGCAGCCGGTCCCTCACTCCGTCGACGAGCACAGCCCGCCAACGTGGTCCATGTGCATGTGGGTGAGCACCACGTCGGTCACGGATGCGAGATCGATGCCGGCGGCCTCCAGTCGCTGGACCGTCCGCCCGGCCCGTGGCAAGTCCGGGAATTCCGCCCCCATCCCAGCGTCGATGAGTATGGTCCGGCCGCCGCTACGCACCACGACCACGTTCAGCGCCCACTCGAGCACGTCCGGCGGCAGGAACATGTCCTCCAGCCAGGCCGCCCGCACGGCCGGGTCAACGTTGTGGCCCAACATCGCGCCTGGCAGCGATAGCACCCCATCGCTGACCACCATTACGTCAATATCGCCGATCTTCAGCGCGTAGCGCGACGGAACCAACTCGGGCTCCGGTCTACCGTGGATGTACTTCGCGTTCACCTTGTCGGCGCAGTACTTGACCGAGGGCTGTGAGGTGTTGTCCAAGCTCATGTTTGTCTCCTGTTGACCGCCTTACCTTTCGTGTCCTTGGGTTGCCGTAACAGTCACTGTGCGGGCACGAGCGCCGGGGCGCCCTTGTCCTTGATCAAGAGCACCAGGAATTTCGCCGGCTGGGTGCCGCTCGCGTTCCGGTCGACGAGATGAACATCATCAGGGCCTTCATAGAAGGACTGTCCCGGTGTCAGTGTCACCTGTTGTCCACCCTTCAGCTGCATCACGACGGAGCCCTCCAGCACGTAAACAAACGCATGTGCATTGTGTCGGTGGATAGCGCTCGACCCGCCGGGCGCATGCTCGACTGTGATCATCAGAGCTTCCCTGCCGGGATTCTCCGGAAGATCCTTAGACATGAGTGACGTGACCTTAGGCTCCTGAGCCACCGCTGTGCCGGTCATGAGGCACAGAAGAACCAACGCAACGAGTTTGATCGTCATGGTCGCCTCTTTCGTTCGTTGCCCAGGACCCGCTCGTGACAGACTGGGCGTACCTCCGATGCGGGATCAGGCTGCTGCCTGTGAGCGGCGGAGCCATTCGTCGAAACCGATGCGGCCGAGGCGCGCCTCGCCCAACGGCACGAGCGAGTACTCCTCGACCCGGCTTCCGAAGTATCGGGCCTCGGGGTCGCTCACGACCTCACGCGGGTCGCCGACCGCCTTCAGATAGCGAGCGACGATTTCGTTGAACGGTGCTCGTTCCGGGCCGGCGATCTCGACGATGCCGTTGCGCGGCGACGCGAGCGCCACATCGGCAACGTTGGCTGCACGTCATCCGCCGCGATGGGCTGGAACAGGCCGGGCGAAATCCTGACTATGTTTCCAGCCGCGCCTGAATCGGCGATGCTGCGGAGGAATTCCAGGAACTGGGTCGAGCGGATGATGGTGTAGGCGATGCCGGAGGCCTCGATCAGTTTCTCCTGGGCGACCTTGGCGCGGAAATAGCCGTTGTCTGTCCGGTCGATTGCGACGATGGAGAGCGCGACATGGTGCCGGACACCGGCTGCGGCCTCCGCCGCGAGCAGGTTGCGGCCGGAGGTCTCGAAGAATTCCAGCACCGCCTTGTCTTCGAATGAGGGCGAATTGGCGAGGTCGATCACGACCTGCGCGTCGGCCAGGGCCTCTTTGAGCCCCTCGCCGGTGATGGTGTTGACGCCGCTGTTGGGCGAGGCGGCGAGGACTTCGTGGCCACCCTGGCGCAGAATGGCGACGGTCTTCGAGCCGATCAGGCCGGTACCGCCGATCACAACGATCTTCATGGTTGACCTCCCTTATCGATGACTGGAGATCCTAGATGATTGGAGGTCCTTAAATGAGTTCGAGAAGACGGTTCGAATGCTACTGAGACAAAATGCCGCCAGCATGACATGCCGCGCGGCTTCTCAGACGTCGTCGACTGATCAGCACTACTGATCGATTTGTGGAGGCACCTGGATGGCTCATGTCCAAGCTGAGCCATGATCGACAAAACTCAATGTGAGCACAACGAGTCCGCTTTCAGGTACATCGCGACCAAAGTCTCCCTTGCGCCGGCATATTGAGCCCGACTGCTGAACCGTGATTCAAGCCCTGACTGAAGGAGCTGAATCATGCGCTACGAACTCACCGATGATGAGTGGACTGCCATCAAGCCGATGCTGCCCAACAAGCCGCGCGGCGTGCCACGGGTGAACGACCGGCGCGTCCTCTACGGCATCTTCTGGGTCTTGCGATCTGGAGCGCCATGCCGCGACCTGCCGCAGGAGTTCGGCCCATACACCACTTGCTACATCGCTTCGTTCGCTGGCGACGAGCGGGCGTCTGGACCAAGGTCATGAGCGCGCTCGCCGGCGCTCATGACGCTGCTGTGCAGATGATCGACACATCTATCGTCCGCGTGCATCAGCATGGTGCCTGCATCACTCGGAACAGAAGACAGTCCATGGGACGATAACGAGGCGGGTTGACCAGCAAGATTCATGCGGTGGTCGATACCAATGGCCTGCCGGTCCGTCTCGCACTGACGGCTGGTGAGGCGCACGACAACCGGCTTGCAAGAACACTCCTCTCTCGTTTGAAGTCGGAAACAATGCTGCTCGCCGACCGTGGCTACGACGCAGATTGGATCAGAGCCCTTGTTCGCCATCACGGCGCCTGGGCAAATATCCCACCAAAAAGAAATCGGACAGAGACGCTATGCTTCAGTCCGTACCTTTACCGGGCTCGCAACTTGGTCGAACGGTTTTTCAACAAGATCAAGCATGCCGGCGTGTGGCAACGCGCTACGACAAGCTCGCGGCCAACTACCCCGCATTCGTCCAGCTTGCGTCCACACGCCTATGGCTGCGCGTTAATGAGTCCACGTCCTAGTAGTAGCCGTAGCCGCCCCAGCCGCCATATCCGGCCCAGCCGCCATAGCCGGGCCCGCAGACGTAGCGGGGACCCCACGCAGTGTAGGTCCAGCATCCGTCGTCGTAGCCGTAGCCATAGCCGTAGTCATAGTCGTAGTCGTAGGGGTAGAACCCCGCGCCGACGAAAAACGGCGCGAAGCCGAAGCCGCGACGACCGAACCGATTGAACCGACCGAACCGATCGAAGCGTGCGAACCGCGCGCCAGCGAAATCTCTGCGGAAACCGGCGCCTCGGAAGCCTGGACCGGCAAGCCCGCCTCGGAAGCCGGGACCGGCAAGTCCGCCTCGGAAGCCCGCACCGGCAACTCCGCC
>NZ_KL370775.1:0-345782 GCF_000701345.1 Bradyrhizobium sp. URHD0069 | reverse complement strand
CCGCCTCGGAAGCCGGGACCGGCAAGTCCGCCTCGGAAGCCCGCACCGGCAACTCCGCCCCGGAAGCCAGGACCGGCAAGTCCGCCTCGGAAGCCGGGACCGCCAAGTCCGCCACGGAAGCCGGGACCGGCAAGTCCGCCTCGAAAACCACCACCCCCGAACCCGCCGCCGCGCATTCCTCCGCCGGCAAAGCCGCCTCCGCCGCCTCCAAATCCACCGCCCCCTCTAAACCCGCCCCCACCGCCTCCAAATCCGCCGCCCCCTCTGCCCCCACCGCCGCCCCTCTGCGCGTCGGCCGCTGTGGCGACTAGCATCACCACGACGAAGCTGATGGCTGCCAGAACGATCATCGCTTTGCGCACCATAACAACTACTCCTCTCCAGCGAACGCGACGGCCCTTGCTATGGGTCGCCGACAAGATAAATCATTGGAAGCGAGGAAGTTCGGAGGCGCCTTCGACTTATTGAACGGCGCGGAGATCGCGTGAGTGCCGCCAACTTCGGCGGCTGTTCCGCCGTCGTCATCGCAAACCCCTGATGGCCGTTCGCCGCGACGTCGGTGCAGGCGCCGACGCCTGTCTTGCCACTCGACAACGGACAACTACTCCACACCCGAACGGGCGTAGTCGATTTACCTCTAGCACCTGAACGCTCCAACCCGAATTGACGACTCGGCTTTTGGCTTGCCGAGGTGACATTGTTTCTTAAGGTCGGGAGGCGTCCGTCCCATCAGGCGCGATTTCGGTAGGGCAGCGGCCATGGATCTTCGGTATGTATCGGACGGCCTTCACCTCGATCGCAAAGATCTGTTCGGGCGCGAGGCGCCAGTTCCGTCGTGGCCTTCCACGGACTCCGGGCCGCTCTTCCAGATCCACACGGGAGATAACGGCGCCGGCAACGGCGGCGACGGCTCTTTTGCCGGAAGCCTGATCGACAGCGGCTACGCTGCATTCGAGCCGCTCAATATGGCGCAGGCGGGCACCCACGCGGCCGCCAACGCTCATCAGGCGAACATCGTGCTTTTTGATCAGTCGGCGAACCAGCTAGCCGGGACTGGCGGTGATGGCGGCGATTGGAATGCCGCGATGGGCGGAAGCGTCGGGATGTTCGGATCGCTCGGCTCCGGCGTGATCGCGACCGGAGACAACAGCGCCGGCAATGGTGGCGGTGGCCACTTCTCGGGGACTCTGGTGCACGCTCCTGTCGCGGTCTTTGATCCGATCAACATTGCAACGGCGGGTTTCCATGGCACCCCTGATGCTCATCAGTCGAATACAGCGCAGTTCTTCCAAGGCGCGTTCCAGGCAGCCGGGGGCGGCGGTCATGGCGGCGACGGCAATGCGGCGATCGGTGGAGACGCGTCTGTCTTCGGCGCTGGCGCGCCCGGTCACTCTATCGCCGGGGCTGGCCACAACTGGATTCCCTCCGATCTGATCGCAAGCGGTGGAAACCACGCCGGCGACGGCGGAGATGGATCCTTTTATGGCAGCATGGTTCACGCATCTTTCGCACTGTACTATCCGATCAATATCGCCGTGGCGGGATACAATTCCAACGCCCATGCCGACCAGACAAACAATGTGCAGTTCGATCAAGCTGCCTTTCAGATGGCCGGCGTCGGAGGAAACGGCGGAAGCGGCAATGCTGCGATTGGCGGAGACGCCGGCGCCCTCACCTCCATCCTCGGCTTAATCGGCTCTGACGTCATTGCGACAGGTGGCAACAGCGCTGGCTCCGGCGGCGACGGCCATTTCATGGGAAGTCTCACCGACGTCAACATAGCGATCTACGCTCCGATCAACATTGCCGTCGCCGGCTTCAATTCCACAGCCGACGCTCATCAGACCAACAACGTCCACTTCGATCAGAGCGCGATCCAGATCGCTGGAATCGGTGGTGATGGCGGCCACGGCAACGCGGCGTTTGGCGGCGATTTCGCCATGCACGTGCTGGCGGACCTTCACTTGCCGGACCATGCCTAGCGGCATTGGAGCCGCCCAGACTTCGGCGGCGAGACAGTAGCCTTTCGGGCGTACGCCGTTCCGATCGGGTGGCATCAGCTTTGGCATCTAGGTTTATCCGTTGCGCAAATCCAAATTGTTGCTGTCCAAATTTGGACGCACCGCGTGCAAACCAAATTAGCAAATCAAACAAATCAGGCAAATCAGGGAGACGCATATGGCAAGAGCATCATTTCCTTCCGACACGATCGCGATCAAGGACATTTCGACTGGCGGCAACAACGCCGGGAACGGTGGAGAGGGCCACAACTCGGGCAACATCAGCAGCCATCCGAACATCAGCTTCAACCCGTCCAATAAAGCTGATGGCGCCGACGTGGACGTCAAGACCGGCGATCAGGTTCACCAGAAGGCATACTGGGACGCCGGGGGCGCGAATGCGAAGGCGGAGTGGTTTGCGAAGGCCAACGGCGGAGAAGCCGAGTCGAATGGCGACCAGAAATCGTACAGCGGCCATAACACATCCGATGTGGATGCCACCACGACGGCCTATCAGACAAACTTCGTCCTCGCGGACCAGAGTCAGAGCGTGGCGGCCGGCATCGGGGGCAACGGCGGACATGACAGCACCGCGAAAGGTGGGGATGTCGACATCAAGGCCAGCATCGAGTCGGTGAACCTGAACGACGTGCTCAATAATTCCGGACACCATCCTGTTGATGATTACGGGCATGTCTGATCGGCGCTTATGAAGGCAGAGAACCGGCGGCCGAATGCCGCCGGTTCTCGGATGACGGGCGCGAAGGGTCGGACTTCAAATCTCTGGCGGGGAACCGCAATGCTGATGCCGACGCTCCCCCTGCAAACCATGTCACCGCCGCAGACGCCGCTGGAGGCGGCCTTGCGGGCTTGCGCGGGGTCGCTCGGACTCGTTTTCGCGTATAGCTGCAGCTACAATCTGCTTCTTCTCGCGCCTTCCATCTATCTGCTTCAGATCTATGATCGCGTCCTGTCGAGCCGCAGCGGCGATACGCTCCTGATGCTGACGCTGATCGTTGCGTTTGCCGTCGTGGTTGGCGGAGTGCTCGACGCATTGCGTCGCGCCGCATTGGGCCGGATTGGCGAGTGGCTTGAAGATCAACTCCATCCGGCAGTGCTGTCCGCTTGCTTCGAATACGCCCATCGAGCCGATCAGGTGCGCGCATCGGAGGCCTATCGCGATCTTGCGACCCTGCGTCAGTTTGCTCAGTCCGGAGCATGCCCGATGCTGTTTGACGTGCTCTGGTCGCCGCTCTTCCTCGCCGTTCTCTTTCTCGTGCATCCTTTGCTGGGGACGATCGGCGTGGTCAGTGCGCTTCTTCTGTTCGGCCTCGGATTTGCCGGCGACTTCATCACTGAAGGCCCGCTGGCGCGGTCAGTGGCAGCCCTGACGAGGAGCCATGGACGGTTCGGCATGGTTGTCGGAAACGTCCACGTGATCAGGGCCATGGGAATGCTCGACGGCGCCGCCCGGCTCGTCCACCAGGCTGCACAGGATGCGAGGAGCGAGCACGAGGTGGCTCAGCGCCGCAATGAGATGGTCACGCTGATCTCCAAACCGGTGCGGGCGCTGGCGCAGGTTCTGATCATGGGCTCCGCCGCGTGGCTCGTCCTCGAACAAAGCAGAAGTCCCGCCATCATCTTTGCCACGATCCTGTTGTTCGGACGCGCGCTCGCTCCCGTTGAAGGGGCAATTGCAGCCTGGAAGGCGTTCGCGATGGCCTCAGCGGCCTACCGCCGGCTCAACGGAGTCATGGCCGCCGTCACTCCGGTTGCGAACATCAGGGCCCTCTCGGACAGGCCGAAGGGCAGCCTCATCGTCGACAACGTTGGCGCCGTCCTGCCAGGATCGGGCCATGTGATGCTCAAGAGTGCGTCGTTCCGTCTCGCACCCGGTGAATGCCTCGGCATCATTGGTCCATCCGGCTCCGGCAAATCCACGCTCGGCAAAATCATCGCTGGAATTTCTGCTCCGACGGCAGGTTCCGTCCGGCTCGATAGCATCGACGTTTTAACCGTGCGAGATTCGGGCGGCGGTCGGCGCCTCGGATATCTGCCGCAGGATATTGACCTGGTCGGAGAGACGGTGAAGGACATCATTGCGCGGCTGGACGATGCCGATTTGCAGGACGTCGTTGAAGCAGCAAAGCTGGCCGGCCTTCATGAGACAATCGTTCGGCTGCCGCAGTCGTATGATACGGTCGTCATTGGCGGAGGGGCCAATCTCTCGCGTGGGTTTCGCCAGCGGCTCGGCCTTGCGCGGGCATTTTTTGGCGACCCGCACCTCGTGGTCCTCGACGAGCCGAACGCCAGCCTGGACCACCTCGGCGAGTGCGTGCTGTTCGAGGCCATCGAGCGGATGAAGGCAGCCAATACGACGGTAATCATCATCACCCACCGGATCGGGATCCTCGCCGCAACCAACAAGATTGCCATCATGCAGGGCGGCGCAGTCAGCGCATTCGGTGACAGCAAGGAAATCTTCGAGAGGTATTTGACGCGTCCTCAAGCCGTCTTGCGCGAACCTGCGCCGCCGCATCCGAACCAGGCGAGCGAGAGCAGCGTTGGCGCCTCACCGCGACCGATATTGCCGTGATCCGCAGCAAACATTTTCGCCATCTCCCGGATCGCGTGACAACTGCATTCGCGCGCGTCGCGATCTGGGAGATTCCACGGCGTTTGCGATCGGCGCCAGCGGCGCTGTGCGACCGGCTTCGCGATGTCACCCGGACGATGCGAGAGCCGCGTTGGCGCCTCCCCGCAACCGAACTTGCCGTCATCCCCAGCAATGATTTTCACTATCCCCCTGATCTCATGAAAACTGCAATCGCTCGCGTCGCGGCTTGGCAGGTTCCACGACGTTTGGGGTCGGCACCGCCCGCGCTCCACGACCGGCTGCGCGGTGTCACCCGGACAGGAAACCTGCTGGTGTGCTGCTTTGTCGTGGGCCTCGGCGCCTGGTCGACCTTCGCGCCCCTCGATAGCGCTGCGATTGCTTTCGGCACCGTCGAATCCGAGTCGAGCCGAAAGACGATCCAACACCTTGAGGGCGGCATCATCAGGGAAATTCTGGTCGCGGACGGTGATGTTGTCCGCGCGGGACAAATACTGATCTCGTTGGAGGACACCAAGGCCCGCGCCGAAGCCCAGAGCCTGCAAGGCCAGATGTGGGACGCGACGGCACGAGAAGCACGGCTGCAGGCGGAACAGCACGGGCACGAGCGCGTGTCGTTTCCAGTCAGTTTGGAGATGGCGAAGAACGAGAGTCCGTCAGTCGCGGCCATCCTTGCGGCCCAGCAAAGCATCTTCGAAACGCGCCGGCTGGTCTTTCAATCGCAAACCGCGGTAAATCGGGAAAGAAGATCGCAAGTCGAAAAGGAAATCGAGGGCCTCAGGGCGCAGGAAAGCGCGGTCTCGAAGCGCGTCGAAATCGTCCGCGAGGAAGTAGCTACGGTCGCCAATCTCGTTAATAAGGGCTTGGAGCGGCGCCCGCGCCTTCTGAACCTCGAGCGGGAAATGGCTGATATCGAGGGGCGGCGGGGCGAGATCACCGCACAAATTTCTCGCGCCGCGCAGGTCATCAGCGAATCGCAGGCAACTCTCCTCAAATTGGAGAGCGACCGGCACAACGAGATCGCGCAATCGTTGCGCGAGGCACAAAACCAAATTTATCAAATACGCGAGCGGCTACAGGCGGCCCATGATCAGCTCTTGCGCACGGAGGTCAAGGCGCCCGAGGACGGCGTGGTAACCGACCTGCGGATCCATACCCCCGGCGGCGTAATCGGCGCCGGCGCACCTCTCATGGATCTGGTCCCCCGGCAGGATCGTCTCATCGTGTCTGCGCGCCTCAGGCCCGAGGACATCGATGTGGTCCGCCCCGGGCTGAGCGCCGAGGTGAATCTCCTGCCATACAACCAGCGCCGCGTACCACGGCTTAAGGGAACCGTGATGCATGTCTCTGCCGACCGGCTTGTCGATAAGCGCACCGACCAGCCATACTACGCCACGAAGATTCGAGTGCAGGATCCATTGATCGCTGCGATCGACGGTGTCCAGATTATTCCGGGAATGCCGACCCAGGTGTTCATCAAGACTGGCCACGGGACCGTGGCACTCTACGCCCTCAGACCACTGCTCGACAGCTTCAACAGGGCGTTCCGCGAGGATTGAGCTGCGACCAACATGGCGAGCAAAGCAGCCTTCAAGAAGATGAAGGCACTAGCGTGCGTGACCGTTATGACCGGATAATCGTTCGCTCCAGCGAACCACCGCCTCGGTGCGGTTACGAGCGGAACACTTCCGCATGATATGCTGAATATGCATTTTTACGGTGTTCTCCGAAAGCTTGAGCTTGACGGCAATCAGCTTATTGGGAAGGCCCAGCTTCAGCGCCGCGAGCACGTGTTGCTCGCGGGGCGTAAGATCGACCATGGTCCTCTCGGGCATAATCTTGCTGGCGCCGCTACTGTCGTGGACAACGGATAGCTCGGGAGGCCCGGTGTATGCCGGCATCTTATTGAGGTTCGATGCTTCATCTTGTCCAATAATCGGCAGTGGACGGTAGACCCCACCGGCAAGAACCAGGCGCAATCCGGCGATCGCGACCTCGACTGGAATCGAGGTCGGAAAAAAACCACGGACTCCCCGTTGCATCGCCGCTGAGGCGGTGGCCTCGTCGTTGCGATTTGACAACAGCGCAACGTACGCATTCGGATAGGATTCTGCGAGGAGCGCGAGCGTACGCTCGATCGAAGGATCAGTGACCTCCTTGTCCCCGATATTCAGCGCGATCAAGCGGACATCTCTTCCTGATAGCCAGTTCAGGCCACTCGTCGTTGCCATTTCGACGATTTCGAATCCGGCGAGCTCTCTGTTGAGAATACTGAGGATGCAGGTACGCGCCAGGACGTGATGCTCGATGATGACGAGCACCGGCAATTT
The DNA here is from genome assembly GCF_000701345.1 of Bradyrhizobium sp. URHD0069. GTDB lineage: Bacteria > Pseudomonadota > Alphaproteobacteria > Rhizobiales > Xanthobacteraceae > Bradyrhizobium. The sequence goes on along the minus strand of NZ_KL370775.1, from coordinate 338,838 downwards.
TTGCGATCCGCTAATTGGCACTGCAGGATTGGGAGAATCGTCCATGATATCTCCGATTTCAGAGAAAGACTGAACCGCTGTACTAGCTTGGATTTCCATGGATCAAAATTTGCGTCACGCAATCTGCTACGATTGCCTTCTCGTTCGCGACATTGCTCTCGATTTCAAGCTCCTGCGCAGGAGCGTCGTCAGCGGACCCTTCTGGTCCATGGCAGGCAACAAATTTCAGCAACGGCTCGGTTGTTCCAGACTAGAGCCTTTTCCGTTTCGATAGAATCGAAACGGGGTTCTAGATTCTTGATTTGACGCGTTTTCTTGACGCGAACCGGTCTCCACTTCGCTTGAAAACGCTCTATTTGCAAATGTTGCGATACGCGGTCGCCGCCGCTGAACCAGCGGGGCCATCGACGACGTATGCATCATCATCCTTCACGAGATATAGAAACGGCCTATCTCCGGTATCTTCACCCGACGCTGTCTTTCCTTTGACGCGCCCGCAAATGGTGTCGACGGATCGCCCGAACGTATTTTTTCGGATCGCTCGCTTCATCTCACCGAACTCGGCAGACGCCGGGTCCTCCAACTTCGCAGCGATCGTGGTCTTCGCCTTTATAATGACTGGATCGGACGTCTCAGCGGGCGGACCGGACGCCGGAGGCTCGACTTTCGTTGCGACCGCGGACTTCGCCTCTTTCGTGGCGAGATGGGCCTTATCGCGGACGTGAGCAGGCGACGGCTTTTCCGTCTTCGCCGCGATCGTCGACTTGACTCTTGCTGTCGCGGAATTGGCGTTCAATGACGCTGGCTTCGCTTCAATCGGCTGCGTGGCCGCCACCCCGCCGAAACAGGGCAACCCGTTCGCGTTTGTGCACGCTTCCATGCTTACTTGCGGCGGCAAAAGACAGCTACAGCCGGCCAAGGTCGCGGCCAGAGCGCCAATGAAAAGCGTTCTCATGCAAATCCCTCATCAGGGGCTGAGTTCCGCTCGCAATTCTTGCGATGATTAAATGTTGTTGTTGATTGTCCATCTGTTGCGCAAAAGTATTAAATGCTTCTTAAACGCCCGGCCTTCGTCGCGGCAAGCTTGCGCATAGTTAATGTCGGCCCATCACAGTTCCGCTGTAGGTGAGCAGCTTATGCCGCGGGTCGGGCCACGCTGCTCAACAGGTCGATATTTTACCCCACCTTCAGCGTCATCATGTCCTTGCTGATTATCGTTGCGTTTGCGAGGCCACATCTTGCCTCCCGTCGTAGCCGCTGCTCATGACGGCAGCTCCTTGCCGGCCTGCTCCCGGACGATGTATTCGGCGTACCAATCCGGCCAGTCCGCATCGTGCTGGCCGGTCCGCTTCTCGTGCTCGCCGTGCGCGGCCTCCGCACGTCGGAGCGCGGTCGCGAACTCAGTCGAAGAGGTGAATGTGGTGTCGTCGGCGTCCACGCGTCCGGGCAATCGCGCGGTGACTTCCTGAAACAGCCAGCCGTTGCCGTCGGGATCTTTGAACGAGGCGTACGAGCGGTAGCTGCGGTGGTCGGGATCCGGACCGCTAACCCGGACCCGCCCAAACAGGTAGGGTTCGTCCGTGCCAGCGTGCACGTCGCCGGCGTCGTGGAACACCTTGCTGATCTCGACGCCGCGACTGAGCAGCTAGTCGCGGGCGGCCTCGATGTCGGAGACGATCAGGTACAGTCCCTGGGCGGAGCCGGGTGCCGCCGCGGTCACGTTCTTGCCGAAGATGACCGAGCACCCGGAGCCTGGCGGCGTGAACTGGATCACGCGGAAGTCGTCACCGGCGGCGAAGTCGGCGTCGAGCCTCCAACCCAAGCCGCCATAAAAGCGCTTGGCGCGATCGACGTCCGAAACAGGAATGACGATGACCTCAAGCTTCATGTCGACCGTCCGCGCTCTCGGGGTCTCGATTGCAGTTTCGCCGCGCGCCTGAGTACTACTCATGTCGAACTCCTTAGGTTTGAGGGCTTCTCCGAGTTGTGTGGACCGAGGCAAGGCTCGGCTGGTCCGGTTGGTGCGTCATGAGATTCGCGCAGAAGCCGGGAAACTGCCCAGTTATGCGTTGTTGGATGTGAGCTGTCAGCGGCGCAGTTGCGCCGCCGGGCGCGCCTCAGGATGACGCTGCGATCTTCTGCGGCTGCTCCGCCGCCGTCATCGCAAAGCCCTCATAGCCCTTGGCCGCGACGTTGTTGCAGATCTGGCGATAGGCGCCGACGCCGCCGATATAGGGCATGAAGATCTGCGGCTTGCCCGGGATGTTGGCGCCCATGTACCAGGAATTGGCCTGCGGATAGAGCGTGGTATGGGCGACCTCATTGACGTGCGCGACCCAGTTGTCCTCGGCGTTCTTCTGCGCTTCCATGCTATCGAGGCCGCGGTCGCGCATGTAAGCGATGCAGTCGGTGATCCAGTCGACGTGCTGCTCGATCGAGACGATCATATTGCTCAGCACCGACGGACTGCCGGGGCCGGTGATGATGAACAGGTTGGGGAAGCCTGCGCTCATCAGGCCGAGATAGGTTTTGGGGCCTTCGGCCCATTTCTGGTTGAGCGTCTGACCATTGCGGCCGCCGATGTCGATCTTGGCCACTGAACCCGTCATCGCGTCGAAGCCGGTTGCCAGCACCAGTGCATCGACTTCGTAATCCTTAGCCCGCGTGCGCACGGCGTTCGGCAATATCTCTTCAATCGGATCGGACCTGATATCGACCAGCGTCACATTCGGACGATTGAATGTCGCGAAATAGTCGGTATCGACGCAAATGCGCTTCGACCCGATCGGATGATTGTTGGGTTGCAGCAGCTTTGCCGTTTGCGGGTTCTTGACGATTTCGGCGATCTTTGCGCGGACGAAATCGGCGGCGGTGTCGTTGGCCGCCTTGTCGAGCGCCAGGTTGTTATAGACCGACATGAACGTAAGGCCGCCGCGCGCCCAGCGCGATTCGTATCTGGCGCGGCGCTCGTTGTCGCCATCGTCGAGCGCGCCGCGATCGGGCATATCGGTGTAGATGCCGTTGCGCGCCTCTTCACGGGCAAAGCGCCTGATTTCCGGATATTTCGCGCGAAACGCCTCGCGCTCTTCTGATGTCAGCGGCGCATTGCGGGCGGGAATGGAAAAGTTCGCGGTGCGCTGAAACACCGTGAGATGGTTCGCCTGCTCGGCAATGACAGGCACTGACTGGATCCCCGACGAGCCGGTGCCGATCAAAGCGACGCGCTGGCCCGTAAAGTCCACCGGCTCATGCGGCCAATGGCCGGTGTGATAAACCCTGCCCTTGAAGTCAGAAAGCCCCTTGATGTCAGGCATGCGCGCATTCGAGAGGCAGCCGGTGGCGAGAACGACGTACTTCGCCGTCACAGACTTGCCGTCGGACGTGATCACCGACCACATATTGGCAGTTTCGTCGAAGCTGGCCCGATCGACGCGGGTATTGAGTTGAATATCCGGCCGTAAATTGAACCGGTCGGCAACGTGGTTGGCGTATTTCAGAATCTCTGGCTGCGGCGCGTAGCGCTCGCTCCAGTCCCATTCCTGCTGCAGCTCATCCGAGAACGAATAGGAATACTGCATGCTCTCGACATCGCAGCGCGCGCCGGGATAGCGGTTCCAATACCAGGTGCCGCCGACATCGCCACCCTGTTCATACACCCGGACCGCCAATCCCAGCCCGCGCAGTCTGTGCAGCATGTACATGCCCGCAAAACCTGCGCCGACCACGACGACATCATAGGTCTCGGCAACTGCCGAGTGGCTCTTGCCGGATATGGATTGCAAGGCGGACATTCGCACTCCCTTGAAATTCTTTTCGTGTTGCCGGCTAGCATTCTACCCGCGGCGCGAAAGCGCAAGAGACAAAACGGAGCTTCCGGGCCGCATATTTTACGACGTGGAATGTTCGTCCCTCATGGTGAGGAGGCGCGCTTGCGCCGTCTCGAACCATGAGGCGCCCGTGTGGCCCATCCTTCGAGACGCGGCCTGAAGGCCGCTCCTCAGGATGAGGTCGAAGGCCCGCTTGGCATGCACACCCGTGATGCGCTAGCGTCAACGGAGAAGTCGCAACTTTCAAACGATAATAAGTAGCACCAAAAGCTGCCGCAGGGAGTGAGCGCAATCATGAAATCGCCGATCTGCGACATGCTGGGAATTGAATTTCCCCTGCTGGCCTTCAGCCATTGCCGCGACGTGGTCGCGGCAGTCAGCCGCGCTGGAGGTTTCGGCGTGCTCGGTGCCACCTCGCATTCGCCTCAATCCATCGAGCAGGAATTGAAATGGATCGACGATCATGTCGACGGCAAGCCCTATGGGCTCGACGTGCTGATCCCCGAAAACATTTCGACCGCAGGCGAGAAGGACGTCAGCTGGAAAAGCCTGGAAGCGCGGATTTCACCCGAACATCGCGCGTTCACCCGCAACCTCCTGAAGAAATACGGTGTCGAACTGACGACGACGAACGTTGCCGACGACCAGCCGCAGCCGTTCGACCCGCAACGCGCGCTGGAAGTTCTCGAGGCCTCGTTCCGGCATCCTATCCGGCTGATCGCCAACGCGCTGGGCGTGCCGCCGAAGGCGATGATCGAGATGGGCAACAAGCACGGCGTACCGGTCGCGGCATTGGTCGGCGCCAAGGAGCATGCGCTGCGCCAGGTCGCGGCCGGCGTCGATATCCTCGTCGTGCAGGGCACCGAGGCCGGCGGCCATTGCGGCGAGGTCTCGACCATGGTGCTGGTGCCCGAGGTGATCAAGGCGATCAAGCCGATCCGCGACGTGCCGGTATTGGCCGCAGGCGGCATCATGACCGGACGCCAGATGGCGGCGTGCATGGCGATGGGCGCCGCCGGCGTCTGGACCGGCTCGGTGTGGCTGGCCACCGTCGAATCCGAGACCACGGAAATCTTCCGCGAAAAGATGATCGCGGCCTCCTCGCGCGACGCCGTCCGCTCAAGGGGCCGCACCGGAAAGCCGGCGCGCCAGTTGCGCTCGGTCTGGACCGATGCGTGGGACCGCGGACCCGACAGCCCCGGCGCGCTGCCGATGCCGCTGCAGAGCATCATCAGCCGCGACGCGTTCAATTCCATCGATCGCTCCGCGGCCGGCGGCAATAAGCAGGCGCGCGATCTCGTCAGCTACTTCGTCGGTCAAGGGGTCGGCCTGATCGACAGCGTGAAGTCCGCGGGCGCCGTGGTGCAGGAGTTCAAGGAAGATTTTGTCGAGGCGGTGGAGCACATGAACACGCTGGTGGCGGAGTAAAGTGATCCTCATGGTGAGAGTTTGTGAATGTATCTCCGACCTCATCCTGAGGAACGCGCCTTGCGCGCTCCTCAGGATGAGGTCTGCGTTGTGAGAAGGTGAAAATAAAAGCGCAATGAGAAAAATATGAGCACAATGATAGACCCAACTTCCCCCATCTCAGACGACCGTATCCCGGTTATTGTCGGCGTCGGCGAAATCATCGATCGTCCGAAGGAGATCGCCTCGGGCCGCGAGCCCCTCGCCTTGCTGGAAGAAGCGCTCAGGCGCGCCGAGCAGGACAGCGGCGCCAAATTGCTTGGCGAGATCGGGTCGCTCGACATCGTCAATTTCCTGAGCTGGCGCTACCGCGATCCCCAGATTCAGCTCTCCGAGCGTCTCGGCATCAAGCCTAAGCGCGCCTATTACGGTCCGGTCGGCGGCGAAAGTCCGATCCGCTATCTGCATGAAGCGGCACAACGGATCGCGCGCGGCGAATGCAGCGTCGCCGCGGTCTGCGGCGCTGAGGCACAAAGTACCGCGACCAAGGCCGAACGCGCCGGCGTCGATCTGCCATGGACGCCATTCGCGCATGATGTGCCGGAGCCGAAGCGCGGCGCCGCGTTTCAAAAGCCGATGGCCGTGAAGCTCGACGTATTCAGGCCCGTGACGGTTTATCCATTCTACGAAGCGGCAACCTCGGCGCATTGGGGCCAGACCCCGCGCGAGGCGATGGCGGAATCCGGCCAGTTGTGGTCGACCTATTCAAATGTCGCGTCGCAAAATCCCAACGCCTGGCTGAAGCGACGCTTCACATCAGACGAAATCACGCGGCCGACCGCGGACAACCGACTGATCGCCTGGCCCTATACCAAGCTGATGGTAGCCAATCCAACCGTCAACATGGGCGCGGCAGTGCTGATGACCAGCCTTGCGAAAGCGCGAGCTGCTGGTATTGCCGAGGATCGCCTCGTTCACATCTGGGGCGGCGCGTCAGCGGAAGAGCCGCGGGATTATCTGACCCGCGACCAGTTTTTCGAAAGCCACCCGCAGAACGCCGTGCTCAAGGCCGTCATGGATCTGGTCGGCGGCGATGGCAGGTCGTTCGATGCGATCGAACTCTATAGCTGCTTTCCCTGCGTGCCGAAAATGGCGCGACGGACGCTGGGGCTCGGCGCCGACGTGCAGCCGACCGTGACCGGCGGCCTGACGTTCTTCGGCGCGCCGCTCAACACCTACATGACGCATGCGGCCTGCGCGATGGTGCGCAAACTCCGCAACGGCGCCAAGCTCGGCCTGCTCTACGGCCAGGGCGGTTTTGTCACGAAGCATCATGGGCTGGTGCTGTCGCGGCAGGCGCCGCAGCACGCGTTGACACAGGATGCCAGCGTGCAGGCTGAGGCGGATCGGCATCGCCGCCCCGTGCCCGACTTCGTCACCGAAGCCGAGGGCAAGGGCTCGGTCGAAAGCTTCACCGTGATTTACGCGCGAAATGGCGAGGTCGACCACGGCGTAGTGATGCTGCGGACCTCAGACAATGCGCGTGCGCTGGCGCGGGTACCGGCGCATGATCGCGCGACGCTGGCGCATCTTACGAACATGGACCGCACGCCGGTCGGATCCTCCGGCGACATCGTCACGGCGGACGACGGCGTGCTGGAGTGGCGACACCTCTAGCCCGTCATACCCGCGAAAGCGGGTGTCCATTAATCGCAGCCGCCCGAGGTTCAATACGTCCGCCGCGGCAGACTGGATCGTCCGGTCAAGCCGGACGATGACAGCAGAAATTGTGGACTTCGCTCCAGACCCCTCTCCCCGAAAAACGGGCAAGGCCAAAGGCTGCGGCGTTCGCCTCTATCCCTTCACGTCCTGCTTCTCCGAGGCCGTCGCCGGCTTGGCGCCCTTGGCGCCGGAGACGCGAACCTGATCACCGTCGGCGATGCCGTCGGGCGGTGCCACGATGACGCGGTCATCCGCCGAGATGCCCGACGCGAGCTCAATATCCTTGCCGAGATCGCGTGCGATGGTCACGGTCTTGAACAGCACCTTGTCGTCCGGACCGACGGTGGCGACCCGCAGGCCGCTCTGGTTGAAAATCAAGGCACTGGCAGGGATGTGTAGCGGAGCGGCGTCGCGCTGCAGGCTCATGCGCACATTGGCGTAGCCGCCCGGCATCAACTCGCCCTTGGGGTTGTCGAGCGCGAGCTGCATCCGCGTGGTGCCGGAACCGACGTCGACCGATTGCGAGGAAGCCTCGACCGTGGCGGCAAAAGTCCGGTTCGGATATTCCGGCATCGAGATCACCGCCTTGGCGCCGATCTTGATCGCGGGCACGTAGCTCTGGGGCACGTTAACATAGACCCGCAACTTGCTGATGTCGGAGACCACGAACATCGCCGGCCCGCTGCCGCCGCCGGCATTGATCAGGGCGCCGACGTCGGTATCGCGCGCGGTGACCACGCCGTCGAACGGCACGGTGATCTTCTTGTAGCTGGCCAATGCTTCCAGACGTTCGACATTGGCCTGACCGGAATTGACCGCGGCCTTCTTGTTCGAGAGGTCGGCGGTGCGCTCGTCGATTTCCTGCATCGAAACGAAATTCGAGGCGATCAGCGATCTGCGGCGGGTCAGCGTCGCCTCGGACAATTTGGCGCTGGCCTGCTGGCTGGCGAGATCGGCGCGGGCCTGCAGCAATTGCTGGTCGAGATCGGGCGCCTCGATTTCCGCGATCACCTGGCCGGCCTTGACCTGGGCGCCGATGTCGGCACTCCAGCTTTTCAGATAGCCACTGACACGCGCAAAGATCGGCGCGCGGTAATAGGCCTCCAGCCGGCCCGGCAGATCGATGGTGGCACTGAGAACTCTGGCGTCGGGCAGCATCACGGCGACCGTCGGTATCGCCTGGTTATCGGTCCATTCGCGGAGCTTGGCGCCGGAATCCTCGCGGGCCCGGATACCGGTTACAACCACGAGCAGGGCCGCGGTGACCGCCACAACTCCAAAGATGCCCAACTTCCGGCGAGAGACCGGCGAGCCGTGTTCAGTGGGCATGTGTCGTCTCCGGTAAGGCGGCGGCTTTGGCGCCCTGTTTCTTATGTACCATACTAAAAACCACGGGAACAAACATCAACGTCGCCGTGGTCGCGAAGATCAGGCCGCCGATCACGGCGCGTCCGAGCGGTGCGTTCTGCTCGCCGCCCTCGCCGAGGCCGAGCGCCATCGGTGTCATGCCGATGATCATCGCCAGCGCCGTCATCAGCACTGGGCGGAAGCGCACGAAGCCGGCTTCGAGCGCCGCCGCAATCGGGTCGCCCAGCTCTTCGTAGCGCTCGCGGGCAAAGCTGATCACCAGCACGCTGTTGGCGGTGGCGACGCCCATGCACATGATGGCGCCGGTCAGCGCCGGCACCGACAGCGTGGTCTGGGTCGTGAACAGCATCCAGATGATGCCCGCGAGGGCTGCCGGCAGCGCCGATATGATCACGAACGGATCCGACCAGGACTGGAAGTTCACCACGATCAAGAGGTAGATCAGCACCACCGCGGCCAGCAGCCCAAACAGCAGCCCGGAGAACGCACTGTTCATGGTCTGCACCTGGCCGAGCAGCACCACCGTTGAGCCCTTCGGCACGTCCTTGGCGGTATCGGCGATCGCGGTCTTGATGTCGGCGGCGACGGCGCCGAGATCGCGGCCTTGTGGCGTCGCATAGATCTGCACCATCGACACAATGTCGTATTGCGAGACTACCGCGCTGGAAGTCGATCGCGAGATGTTGGCGATGCCGCCGAGGATCGGCGGCGCGGCGGTCGTCCCTGCGGTAATCGGCAATGTCTCCAGCGCGCTCAGCGAGTCCATCCGGTATTGCGGCGTCTGCATCACGATCGAATAGGACACGCCATTGTCGGGGTTGAGATAGTAGGTCGGCGCGACCTGCGAACTGCCGGCGAGATTGACGACCAGGCTGTTGGTGACGTCGCGCTCGGTCAGTCCGACATACTGCGCGCGGGTGCGGTCGACATCGATGTTGAAGCCGGGATTGTTCGGCGATTGCTGAATGCGCGCGTCGGCGATGCCGGGGATGCGCCGGATCCGGCTCAGCAATTGATTGGCATAGGCGAAATTCGCCGCCATATCGGCGCCGCGGATCTGAAGGTCGATCGGCGCCGGCGCGCCAAAATTCAGGATCTGGCTGACGATGTCGGCCGGCAGGAACGCGAACGTCATGCCGGGAAACGCACGCGGCAATTGCTCGCGCAGCGCCTGAACGTACTCGTCGGTGGGCCGGTGACCCTCCTTCAACTTGATCTGGATGTCGCCATCCGCCGGACCGATCACGCCGGTGTTGTTGTAGGTCATGTTGATACCGCTGATCGGCATCCCGATGTTGTCGGCCAGGGTCTCGATTTCCGACGGTGGAATGATCTTGCGGATCGCCTTTTGCACGTCGGCCAGTTGATTGGCGCTTTCCTCGACGCGGGTGCCGACCTGGGTACGTACATGCATCAGGATTGAGCCGGCATCGACCGAGGGAAAGAAATTCCGCCCGAGATACGGCACCAGCAGGAACGAAAGCCCGACAAGGCCGAGAAATCCGATCACGAACACCGGCCGCCGCGCCATCGCCAGCGTCAGCAGATCGCGGTAGCCGCCGCGCACGCGCTCGAACCCTGCCTCGAAAGCACGCTGAAACCGCACCAGCGGATTGCGCGTCGGCGGCGGGCCTTCGCCTTCGGCGTGCTGCACATGCGGCAGCAGCAGGTACTTCGCCATCGTCGGCACCAGTGTGCGCGACAGCAGGAACGACCAGATCATCGCGAACATCACCGCTTCGGCCATCGGCACGAACAGGAAGCGCGCCACGCCCTCCAGGAAGAACATCGGCACGAACACGATGCAGATGCACAATAGCGAGACGAAGGCCGGCGTCACAATCTGGTTGGCGCCGTCCATGATCGAGGTTTCGACATCCTTGCCTTGTTCCAGATGCCAGTTGATGTTCTCGATGGTGACGGTGGCGTCGTCGACCAGGATACCGACCGCGAGCGCCAGGCCGCCGAGCGTCATGATGTTGAGGGTCTCGCCGATCGCCGACAGCATCACGATGGCGCCGAGCACCGAGAGCGGGATCGAAACCGCGATGATGATGGTGGAGCGCCAGCTACCCAGAAACAGCAGGATCATCACGCTGGTCAGCAGCGCGGCGATGACGCCTTCAAAGGCGACGCCGGTGATGGCGCCGCGGACGAACAGCGACTGATCACCGATGAAGCCGATCTTGAGCGCGTCGGGCAAGGAATCCTTGACGTCGATGACCTTCTGCTTGATCCCGGCGATGATATCCAGCGTCGAGATCGAGCCGGCCTTCAGCACCATCATCAGCACCGAGCGGTGGCCATCGACGTGAACGATATTGGTCTGCGGCGGATTGCCGTCGCGCACGCTGGCGACGTCGCGGACATAGACCGTGGCCCCGTTCATCGTCTTGATCGGCAGATCGCCAAGCTCTTCCATTCTCAGCGGCGAGTTGTTGAGCTGAATGTTATATTCGAAGCTGCCTATCTTCTGCGTACCGACCGGTGTGATCAGGTTTTGTGCAGCAAGTGCGTTGGCGACGTCCTGCCCCGACAGGCCGCGGGACTGCAGCGCCGTCGGATTGAGGTCGATTTGCACCTGGCGCTGCTTGCCGCCGAACGGATAGGGAATCGCGGCGCCGGGCACCGTGACCAGTGGGGTGCGCAGCTGATTGATGCCGATGTCCGCGAGATTTTGTTCGGTGAGACCCTCGCCGGACAATGCGACCTGGATGATCGGAACCGTGGACGCACTGTAGTTCAGGATCAGCGGCGGCGTCGCACCAGGCGGCATCTGCTTGATCAGCGTCTGCGAAATCGCGGTGACCTGGGCGTTGGCGGTGCGGATATCGACGTTGGGCTGGAAAAAGATTTTGACGATGCCGAAGCCATTATAGGAATTGGCGACGATGTGTTCGATATCGTTGACGGTGGTCGTCAGGGCGCGCTGAAACGGCGTGGTGATGCGTCCGGCCATCTGATCCGGCGGCAGGCCGGTATACTGCCAGACCACGCCGATCACGGGGATACGAATGTCGGGAAAAATATCGGTCGGCGTGCGCAGCGCGGCGAGCGGTCCGATAATCAAGAGAAGCAGCGCGAGCACGACGAAAGTATACGGCCGGCTCAGCGCGATGCGGACCAGTGAGATCATAAAGCCGACATTCCCCCCGGCGGAAGGGCGCGGAGCTCGCGCCAGAAAGCCATCCGTTGGCGCTGATTTACCCGAACTGCAGCAAATAGCCAACCTTCGAGGTGCCGCCCGCGTTCACTTCCGTGATACCCCTCCCGAGTTGCATTAACGCACAAAATATCGGCAGATGAAGGTGTTGCCGTCGCTCAGCGCATCAGCTTGAGCGCATCGGAGAAAAATTCCGGACCGCCGAAGTTGCCGGACTTCAGCGCCAGCAACATCTCGCCGTCCTTTGCGCCGACGGCACGCAGCACCGGAACGCCGGCGGCGATCTCAGCGCCCACCAGAAAGCCCGGGATCCCCAGGCGATCCACCACCGCGCCGGAGGTTTCGCCGCCGGCGACCACCAGCCGCCGTACGCCTGATTGCACCAACCCCTCGGCGATGTCGGCCATCGCCTGCTCGATCGCATGGCCCGCGGCATCGCGGCCATGCCGCGCCTGCAGGGCCGTGACCTGGTCCGGCGTCGAACTGCTGGCGATCAGGATCGGGCCTTCTTTCAACCGTTCGCGGGCCCAAGCCAGCGCGCGCTTCGCTTCAGCTTTTCCTGTAACGACCTGCTCGGCATCGAGATGCAGCACCGGCATCGCGCGCTCGGCGTTTGCGATCTGCCGCAGCGTCGCCTGCGAACAGCTGCCGGCGAGGCAGGCTGCCGGTCCGCCGACCGGAGCGTTGGAAATCGCGTTCGGCGCATTCGATTTGACACGGTGGGATGCGACCAGCGCGCGGGCGAGACCGAGCCCGAGGCCGGATGCACCAACGGAAACGCGGTGATCCAGCGCGACCGCGCCGATGGTCTCCAGATCGGGTTCGAAAACGGCGTCGGCGATGGCTGCGCCGATGCCTTTGCCCGAGAGATCGGCAAGGCGCGCGCGGACGGCCTCTGGTCCGCGCGCGATATCAGCGAGATCGACCAGCCCGGCCTTGGTCTTGCTCTGGCGTGTGAGCACCCGGACCAGATTGGAGTCGTGCATCGGATTGAGCGGATGATCCTTCAACGGGCTTTCGTTCAGCGGCACCGAACCTACGAACAGATTGCCCTGATAGACCGTGCGGCCGGTTTCGGGAAACGCCGGCGTCACCAGCACGATCGCGTCTCCGGAATCGGCGCGCAGCGCATCCATCACGGGCCCGATATTGCCGGCGTCGGTAGAATCGAAGGTCGAGCAAATCTTGAACAGCACATGGCCCGCTCCCCGCCCGCGCAGCCATTTTTCCGCGGCGCGCGAGCGTGTCACCGCAAGACCGGCTTCGATTGACCGGCTCTTCAGCGACACCACCACCGCATCGACCTCGGGCAGCGCAAGATCCTCCGAGGGCACGCCGATGGTCTGCACGGTGCGCAAGCCGCAACGGGTCAGCGTATTGGCGAGATCGGATGCGCCGGTATAGTCGTCGGCGATGCAGCCCAGTGCCAGCGTCACGGTTTCACTCCAGCGTAAGGTTTGAACCAACCGAGGCCATCGGTGGTCTTGCCGCGCGGGTTATATTCGCAGCCGACAAAACCGTCATAGCCGAGCCTGTCCAGTTCACCGAACAGGAACGGATAGTTCAATTCTTCACCGTCCGGCTCGTTACGCGACGGTATGCTGGCGATCTGGATATGGCCGATCACAGGCATCATCTCGCGCAGCCGCATCGTCACGTCGCCATGGATGATCTGGCAGTGATAGATATCGAACTGCAGTTTCAGATTGGGGATTTGCAGGTCGACGATCAGATCGCGCGCGAACGCAAAATCGTTGAGGAAGTAACCGGGCACGTTGCGCGGATTGATCGGTTCGATCACCACATCGAGGCCATAGGGCTTAAGAAACTCGGCGGCCCATACCACCGATTTTTGAAACGCCGCGACGGCCTGCGGCTCGCTGCGGTTGGCAATGCCCGCCATCAAATGCAGGCGCTTGACGCCGGTCGCCTGCGCATAGGGCAGCGAGGTGCGCAGGCTCTGCTGCAAATCATCGAAGCGGTCCGGCAACGCCGCAAAGCCCTTTTCGCCGGCGTCCCAATTGCCCGGCGGCAGGTTGAAGAGCGCTTGCGTCAAACCGTTGCGACGTAACCTTTCGCCTACCGCCTCCGCCGGATGATCATAGGGAAACAGGAATTCCACGGCCGTGAATCCCGCATCTGCGGCTGCGTCGAAGCGGTCGAGGAACGGGACTTCGTTGAACATCATGCTGAGATTGGCGGCGAAGCGGGGCATCGGCGGTCCTCTTAATTGTTTACGGCTATTTCGGTTCGCCCGGCAGATGCGTACCGGTGACGCGGGCATACATCCGCGCCACCGAGGCATCGTCGTCGCGGCCCATGCCGGAGGCCGCTGTCATCAGAAACATCTGCAGCGCCGCTGCGGCCACCGGCACCGGAAATTTCGCTGTCCGCGCCATGTCCTGGATAATGCCGAGGTCTTTGACGAAGATCTCCACCGCGCTGCGCGGCGTGTAATCGCCATCGAGCACATGCGGCACGCGATTCTCGAACATCCAGGAGTTTCCGGCCGATGCGGTGATCACCTCATAGACTTTGCGGATATCGAGGCCCTGCTTGGCGGCGAACGTGATCGCTTCCGAGGCGGCGGCGATATGTACGCCGGCCAGCAACTGGTTGATCATCTTGAACGCGGCGCCCTGCCCCGCGGCATCGCCGAGTTCATAGAGTTTTGCCGCCATCGCATCGAGCGCGGGCCTCGCCTTGGTGAAGGCGGCGGCGCTGCCCGATGCGAGAATGGTAAGCTCGCCCTGCGCCGCGCGTTGCGCGCCGCCGCTGATCGGCGCGTCAAGATAATGCCGGCCGGCCGGCTCCAGTTGTTTCGCCAGCCGTCGCGCGATATCCGGATCCATGGTTGCCGAGGAGATGAACACGCCGCCCTTGGCCAGCGTTTCGGCGACGCCGTCCTTGCCGAACAGAACGGCTTCGGTCTGGGCGGCGTTGACGACCACGCTGACCACGATGTCTGCGCGCTTTGCGGCTTCCGCCGGCGTCGTTGCGCCACCGCCGCCGTCGGCGACGAACCGCGCCACCGCATCGGCCGAGACGTCGCAGCCGGTGACTTCAAAGCCCGCGCGGCGGAGCGAGGTTGCCATGCCAAAACCCATCGAGCCCAGCCCGATGACGGCGACGCGCGGTTTTGCGGTTACGGATTCAGGCATGCGGCGATCCCTTGGTTTCCTCTTTGGCCGAAATTCAGAGGCCGGCTTTGCCCTTCGGTATCACGGCTTGGCCGCGCTGCCAAAGCGTGAGAAAAGGCTAAAAATGAGGATGCTGCCATGACCGAAACGAAGGTCCGCGAGGAAATTTGCCGCCTCGGCCGCTCGCTGTTCGAGCGCGGGCTGACGCCGGGCTCGTCGGGCAACATCAGCGTGAAACTCGACGACGGTGGCTGGCTGGTGACGCCGACCAATGCCTCGCTCGGTTCGCTGGACCCGGCACGGCTGTCGCGGCTCGGCGCCGACGGCCGGCTCGTCTCCGGTGACGCCCCCACCAAGGAAGTACCGTTGCATACGGCGCTTTATCAGACGCGCGGCACCGCGCGTGCGGTGGTGCACCTGCATTCGACGCATTCGGTCGCACTGTCGATGCTGCCGGAAATCGATCCGCGCGCCGCATTGCCGCCGATGACGGCGTATTACCTGATGAAGTGCGGCGCCACCGCGCTGGTACCGTATTATCGGCCGGGCGATCCGGCGGTTGCCGACGCGATCAAGGGGCTTGCCGGAAAATATTCATCGGTGCTGCTCGCCAATCACGGCCCGGTGGTATCAGGCGATACCCTGGAAACAGCGGTATTCGCCATCGAGGAACTGGAAGAGACCGCAAAACTCTATCTGCTGCTGCGCGGGCTGAACCCGCGCTATCTGACGCCGGCGCAGGTGGCCGATCTGTCAAAGACGTTCGGGCTGACGCTGCCGGAGCATTCGCCACACACGCGGCCCTCATCCTGACAGGATGAGGATGGCGTGGGCGGAGATACCGCAACGCTACAGCCCCAGATACGCCTTGCGCACGTCGGGGTTCGTCTTGATATCGGCCGCGCTGCCTTGCATCAGCACGCGGCCGGTCTGCAGGATATAGGCGCGGTCGGCGATTTCGAGGCACTCCGCCATGCGCTGCTCGACAATGAGCACGGTCATGCCGGCATCGCGGATGCGTTTCACCGCCGCGAAGATCTCGTCGACCAGTTTGGGCATGATACCCTGCGACGGTTCGTCCAGCATCAACAGCCGCGGCCGCGTCATCAGCGCGCGGCCGATCGCCAGCATCTGCTGCTCGCCGCCGCTGAGCGTTTCGGCGCGCTGCTCCAAACGCTCCGACAACCGGGGAAACAGCTTGAACACCAGCGCCAGCGGTTCGTTGCGATCCGGCTGGCTGCGATAGAGATAACTGCCGAGCCGCAAATTGTCGTGCACCGACAGCCGCGGAAACAGCCGGCGGTTCTCCGGGACATAGGCGATACCGCGCGCGGTGATCATATGCTGCGCCATGCCGTCGATGCGACTACCATCAAAGGTGACCGCACCGTAGCGCGGCCGCTCGGCGCCGGCGATGGATTTCAGCAGCGTCGACTTGCCGGCGCCATTTGCGCCGGCGACGCAGACGATCTCGCCCTTGGCCACCTCGATACTGACGGCCGAGACGGCAACCAGCCCCTGATAAGCGGTGGTGATTTCATGCACCGACAGCATGACGATCCCCAAGATAGGCGCTGATGACTTTCGGATCGCGAACGATGTCGGTCGGCTTGCCCTCGACCAGCACCTTGCCGAGATCGAGCACGATGGCGCGGTCGACCAGCGGCATCACGATCTCCATGACGTGCTCGACCATTAGTACGGTGACGCCGGTGGCGCGTACCCGGCGCACCAGTTCGACGCCGGTCTGTGCCTCGATCGGCGTCAGGCCCGTGAGCACTTCATCGAGCAGCAGCAGTTTCGGCTCGGTCGCAAGCGCACGCGCTACCTCGAGCCGGCGCTTCTCGGACGGGATCAGCGCGCTGGCGAGCACGTCGGCGCGGGCGGCGAGGCCGGCAAATTCCAGAACTTCGTGGGCCTTGCGGCGCGCCTCGCGCATGATGGTGGTGCGGACCAGCGCGCCGACGATGACGTTATCGATGACCGTCATGGTCTCGAAGCTTTTCACGACCTGGAACGTGCGCGCGATGCCGCGCTGGCAGCGCTCCGCCGCCGGCAGCGCGGTGACGTCTTCGCCGTCGAACCAGATCGAACCCTGCGTCGGCGGCAGCACCCCCGCGATCAGATTGAAAAGCGTCGACTTGCCGGCGCCGTTGGGACCGATCAGCCCGACGATCTCGCCGCGCCCGACGGAAATCGAGATGTCGCTGTTGGCGACCAGGCCACCGAACCGCTGCCACACGGCGCGGGTTTCGAGCAAGGGTGTCATCGGGCCGCTCCCTTGCGCCGGCGCGAGAACAGTCCGACCAGGCCCTCGGGCCGCGCCAGCGAGATCAGCACGATCAGCGTGCCGTAGACAATCAGATCGACGCCGCGACCGGAGCCGCCGATGAAGGAGCGCGTGAGTTCGGTGAGCGGAATCAGGATAACGGCGCCGAGCACCGGTCCCCACAGCGTACCGATGCCGCCGAGCACCGCGGGCAAAGCCATCAGCAGCGAGAACTGGAAACCCATAACGCTTTCGGGATCGATATAGGACACGAATTGCGCGTAAAAGCTGCCGCCGACCGCGGTAAGGAATGCCGAGACGGCGGCGGCACCCATCTTGGAATTGAACACGACCACGCCGAGGCTTTCGGCGGCGTCTGGATTGTCCTTCACGGCACGCCACCAGTAGCCCCACTTGGAATCCTCGAGCCACCAGGTCACGAGCCAGGCGATGCAGGCCAGCGCCAGCGCGAAGTAGAAATATGGCAGCTTGCTGCGGGTGAACTGAAAAGTGAGCCAGCTGTCGCGGCGGATCGGAATATCGATACCGAGTGCGGCGCCCGCCCAGTCCCAGTTATGGAACAGCAGCAACCCGATCTCGGCGATGACGATGGTGGCGATGACGAAGTAATGCCCGCGCAGGCGGAAGCAGGGATAGCCCAGCGCCATCGCGATCAGCGCCGAGATGATGCCGCCGCCGAGCATGCCGAACCACGGCAGCACCCCGAATTTGGTGAAGAGAAGCGCGGTGGTGTAAGCGCCGAGCCCAAAATACAGCGCGTGACCGAGTGAAATCTGCCCGCAATAGCCGCTGAGGATATTCCAGCTCTGCGACAACGCTGCGTACATCAGCGTCAGAACCATGATGTTCTGGACGTAAACGTCCTTCACGAACAGCGGCACCAGCGCGGCGACCGCCGCGAGACATCCCGCAACGATCAGGTCGCGACGGCGGCGCTGGGCAAAGGTCGTATCCATCACATCGACCCGAACAGGCCGCGCGGCCGGACGAATACCACCAGCAGATAGACCGCGTAGATGCCGACCGACTTCAGCGAGGGCGGCAGGATCAATGCGGTGGTCGCTTCGACGAGACCGACGATGATGCCGCCGGCAAAGGCACCGAACACGCTGCCGAAGCCGCCCAGCGCCACCGTGACATAGGCGATCAGCGCGAATGATGCGCCGACATCGGGATAGATGTAGAAGAACATCGCCATGATCGCGCCCGAGAGCCCGACCAGCGCCGCACCGAGGCCCCAGCCCAGCGCAAATACCCGGTTCTTGTCGATGCCGACCAGCGCCACCGCGCCCGCGTCCTCGCGAGTAGCTTCAAGGGCGCGGCCGAAGTCGGTGCGATTGATAAAGAAATACAGTGCGCCGAACGCCGCGATCGCCACCAGCGCGCCAACCAACTGCGGCACCGGCAGGAAGACGCCGGCAATCGACACGGTCTTGCCGCCGAGCCATGAATGCGTGACGCTTCGATAGTCCGGCGTGAAGAAGAACTGCGCGAGGCCGCGCATGACGATCGCCAGCCCGAAAGTCGAAAAAATCTGCACCATGCCGGCATTGGCTTTCGCCCTGACCGCGAAGCGCACGATCAGGAGATAGACCACCGCACCGAACACGAACAACGCCGCCGCGACCAGCGGCGCCGACAGCAGCGGATCGATGGCAAAGAACGCGAACAGAAAGAACGTCGCGTACATGGCGATCATGAGGAATTCGCCGTGGGCGAAGTTCACGACGTCCATCAGCCCGAAGATCAGCGCCAATCCTACGGCAATCAGCCCGTAGAGCAGCCCCATCAGCAAACCACTCGCCAGGCTCTGGATGATTGTTTCGGCGGTCAAAGGCATGCCCCCATCGCACGTCGTCCCTGCGAACGCTGGGACCCATAACCGCCGGAAGCGTATTTGAAGGAAGGACGTGAGGCCACGATGAAAACGGTACTCCCGGGCGTATGGGTCCCTGCGTTCGCAGGGAGGACGTTGCGCTTGTGATCCAAAAAGTCGATGGCCTACTTCATCGGCCAGATGGCTTCGGCGACCGCGGCCTGAGCCGGGAAAATGGTGACGAACTTGCCGCCGGTATATTGCAGCAGCACCGGATCGGCGTCGTTGTTCTGCCCCATCTCGTCGAACTTCACCCGCTTCCAGGGCATGATGGTGGCTTCGCCGGGCATGTCTGTCGCAATAAGGGCTTCGCGAATCTTCTCGCCGTCGGTGGACTTGGCGCGATTGATG
The DNA here is from genome assembly GCF_000701345.1 of Bradyrhizobium sp. URHD0069. GTDB lineage: Bacteria > Pseudomonadota > Alphaproteobacteria > Rhizobiales > Xanthobacteraceae > Bradyrhizobium. The sequence continues at coordinate 319,694 of NZ_KL370775.1, read as the reverse complement.
GCATCGGCCATCACGATCAGGCCCATGAACTGGCGCGACGAATAGTCATTGAAATCCTTGCCGGACTTGGTGCGGTACATCTCGTTAATGGCACCAACCATCGGCCGCTTGGCCGCGAGATCGAGCGAGAAGCTGCCCCGCGAAATCACGCCTTCGAGTTTATCGCCGACCGCGTCGTACAATGCTTTTTCGGAGAAGCCGGCGTCCTGGGCGACAATGTTTTTAGGCTTGTAGCCAAGTTCCGCCATTGTCTTGACAAGCAAAATACCGTCCGTCGTATAGCTCGATGGCATCAGCACGTCGGCATTGGCGGCTTTGAGCTGCTGTACCTCGGCGGTCAGTGAAGGCGAGTTCGCGCGATACTTGATGTCGGCGACAACCTTGTATCCGCGGCTGGCGGCGAGCTTCAGTTGCGTATTGGACGAGTCGGTGCCGAAGATCGTGTCTTCGTGGAACAACGACAACGTCTCGATCTTTTGACCCTTCTTCTTCAGCGCGTCGAAAAAATCGAACATCGCTGCCGAGAACATTTCGTCATGCGGCGCCGCGCGGAAATAGAACTTCAGGCCACGACGGTGCAAACTTGGTGACGAATTGTCGGCCGAGATGAACGGGATTTGATAGCGCTCGCAGATTTGGCTGACGGTGACCGCGACCGCGCTCTGATAGGTGCCGACGATGGCGCAGACTTTTTCTTGAGTAATGAGGCGCTCCGCCTCGGCGCGCCCCTTTTGCGGATCAGCCTGGTGATCGGCAAACACCAAGCGTACCTTGGCGCCGCCGAGACCTGAAAGCCCCTCGCCCTTGGCTAGCGGCAGTGCGAAATCATAGTTCTTGTTGATGAGGTCTGCTGCCGTCTCGAACGCCTTTTGCGCATCGACGCCGATCTGCGCACTGGCGCCTGACAGCGGATAGATCACGCCGATCACCACTTCGGATGTTTGCGCGCGGGCCGCGATCGGCAAGAGCGCAGCGGTGGCGGTGGCTCCAAGCAACACATTTCGGCGAGTGATGGTCATTGCGAGATCCTATGTTTGTCAGCGGTTATCGATGAAACGATTGAAAATGGCGGTAAAGCCTCAAAGAGCGGCAAAGGCTGCCCATTAAAGCACGGCAAGTTGCTTGTTCCGGAGGTCTGTCACCAGCATCAATCCCGGTGCGTGCGTAATCGCGAACGGCAGCTTCGCAGCGGCGATCACCGCTTGCGGCGTCACGCCGCACGCCCAGAACACAGGAATCTCATCGGCCTCCACCGGCACGGCGTCACCATAATCGGGTTTTGCGATATCCGCGATGCCAATCGAACGGGGATGTCCGAGATGGACCGGCGCGCCATGTACCGCGGGAAACCGCGAGGTGATCTGCACTGCGCGGATGGCGTCGGCCGGCTTGAACGGCCGCATCGAAACCACCATGGGGCCGGCGAACGGCCCGGAAGGCGCACAGGCGATATTGGTGCGGTACATCGGTACGCGGAGTTTGCGCTCGATGTGACGGATCGGCAGGTCGTCCGCCATCAGCGCTTCCTCGAACGAGAACGAGCAGCCCAGCACGAAAGCCACGAGATCGTCGCGCCAATGCACCATGATATCGGGCGGCTCCTCCACCACCTCGCCGTCGCGCCAGACGCGGTAGCGCGGCAGGTCGGTGCGGATGTCGAGATCGATGCCGAGCGAAGGAATGTGGGGATCGCCGACGTCGGACATGCCGATGACAGGACAGGGTTTTGGGTTGAACTGGCAGAACCGATGAAATGACGCCGCCAGCTTCTCCGGCAGGATGGCGAGATTGCCTTGCACGAAGCCGTTGGCGACACCGGCCGTGGTGGTCGTGCTGCCGGCGCGGCAGGCCAGGCGGGCTGCCACACTCGGCAACCGATCACTCGTCCCGCGATCCAACGGCCGTTCTGTTGTTGCGAAGCCGGTCATCATCGATTCCGCCAATTGGCTCGACGGCGAATGGCGCATATGGCTAGCATAATGTCTAATCATCGTATCTAATAGACATCGATAAAAGTTACTTATCGACCTGAGGCCTTTGGCGGCATGGCTGATTTCAAGGCAATCGAGACCTTCATGTGGGTAGTGACGCTCGGCAGCTTTCGCGGCGCCGCCCAAAAACTCAATACCACTCAGCCTGCGATCTCGCAGCGAATCGCCCAGCTCGAGCGCGAGGTGGGGGTTCGGCTTTTGCAGCGGGACCGGCGCATGGTGCTACCGACGCCGAGCGGACGGCAAATGATGGTTTATGCCGAGAAGCTGATCGGGCTGCGCTCGGAAATGCTGACGGCAGTCGGCGACCGCTCGGCGATGCGCGGCGTGCTGCGGCTCGGCGTGGCCGAGACCATCGTCCACACCTGGCTGTCGCAATTGATCAAGAGCGTCGATCACGCCTATCCCAATCTCTCGCTCGAAATCGAGGTCGACATCACATCGAATTTAAGGACGCGGCTTTTGACGCAGGAAATCGAGCTCGCGTTCTTGCTCGGGCCGTTGACCGCGCCGACCATCAGCAACCGCGTGCTGTGCGACTATCCCGTGGGGTTTCTTGCCAGTCCTTCGCTTGGGTTAGGCACGCGAAGACTGACGGTGCACGACCTGGCGAAATTTCCGATCATCACGTTTTCACGCAAGACCCAATTCTATGAAGCGGTGCGCTCGCTGTTCAATCGGCCCGAGTTGCCGCCGATCCGCCTGCACGCCAGCGCCTCTTTGGCCACGGTCATCCACATGGCGATCGAAGGCCTCGGCATCGCCGTGATTCCAACCGCGATTGTTGAAAACGAAATGGCCGACGGACGGCTGCAATTGCTATCGACTAATCTGCAAATGCCGATCCTGACGTTCTCGGCGAGTTGGCTGGCTTCCCCCGACACCGTCGCGGTCGAGCGCGTAGCCGAACTCGCCGTCCAGCTTGCGCAGGGCAGCACTGTTATTGACGCGCCGCTGCAGGCACGTCATTGAAAATGATCGAGTGCGCGCGTCTCCTGATGGAATAGCTCTATGGCCAAAGTCGCCTCCAATCTGCAAATCGATTCCGCCCGCCTTTGGGATACCATTCACGAAACCGCGAAATTCGGAGCCACGCCGAAAGGCGGGGTGCGGCGGCTGACGCTCGGCTCCGAGGACAAACAGGTGCGCGACTGGTTCCGCAGGGCGTGCGAGGCCGCGGGCCTCGAAGTGCATGTCGATGCGTTGGGATCGATGTTTGGGCTGCGCAAGGGTCGCGACATGTCGAAGCCGCCGGTCGGGCTTGGCTCGCATCTGGATACCCAGCCGACGGGCGGAAAATTCGACGGCGTGCTTGGGACGTTGGCGGCACTGGAGGTGGTCCGCACCCTCAATGACGCCGGGATCGAGACCGAAACGCCAATTTGCATCGTCAACTGGACCAACGAGGAAGGTTCGCGCTTTGCGCCGGCGACAATGGCGTCTGCGGCCTATGCCGGCGATCACACCACGGAAAACATTCTGGCGCGGCGTGATGGCGCCGGCATCAGCGTCGGCGAAGCGCTCGACAGCATCGGCTACCGCGGCAGCGAGCCCGTCGGCGCGCGCAAGTTCGGCGCCTTCGTCGAACTCCACATCGAGCAAGGACCGCTGCTCGAGGCCGAAAACAAGACTATCGGCGTGGTGGATCGCGGCCAGGGCATTGTCTGGTACGACGGCAAGGTCACCGGCTTTGAAAGTCACGCCGGCACCACGCCGATGCCGCTGCGCCGCGACGCCTTAGCGACATTGTCCGAATTCGTGCTGGCTGTTGAGCGTATTGCGAAGCTGCATGGTCCCAACGCGGTCGGCACCGTGGGTGAAGCCGTCATTGCCGCGCCCTCGCGTAACGTGATCCCGGGCGAGATCGCCTTCACGGTCGACATTAGAAGTCCCAACGCGGAAACGCTCGATGCCATCGACAAGGATTTGCGAAGCGCGGTGGCGGAAATCGCGGCGCGGCGCAGGGTCGAGATTGCGCTTGATGCGATCTGGCGCAAGGAACCGACCGTTTTCAACGCCAAGCTGGTCGACGCGGTCGAGAACGCGACCAAAACCCTTGGCTACAGCCACCGCCGCATCACCTCGGGCGCCGGTCACGACGCCTGCAACCTCGCCAACGTCGTGCCTTCGGCGATGATTTTCGTGCCCTGCAAGGACGGCGTCAGCCACAACGAGCTTGAGGACGCGACCCAAGCCGACTGCACCGCCGGCGCCAACGCGCTAATGCATACCGTGCTCGCGCTCGCCGGGGTCGCTTCTTAATCAACAACGGAGAATTCAGTGCGTGGAGTTTTCGTCGACGCCAATGAATCGCTGGCGGTGATTTTCGAACGTCTGGAGAAGCAAGGCGATCCCAGGGTGCAGATTCATCGCGACCCCGACGTGACGCCGGATCAACTGCCTGGGGTGATCGACGACGCTGAGATTGCGATCGTCGATCACACCGCGCTGCCGACCGAAATCGCGCGCAAATGCGCAGGCCTCAAGCACGTGGTATTTTTGGGCACCGGCGCACGCAGCTATATGAATCCGGAAGAACTCGCCGAGCTCGGCATAACCGTTCACCTGATCAGGGGCTATGGCGACACGGCGGTTGCCGAATCCACAGTCGCGCTGATGTGGGCGGCGGCGCGCGGTATCGCGCAGATGGACCGCGAGATGCGCGCCGGCAACTGGCTGCGCGAGGACGGCATGCAGCTGACCGGCAAGACGCTGGGCCTGATCGGCTTCGGCGGCATCGCCGCGGAAGTAGCCCGCATCGCACTCGGGAGCGGTATGCGCGTGATCGCGTGGAACCGGTCCGCGAAAGCCTATCCGGGCGTCGCCTTCGTCGATCTGAACACGCTGCTGGTTGCGAGCCACGTTATCTCGCTGCATCTCTTGTTGAACGACGAAACCCGCGGCTTGCTTTCCCGCGAGCGGATCGCCTCGATGCGGCCGGGCGTGATCCTGGTCAATACCGCGCGTGGCGCGCTGGTCGATGAAGGTGCGATGATCGACGCCTTGAAATCGGGGCACATCCGGCATGCCGGACTCGACGTCTTCAACATCGAGCCGCTGCCGGTAGACCATCCGCTGACGAAATTACCGAACGTGACGCTGTCGGCGCATTCGGCCTTCCGCACCCCCGAAGCGAGCGAGAATCTGATTGGGGCTGCATGGGAGCACTGCAGACGGATTGCGACGGCAGCTTAGCCGCCGCACACGCTGCCCTCATCTTGAGGAGCGCCCTCTCCGCCGCGTCTCGAAGGATGGATCGGGGAGCCTCATGGTTCGAGACGGCGCAAGAGGCGCCTCCTCACCATGAGGGTCTCGCCGCCCTACTCCACCATCTCGGCTACCGCCTTGCCGCAGGCGACCGTATCGGCGTTGCCGCCGAGATCGCGGGTGCGCAGCGTGCGTTCGCCGAGCGTGCGCTCGATGGCGCCCACGATCGATGCTGCGGCGCTCTTCTCGCCAAGGTGCTCCAGCATCATCGCGCCGGACCAAATCATGCCGATCGGGTTCGCAATGCCCTGCCCCGCGATGTCGGGTGCCGAGCCGTGCACCGGCTCGAACACCGAGGGGAAATTTCCTTCCGGATTGATGTTGCCGGAGGGCGCAATGCCGATGGTGCCGGTACAGGCAGGCCCCAGATCGGAGAGGATGTCGCCGAACAAGTTGGAGCCGACCACGACGTCGAACCAGTCCGGATGCAGCACGAAATTCGCGGTGAGAATATCGATGTGATACTTGTCCCACTTCACCGCAGGGTAATTCTTGGCCATCGCCTCCACGCGTTCGTCCCAATACGGCATGGTGATGGAAATGCCGTTGGATTTCGTCGCCGAGGTCAGATGCTTCTTCGGCCGCGATTGCGCAAGGTCAAAGGCGAACTTCAAAATACGATCGACGCCGATGCGGGTCATGACGGTTTGTTGCGTCACGAATTCGCGCTCGGTATCCGGAAACATCCGTCCGCCTACCGAAGAATATTCGCCTTCGGTGTTTTCGCGCACCACCCAGAAATCGATATCGCCGGGCTTGCGGTTGGCGAGCGGCGACGGCACCCCCGGCATCAGCCGCACCGGCCGAAGATTGACATATTGGTCGAATTCCCGGCGGAACTTGATCAGCGATCCCCACAACGAAATGTGATCGGGGATTTTCGCCGGCCAGCCGACCGCGCCGAAATAGATCGCGTCATGCTTGCCGATTTTGGCCTTCCAGTCCTCCGGCATCATCTCGCCGTGCTTTTCATAGTAGTCCCAGGATGCGAAATCGAAATGATCGAAATGCATGCTGACGCCGTGCTTTTTCGCGGCCGCCTCCAGCACGCGCAGCCCTTCCGGCACCACTTCCTTGCCGATGCCGTCGCCGGGAATGACCGCGATTCGATATTGCTTTTTTTGGTTGCTCATCGAGAGATTCCTTAATGCGCTCGCCGCGCCGGCGACGTCGTTTTGACCGGATTGCAATGAACCAAACCTCGTCACGGTGCAACACTGCACTGCAATGTTGACGGCTTCGACGGCGACAGCCTAACGGTTAAATTCAGCGACGACCCTCCTCCGACATCTCCCACCAAAGAGAGTAATGCCATGGATCTCCATTTGCGCGGCAAGCGTGTCCTGATTACCGGCGCATCGAAGGGCATTGGCGCGGCAGCGGCCGAAGCCTTTGCCGAAGAAGGCGCTGATCTGCGGCTGGCGGCCCGCAGCGGCGATCAACTGAAAGCTCTCGCCGAGCGCCTGCGATCAGCCCATCAAATCGACGCCACGGCTCATGTCGTTGACCTGCGCAAACCCGAAGATATTGCCAGGCTTGTCAAGGACGCCTCCGATATCGACATTCTCGTCAACAATGCCGGCGATATTCCGGGCGGCTCGATCGACAAGATCGACGAGGCGACATGGCGTCACGCCTGGGAGCTGAAAGTGTTCGGTTACATCAATCTTACCCGCGCGATCTACGCGCAGATGAAATCGCGCGGGCATGGCGTCATCGTCAACGACATCGGCGCCGCCGGAGAAAAGTTCGATGCCAATTATATCTGCGGCAGCGCCGGCAACGCGGCGCTGATGGCGTTTACCCGCGCGCTCGGCAGCAAAAGCCTCGCCGACAACATCCGCGTGGTCGGCATCAATCCCGGACCTGTTGGCACCGACCGCCACGTCACGCTGCTGAAGACGCGCGCCAAGCAGCAGTTCGGCGACGAGAACCGCTATAAGGAATACCAAAAAGGCTTGCCGCTCGGCCGGCCGGCGCAGGCGCGGGAAATCGGCGACCTGATGGCGTTCCTCGCCTCCGACCGTTCCGGTTACACTTCGGGCGTGATTTACACCGTCGACGGCGGGATCAGCGCTGGTTGGGGTTAGCCGCTCCGCCCGCCGTCATTGGGAGGTGCGCATTGCGAGGTGCGCTAACGACGAAGCAATTTAGTCTTCGTTGTTGACTCTCGATTGCTAGCCCGCCGTGCGCTCGAACAACTGCCGGATCAGGGTCGTGATCCGGCCTCTCGGCGAGACCATTTCGTTCATGATGGTGTAATGGTTGGCGCCGGGGATCTCTTCGTAAGTGACGGGCAAACCGTATTTGGCGCGGTGGACTGCGAAATCCGCGGTCTGCTTGCGCAACAGCGGCAATTCTGAACTGCCGACGACCAGCGACAGCGGCTTCATCACGCCTCCGGCCTGCAGGACAGGCGAGTTGCGGCGCGACGTCGCTTCGTCGAGCCCGAGCTTGAGGTTGAGATAGCTGTGGCGGATCGGCTCGAGATCATAGATGCCGCTGATCGCCATTCCGGCTTTTACCTGCGGATGCGACAGCGCCATCGAAGTGAGATGTCCGCCGGCGGACCATCCGGAGACGACAATCCGGCTCGCGTCGCCACCGAGCGCAGGTAATTGTGCAACCAGAAAGTCGAGCGCCCGATGAATTTCGGCGACGATCTCATCGAGCGTCGCATCCGGCGCGAGCGTGTAGCCAAGCAATGCGACATTGATGCCACGCGCCATCGAGCCTTCGGCAAAGAGCGTAAAGGCTTCCTTGGCGCGCATCTGCCAGTAGCCGCCGTGGATGAACACGAGCGTCGGCCCGTTCCCGGCGACTTTGAGAAAGTCGATCCGGTTGCGCTCGCGCGGGCCGTATCTGAGGTCGAGGTGATCGGAATACCGCGCCCGCGTCTCAGCTGAATGCCGCTCCCAGCCGGCCACAATTTCGGCGCTTCCAGCCACGGCAACGCCGTTATTGAGGCCGAGGTCTCGTTGTTCCTGGCTCATGGCACGCCAATCAGGCGCGTCGAACGCTGTCGTCATGCTCAAATCTCCGATTCCGGCGGTTAGCTCCGCTGCGTTGCCACTTTGCCGGAAAATGTTTTACAGAACCACACAATCCGCTATCGAGAAGCGGAAACGATGGAGACGTAAGTGACATCTGATCAGGGGCTGGTTCGCGCCACGGCATGCGCGATCGTCGATAAACTCAACTCCGGCGAGGTCACACCGCTCGATCTGCTCGACGTGCTGGAACAGCGGATCGCCGAGGTCGACGGCAAAGTGAACGCCTTGCCGACGCTGTGCTTCGACCGCGCCCGAAGTCAGGCGAAGGCCTTGATGAAGAAACCGATCGGCGATCGCGGCCTGCTCGCCGGCATGCCGCTGCCGATCAAGGATCTGACCAACGTCGAGGGGGTGCTGACCACACAAGGCTCGCCGATTTATAAGGACAATATTCCCGCCCGTTCCGATCTTCTGGTCGAGCGTCTCGAAAGCAACGGCGGGCTCATTTACGCCAAATCGAACACGCCGGAATTCGGCGCCGGCGCCAACACCTTCAATGAAGTGTTCGGCGCAACGCGCAATCCCTGGGATACGTCGCGATCTGCCGCCGGTTCTTCAGGCGGCGCAGCCGTTGCGCTTGCAACCGGTATGGCTTGGCTTGCGCATGGCTCCGACATGGGTGGCTCGCTGCGCAATCCCGCGAGCTTCTGCGGCATCGTCGGGATGCGGCCGAGCATCGGCCGCGTGGCGCATACCCCGGTCGCCAAGATCGATCGCAATCTCGGTGTGCAGGGCCCGATGGCGCGCAACGTCGAAGATCTTGCGCTCCTGCTCGACGCCATGAGCGGCGAGCATCCGGCCGATCCGCTGTCGCTGCCCGCGCTGCCGACGTCGTTTCGCGCTGCCGCGCGCTCCGGCGCGAGGCCGACACGCGTTGCCTACTCGCCCGATCTCGGCATCACCCCGGTCGACCCCGAGTTCGCCGCCATCACCCGCAAGGCGGCGGCGCGTTTTGCCGAAGCCGGCGCGATCGTCGAGGAAGCGCATCCGGACCTGCGCGAGGCCCATGAATGCTTCCATGTGCTGCGCGCCTTCGACTTTGCGATCAGCAAGGCGGCGCTGCTGCGGGCCAAGCGCGCTCTGCTCAAACCCGAGGTGATCTGGAACATCGAAGAAGGTCTCAAGCTGACGGTCGAACAACTCACGCGCGCCGAAGCGCAGCGCGTCGCGATGACCGCGCGTACGCTTGAGTTCTTCAAGAGCTACGATCTTCTGCTGGCGCCGGCGACCATCGTCCCCCCGTTTCCGATCGAGGATCGCTATGTCGCGGAATGCGCCGGCAAGAAATTCGACAACTACGTCGAGTGGCTCGGCATCGTCTATGCGATCACGCTGGTCTGCTGCCCGGCGCTATCGCTGCCGTGCGGGTTCACCGCGTCAGGCCTGCCGGTCGGGTTGCAGGTGGTGGCGCCGCCGCGCGGCGAAGCACAGCTTCTGGCGGGCGCGAAGGTGCTGGAGGACATTCTGGGAGTACGCGACACGACGCCGATCGATCCGAGGCCGGCCAAGTAGGCAGATCCCTCATGGTGAGGAGGCGCAGCTCGCGCGGCGTCTCGAACCATGAGTTGACAAGACCTCGCCATCCTTCGCGACGCGGGCAAGCGGCCGCTCCTCAGGATGAGGCTGAGAAAAAGATTTGCCGGCAAAAAACCCGCGATTTTTCGGCGCTGACGAATAGCTCCTGCGCCATTATAGTCACCGGGAAACTACAGATGCGAGCGACAAGCTCGACCATGGAGGAACGCTTCGATGTCCGGAAAATTGAAAGTACGGGTTGACCAGGAGAGGTGTCAGGGACATGCCCGTTGCAAGTCGCTGGCAGCCGAACTGTTTGATCTCGATGAATTCGGCAACGCGCACGAAATCGGCGATGGCGCCGTCCCTGCGGGACTTGAGGACAAAGCGTGGCTCGCCAAGGCCAATTGTCCGGAGATCGCGATCAATGTGACCGAGGAATGAATTCGGTTCGCGATAGCGACCCTCGTTGAACTATTGAGCGAACCAAAGCCGGAGGAAATGCCCTGATGTCCAATCATGCCCCCGTCACCGACTGGGTTCACGATTTTGACCATACCGATCCGCGCTGGACGGAGAATCCGTTTCCGATCTGGGACGAGTTGCGGACGGCATCGCCTGTGGTTCACACCGATCGCTTTCTCGGCTGCTACATGCCGACTACCTATGAGGCGGTGAAAAAGGTCGCCTACGACACCGAACATTTTTCATCGCGTCGGGTCATCGTGCGCGACGTCCGCCCCGATACTACGCAGTCGGCGCCGCCGATCACCTCCGATCCTCCGGAACACAAGCCCGCCAAGAAGTTGCTGCTGCCGCCGTTCACGCCCGACGCCATGAAAAAACTCGAGCCGAGGGTTCGCGCGATCTGCAACGAGCTGATCGACGAATTCATTACCGACGGAAAATGCGACGCCGCGGCGCGCTACACCAAGCACATTCCAGTTCGCGCCATCGCCCATATGCTCGGCATCCCGGAAAAGGACAGCGATCTTTTCATCACATGGATCCACGAAATCCTCGAACTCGGTATCAAGGATGACGACACAATGATGCGCGCGATCCACGCGATGACCGCATATTTCGCCGGCCATGTCGAGGATCGCAAAAAGCACCCCACCGACGATCTGATCTCGACGCTGATGAACGCCAGAGACAAGGACGGCAAACCGTTGTCCGATGTGCATGTGCTGGGTTCGCTGCGACTGCTGCTGATCGCCGGCATCGATACCACCTGGAGCGCGATCGGCTCTTCGCTTTGGCATCTGGCGAAAACGCCCGCCGATCGCGACCGCCTGATCGCGGAGCCGGAATTGATGCCGACTGCGATCGAGGAATTGCTGCGCGCCTATTCGCCGGTGACGATGGCTCGCGAGGTGATGAAGGAAACGGCTATCAGCGGCTGCCCCGTCAAGCCCGGCAATATGGTGCTGCTATCGTTTCCCGCCGCCAATCGCGATCCCGCCATGTTTCCCGATGCCGACAAGGTCGTGATCGACCGCAAGGAAAATCGCCATGCCGCGTTCGGCCTTGGAATTCACCGCTGCGTCGGCTCCAACCTCGCGCGCATGGAAATGACGGTTGCCATCGAAGAGTGGCTGAAGCGCATCCCCGATTTCAGGCTGGACCCGGCCGGCAAGGTCACCTGGTCGGAAGGCACCGTACGCGGCCCACGGCAGCTTCCGATCCTGTTCGGAAAAGCGGGCTGACGCCTTCGCGTCCAGCCCTTCATCACTCGGAGATTATGCGTGACAGACCAAGCGGTGAATCCGACCGTCGTAGATCAAGTTGACATCCGCGATGTACAACGCCGGATCAAGGCTATCTTCATCGGCTCGATCGGCAATCTTGTCGAATGGTACGATTTTTACGCCTATACGGCGTTCGCGCTTTATTTCGCGCCGGCCTTCTTTCCGAACAGCGACCCGGTGGTGCAGCAGCTCAATGCGGCTGTGCTGTTCGCCGCGACGTTCCTGATGCGGCCGCTCGGCGGCTGGCTGTTCGGTTACATCGCCGACCGCTACGGCCGACGGCTGTCGCTGACGCTGTCGGTGGTCTGCATGTGCTTCGGCTCATTGATCATCGCGGTAACGCCGACCTATGCCTCGATCGGCATCGCCGCGCCGGCGATTCTGGCGTTGGCGCGCGTCGTCGAGGGATTGAGCCTTGGCGGCGAATACGGCGCCAGCGCCACCTATCTCAGCGAAGTCGCCGACCCCAGACATCGCGGGTTCTATTCCAGCTTTCAATACGTCACCTTGATCGGCGGCCAGCTCACCGCGATTATCGTGCTGTTGTTGCTGCAAAAGGTATTTTTGACGCCGCAGGAGCTGAAAGACTGGGGCTGGCGCATCCCATTCGTGATCGGCGCCCTGCTCGCGATCTTTGCAGCCGTGATGCGGCGCAACCTGCATGAGACCGAAGCGTTCGTCGAAGCCAAGAAGGTGACAAAACCGACCGGCTCGATCCGCGGCCTCCTAAAATATCCGCGCGAGCTGCTGCTGGTAGTGGGTCTCACCGCCGGCGGCACTGCTGCGTTCTACACCTTCACGACCTATATGCAGACCTTCGTCAAACTGTCCGTCGGACTTACCGAAGACCAGACCACACTCGTGATTTTCGGCTCGCTGATTTTCGCAACATTGCTTCAGCCGCTTTACGGCGCGCTGTCCGACCGCATCGGCCGCAAGCCGCTGCTGATCTTTTTCGGCGTCGCCGGCACGCTGTCGACGATTCCGATCCTGACGACGCTGAAGGAAACCAAGTCGCCATTCACGGCGTTTCTGCTGATTTGCGCAGCCTGGATTTTCGTCGCCGGCTATACCTCGATCAACGCCATCGTGAAGGCCGAGTTGTTTCCCACCAATGTCCGCGCGCTCGGCGTCGGCCTTCCCTATGCGATCACCGTTTCGGTGTTCGGCGGCACCGCGCCTGCGATCGCGCTGTATTTCAAGAGCCTTGGCCACGAGCACTGGTTTTACTACTATCTCAGCGGCATGATCTGCCTCTCCCTGATCATCTACGCGACCATGCGCGATACCAAACATGAATCGGCGATGCATCGTCACGAATAACGAAGGCATGAGATATGGCCGGTGAGAACCAGCAGCCGCCAATCAGCAAGCTGACGCGCAGCAAGCAGCGCTGGGCGCGCGAGGGCCGCCTTCTCACCGGAAAGACCCCCCGTCCGGAGGAGCAGCGCCTGCCGCCGGGGCAGCATCTGACCCGTGACTGGCCAATCCTCGACCTCGGCCTTACGCCGCAGATTTCCCGTGAGCGCTGGCGGCTCGACGTCTACGGCGCAGTTGAAAATCCGATATTCTGGGATTGGGCGCAATTCACGGCCCAGCCGCAGGCGAAGTTCACATCCGACATCCATTGCGTAACCACATGGTCGCGCTACGACAACCAATGGGAAGGGTTGCCGATCCGCGATCTCCTGATGGCCTGCCGGCCGCGCGACGAAGCGCGATACGTCGTGCTGCATTCCCATGACGGCTACACCACCAACCTGACGCTGGAAGATTTTGCCGCCGAAGACGCCCTGCTCGCGCACGCCTGGTCCGGCGCGCCGCTGCAGCCGGAGCACGGCGGCCCGGTGCGACTGGTGGTGCCGCATCTCTATTTCTGGAAGAGCGCGAAGTGGCTGCAGAGCATCGAATTCCTCGCCGAGGATGCGCCGGGCTACTGGGAAGTGCGCGGTTATCACAACCGCGGTGATCCCTGGCAGGAGCAGCGTTATTCCGGCCATTGACTGAATTTCAGCGTTCACCTCTCTTATCCTTTCCAAGGGAGAGAGGGAGCCCCACCGCCACCATGGAGGGCCGACGTGCCGACTGAACGTTTCCAATTCACGGGCTCGGAAGGCGATCAGCTCGCCGCGGCGCTGGACCTGCCCGAGCATGAACCCGCTGCCTATGCGCTGTTCGCGCACTGCTTCACCTGCGGCAAGGACGTGCTGGCCGCCAGGCGGATCGCGGTGGCGCTGGCGGCAAAGGGCATCGCGGTGCTGCGGTTCGACTTCACGGGCTTAGGCTCCAGCGAAGGCGATTTCGCCAACGCGACGTTTTCCTCGAATGTCGCGGATCTGGTGCGGGCGGCCGACCACCTGCGCGAAACCCGCAAAGGCCCGGCGATCCTGATCGGCCATAGTCTGGGCGGCGCCGCTATTCTCGCCGCAGCAGAGCAAATTCCGGATGCCAAGGCCGTCGTCACCATCGCCGCCCCCTCCGATCCCGCCCATGTCACCGGCCTGTTCAAGGATCGCATCGAGGACATCCGCGAGCAGGGCAAGGTCGAGGTCTCGCTCGCCGGCCGGCCGTTTCAGATCAAGCGGGAATTTCTCGACGACATCGCCGAGCATGGCCTGATGGCACATGTGATGAAACTGCACAAGGCGCTGCTGATCATGCACGCGCCGACCGACGACACGGTCGGCATCGACAACGCCACCCGTATTTTCGTCGCGGCCAAGCACCCCAAGAGCTTCGTGTCGCTGGCCGGTGCGGATCATCTGCTCACCGGCAAGCGTGACGCCGCGTATGTCGCCGAGGTCATTGCCGCCTGGGCGACGCGCTATTTCGATCCCGTCGGGCCCGAGCAGGTCGTCGATCCCGGCGAAGGGCCGCGAAACGTCGTGGTTCGCGAAACCCGCACCAGCAAATTCCAGCAAACGATTTCCGCCGGGCCGCATCGCATGCTGGCCGATGAGCCGATCGCCGCCGGCGGCGAGGACACCGGACCCGGACCATATGACTTCGTGCTTGCCGGGCTCGGCGCCTGCACATCCATGACCATGCGCTTGTACGCCGACCGCAAATCCCTGCCGCTGGAGCGGGTGACGGTGAGGCTGAAGCACAGCAAGATACACGCGGAAGATTGCGCCGATTGCGAAACCCGGGTCGGAATGCTCGATCAAATCGAACGGATCATCACCATCGAGGGTGCGCTAGACGCTGAACAACGCAAGAAGCTGATGGAAATCGCCGACAAGTGCCCGGTGCATCGCACCCTCACCTCGGAGATTCACATCGTAACGCACGCGGCAGATTGACGAACAATCGCTCGGCCGATCTCAAGTTACCGGGGCTTGGCATCGGCCGCGGATTCGTCCGCCCGCTGGCTCGCCATGACGGCTTAAATTCATTATCTTGCTGGCGCGGGCCGCAGGATCACGCGATCGCGCGATGAACCGGCAACCGTCAGAAAGGCAGCTTTGGCGTCTTCCAGCGAATAGACCGCACTTGCCTTAATGGGAAACGGCTTGAGATCTCCGCTGACGAAACCGGGGCCGAGTTCTCTCAGCACCTCGCCGGTTGCAGTTGAAGACAGCCCCAGCGTATCGATGCCGACATAGCTGTGCTGGCCGCGATAAAATTCCAGGATGTCGAACTGCACGATCCTGTCGATGGCGGCGATCAGGATCTGGCGCCCACGCACGGCGAGCGATTTGTGCGCCGCCTGGAAATAGGGATCGCCGACGGTATTGAATACGATGTCGGCGCCCTTGCCATTCGTCAACTCGCGAACGCGCGCCGCGACATCGGTCGTGGACGCGTCGATCACTTCAACCCTCGAATTGGCATGGCCCTCATAGGGTTCGTTCTTGCGCACCACGCCGACGACGCGCGCGCCATTCCAACTTGCGATTTGCACCGCGGCCTGCCCGACCTTGCCGTTCACGCCCATCACCAGCACGGTCTCGCCTTTGTTGGGCATTCCGGCGCGGCGAAAGCCCTCCATCGCGGTGACGAAGGGAACGCCGATCCCGGCGGCTTCATCCCACGATAGATGTTTCGGCTTCTCCACCACCGCATCGGCTTCGACGGCAAGGTGCGTGGCATGGGTGCCGTCGCGCCGGATCCCAAGATCGCCCGACGAGCCGAACACCTCGCGCCCGATCAAGTCGGCCGGCCCGTCGATCACGATCCCGGCGTAGTCCCGGCCGGGCGTGCGCGGAAATACCGCGTAAGCCATCAGGCCGGTCGCAGCCTTCACGTCGGATGGATTGACGGCCGCCGCCTTGATCTCGATCAGCACCTCGTTCGCCGCTCGCGAAAGCGTGCGCCGCTCCACCGCCGGTGCGAGCGACGCCGGATCATCAGCCTTCGCTGGCAGACGGACGCAACGCGCCTCGACGGCGACAGGCGGACCATCTGGTTTTTGGGGGGCCGGCATCATGGGTGTTCTCGAGTTTGGCGATTTCGAACGCGATTTGACGCCCGCAGGGATCGCTGACACCATGGTGGCTTCGCACCATGACTAACCGACTGATCGGCTAGTTCAAGAGGCTTGTCCAATAAGCCCGGCGACCTGGGAGAGCAACTTTGGATCGATCCCCGCTCGGCAGGTTGGCGCTCGCAGAGGGGCCGCGATGAACGTCAAGGCCACGCTTTTACCCGACGATCTCGCGCGCGCCTGCGCCGAGGCGATGTGGAAGGAAGACGACGCCAGCAGGGGTCTCGGCATGGAAATCCTGCAGATCAAGCCAGGCGAAGCCACACTGGCGATGACGATCAAGCCGCACATGGTCAACGGCCACGGCATCGCCCATGGCGGCTTTATTTTCCTGCTGGCGGATTCTGCGTTCGCTTTTGCCTGCAACTCCCATAACGAGCGCACGGTCGCGGCGCAGTGCAACATCTCTTTCATCAGGCCGGGCAAGCTCGGCGATCGCCTGATCGCGACGGCGCGGGAAATCTCGCGAACCGGACGTTCCGGGATTTGCGATGTGCGCGTCACCATCGATGATGTCGCAATCGCCGAGTTGCGCGGCCATTCGCGCACACTCGGCGGCGCATGGGTGCCGACTGGCGCCGAGGCCCAATTGGATTAGACAGGCGATTTCGGGGAGCGCGCGATGGCTTCGAGGACCCCTCAATCCAGGCGCAGCGGCTATAGCGCCGAGATGGACGAGGCCGAGCGGGCTTCGCGCGATGAGATCATAGCGCTGCAAACCAAACGACTCGCCTGGACCCTTGCGCACGCCTACAACAACGTCGCGCATTACAAAAAAGCCTTTGACGGCGCCGGCGTGCATCCCAATGATTTTCGGCAGCAGTCGGATCTCCGCAATTTTCCTTTCACGGTGAAGACCGACTTGCGCGACAACTACCCGTTCAACATGTTCGCCGTGCCGCGCGAAAAGCTGGTCCGCGTCCACGCCTCTTCCGGCACCACGGGCAAGCCGATCGTGGTCGGATATACCAAAGCCGATATCGATGTCTGGTCCGACGTGATGGCGCGTTCGATCCGCGCCGCGGGCGGCCGCACCGGCATGATCATCCACAACGCCTACGGCTATGGCCTCTTCACCGGCGGCCTTGGCGTGCATTACGGCGCCGAGCGGCTGGGCTGTACCGTGGTGCCGGTCTCCGGCGGCATGACCGAGCGGCAGGTGCAGTTGATCAACGATTTCAAGCCCGACATCATCACGGTGACGCCGAGCTACATGCTGGCGATATCGGACGAATTCAAACGCAGGGGTTTGGATCCGCGCCAGTCGTCGTTGAAAATCGGCATCTTCGGCGCCGAACCCTGGACCAATGCGCTGCGAGGTGAGATCGAAGCGACGTTCGACATGGACGCCACCGATATCTACGGCCTGTCCGAAGTGATCGGCCCCGGCGTCGCGCAGGAATGCATCGAGACCAAAGACGGCCTGCATATATGGGAGGATCATTTCTATCCGGAGGTGATCGATCCCGAGACCGGCGCGATGCTGCCCGACGGCGAAATCGGCGAGCTTGTCTTCACCTCACTGACCAAGGAAGCGTTTCCGGTCGTCCGCTACCGCACCCGCGATCTGACGCGACTGTTGCCGGGCACAGCACGGCCGGGAATGCGGCGCATGGAGAAGGTGACGGGACGTTCCGATGACATGATCATCCTGCGCGGCGTCAATCTTTTCCCGACCCAGATCGAGGAAGTGCTGGTCGCCACCGACTGGTGCGGCGGGCATTTCATCATCGAACTGACGCGCGAGGGACGAATGGACGAGATGACGGTGCTGGCGGAAGCGCGCCCCGAGAGCTGGGACGGCAGCGGGCTACTTGAGCATACCGAGCGGGTCACCGCCTCTATCAAGAACAGCATCGGCATCACCGCGCGCGTCAGGGCGGTCGCGCCCGATACGCTGGAGCGCTCGCTCGGCAAGGCCAAGCGCATCATCGACAAGCGGCCAAAGGAGTAGGTTTCGCCCTCGTGGCTCGATGCGCTCCTCGGCATCGATGCGCGCCTGGAAATGCGCGGCGCGCGCGGCGTCCTCTATGTTGCGGTCTTCGCCGTCGGATGTATTGAGCGCCTGCGTGTACATGACCGACCTCAGGGAGGCGATGCCTTAGCGTATGACAAGAAATCACAAACTCACGTTAATAAGGTAACGTATTTACGCATCCTCGAATCGTCGCCCAAGTTCCACACCGGCAGCCGGCAGGGCGCCCGCCTCATTCGAACCGTTCCGGTCGAGCCATTGTTCGGATGCAGGAAGGAGGCCTCGGTAGATTTCCCGGCAAAGCTGACGGGCCAGCCTACCCGGCCAGTTCTTTGGCAGCAGCGCGACCGGCAGCAACGGATCGTGCAGCACCACCCGCCGGTAGTGATGGATCATCAGGATTCGAGCCGTGAACGCATCGGTATCCGAAAGCCGCTCGCGCCGTCCGATCCAGCCCCGCAATGGCTCGAAGGTCTTGGTGAATTTCACATAAGCGTCGGCGGTGCGATCGAGCGGCCAGCTTTCGCTGAGCAATCTCCGTCCGCTGTCGTCCTCGGCTGACACTTCCAGCCGGATCGCCCGCGCCGCCACTTTCGGAATGGGAACGCCCGAGGGCGCGATCCACACGCCCGGCAGAGGGCTGCCGAAGCCGGCCGCCTCCAGCGCCCCGCGCGATGCCTCGCGATCCGCCGCATTCGCCATCAAGAGAAGTTCGAAGCGTCCGGTCCAATCGGGCGATTGCGGATTATAGACATGCTTGACCGCGGCATCGAAGGTCAGACGTCCCTTGTCCGCCAGACGATAGAAACTGTTGCGGCCGACCTTGTTGCGCTCGAGCCAGCCGTCGCTTGCGAGCCGCGACATCGCCGTGCGCACCACGCCGCTGTCGATGTCCAATGTCTTGAAAAACTCCAGCAGCGTTCCGAGCCAGACCGAACCGCCGCGCGGCACGATCGCGTCGCCAAACACCGTGATGACGATCGAGCCGGTGCGCGAGGGCTCGCGCTTGAGCTGTTCGATGATGCGGGCAAGCGGGTGCGGCATGCTCAGGGCATAGCGCGTTTTCAGGATTTACGACACACCAGCTGGCAGCCGGCGCGCGGCGCTTAACGGTTGGGATCCGGATAGACCACGCTACGCCAGCCGCTGCGGTCGAACGGCGCCCACTTGCCTTCGGGCTGGGCGAGACGCTCGGCGACCGCGTAAACTACGGCGGGATGATGGCCCATGCCGCAATGGCTGCTTTCGACTTCGATGTTCTCGGAGCGGGCGGACGGCTTTTCCATGCAGCCCTGCCACGCGCAGATGCCGTCGGTACGGCTGAAGATCGCGGTGGTCGGCACCGGCGGCGTCTCCGCCAGCGCACCGCCGAACCGCGGGTCCTCTTCGTCGGCGCGGCGGCCGCTTGCCATCTCATAGACGCGCCAGGCGTTGGTCGCCTTTGGATGGCCGGCAAACGGACTGCCGAGCGTGATCACCGAACGCACGCGATCCGGCATCATCTTCGCCAGCTGGCGTGCGTAGAGGCCACCGAGGCTCCAGCCGACCATGCTGATCTTGCGCCCATGCGTGTCGCTAAGCTCGTCCACCAAATCGACCATCGCACGCTGCACGCCATCGCGCAGACCGAGGTTGCGGCCCTGACGCCAGCCGCTGACGGCATAGCCGCGATTCCTAAGGAAGCTGCGCAGCGGGCGCGTCGAGGTGTCCGAAGCGACAAGCCCGGGCAATACCAGCACCGGATGGCCGTCGCCCCTTGGAGCCAGATTGAGAAGCGGCAATGCGCCCAGAAACGCGCCAAGCTCGTGAATCGCCCGCCCCTCCAGAAACATCAGGGTTCTGGAGGGCGGGCGCAGCGTCTGGGCAGTGGCGGACATCGCATTTCCTCTCAGCGCCGGGGCCGTTGAATTTTGGCGGCCGGCCACATGGATCGATAAGAAGACACAAACCTCGTAAGAATCGTTCCGCAATGTAACAATCTCATCATCAAAGCTAGGGAACCCGTTTCGGCCTTGCAAGCCTGCTCATGTTGACCGAGCAAGGGATCGCTGCATTTAGGGGCCTCGCAGTGATCAATTAGTCACAGCAGCCGCAGCAGGAATTCGATCGAGTAAAGCGCCAAGCCGGCGATGCCGCCGATCAGCGAGCCGTTGAAGCGGATGTATTGCAGATCCCTGCCGATGTTGATTTCGATCAGCGAAATCAATTGCCCCATGTCCCAGGCCTTGACCTGATCGGAGATGAAGCTCGATACACCGCTTTTCTGGTCGGCGATAAAACTCCTGAACACAGCAACGAGACCCTGGTTGATCTCCGCCCGCAACTCGGAATCGCCGGCGAGCGCCTCGCCGGCTTCCACGAACATTCTCGCCAGGTAATGCTGCAGCACCTGGGTCTCGCCGCTGGCGCTGCGTTCGATGAACGTCCGCGTGTTCGACCAGATGGTGCGTGCGAGATCGCCGAGCTCGGGACGCGCCAGCAGGTCGCGTTTCAATCCGTCGATGCGATCGGCGTAGGCGCGGTCGTTGCCGAGCCGGTCCACGAAAGTCAACACCATGCGATCGAACTCGCCGCGGAACGGATGCTTCGGATCGCTGCGAACCTCTTCGAAAAACGTGGTCGCGGATGCGACGATCTTGTTCACCAGATATTTGTCGGCGCGATACAGTTTCAGCAGCGTCGGCAGCTCGCCGCGGATTTTCTGGCGGACCATCGCCATGGTTTCCGGCTGGGTCAGCGATTCATGAACTGCGCGCAGGATGTCATCGAGCAGTCCCTGATGGCGGCCCTCGCTTACGAAGGCGCGCAGCGTGCCGGCGGCGAGCGGCGCGAGATCGATCGACTGCAGCTGGGTGGTAATGCGGCGGGTGATGAACGTCATCAGACCCGAGGTTTCGGTCGCCGAGACTGCTTCCGGCAAAAGCCGCAGCGTGAAGCGGGCGAGATCGGCGCTGCGCTTGCGGTCGCGCAGCCAGTCGGCAATGAACGAGCCGAAGTCGATCTGGCGCAGCTTGGCTTCGACCGGCGCCGCCTCGAGAAAATGCACTTCGATGAATTCGCCGAGCTTGTCGGCAATGCGGTGCTGATTGCTCTGGATGATGGCAGTGTGCGGGATCGGCAGCCCCAGCGGCCTGCGAAACAGCGCCACCACCGCATACCAATCGGCCAGTCCGCCGATGGTAGCGGCTTCCGCGAACGCCGCGATGAAGCCGAACACCGGATGCACCGGGAGTAACGCCTTCGCAGTCACGAATAGTGCCAGCGTGCCCGCGAGCACCAGTGTAGCCAGGGCCTTGACCCGCCGCAGCTCAGCCGCCGCGCGCTCGGCATCGCCGGGCGCGTCGAATGAGAAGGTGGCGGGGACGGTCATGGTGGCTTTCGAATGAACGAAGACCCTCATCCTGAGGTGCGGCCTCTTCGCCGCGTCTCGAAGGATGAGGCCTCATGGTTCGAGACGACGCAAGAGCGCCTCCTCACCATGAGGGGCAACATTGATGTTGGGGCACGCACCTCAAAAAGAAGGCCCGCGTGAGCGGGCCCTCGAACTAACGGCTGGCAACTGATCCGAATGCGATCAGGCGGTCTTGTTGTAGACCTTGGCGAAGTTGTCCTGGGCGGTCTTCGCACTGTCGGCGACGAGCTTACCGAGATATTCGGTGGTGGACTTCGCCCGCGAGACGAACACTTCGCCGCGCGCACGCACCATATCGGACTGGATTTGAACCGCCTCGTTAAACGACTTGGCAGAAGCCAGTTTGCCGATGCCGGCGAAGAACGCTTCGGCGTCCTGATAAATCGCCTGCTGGATGCTGCGGCTGATGTTGGCGGCCTCGCTGACCGAACCGGCAACGGCGGTCTCGATCGCAGCAGTCACCTTCTCCGAACCGGCATGCAGGTCGGCGGCACGCTCCTTGGCGGTGTTGGCAGTCTTCTTCACGAACTCACGGGCAGCCTCGGGAACTTCCAATTTCTGGAGGTTCTTGAACGCCTCGGTAACGGGCGCGAAAACTTCCTCAACGCTGTTCAGCACGGAATTTGTGTCGGTCTCGGTGGTCATTTTCGTCTCTCCATCCTCAGGTTTGAGCTATGGGCTCACCCCGTCCGGATTGGCCCGGGGCGCGATCGTTGTGCCATAGTTAATGGTGCAATGCAACATCGATGTTGCGATGCGATATCACGAATTCGTGATCTGCTCAGGTGGTAGGCGGTCTGCCCGGTAAATGGGCCTCAGTGCTGAACGGCGCCCGGCAGTCCATAGGCTTCCAGCTGGGCCCGGACCTGCGCCACATTGTGCCCGAGCACGACGATATCGTGCTTTTTGCCGGCCTTGTCCTTCACCTGGTCGCGCAGCAACGCTTCGGCCTTGAACCCCAGGCCCTCGAAAATCGCGATGGCGCCGGTTTGATCGACCGTCATCTGCACCACCACCTTCTCGAGACCGGCGCCCAACGCCAAGGCAAACGTCTCCTGCGACAACACGCGTCCGACCCCTTGGCCGCGGACGTCCGAGGAGACCACGTTGCGGATTTCGCCGACATGGGGCGACCAGGACAGCGGATCTCGCACCAACGTACCGCATCCCACCACCCTGCCCGCCTTCACTGCGAGCAGGCTGGTGATCGCGCCGCGCTCGATCTCCTTGAGCCAGGCCGCCAGCACCTTCGACTCGCTGATGTCGCGCGGCAGGAACAGCAGATCGTGAATCGGGAGTTCTTGCGCAAAGGCGAGCACGGCGGCCTCGTCGGCCCGCGACATCAACCGGAATTCGATCTCGCCGGCTTCGGTCGTCACCCGGCGCGGATAGGAACGTGTTTCGCTGCTCATGTCGATCTTCCACCTAACCATGAATCAAGTTTCGGCCATAGCCGCTTGACGGCGTTGGCGCCGGCGACAAGGCTGACGTGGCCGCCCTTCAGAATCACTTCTTCCTTGTCGGTCGAGCCGATCTTTTGAATCAGCGGCTTCGCGGCGTCATAGGGAACGATGTGATCATGCTCGGCGACGGCGTGCAGGATCGGCACCTTGATTTTGGCAATATCCGCAGGCCGTCCGCCAACCGACATCGTGTCGTTGTAAAGCTTGTTATCCCACATCAGGTCTTTGGTGATTGCGCGGAAATACTCGCCGGCCAGCGGCAGCGTGTCGGTGGCCCAGCGATCGAACATGCGGTATGATTTGACGTACTCGTCATTCCAGATGTTTTCCCACAACTGCACCTGGCTCGCGGCGCGTGACGCCGGCCGCAACATCTCGAACGAGGAAAGAATCATTTCGGGCGGGACGTTGCCGACGCTGTCGATCAATCGGTCGAGGTCGAAATAGCGCCGGTCAGAGAAGTTCTGAAACAGTTTCATTTCGCGGAAATCGACTGGCGTCGTAAAGCAGATCAGGTTCTTCATCGGGCCGTCGGCGAAAATCGAGCCGTAGAGCAGCGACAGCACGCCGCCGAAGCAATAGCCGATCACCGTGAGCTCGGTCTCGCCGGAATCCTGCTGCACGCGGCGGACGCAATCCGGAATGAAGTCGAGGACGTAATCCTCCATCCGCAGCGACTTCTCTTCCGGCTTTGGCGCGGTCCAGTCCAGCATGTAAACATCGTAGCCGCGCTTGAGGAGAAATTCGATAAAACTCTGGCCCGGCACCATATCGAGGATGTAGCCGCGGTTGGTGGTCGCCATCACGATCAGGATCGGCACGCGGTAGATCTCGTCGGCGACCGGCCAGTAGTGATAGAGATTCATCGTGCCGCGGACGTGCAGGATGTCCTTTGGCGTCAACCCGAGCGACGGACCCGAGCTAGAGAAATATTCGACGCCCTTGATGCTGCGCTGGATCGCGCGCTGCACCTCGGACTGAATTCGCTCCGGGATCGCCGCGAGATCGAGACCCGGCGGCCCATTCATTTTTGCTCTCCGTCCGCCGACGGCGGACGCTTGGTGCGGGGAGGCTTCGGCGTCGCCGGGTACCCGCCTTCCAGTCCGCCAGAATTGCTGCGAACCTGATGCAGCAGCGCCTTGATCTCGTTCAGTTGCCCTTCGATCGACTGCAGCCGCTCGGCCATGCTGACCATCTGCGCTCGGCTCGGCAGGTTCATGGTGACAAGATACTTCTCCATGAGATCGCCGAGCTGCTTTTGCGCCCCCGCCGCGACTCCACCGACTTGATTGACGACCTTGCTGAATTCCGGCGACGCCATTGCGTGATTGGCGACGGTGTTGAATCCCTTCTCCATCTCGCCGATCATGTTCTGCCAGATCGCGACCGGATCGTTGCTTTTGTCTGTCATAGCGCCCTCCCACGTCATCACGACGGCTTTAGAGCCCCGCCTTGTTTTCGTCATACCACACCCTTGCGATAGCACCGTCAACATCGCGGACGTCGATTTGCCGCTTCCCTGCCGTCGCGAAGGCTTCTGCGGCGCCACAAACCGTGCGATAGAGTTGCCTTTTCGCTGACCATCGAGGACCCACAGGTGAACTCAGTCGCCCACCAGCCGCCGCAGATCGCCCGCGCCAACGGCATCGACCTCTGCTACGAGATCTTCGGCGATGCCGATGCAGAGCCGATGCTGCTGATCATGGGGCTAGGTGCCCAGATGATCCATTGGGACGACGATTTCTGCCGGCAACTTGCAGCGCGCGGATTTCGCGTCATCCGCTTCGACAATCGGGACATCGGGAAATCCAGCAAGCTGTCCGGCGGCAACCGCCTGACCCCGCTCGAACTGCTCAAGCTTCGGTTCCTGAAAATCCCGGTCGCGGCGCCCTATAAGCTGCGCGACATGGCGCAGGATGTGATCGGCTTGATGGACGTGCTCGGCATCAAGTCGGCGCACGTGGTGGGCGCCTCGATGGGCGGCATGATCGCCCAGGAAATCGCGATCTCGTTTCCGCAGCGGGTGCGCTCGCTCACCTCGATCATGTCAACGACGGGCAATCCAAAAGTGCCGCCGCCAACCCGCGAAGCCTCCGCGGTCCTGATGGCGCCGCCACCGGCCACCAAGGAGGAATACTTCGCGCGCTTCGCGCAGACCTGGAAGATTCTGCGCGCGGGCAGCTTCCCGCAGGACGAAGCGCTCGATCGCGCCCGCGCCGAGCGCACGTTCGAGCGCGGCCTCAATCCCGCCGGGGTCGGGCGGCAGCTCCGCGCTATCCTGGCCTCAGGCAGCCGCAAGGAACGGCTGGCATCCGTCAAGGCGCCGACGCTGGTGATTCACGGCACCGTCGATCCGCTGGTGCGCCCGGAAGGCGGCAAGGACACCGCCGCCTCGATTCCCGGCGCGAAGCTGCTGATGATCGAAGGCATGGGTCACGCGCTGCCGATTCCGATGTGGCCTCAGATTATCGACGCGATCGACAAGCATGCGCATGGAGCGGCTGCGAAGGCGGCGTAGCGGTCGTATCGTCATCCTGAGAGCCGTTGAATGTATCTGAGAGCCGTTGAATGTATCTCCGACCTCATCCCGGCGTAACGGCTTCGCCGTTATCGCTGGAGGAGCGCGCCCTGCGGGCGTCTCGAAGGATGGCCGCGAGTCCATGCGTTGCGTCCATCCTTCGAGACGCTTGCTTTGCAAGCTCCTCACAGGATGAGGTCGGTATTCGCTGAACAATGTTACCCGCCTGCCCAGACGTCGAGCACGTAGCGATTTGTAGTGCCGAGATCCTCGATCCAGCGCAGCCCCGCATCGGCATCGGCGCTCTTGCGTTCGCGATAGATCGCAACGAGCGCGGCCTTGACGTCCGGCTCCATCTTTCCGCCGTCGCCGCAGACGTAAACGATCGCGCCCTTTTCAATCAGGCTCCAGACCCGATCCTTCTGCGCCGCGACCAGGTTCTGCACATAAGTCTTCGGACCTTCGGAACGCGAGAACCCGCTGTGCAGTTCGGTGATGCCGTCGGCGGCGAATGCCTTCAGTTCGTCCGCGTAGAGATAATCCTGGTCGGGATGCCGGCAGCCGAAAAACAGCATCGCCGGGCCGAGGCTGGCGCCCTTGGCTTTCAGCGCGGCGCGCTCCTGCAGGAAGCCGCGGAATGGCGCAAGACCAGTGCCGGGCCCTACCATGATGATCGGCACCGACGGGTCGTCGGGCAGCCGGAAGCCGGCTTTGGTTTCGCGAACCGTGGCATGGATCGTCTCACCGGCGCGGCGGCCGGCGAGATAGTTCGAGCAAATGCCTTTGTAGACGCCGCGTCCCGAACTGGCAGGGCTTTCGACCACGCCGACGGTGACGCTGCAGCGCGACGGATCGACTGACGGCGAGGAAGAGATCGAATAGTAGCGCGGCGCCAAGAGCGACAGCATTTCGAGGTAGGCATGGAACGGCAACTCGCAGGCCGGATGTTCCTCCAACAGGTCGAACACCGATTTTCGCTTGCTCAGAATGTCCGAGCGATAATGCTCTGACGCGGCGGCATCGTCGCCGACATAGGCCAGCAGTTTCGGCTTGGTCACCGGACAACGCGTGTGTTCCGACATGATCTGGATTTGCTTGCGGGTGGCGACCTGCTGCAATTCGACGAAATCGGTCAATAGCTGCCCGACCGACACCGCGTCACTGACCGGCAATTGCGCGCGCCGGCCTTCCGCGACCTGCAGCCGGATCTGGTCGGCGGGCAGAAAACCGAAGCGGCGCGCGACGGAATCCACCAGCGCCGGATCGTTGCGCGGCACCACGCTGAGATGATCGCCAACGCGGTAGGCGATGCTGGAAGGCAGTTGCACCTCGATGTGTCGGGTCGATCGATCAGATGCATTGGCGCCGTTCTTGTTTTGCAATTCGGTGTTGACCAGCACCTTCATCGGCGCGACGCCGCCAAGCGCAACGACCGCATTGACCGCGGTCGGCGCGACCGGCTCGATCCTGTAAAGCGGCTCATCGTCGGCGCTGCGGCTGAAATTCGAATCGACGCCGAATTCCTTCATCGCCAACGGCGCAAGGGTTGCGAACCAGCTCTCGAATTGACCATCGAGATCGCTGCGGGCATCGCCCTCGCCGCGAGCATACACACCGCGAGCGCCATGCGCCGCCAGTTGCTCGTCGATGGTCCGTGGGATCGATTGATAGGTCGCCGCCCAGTCGCTGTTACCGCAGCCGAACACCGCGTAGCGGACCTTGGCGAACGCATCCTTCGGCAGGTCGCCGCCGAGCCATTTGACAAACTGCGTCGCATTGTCGGGCGGCGCGCCATTGTAGGAGGCGCAGAAGATCAACACGCCGCCCTGCTCCGGCAGCTTGCCGACGTAGTCGTCGAGCGGCGCGAGCTTGGTGGCGAAGCCATTGACCTCGGCAAGATCGGCAACGCGGGTCGCGAGCTCTTCGGCGGTCCCGAGATTCGATCCGTAAAGCACCAGCAGCGGCGTGTTGTGCCCCGGCCGGGTCCGGGCGCGCGGCGGCGCCGCGGCACTCGATGCCGCCGCTGTCGCCGTGATGCGGCCGATGTAAGCGCCGCGATCCCTGTCGGTACGCGGACGCACCTTGATCTTGAATCCGTCCGGCTTGATGGTCAGCGTCTCCTTCAGCTGCATCTGGTAGCGATGGTGATCGATCAGCTTGAAGCGCTGCAGGATCATGCCTATCGCTAACGCGGCTTCATGCATCGCAAAGCCGCGGCCGATGCAGGCGCGCTGGCCATTGCCGAATGGCTTCCAGGCGTTGACCGGCCGCGCCGCCTCGGCCTCGCGGCTGAAATTCTCGGGGTCGAACGCGTCGGGATTGGGTCCCCACACGCTTGGATCGCGATGTAGCGCCAGCACCAGCACGGTGATGAAGGTGTTTTTCTTGAGGTTGTATTTGCCGCCAATCGTCTCGTCCTTGAGCGGCGAGATGCCGTAGGCAGGCGCGGGCGGCCACAACCGCAGGGCTTCCTTCAAGATCTGCGTGATGTAGGTGAGTTGGGTAACCTGCTGATAGGTCGGCTTGGCATCGAGATCGGGTCCGAGCACCCGGTCAACCTCCTCATACGCTTTCTTGAGCACGTCGGGATGCTTCAACAGCGCATAGAGCGTGCACGACAACAGGCCGCTGGTGGTCTCGTGCCCCGCGATCAGGAAGGTGTTGATCTGGTAGCGGATGTTGACGTCATCGAGCTGCTCGCCGGTGGCGCGGTCGACGCCGGTCATCATGGCGCCCAGCATGTCCTTCTTGCCCTCGGCGGCTTCGGCGTTCTTGCGTCGCTCGGCGACGATTTCGTCGACCATCTTGTTCATGAACGCGACATCGCCCGCGAGATCGCGCCGGCGCTTCTGCATCCACAGATTTTCCAGCGGCAGGCCGCGGATCATCATGATGGTTTCGAGCGAGCGCACCAGCGACTCGACGAACGGATGGTAGTCACGCCGATAAAACGAATTGAAACGGTAGTCGAACCCGCACAGCCCGATGGTGTCGAGCGTCAGCGCGGTCATGTCGTGAACGACATCGATCTCCTCGTCGCCGTTCAGCCGTTCCCATTTCTTCACGAGCTGGTCGGCGATATCGACCATGCTCGGGTGATAGGACTGCATGGCGCGGTTGCCGAACGGCTGCAGCAGGATGTTGTGCGCCTTGCTCCAGTTCGGCTCTGACGTGTCGGCGGTGAACAGGCCGTCGCCGGCGACCGCACGGACACGTCGCAGCGGTCCGCGCACCGCCTTGTCGAACCGCTTTTCGTCGCTGAGTTCGTCCACGAGGTCGTGGCCGGAGACGATGACGAGCGGCGCGCCCATCATGTCGAGCCAGAAGATCGGCCCCAATTCCCTGGCCAGCCGAGCGAGGTTTTGTACCGGCGCGGTGGAATCCAGCGACAGCATATTGCCGACCACCGGCTTCGTCGGGGGTTGCGGTATCGGGCTCAGTCTGTTCGTTGACGCCATCGCGATAATATCCCCTGCCTTAATCCGATTCTTGATAACGAGTTGTGGCCTCAACCGTCATTGCGAGCGGGCCGCGCGAATCCGCGCCCGATGACGGGCTCCGCGAAGCAATCCAGATATCACGCGAAAGAACTGGATTGCTGCGTCGCTGACGCTCCTCGTAATGATGTTGGTCCACTTATCCAAATCTTCGTCTACGCCATTCAATCAATTTGGCGCTGACTTCATCCGGTTTTTCCTGCTGCGTCCAATGGCCGCTGTCGCGGACCAGATACTTTTCGAGATCGGGAATGATCTTCTCCATGCCGTCGGCCGAAGACGGCGGCAGCAGGCGATCGTTCTCGGCCATGATCATCAGCGAAGGTACGCGCACGGCGTGGTCGAGGTCGGCCGAGCGCTGCCAGTTGCGCGACATGTTGCGATACCAGTTGATGCCGCCGGTGAAGCCGGATTTGGTGAAGGTATCGACGAACACTTTCTTTTCCTCCGGCGACAGGATCGGCGTCCGCGGATCGTGGCTGGCATCGTAGTTTGCGATCATTTGCGGAAACGCCAGGTTGATTCTGGGCGACGCGCCGACACCTGCGGTCGGCGGCTCCGAAGGCCCGGGCTCGCTGCGCGGGACGGGTTTGCGCATGAAAGCGTCAAAGGTCTGCTCGACCCGGCTGTCGAATATCCTGTCGGGCTCGCCTGCGGGATTCTGAAACTGCACGATATACATGTGGTCGCCGAAGCGCTTGCGAAACAGTTCGATCGGGTCTGCCGGCGCGCGATTGGTGTGGGGCGTATTGATTCCGACGACGCCGGCGACGCGATCGATATGCCGGAGCGGCATCTGCCAGACGACAAAGCCGCCCATGTCGTGGCCGACGAAAATCGCCTTCTCGATCTTGAGATGGTCGAGCAGCCCGACAAGATCGCCGGTCAAGTGCTCGATGTCATAGGATTCGACGGGCTCTGGCCGGTCGGTCGCGCCGTAGCCGCGCTGGTCGGGCGCAATCACCCGAATGCCGGCTTCGCTCAGCGCTTTGATCTGGTGGCGCCACGAAAACGCGATCTCCGGCCAGCCGTGGCAGAGAACCACCGGCGGCGCGTCGGTTTTCGGGCCCGCTTCGTAATAGCCCATGCGAATGCCATTGGTCTGAGCGAACTGCGGCGGCGGCATGTCTATCATCGTCAACTCACCTCATTTCCAGGATCATGCTCTCGTCGATCGGAGCATGATCTTCTCGGAAAACCGGTTCCCACTTTTCGCCGATCATGCGCTAGCTTGCCGCGCTCTTGAGGTCGGCCGGTGGGGCGAACGCGGCTTCCAGCGCGGCGAATTCTCCCGGCAGCATGTCGCAGAGAACCTGGACATGCGGAATGATGTTGGCGCCGGCGATGAAGCCAAAATCCAGCTGATCGCGATAGCTCTGAACGGTGATGTTGAGCGCAAGCCCATGGGTTGAAATCGACACCGGGAAGATGTGCAACAGCTCCGCACCGGCTGCATACAGCGTCTGGCGCGGCCCCGGCACGTTGGAGACGGTAATGTTCGCTGCCGGCGGCAGCACGTCGGACAGGCTCGAGCGGCTATACAACAGCGCCAGAATCTGGACCACGATCGGCGCGCCGAGCATCGAGAGGTTGGACATCTGGGGCATCAAGGCCCGCAGCGGATGCGACATTTCCTTCGACTTGGTGGACTGCGCGATGATCGCCTCCAGCCGCGCCTTGGGATCCTCGATGTTGGTGGCGATCGAGCAGATCATGCCGAACACCTGATTGTTGGCGTCGGTATTGCCCTCTTCGCGCAACGAGATCGGCACCGCGGCCGTCATCGATTTCGCCGGCAGCGCGCCGCGCTCCACCAGATAGCGTCTGACCACGCCGCTCGAAACCGCAAGCACCACGTCATTGAGCTTGCCGCCGGCCTGCTTGGCCAGCGCCTTGGCACGCGAAAGCGAGATCGACACCCCGGCAAAGCTGCGCTCCGATGAAATCGATTTGTTCAGGATCGTCGACGGGGACACCATGCTGGCGATGCTGTCGCGCGATTTAGGATCCGCAATCTTCCCGACGACATCAGAGACGCTCTTCAACAGCGTCGGAACGCTGCCGGCAAACTTCACCGCGGTTTCGATCTGGAACATGGCATTGTCGAACAGGATCGATCCGAGATCGCTTTTTCCCGAGCGCGGCAGATCGATGCCCTTGGCGGCAGCGGACGCATCGAACGGCTGGGTCCAGAGCTGCTGATAGGAATCGACGAGATTGGCCGCGATATCGCGCGGCTCCTGCCCGACCTTGGCGCGCGCCGTCGGCGGCTCGATCTTTCTCGGCACCGGCGTCACATCGTAGATCATGTTGGTGAGAGCGGCGCCCGCGCCGCCATCGATGCAGGCGTGATGCATCTTGGAATAAAGCCCGATCTCGTTGTCCTTCATGCCTTCGAAGACATAGAACTCCCACAGCGGGCGAGCGCGGTTGAGAAGCTTGGCATGCATCCAGCCGACGATGCGCTCCAGCGTCGCGCGGTCGTGGGGCGCAGGCAAGCTGCCACGGAAGATGTGGCGATCGATATCAAACTGGTCGTCCTCGATCCAGGAGGGATGATCGATGTCGAGCGGCGCCTTTTCCAGGCGCGCTTTCAGGATCGGCGCCACATGCAGCCGCGAGCCGATCATCGCCTTGAACTCTTCGAAGAAGTCGCCCTTGTAATCCTCGGGCAGGCGAAAGATCGCCATACTCCCGACATGCATCGGCATTTCCGGCGTTTCCAGATACAGAAACGACGCGTCCATTGAGGAAAGCTTCCTGGCGTCACTCATAGTTCCCTCCCGATGAGATCACGCGGCGCGTTGGTAGCGCTTCTGGCGTTCAGACGGCCCTGGGGCTCAGGAACTACGATTGTGCATTTTCCGGAGGCGCATATGCAATGACAAACGGACCCGATCGGTCAAATTGCCTAAATTGGCCCTCGGATTGGGCCAAACGATCCGCCACCGCCCACAAGGCGGCGGGGTTCACGCCCAGTCCGATATGGCTGGCAAGGTGCACCTCGATGTTCTCAGCAGTACTGGAAGGACGCAGCAGGCATGTTCGCCAGTTCACGATGCCGTCGGCGCGCGAATAGATCGACGTGGTCGGAACCGGCAAATCCCCCGCGATTGCCGCTCGAAGCTCGGCATTGTCCTCGATCGTCTCGCCGGACAGCGTCTCATAAAGCTGAGTGGCGTTGGTCGCTCTCACGTCGCTGGTAAACGGACTTCCCAGCGTAACCACATATCGCACCATGTCCGGCGCCTGCAGCGCCAGATCGCGCGCGTAGACGCCGCCCAGACTCCATCCCACGATACTGACTTTGCGGCCGGTTGCCGTGTGAATTTCGGCGAGCAGATCCCGCAGCGCGACCCGCATCCGCGAAAAGCCGCCGATGTTGCGGCCCATTTTCCATGCGTAGGTATCGTATCCCAGTTCCTTCAGATACCTCCGCATCGGCGCCATCGACAGATCGCTGGCGAGGAACCCGGGCAGCGTTCAAAACCGGATGACCATCGCCCCTTGGCGCACGCAGCAGGAGCGGCGAAAGCAGCAGGCTGGCGTTGAATTCGAATATTCCCCTCGCCTCGGCCAGCAACAGGCCAAGTCCCGGCGGGCTAAGCCGGCCCGTGGCCTGCGGTTCGCTCCGGTCGGCGGGCTTCATTATTTACTTCTTGTCGCTGGCGCGCGCACCGCCGAGGCCTGCCATCGTCACGAACATGTCCTGGAACCGTTCGGCGATCTTCGGATCGAACGTAAACCAGCTCTGCATCAAAGCTTCCGGCGAGACCTTTTCGATGTTGCTCATCAGCTGCTGCTGGAGTTTCTCCATTACCGCCGTCTGCATCGGCTGCACATCGGGAAGTCCAAAAAACTGCCGGGCTTCGAGGGGCGTGCAATCTATCTCAACGTTTACTTTCATGTCCGCTCCTGATTGCAATGTTGACAATTCGCTACAGTATCGCCGCGAGAGGCCGCAGGACGCAAGCGACCTGACGGGCGAGGCTCTACCTTTCCGGCTTCGTTCGGCAGAAAGGCTTAGCCAAAGCGCTCGACCGCGAACGGCCCGGGATCGGCGAACGGCGTCTCGCCGGTCATCATTTCCGCCAGCAGTCGCCCGGTCGCGGGGCCGAGCGTCAGACCGTGGTGCTGGTGCCCGAAATCGAACCACAGCCCGGCATGGCGCGGCGCCTTGCCGATCACCGGCAGCATGTCGGGCAAGCACGGCCGCGCGCCCATCCAGGGTTTTGCATCGACCGGGTCGCCCAATGGAAACAACGCATGGGCGCGCGGCAGCGCCCGCTGAAGCTGGATCGGCGTGGGTGGCGCGTCGCGGCGGGCGAACTCGACGCCGGTCGTAAGACGAATGCCGCGGTTCATCGGCGCCAGCAGATAGCCATGATCACTATCGAGCACGGGATGATTGA
The DNA here is from genome assembly GCF_000701345.1 of Bradyrhizobium sp. URHD0069. Lineage (GTDB taxonomy): Bacteria > Pseudomonadota > Alphaproteobacteria > Rhizobiales > Xanthobacteraceae > Bradyrhizobium. The sequence goes on along the minus strand of NZ_KL370775.1, from coordinate 286,354 downwards.
GCGCGGCATTGCCGCGCGGCGCCAGATGAAGGTGGTAACCGCGCTTGACGCTGAGCGGAATGGAATATCCGAGCGGAGCAAAGACCAGATCGGACCAGGGACCCAATGCCACGACGACTTCGCGCGCGACCGCCGTTGTATCCGGCCCCGCAATCCGCCATCCGCCGGTGACTTGTTCGAGCTTACGCGCATCGCCGACCAGAAAGCGCCCACCCTTGCGCTTGAAAAGCGCCGCATAGGCTTTGGCCAATCCGCCCGGATCGGGCACGAATCCGGGCGCGGGCCAGTAGACCGCACCGGCGAAGTCTCCGGTCAGATTGGGCTCGCGCGCCGCGATCGCCTTGCTGTCGAGAATCTCGCCCGCGACGCCATATTGCTTGGCCCGATCGAGATCGCGCGCCGCGTTTGCGAGCGTTGCATCAGAGCGAAACAGCTTGATCCAGCCGGTACGCCGCAATAGCTCCGGCACTTCGGCTTCCGCGATCAGCGTCTCGTGCTCGACCAGGCTGCGCCGGATCAAGGGCAATTCGGCCATCGCGCTGTGCAGCGCGCGAGCCGGCGAGGATGCGAGGAAATAGCGCACCAGCCATGGCAGGAAGGTCGGCAGGTCCGAAAATTGGTAGCGCACTTGGGGACTGCGATTGATCGCATATTGCAATATCTGTCCAAGATCCCGGGGAAACATATAGGGGAAGACCGAGGCGCATTCGATTATTCCGCCATTGCCAAAACTGGTCTCTTGGCCGGCGAGTTCGTGTCTGTCGACCAGGACCACGTCCCGGCCACGCTTCTGCAAGTGCAGAGCGGCGCCGACGCCGACCATGCCTGCGCCCAATACGAGCACATCGGCCCTTAGTTCCGCCATCCGGCACTCCCGTTGAATGTTACGCGCTTGCACTCGCTGCCTACAGTGAAGCTAGCCGTGGCGGCGTCGTCGCGCAAACCGGACTGGCTTTTGGGAAATCGCGCTTGCGCGGCGGCCAAACTCTGGCAACATGGCTCGGTCACGGCCGTCGATATTGCAGAAATGACCACTGCGCCATAGCGGAGAATGTGAACAAATGTCAGTACGTCAAAGCTTGCTTGCAGCAGCCATCGTCTCAATCGTCGCCTTTGCGATATCTCCGGCATCGGCCCAGACCCTGCGCTATGCCAACCAGGGTGAGCTCAAATCGCTAGATCCCTATACGCTCAAGGAAACCACCACCATTGCCCATCATGCTCATGTCTATGAGGGCCTGGTCACCCGCGACAAGGATCTGAAGATCGTTCCGGCGCTGGCGGAAAGCTGGGAAACCTTGGAGCCGACCCGGTGGCGCTTCCATCTCCGCAAGAACGTGAAATTCCACAACGGAAACCCCTTCACCGCGGACGATGTGATCTTTTCCGCCGACCGCATACGGGCCAAGGGCTCCAACTTCCTGACCAACGTTCCGGCCGATGCGAAGTTCGTCAAAATCGACGACTACACGGTCGATGTGAAGCTCGACTCGCCCAATCCCATTCTGATTTCACAATGGGACGGCTGGTACATCATGAACAAGAAATGGTGCGAGGAAAACAACGCGGTCGCGCCGACGCCGGCTTCCGCTACCACGCCGAGCTATGCATCGCTGCACGAAAACGGTACTGGCCCCTTCATGATCGAGAGCCATCAGCCCGGCGTGAAGACCGTGTTCAAGGCGAACCCGAATTGGTGGCGCAAGCCCGAGCACAATCTCAAGGAAATCATTTTCACCTCGATCGGTTCGGATGCTACGCGGGTCGCCGCCCTGCTCTCGGGCGAAGTCGACGTGGTCGAGCCGGTTCCGATTCAGGATATCCAGAGGGTCAATGCGAGCGGCACCGGCACGGTCATGACCGGCCCGGAAATTCGCACCATCTTTCTCGGCATGGACCAGGTGCGCGACGAACTCCTGTATTCGAACGTCAAGGGCAAGAATCCGTTCAAGGATATCCGCGTCCGCGAGGCGTTCTACAAGGCAATCGATGTCGAACTGATCAAGAGCCGCGTGATGCGCGGTCTTTCGACGCCGTCGGCGCTGATGGTCGCTCCTCAGCTGTACGTGCTTTCAAAGGATTTCGCTCGGCCGAAATTCGATCCTGACGGCGCCAAGAAGCTTCTCACCGAAGCCGGCTATCCCGATGGTTTCGAAGTCACGATGGATTGCCCAAACGATCGCTACGTCAATGACGCCGCGATCTGCCAGGCGGTGGTCGGCATGCTGGCCCGCATCGGCGTCAAGATCAACCTCTTGGCGCAACCCAAGGCGCAGTATTTCGCCAAGGTTCTCAAGCCCGGCGGTTACCAGACATCTTTCTACATGCTGGGCTGGACCCCCGCCTCGTCCGATTCCCACAACGTGCTGAATGATATCTTGGGCTGCCGCGACGATCCGAAATCGTCGCGCGGCGAGGCCAATCTCGGCGGCTACTGCAACAAGAAATTGGATGAAGTTGCCGACAAGGTGCTGCAGGAGGCCGATACCGCCAAACGTGATTTGCTGATCAAGGAAGCGTTCGAAATCGCTGCTAAGGATTTCGGATATATCCCGCTGCATCAACAGGCGCTGGCGTGGGGCGTATCGAAAAAGGTGAAGCTCACGCAGCGTGCCGATAATCAGGTCCTGCTCTATTGGGCAACCAAACAAGAAGAATAAGGCTCTCAAAAGTGGAGTCCCGGAGGCATGCGCTTCCGGGATTTTTCGCTTCAGGCTGCGCAACGAAGCGCGCCGCCTCTGAAAAGAAGTGAAAGGCTCACATGCTCGCTTTCACTCTTCGCCGGGCGATCCAAGCCATTGGCGTCATGATTGCAGTCGGAGTCATCGCGTTCTCGATGTTCCGCTTCGCGGGCGACCCCGTAAACCAGATCGTCTCAATGGATACCTCTGCTGCGGAACGGGCAGCGATCCGTCAATCGCTCGGCCTCGACGATCCCGTGCTGGTGCAGTTGGGGCGCTACTTCGCCAACGCGGCGCAGTTCAAATTCGGCGTCTCCTATCAGTTTCGGCTGCCGGTGGCGGATCTCCTGAAAGAGCGGATGCCGGCGACACTGGAGCTTGCTATCTGCGCCACTATACTCGCGATGGTCTTCGGCATCCTGATGGGAGTCTATTCGGCACTGCATCGAGACTCGTTGCTTGCGAAAATATTACAGGCCATATCGCTGATCGGAATCTCGCTGCCGACCTTTTTGATCGGTATCCTCCTGATCTATCTGTTCTCCGTCACGCTGGGCTGGCTGCCGTCGTTTGGCCGCGGCGAAGTGGTGCGGATCGGCTGGTGGACCACCGGGCTACTGACGATCTCAGGCCTGAAAGCGCTGATCTTGCCCTCGATCACGCTCGGCCTGTTCCAGATGACATTGATCATGCGGCTGGTGCGGGCCGAGATGCTCGAAGTGCTGCGCACCGACTATATCCGCTTTGCACGGGCGCGCGGATTAACGACACGGGCGATTCACTTCGGCCATGCGCTCAAGAATACCCTGGTTCCCGTCATCACGGTTGCCGGCATGCAGTTTGGCTTGGTTATTGCATTCGCAATCATCACCGAAACCGTATTCCAGTGGCCGGGCATGGGATTGCTGTTTGTGCAGGCCGTGCAAAATGTCGATATTCCGATCATGGCGGCCTACCTGCTGATGGTGTCCCTGATCTTCGTCACCATCAATTTGGTGGTTGATATCCTCTACACGGTTGTCGATCCGCGCCTGCGCTCGACCATCAGCCGTCCAGTCTGAACGCGAGATAGTGCATGAGTGAAGCTCTCGTCCCGCACCAAGCCAAAGCAGACACGCCGCGAAAGCGTCCTTTGCCGGGAAGTTGGTTCGCCCGGGCCATTGAGAGCGACCTGTTCTATTCATTTCGTCGCTCCCGGCTCACGATGGTTGCGACCGCCATGACCGTGCTGTTTTTTCTGCTCGCGATACTCGCCTCCGTTCTTGCCGTGCAGAACCCGTTCGATCCGGCCCAACTTCAACTGATGAATTCGCGCATCGCGCCGATCTGGACCGCCGACGGCCAAAGCCCGTTCCTGCTCGGCACCGACGAGCAGGGCCGCGACGTCTTTTCCGCCATTCTCTATGGCTTGCGCATTTCCCTGACGGTTGGTGTTCTCGGCGTGCTGTTCTCCGGCACGCTGGGCATCATCCTGGGACTGATCGCCGGTTATATCGGAGGCGCGGTCGACGGTCTGATCATGCGCATTGCCGACGTGCAGCTCACCTTTCCCGCCATTCTGATTGCGCTGCTCGTCAATGGCGTGGTCAAGTCGGTGTTCGGCAATCGCCTCGACGCCATGAGTACGCTGGTGGTACTCGTGATTGCGATCGGATTGAGTTTCTGGGTGCAATACGCACGCACCGTGCGGGGCTCGGTGATGGTGGAGAAGAACAAGGATTATGTCGCGGCGGCGCAGCTGATCGGTCTTCCAGCTTGGGTAATCATGCTGCGTCACGTGCTGCCCAACGCGATGGGGCCGATCCTGGTGATCGCGACCATCAATCTCGCGCTCGCGATCATCACCGAGGCGACGTTGTCGTTCCTGGGAGCCGGCATGCCCGACACCATGCCCTCGCTGGGCACGCTGATCCGGATCGGCAACAACTATCTGTTTGCGGGCGAATGGTGGATCGTGGCCTTCCCGGGCATTGCGCTGGCGGCGCTTATCCTCTCCATCAACCTGCTCGGCGACTGGCTGCGCGACGCGCTCAATCCGAAGCTGCGATGACAAGCCCCGCATTTTCCAGACGGACCGCATGACCGAACCCGTTCTCTCAGTACGCAATCTTCAAGTGGAGTTCGTTACCCGCCGCAGCACGCTGCGCGCCATCGACGGGATTTCCTTCGACATCTCCAAGGGAGAAGTGCTCGGCGTGGTCGGCGAATCCGGGGCCGGAAAATCCCTCACAGGCCTGGCGGTGATCGGCCTGATCGATCCGCCCGGCCGCATTGCCGGTGGCGAGATCTATCTGTCGGGCATGCGGATCGACAATCTGCCGCCGGAAAAAATGCGCCGGATCCGGGGCAAGCGGATCGGGATGATTTTTCAGGACCCGCTCACCAGCCTCAATCCACTATACCGGATCGGCGATCAGTTGGTCGAAACCATCAAAACCCATCTCAATCTCACCGAATCGGCTGCGCGCAGGCGCGCCGTCGATCTGTTGGCCGAGGTCGGCATTCCCGCGCCCGAAAAGCGCGTCGATGCCTATCCGCATGAATTTTCCGGCGGCATGCGCCAGCGCGTCGTGATCGCGCTGGCGATTTGCGCCGAGCCCGAATTGATCATCGCGGACGAGCCGACCACGGCGCTCGACGTTTCCGTGCAGGCGCAGATCATCTCGCTGATCAAGCGCCTTGGACGCGACCACGGCACCGCCGTGATGCTCGTAACCCACGACATGGGCGTGATCGCCGAAACCTCCGACCGCGTCGCGGTGATGTATTCCGGGCGTATCGCCGAAATCGGCCCGGTGCTGGACGTCGTGCAGAACCCGCTGCATCCATATGCCAAGGGTTTGATGGGCGCGATCCCGACGCTCTCCGGCGACGCCGCGCGTCTGGTGCAGATTCCCGGCTCGATGCCGCGGCTTTCTGCGATCCCGCCGGGCTGCTCGTTCAATCCGCGGTGTGCGTTCGCGTTCGATCGCTGCCGGATCGAACGGCCTGAGCAGATCAAGCACGGCACACAAGCCGTCGCCTGCCATCTCTATGACGCCGCCGCGAAGGATACTGCGGCATGACATCAGCGCCCTTTGTCGACGTCAGAAATCTGCGCCGGGTATTCGACGTCTCAAAGCCATGGCTCAACCGGATGCTCGAAGGCGGTCACCTTGAGTTTCTGAAAGCGGTCGACGGCGTCACCTTCGACATCGCCAAGGGCGAGACTTTTGCGCTGGTCGGCGAATCCGGCTCGGGAAAGACGACCGTGGCCCGGATGGTGGTTGGGCTGTTGCCGCCGACCTCGGGCGAAGTGATCATCGATGGCGTGTCGATGAGCGACCCCAGGCAGTTGCAGACGCGCCAGCGGCTGCGTCGCCGCATTCAGATGATTTTCCAGGACCCCTATGCGAGCCTCAATCCGCGCTTTCGGGTCGATGGGATCGTCGCCGAACCTATCCGCGCCTTCGATCTGATCCAGGGCGAGCGCAACATCCAGGCGCGGGTCGGCGAATTGTTGAATCTGGTCGGCCTGCATGCCGATGACGGTGCGAAGTATCCGCACGAGTTTTCCGGCGGTCAGCGGCAAAGGATCGCGATCGCGCGGGCGCTGGCCTCTGAGGCCGAGTTCATCGTTTGCGACGAGCCGACCTCGGCGCTCGATGTCTCCGTGCAGGCGCAGATTCTGAACCTGATGCGCGACCTGCAGGACAAGTTCGGCCTGACCTACCTGTTCATCAGCCACAACCTGGCCGTGGTCCGGCACATGGCGAGCCGCATCGGCGTGATGTATCTCGGCCGCATCGTCGAGATCGCCGAGGGGCGCGAACTGTTCAGCCGCCCGCGGATGCCCTACACGAAGATGCTGCTGGGCGCGGTGCCCGATCTCTCGATGTCCGGCCGCCAGCGGATTCCCGTCAAGGGCGAAATCCCCAACCCGATCGACCCGCCGCCCGGCTGCGCCTTCAATCCGCGCTGCCCGCTGGCGTTCGACCTCTGCCGCAAGCAGACCCCCGCATTGATCGACGGCGTCGCCTGCCACGCCGTCAACAATCCCATCCATGCCACTGTGCCGGCATAATGACGATAATGAGAGCGAGGCATTGCAGCGGGCCGGTTGGCAGGCCGCCTTGGCTGTGGTCAAGTGCGCCCGCCCACAGCCCAACGATGGATTCACATGAGCAACATCAATCCCGATCCGTTCACGACCAGGCCGGAAATCGAAGGCACTTTTGGGGTCGTGACGTCCACCCACTGGATCGCCACCGCGATCGGGATGGCTACGTTGGAAAAAGGCGGTAATGCATTCGACGCCGGTGTCGCCACCGCGTTTACGCTGCAGGTCGTGGAGCCGCATTTGAACGGCCCCGGCGGCGACGTGCCGATCATCGTGCACGACACCAAACGCGGCCGCACCGAAGTGATTTGCGGCCAGGGCCCCGCGCCGTCGGGCGCAACCATCGCGCATTACCGCAGCGAAGGCCTGGAGATGGTGCCCGGCACGGGCCTGCTCGCCGCCTGCGTTCCCGGCACGTTCGAATCCTGGATGCTGCTGCTGCGCGATTACGGCACGCTGCGGCTGCGCGACGTGCTCGAGCCGGCCATCGCCTATGCGCGCGACGGCTACCCGCTGGTGGAGCGCGCCGCCGCCACGATTGCGACGGTGGAACAGCTGTTCCGCAAGCACTGGAGCACATCGGCCGCGGTCTATCTGCCGAACAACGAAGTGCCAAAGCCCGGCACGCTCTTCACCAACAAGACGCTCTCAGAAACCTATGCCCGCATCCTGAAGGAAGCCGAAAGCGCCGGTTCTGATCGCGTCGCGCAGATCGAGCGCGCGCGCAAAGCCTGGTCGCACGGCTTCGTCGCCGAGGCGATCGACAAGTTCTGCCGCACGCAGGAGATCATGGACGTCAGCGGCTCGCCGCATCGCGGCGTGCTACGCGCCGATGACATGGCACGCTGGCAGCCGAGCGTCGAAGCGCCGCTGACCTACGACTATGGCCGCTACACCGTCTGCAAGCCCGGGGTCTGGAGCCAGGGTCCGGTGATGCTGCAGCAGCTTGCGCTCCTGAAGGGATTCGAACTCGACGGGCTCGATCCCGCTGGCCCGGAGTTCATTCATCTGCAGGTCGAATGCGCCAAGCTCGCCTTTGCCGACCGCGAAAAATTCTATGGCGATCCGCACTTTAGCGAAATCCCAATCGCGACGCTGTTGTCGGATGCCTACAATGACGCGCGCCGCAAGCTGATCTCGGACAGAGCGTCACTCGACTTCGTCCCCGGCTCGGTCGAAGGTTTCGGTTCGATTGTAAAACTGCGCCGGCAGGAAGGCCAGCGCGAGGCGGTCGGTGCGATGGGCGCCGGCGAACCCACGGTCGGCCGGTTCGGCGAGGTGAGCGGCGACACCGTGCATTTCGATATCATCGACCAGGCCGGCAACATGATTTCAGCGACGCCGTCCGGCGGCTGGCTGCAATCGTCGCCGGTGATTCCGGAGCTCGGCTTCTGCCTCGGCAGCCGCGCGCAGATGTTCTGGCTTGAGGAAAATCACCCCGCGGCACTGGCGCCAGGCAAGCGGCCACGCACCACGCTCAGTCCGACCATGGCGCTGCGCGATGGCGAGCCGTATCTGGCCTGGGGCTCGCCGGGCGGCGATCAGCAGGATCAATGGAACACGCAATTCTTTCTGCGGCACGTTCATGCCAAGCTCAATCTGCAGGAAGCGATCGACGCGCCGGCGTGGCATTCCGAGCATTTCCCGATTTCGTTCTGGCCGCGCACGGCGCGGCCCGGCGTGCTGGTGGTCGAGAACCGTGTGCCGAAGGCGACCGTTGATACGCTCAAGAGCCGCGGTCATATCGTCGAGACCGGACCCGACTGGTCGGAAGGCCGTCTCACCGCCGCCTCGAAGGTCGGCCGCCGCCGGCGCGCCGCCGCCAATCCCCGCGGGATGCAGGGCTATGCCGCCGGACGGTAGGGGCTGAGATGACCTGGTCGATTATCGCCCGAGACGACTCAACCGGCCAGTTCGGGATAGCGGTCGCGACACGATTCTTCGCGGCGGGCGCGCACGTGCCGCATATCGCCGCCGGTATGGGCGCCATTGCGACGCAGGCGCTGGTCAATCCCTATTACGGCATCGATGGTGTAAGGCTGCTGCGCGAAGGGCGCAGCGCGCACGACGTGGTTGAGACCGTGATTGCAGCGGACCCGGGACGCAAGGCCCGGCAACTTCATATCATGGACGCCAGCGGCGGCATCGCTTCGCATACCGGGCGCGAATGCATCGAATGGTGCGGGCATATCGAGGGCAGCGGCTTTTCGATCGCCGGTAACATGCTTGCGGGCGCCCGCGTGCTGGACGATACCGCGAAGGCCTACGTCGCGAACGAAAAGCTTCCGTTCGCACGGCGGCTGATCGCGGCGATGCGCGCCGGCGAAGCCGCTGGCGGAGACAAGCGCGGCAAGCAATCGGCGGCACTTCTGATCTACGGTGACGAAGAATGGGCGGCGCTCGATCTGCGCGTCGACGACCACAACGATCCGCTTACCGAACTCGAACGTCTCGAGCAGGTGAGCCGCGAGCGCTGGGTGCATTTCCGAAAGTATCTCCCGACTCGCATGAACCCCGCCGGGATTACCGATCGCGCGACCATCGACGCCGGGATCGAAGCGGCGATTGCGGGCGAACGATGACCGAAAGCCCGTTGATCGAAATCGAAGGCTTGCGGGTTACCTTTCGCGGCGACGACGGCCGTACCACGCACGCGGTCGACCGCGTCGATCTCAGCGTCGCCAACGGCGCAACGCTCGGATTGGTCGGCGAATCCGGCTGCGGCAAAAGCGTGACCTCGCTCGCCATCATGGGACTGCTGTCGAAACAAACCGCTGACGTCACAGGTTCGATCCGGTTCGACGGCTTAGATCTGCTTGATGTGCCCGACGAGACCCTGCGGGACCTCCGCGGCAACCGCCTGGCGATGATTTTTCAGGAGCCGATGACGTCGCTCAATCCGAGTTTCACGATTGGCGAGCAGATCACCGAGACCATCCTGCGGCATCGCGGCGGGTCGCGACGCAAGGCGCGCGAGCGCGCCATCGAACTCTTGCGCCGCGTTCACATCCCCTCGCCGGAACGGCGCATCGACGAATATCCGCACAAGCTCTCGGGCGGCATGCGCCAGCGCGTCATGATCGCGATGGCGCTGGCCTGCGATCCCATGCTCTTGATCGCCGACGAACCCACCACCGCGCTCGACGTCACCTTGCAGGCGCAAATCCTGGATTTGATGCGCGAGCTGAAGGCGGCCAGCGGGGCGGCGATCATTCTGATTACTCACGATCTAGGCGTAGTCGCCGAGGTCTGCGACGAGGTGGCGGTGATGTATGCCGGCGAGATCGTCGAACGCGCCCCGGTCGATGAATTGTTCGCATCACCCCAGCATCCCTACACCGTCGGCCTGCTCGGCTCGATCCCGCGGCTTGATCGCGGCGCTTCGCATCTTGCCACCATCGAAGGCATGGTTCCGAACATGACGAAGCCGCCATCCGGTTGCCGCTTCGCCTCGCGTTGTCCGTTCGTCGGCGAAGCTTGCGTCGCGGCGCCACCGCCGATGCTGGCATTGAGCCCCACCCACTGGTCGCGCTGCATCAAGGCCCCGCTGGAGAGGCTGGTGTCGTGACCGCCCTGCTCGAAGTCGAAGATCTCGTAAAGCATTTCGTCGCCGACCGTTCGCTGTTCGGCCGGCCCACCGCCTTCATCAAGGCGGTGGACGGCGTCAGCTTCAGCGTCGATGCCGGCAAGACGCTGGCGCTGGTTGGTGAATCCGGCTGCGGCAAATCGACCGTGAGCCGACTGGTGCTGCGGCTGATCGAGCCGGATGCCGGCCGCATCCGCTTCGAGGGGCGCGATCTGCTCGCGCTGGACGCAAACCAATTGCGTGCCTTCCGCCGCGACGCGCAGATCATCTTCCAGGACCCTTATGCGTCGCTCAACCCGCGCATGACTGTCAGCCAGATCCTGAGTGAGCCCCTCGGGCTGCATGATCTCGTGCCGGCCTCCGGCCGTCGCGAACGCGTCGAGGAACTGTTGCGTCTGGTCGGGCTGGAGCCGCGCTTCGCGCGCCGCTACCCGCACGAATTTTCCGGCGGCCAGCGCCAGCGCATCGCCATTGCTCGCGCACTGGCGGTCGAACCAAAACTCATCATCTGCGACGAGCCGGTGTCGGCGCTGGATGTCTCGATCCGGTCGCAAATCCTGAACCTGCTGCGCGATCTGCAGGACCGGCTTGGCCTCGCCTATATCTTCGTCTCGCATGACCTTGCGGTCGTGAAACACATTGCCGACCGTGTCGCGGTGATGAACCTCGGGGGCATCGTCGAGACCGCGGATGCGCAGGCGCTGTTTGCCTCGCCCCGTCACCCTTGCAGCCGCGCGCTGCTGTCGGCGATCCCGGTGCCCAAACCGCGGGCAAAGCGCAGCCGCATTCTGTTGCAGGGTGAGATGCCCAGCGCGCTCAATCCGCCGCCGGGCTGCCGCTTTCATACGCGCTGCCCTTACGTGATCGAGCGCTGCCGCGTGGAGCCGCCGCAATTGCTGGCTGATGCGGCTGGACATGCCACTGCATGCCATCGCACGGCTGAACTGCCGCAGGCCGAGGCCATCGTTCCTGCCGACAGCCTTTCACCGTCGCTGGAGCGACTGGTGGCGGCCTTCAGCGGAGGCAAGGAAGTAGCCGCCCGGCCCGGGGTTGATATAGTCGGGGCAATGCCGCCGGGATTCAAATGAATTGCAAAACATGGAGACATCCAATGAAAATCCTTCGTTTGGCGGTGACCGCGGCGGCGTTGCTGCTATCGCTTGAAGCGGGCGTTCAAGCCCAGACCACGCTGCGCATCGGCCTTGCCGAAGATCCGGACATTCTCGATCCGACACTGGGGCGCACCTATGTCGGCCGCATCGTGTTCGCCTCGTTTTGCGACAAGCTGTTCGACATCGATGAAAAGATCAACATCGTGCCGCAGCTCGCGCTGTCCCACGAGACATCCGCCGATGGCAAGGAGGTCACGATCAAGCTTCGGCCTGGCGTGAAATTCCACGACGGCGAGCCGTTTGACGCCGAGGCTGCCAAATTCTCGCTCGATCGCCACCTCACGCTGCCGACCTCTTTCCGCAAGCCGGAGCTGGCCCAGGTCGACCATATCGACATCGTCGATCCCCTGACCATCAAGCTGGTGCTGAAGACGCCGTTCTCACCCCTGATCGCGCAGCTCACCGATCGCGCCGGGATGATGGTCTCCCCCAAGGCGGCGAAGGAAGCAGGCGACAAGTTCGGATTGAAGCCGGTTTGCGCGGGCCCTTACAAATTCGTCGAGCGCGTGCAGCAGGATCGCATCGTGTTCGAGAAATTTGCCGACTACTGGAACAAGGATAATATCCATATCGACCGCATCGTCTATCTCCCGCTCGTGGATGCAACGGTCCGCCTTGCCAATCTGAAGTCCGGCGGCCTCGATCTGATCGAGCGCGTGCTGGCGACCGACCTCAAGGAGGTCCAGTCGGACCGGAGGCTCAAACTGTCGACTGCGATCGAGCTCGGCTATCAGGGTATCACGCTCAACGTCGGCAAGGACAAGGCCAAGGGTCCGCTCAGCCAATCCGCCAAGGTGCGTCAGGCGCTCGACCTTTCGATTGATCGCGAGGCGATCAATCAGGTCGTATTCAACGGAGAATTCAAGCCCGGCAATCAGTGGGTCAATCCCGATCATCCCTACTACCAGAAAGCCTTCCCGGTGCGTCCGCGTGACGTCGCCAAAGCCAAGGCACTGCTGAAGGAAGCCGGCGTCACCGCGCCCGTAAGTGTAGATTTCATGGTGCCGAAGGGTGCGGAAACCGAAGCGGTCGCGCAGGTGATCCAGTCGATGGCGGCGGAAGCCGGATTCGACATGAAGATCAGGGTTACCGAATTCGCGACGTCGCTGAAACAGGCTGAAGCCGGCGAATACCAGGCTTTCATGCTGGCGTGGAGCGGACGGATCGACCCCGACGGCAATTCCTACGTCTTCCTGAAGACCGGCGCGCCGCAGAACTACAGCGCCTGGTCCAACGACGACGCCGACAAGGCACTCGATGACGCCCGCCTTGTCACCGATCTGGCGCAACGCAAGGCGATCTACGAAAAGCTGGCGAAAGTCGCGCGCGACGAGGAGCCGCTTCTCTACATCTATCACCGGAGGATACTGATCGCACACACCACCAAGCTCGAGGGCTACAAGCAGATGCCGGACGGACTGGTGCGCGTGCTTGGGCTGAAGTTGAAGTGAGGGTGGTTGAGTCAAGCGCCGTTGCGTGTCCCGGATGCAGTGCAGCGCGCCGGCGGTGCACTGCTGATCCGGAATCCACCTGTCTTACCGGACCTACCTCTCGAAGCAGGATCCCGGGTCTGCAGCGCATCGTTGCACCCTGCGCTGCGCCCGGGAAACGAAAACCATGCTGAGTTTCCTCACCAGACGTCTGATGCAGTTGATTCCGACGCTGTTCTTCGTGTCGATCCTGATCTTCTCGCTGCAGCAATTGCTGCCGGGCGATCCGGCGCTGGTGATGGCCGGCGAGGAGCGCGATCCCGATGTCATCGCGCAAATCCGCGAGCAATACCGGCTCGATCAGCCGATTCCGGTGCAGTATGTCTACTGGGTCAAGGGTGTGCTGTCCGGCGACTTCGGCGAGTCGCTTCGCATCAAGGTGCCGGTGCGCGCGCTGATCGCGCAAAAATTGCCGGTAACGATGCAGCTGGCGTCGATGGCGATCGTGATCGCCTTTCTGATCGGCATTCCCGCTGGCATCGTGTCGGCGGTGAAGAAGGGCACCATGTGGGACTATGGCGCGAACCTGTTTGCGCTATGGGGAATCTCGACGCCGAATTTCTGGCTCGGGATCATGCTGATCTTTCTGTTCTCGATCGAACTCGGCTGGCTGCCGGCGTCGGGCTACGTGCCTCCTTCCGAAAACTGGCGCGCGAGCCTCGCTTCCACGATCATGCCCGCCTTCGTGCTGGGCAACGCCATCGCCGCGATCCTGATGCGGCATACCCGCAGCGCCATGCTGCAGGTGCTCGAAAGCGATTATGTCCGCACCGCCCGCGCCAAGGGCCTTTCCGAACGCTCGGTGATTCTCAAGCACGCCATGCGCAACGCCCTGACGCCGATCATTACGCTCGGCGCGCTCGAACTCGGTACGCTCTTGTCTGGCGCCGTGCTGACCGAGCAGATTTTTTCGATTCCAGGCTTCGGCAAGCTGATCGTCGATGCCGTGTTCAACCGCGATTATGCGGTCGTGCAAGGTGTCGTGCTGGTGACGGCTACGATCTACATCACGCTGAATCTGATCGCCGATATCGCTTATATCCTCGTCAATCCACGGCTGAGGGCTTAAGCCATGACCGACGCCGCACTCAACACAATCCCGATTGCCGGTGTACATGCCGACGAGCTGGAAAGCCCGACGCGGCGCGCGCTGCGCCGGCTGTTTCACCGCAAGGGCGCGGTGGCCGGCATCGTTGTGATCGCGACGTTCATCGTGCTCGCGGTGTTTGCACCCCTGATCGTGCCCTACGATCCGATCGCGACCAGCTGGACCCTGGTGCGCAAGCCGCCCTCGGCGCTGCACTGGTTCGGCACCGACGACCTCGGCCGCGACATCTTCGGGCGCGTGATCTATGGCGCGCGCGCGTCACTGATGGCCGGCGCGATCTCGGTCGGGATCGCGCTCGGCATCGGCGTGCCGTTCGGGCTGCTGTCGGGCTACCGCGGCGGCTTCATCGACGCCCTGATCAGCCGGATCACGGATGCCATGCTGGCCTGCCCGTTCCTGATCCTCGCCATTGCGCTGGCGGCGTTTTTGGGGCCCAGCCTCGGCAACGCCATGATCGCCATCGGCATCTCAGCGACGCCGATCTTCGTGCGCCTGACCCGCGGTCAGGTGATGAGCGTCAAGGTCGAGGATTACGTCGAGGCCGCGCGCGCCATGGGCAACCCGCCCTGGCGCATCGCGCTATTCCACATCCTGCCGAATATCATGCCGGCGCTGTTGGTGCAGGCCACGCTTTCGATCGCGGCGGCGATTATCGCCGAGGCGGCGCTGTCGTTCCTCGGGCTCGGCCAGCAGCCGCCGGCGCCGTCCTGGGGCAGCATGCTGAATTCCGCGCAACGCTTCCTGACCAACGCGCCGTGGATGGCGCTGTGGCCGGGGCTCGCGATTTTTCTCGTGGTGCTGTCGTTCAATCTGGTCGGCGACGGCCTGCGCGACGCGCTCGATCCAAGGGAGCGCTAACGTCTCCGCTCGTTCCAAAGCCTTCTCCGTTTCGATAGAATCGAAAACGGGGGTCTAGATTCTTGTTTGCCGCGTTTTCTTGACGCGAACCGGTCTCCCCTTCGCTTGAAAACGCTCTCAGATCACCGTCTCACGCATAACCCTGCGACAATCCATCTCGTATTCGAGATCGATCACCGGTGGGCGCGCGAAATGCCAGGTCAGGCCGGATCGTGCGGCGCCGCGGCGGACCAGTTCATCAACGATAACCGGATGGAAGTCGTGAACCGAATAGGCTTGTGCTCCCGTCGTGTGCTTCCAGCCGAACCCGAACACGCCGAGACGGCGTTCCATGGACTCAACCGTGAACCTGACCTTTTCCTTCAATCCGTCCGGACTGAGGTCGCGGTAGCGCACGATGCGCTCGGGATAGCTTCCGCTCCCTTCGCGCGATTCGGCGCTGCCGGCGATGACGAAAGTCGGTGTCGTGGCTTGGCTGGGGCGCGTGAAAGAGAATGCGAAAAATGACGGCTCGGCCGGCGGGTCGATCTCCGGACAGACGTTGCTGCGCGCCACCGGATTGGTCGTTCCGTCGAAGATACCCCACTCCGCAAGCGTCTTGACATAATGCTCGTTGAACCTGCGAAAACCGTCCTCTGTGAAGGCCGCCGGCAAGCGCAGCTCGCAGGCGCAGAACGAGGTCAGCGGCCGTCCAGCCGCGCGGATGTATGTTGCGGCTTCCGCAAAACCCTCTGCCAGCGGCAGCAGCCTATCGAAGCGTACGCGCTCGATCTCAAAGCCGGAATCGGCCGCGGCGCCGCTCGAATACTGAAACACCGCCGGGATGAAACGGTAGTTGCCGGCTGAAAAATCACGCGTCATGTCCGGTGTCCCCCTCGATGCCGTAATTCCAGTTGCATGCGAACGCCCCTGGCGCCGTTGCGCAACCTTCTCAGGTGAAAGCCCAGCCGGCGCATCGTCGGCCTGCAGAAAGCGACCGCGGCCGTCAATGCCGCTGCCGCGCAAGGTACATTCGACCGCCGCTCAGGTCGGCTTGAGCGCCTTTGAAGCTAGATCAAAATCTGCGATCTCCTTGGTCCGCCGGGATTCAGCTTTCGCCCTGTGATCGGTGGCGATCGCCACATACACTGCGGGCAGCACGAACAGCGTGAACAGGGTGCCGATCGACATGCCGGCGACGACCACAAGTCCGATCGAGAACCGGCTCGCCGCACCCGCCCCCGAGGCTGTCAGAAGCGGCAGCAAGCCGGCGACCATCGCCGCGGTCGTCATCAGGATCGGGCGAAGCCGGACCCGTGCCGCCATCTCGATCGCCGAGCGTTTGTCGAGACCTTCCTTGAGCTGCAACTCGTTGGCGAACTCGACCATCAGGATGCCGTGCTTGCTGATCAGGCCCACCAGGGTAAGCAATCCGACCTGGGTGTAGATGTTCATCGTGGCGACGCCGAAGAACAGCGGTATCAACGCGCCGACGATCGCCATCGGAACGCTGATCATGATGACCAGCGGATCGCGCAGACTTTCGAACTGCGCCGCCAGCACCAGGAAGATGATGATCAGCGCAAAGGCGAAGGTAATCGCGAGTTGGTTTCCTTCCTGCACGTATTGCCGGGAATCCGCGAGATAATCGTGGCTGAAACCGGCCGGCAGTTTCTTGGCCTCGCCCTCGAGGAAGTCGACCGCCTGCCCAACCGTCACGCCGGGCATCGGCACCGCCTGGAAGGTTGCGGAGTTCAACTGGTTGTAATGGGTCAATGCGTTCGGGTCGGTTGCGGTCTCGATCGACACGACGGTCGAGAGCGGCACCTGCTGGCCCGTCGCCGTCGCAACGTAATATCCGCCCAGTGCCTCGGCCGACAATCGCTTGTCGCGCGGCACCTGCGGAATCACCTGATACGAGCGTCCTTCGAGGTTAAACCGGTTTACGTAGTTTCCGCCGAGCAGCGTCGCCAGCGTATTGCCGAGGCTCGCCATGGTGATGCCGAGATCGCTCGCCTTCGAGCGGTCGATCTTGACCCGCACGATCGGCTGGTTGAAGTCGAGATCGCTATCCGAGACGATGAACAGTCCGCTGTTGCGCGCAGCGTCTTTCAGTTTCAGCATTTGATCGTAGACTGACTGAAATCCACTGGTTGAATTAATCACCATCTGGACCGGCAATCCTCCCGGACCACCTGGCAACGGCGGCAGGTTGAACGCAAATGCATTAACGCCTTCGATCTTGCTGAGCTCCGCCTGCACCAGCGACTTGAGCGCGATCGACGAGCGGGGACGTTCGTCCCATGGCTTGAGCAGCATGCCGGCAATGCCGTTTTGCGCACCGTTGATGCCGTTCAGGACGAAGCGAAGATCCGTTTCCGGGAAGCTGCGAAATGCGGTGTCGAGCTTCTCGCCGTAAAAATCCAGGTAATCGATGTTGGCGTATTTCGGCGCCTTGGTCACGGCGAACACGATGCCCTGATCTTCTTCAGGCGCGAGTTCCTTCGCGGTGTTCATATAAAGGAAGCCAACGAGCCCGAGGATCGCCAGCGCGAACAGCCCCGTGATGGGACGATAGTCGAGCGAACGATCGAGCTGCCGGCCATACCAGCGCGTCATTGAGCCGAAGACCCTGTTGACGATCCTTGCAAACCGTCCCTCTTCCGCGTTCTTGAGGAAAACCGAGCACATCATCGGCGAAAGCGTCAGGGCGATCACGCCGGAAACGATGACCGAGCCGGCCAGCGTGAACGCGAATTCGCGAAACAGCGAACCGGTGAGGCCGCCGAGGAAGCCGATCGGCGCATACACCGCCGCTAGCGTGATGGTCATGGAGATCACGGGGCCGACGATCTCGCGCGCGCCCTGCATCGCAGCCTGGACCGGAGGTTTGCCCTCCTCCAAATGCCGGTGGATGTTCTCCACCACCACGATGGCATCGTCGACGACGAGACCGATCGCCAGGACCATTGCCAGCAGCGTCAGCAGGTTGAAGCTGAATCCGGCCAATAGCATCAGGCTGCAGACGCCGATCAGCGACAGTGGAATGGTCACCACGGG
This sequence comes from Bradyrhizobium sp. URHD0069, assembly GCF_000701345.1. Classification (GTDB taxonomy): domain Bacteria; phylum Pseudomonadota; class Alphaproteobacteria; order Rhizobiales; family Xanthobacteraceae; genus Bradyrhizobium. The sequence goes on along the minus strand of NZ_KL370775.1, from coordinate 268,321 downwards.
TATGATCACCGAACGGAACGATGCCAGGAACAGAAAGATCACCACGACCACAATGATGACGGCTTCACCGAGGGTCGCCTGCACCTCGTCGATCGACGACTGAATGAATTTGGTCGAATCGTAAGCCACCTTCATTTTCATCGACGGCGGCAGATTGCGTTCAAGTTCCGGAAACAGCGCGCGGACGCCCTTGACCAGCGTCAACGGGTTGCCCTGCGGCGTCGCCTGCACGCCGATGAAGATTGCATGCTCGCCGTTGAAGGCGACGCTGGCATCAGTGCTCTGCGCCGCGAGTTCGACGGTGGCGATATCCTCCATTCGCACAAAGCCGCCGTCTTTGGACTTGACGATCATGCGCTTGAACTGATCGAGATTTTTAAGATCGGTATTGGTCGAGACGTTGGAGACGGTGAAATAGCCCTTGGACTGACCGGCTGCGGCCTGAAAGTTGTTCGCCCTGATCGCCGCGGAGACGTCATCCGCCGAAACGTTGCGGCCCGCCATGCGCACCGGATCGAGCCAGAGCCGCATCGCGAACGTCTGGCCGCCCAGAATATCGGCGGAAGCAACGCCTTCGACGGTGGAAAGCACCGGCTGAACCACACGCGTCAGATAGTCTGAGATCGCCGATCCCGACAAAACTTCGCTGGAGAAGCCGAGATACATCACGGCCGTAGTCTGACCGGTCGTTTTGGTCACGACCGGATCGTTCGATTCCTTTGGAATCAGATATTTGACCGAGTTCACCTTGGCGAGGATTTCGGTCAACGCCTGGTTGGGATCGAAATTCAGCTTGATGTAGACTTGGATGGTGCTGGTACCCAGCACCGACGACGAGGTCATATAGTCGACGCCTTCGGCGGACGCGACGGCCTGCTCGATCGGTGTCGTGATGAATCCCTGAATCATATCGGCCGACGCACCGGGATAAGCGGTGGTGACGTTAACGACCGTATTCGACAGCTTCGGATACTGCCGGATCGGCAGACTGGTCGCGGCCCTGAAGCCGATCAGGAGAATCAGCAGACTGACGACCACCGACAGCACGGGTCGTTTGATGAAGATATCGGTCCAAGCCATGGCAATGCGCTCCGATCGTCAGTAACGCGGCGCGGTCGCCGGAATCGGCGGGGCCGGGTCGGTGGAGATGGTTACTGCCGCCCCCGATTGCAGCTTGAGCTGGCCAACGGCAACCACCCGATCGGCGGGCTTCAACCCGCTCAGAATTTCGGCTCGTCCGTGGACCCGGTTGCCGGTCTGCACGAACGTGCGAACGGCGGTCAAACTGGTTTTGCCGCCGTCCTCTTTCTTCTCGGTAACGAGGAAAACCGAATCTCCGTACAGCGTGTAGTCGACAGCCGTTTCCGGAACGGTGACCACCGGTGGCTTCTCCGGCAGCACCACGGTCGTGGTCGCGAACATGCCCGGTTTGAGGATGTGGTCGGGGTTGGTGATCGTCGCCTGAACGCGAATATTGCGCGTATCGGTCGCGATCTGCGGTTCGATCGTGCTGATCTTTCCCTCAAAGGTACGGCCAGGATAGGCGTCAACCGCAATGCGCACGGTCTGTCCGACCTTGAGCTGTCCGCTACCCTTTTCCGTCACCGTGAAGTTAGCATAGAGCTCCGACAAATCGGTCAAGGACACGATCTGCGTGCCGGCGGTCAGAAATTGTCCGACCTCCACGCGACGCACGCCAAGTTCGCCGTCGAACGGCGCGCGAACGAGCTTCTGCGAAATGATCGCCTGGGTCTTGGCGATGCCGGCATTGGCTTGGTCGTACGCCGCCTGCGCCTGATCGACGGTGGCCTGCGGGCCGAACTGACGCGATGCAAGCTGCTTGGCGCGATCTAGCGACAGCTGCGCCACCGTAGCCTGTGCCTTGAAGCTTGCGAGATCGGCTTGCTCGGGCGCGTCGAACAATTGCACCAGCGGACTTCCAGCCTTCACGCTGGACCCGGCGGTGAAAAGGATATCGGTAATACGCCCGCTGACATCGGTGGTGACATTCACCTGATGCACGGCGGCGAGATCTCCGACCGCAGTCAAGAGGTTCGGAATCACCTCCGACTTCGCCTCCGCAACGCTGACGCTCGCCGGCGGCGGTTTGTTGTTGGCGAAGAACTGCGCGATCATCTTGCTGCGGAAGGCATTGAAGCCGACCAAACCGCCGACCAGCACCGCGAGCAACAGCCCGACGATGATGAACCAGCGCACCATCCGGACCGGACGCTTGTGCGGCTTGTCGGCGATCGGCTTGCCCGAGATATTGGCTTCGGTCACAATATTCATATTAAGCACCTTCTGCAGTTACCGGCTGCCCCGGATCCGGCGACAATTCGCGATCCAGATGGGAGGCAACTGCGGTTTCGTTTAATCCAATTCCGCGGAGAATGAATTCGCAAACCTGTCGTTCGAGGTCGGTGGCATTGGCATAGGACAGGCAAGGAACGGACGGCAGCCGCGCCAGCGCCGCCATTAGCACGGTGTGATGGGCAAACCAGAACAAGTTCAGCGGCTCGCGTCCAATCCGTGATGCATCCCCTGCCGCCACTGCCTGCTCCAGCGATGCGGTAAATACAGGTCCTATCAAATCTCCGATTTTCTCGTAAATCAGCCGAGCGAATTCTCCGTCGTCGAGGTGGCTGGTGACCATCAGCCGGAGGCGCTGGGCTTCCTGCTGATCGGGAACATCTGAGACGTGCAGGAAATGGCGGACCATTTCGCGAATCAGCACGACCAGCGCCCTCGTCGACGGCTCCAGCTTCAGCAGCCGGTGCAGCGCAGGATCCGCCTCACACTCTTCCGCTAGTATTTCCGCATACAGCGCCGACTTGGTCGGAAAGTGCTTGAACAGCAACCCTTCCGAAATTGAGGCAGCCGCCGCGATGCTTTTGGTGGTGGTGCCCGCGAAGCCGTAGCGGGCAAAGCAGCGCCTGGCGGCGCCCAAGATCAGTTGCCGCCGCAAGTCGCTGGTCATGCGCAAGCTACTCATCTTTGTGAGTAAGCACTCACCTTCGCACAATGTCAAGGCGTTGTTGCGACGCACCCGGCCTGTGGGTTTAGATCGGACCGAACCCGAGGGCACCGCGGATGCGGGTCACGATGTAGGTGCCGTCGCGGCTGGAAAGTACGCGCTCGAGATTCGCGCTGGCGATCTTGATGCTGGCAAAGCGCGGCCCGCTTGAGACGTCCTGCATGGACCGCGCAAAGCCTTCGATATCAGTCATCGTCGCAATCGCGCGGGCGTCGGCAATCCCGCAGGCCCGGGCGATACCGACGAGATCGGCGGTACCCGCCGTGTGGCTCGCCTGCCCACCGGTCTCGCCGTAGACCTCATTATCAAGCACCACGATGGTGAGATTCCCAGGTTTTTGCAGGCCGACGGTCGCCAGACTGCCCATTCCCATCAGCATTTCGCCATCGCCCGTTATCACCACCACCGGCAGATCAGGCTGCGCCAGCGCAAGGCCTAATCCGATCATGACGGCGCCGCCCATGGCGCCCCAAAGATAGAAGTTGCGATCATGATCGCCGGCGGCGGCGATATCGTAGGTCGAGGCGCCGAGCCCGCCGACCACGACGGCCTCCTTGCGCTCCGCCAAAAGGCTGCCGACGACGCTGCGCCGTTCCAGAAGGTTTGCTTTGCTCATTTGGTGAAAACCTTGGCGCCGATCAGGCGCTGCGACAAGAGAACGGCGGTTGGCGTGCAGGCATTGTAAGCCTGCCCCGCCGCGGCCTCGACGACCTCGCGTACCTCTTCCGGATGATTAGCCCGCAATACCTTGATGCCGGACAGTTCAAATACGCCCGCCGTGCTCGACCCCATCGGCACCTGCCAGGGATTGAATTCACCCCATTCGCCGCGCATCGTGACCAGCGTCAGGAACGGAAAGCGGAAGATCTGGGCCAGCGACAGCATGTTCACGCAATTGCCGACCCCGCTGGACTGCATCAGCAGCACGCCCCGCTGGCCACCGGCCCAGGCGCCGGCCAGGAGCGCCACGCCTTCTTCTTCCGTCGTCAGCGGGACCGCGCGCATCGAGGAGGCGCCCAGCACGCGTTCGATCAGCTGCGAATGGCCGGCATCCGGCACATAAGGCACCTGGCGGACATCGAAGCGCTGCAAAATCGCAAAGATATCCTCCGGCCAAGAGGGACTGGTTTCGGAAGGAGCTTCAGTGCGGGCGTGCATAGTCATTTCCAGTCGGCTAGCCGAGACTGCATTTCGGGGTGGGACTGTAGACAGAGCCACACTTTTCGGAAGAGAAAAAACAGCATATCGGTCTGCACCAAAGAGTATGGCAGCATGAATGCGAACGCGCGAGAGCTGGCGGCAAGTTTCGACATCGAGAAACTGACGCCGGAATTCTATGCCGACCCCTACCCGACCTATCGTACGCTGCGGGAGCATGAGCCGGTCAAGCTATTGCCCAACGGCTCCTACTTTCTGACGCGCTATGACGATCTTGTCAGCGCCTACAAGAATACGAAGCTCTTCAGCTCCGACAAGCGACGAGAGTTCGCGCCGAAGTACGGTGATTCCCTGCTTTACGAGCATCACACCACCAGCCTCGTCTTCAACGATCCGCCGGCGCATACCCGGGTGCGGCGGCTGATTATGGGCGCGCTGTCGCCGCGCGCGATCGCGGAGATGGAGCCTGATCTGATCGCTCTGGTGAATCGGCTGCTCGATGACATTGCCGCGAAAGGCAGCTTTGAGCTGATCGGGGATTTTGCATCCGCTATTCCCGTTCAGGTGATCGGCAATCTGCTCGACGTGCCCATGGAGGAGCGTGAACCGCTACGGGACTGGTCGCTTGCGATCCTGGGGGCGCTCGAACCGGTGATCGGTCCGGAAGTCTTTGCCCACGGCAACAAGGCGGTGAAGGATTTCCTCGCCTACCTGGAAATCCTGGTCGAGCGGCGACGCGCCAAACCCGGCAATCCCGAACGCGACGTGCTGACACGCCTCATCGAGGGCGAGGATAACGGCGAGCGATTGACCGAAAAGGAATTGCTGCACAATTGCATCTTCCTGCTCAACGCCGGACATGAGACCACCACCAATCTGATCGGCAACGGGCTGGTGGCGTTGTCAGAAAATCCCGGCGAGAAAAAGCGGCTGATCGAAAATCCAGATCTGATCAAGACCGCGGTCGAGGAAATTCTGCGATTCGAAAGCTCGAACCAGCTCGGCAACCGCATGACGACGGAGCGCGTCGAGCTCGGCGGCGTCACGATATCAGCGGGCACACCGGTGACGCTGTGCATCGGCGCGGCGAACCGCGACCCCCAGCAATTTGCCGATCCGGAGAAGCTCGACATCGGCCGCACGCCGAACCGCCACCTCGCTTTCGCCACCGGCGCGCATCAATGCGCCGGGATGGCGCTGGCGCGGCTCGAAGGCGCGATTGCGATTTCGCGATTCCTCGCGCGGTTTCCAAATTATGCGCTGCGCGGTCCGCCGCGGCGAGGCGGCCGCGTCCGGTTTCGCGGATTTTTGAGCGTGCGGTGCGCGATCAGTTAGGGCTGTGGACGAATCACATCAACACGGCAGCACCCCTGACCGACCGACAATCGTTGACAAGCACGAGAAAAGGGGCGTCCACTTACCGAGCTTCAACAATCGCCACAATGGGCCTCCTCGCCCGATAGTCTTCGCATCGAGATGCTGTGAGGCCAATGGGAGGTAACCATGAAGAAGTCCATGCTCGCACTGTTGCTGCTGGCCTTCACTGCCGATTTTTTGATTCAAGTCCCCGCACGAGTGCTCGCCGGACCTGCAGAGGATGTCCAGGCCGCGATGCAACTTCTCAAGTCGAAGGCCGCGAAGCTGGGTGCACCCAGTGTCAACGGGGAGGAGGCTGTCGCCGGCAAGACTCTCCCCGCCTTACATTTTGGGGCGGTCAAGATGAATAGCAACTTCGTGCTGGTTGACGAGGTTCAGAAGGAAGTGGGTGGGACGGCCACGATCTTTGTCAAGAGCGGCGACGAGTTCGTCCGCGTGGCAACCAACGTTAAGAAGGATGACGGGTCGCGGGCGATAGGCACCGTTCTCGACCCAAAGGGGAAAGCCATGGCGGCTATTGCGAAGGGCGAAAGCTATTTCGGAGAGGCCGACATCCTGGGTTACGTGACTGGCTATGAACCAATCCGCGATGCAAGCAGCAACGTGATCGGCATCTATTACGTTGGCTATTTGAAGAACTAGTAGTTCTTATCTGACGCAGAGCGTCCATGAAGGCAGCCCTCTGAAGGATCGTACCCCTCGGGGGCATTCTTTGAACGTGGTGGTTCTGCCGCAATGCGCTTCGAAGCGAGCATCCGCATTAATGCTCGCCCTAAACCACCGACCGATGCCGCTCGATGCAGGCCTGCAAGACCTTATGCATCGGCTTCTCCCACCAGTCGTTGGAAAAAATCTCGATCTCGGCATAACCGGCAAAACCTTGCGCTTCCACCGCGCTGCGCACCGATTTGATGTCGATCACCCCGTCGCCCATCATACCCCGATCGTTGAGGATGTCCTTAGTCGGCACCAGCCAGTCGCAGACATGAAACGCCAGCAAGCGATCTTTTCCGGCGCGCGCAATCTGCGGCAGCAATTCCGGGTCCCACCAGATGTGATAGACGTCGAGCGCGACGCCCAGAGCGCCGGTGCGCGTGGGATCAAGGCTGTCGCAAATGTCGAGCGCCTGCCTGGTCGTGTTCACGCAGGCGCGATCGGCGGCGTAGGCCGGATGCAACGGCTCGATCGCCAACGGCATCTGTGCGGCTCGCGCATACTCCATCATTTCGGCGATGGCGTCCTCAACCTGCGTCCGCGCCTCCCGGATGTTTTTTGAAGGCGCACTTCCCGGCCGCGAATATTGCGGCAACCCGCCAACCACCAGCACGATGCAGGGCGCGCCCAGCGCCTTGGCCTCATCGACGGCGCGGCGGTTGTCGTCGCGCGCCTCGATCCGATGCGCCGCGTCCGAGGTAAACATCCCGCCCCGGCAATAGCCCGACAATTCGAGGCCGACGTCGCGCACGGCACGCACCGCGCGGTCGAGGCCAATGGCGGCGACCTGGTCGCGCCATGGATCGATGGCGCGGATGCCATGCCGCGCGCAGGCCTCGATAATTTGCGCGAGATCGCCCTGCTTGCGGACGGTTGCGGTATTGAGCGACAGCCAGCGATGATCGGCGGAGAAATCCCGCATCACGCCTCAATGCCGCGCAGCGCAAGCACGGCTTTCATGCGCCGCGTGGCAAGCTCGGGATTGGCCAGCAAGCCCGCTTTGTCCGCCAGGCGAAACAGTTCGGCGAGATGCAAGGTCGAACGCGTGCTCTCCTGCCCGCCGACCATGGTGAAATGATCCTGATGACCGTTGAGATAGGCCATGAACACGATGCCGGTCTTATAAAACCTCGTCGGCGCCTTGAATATATGACGCGACAGCGGCACCGTCGGCCCCAACACGTCATGGAAACCGGCCGCGTCGCCGGCTGCGAGCCGTGACAGCGCATAGGACGCCGCCGGCGCGATGGCATCGAAAATGCCGAGCAGCGCATGGGAAAAGCCTTGGCTGTCGCCGGCGATCAGTTCGGCATAATTGAAATCGTCGCCGGTATACATGTTGACGTTCTCATCGAGGCGGCGGCGCATATCGATCTCACGCTGCTTGTCGAGCAGCGAAACCTTGACGCCGTCGACTTTGGCGGCGTTGGCATTGATGACCCCGACCGCGACATCCATCGCTTCGTCGAGATTTGCGCTGCCCCAGTAGTTCGCCAGCGCCGGATCGAACATGTCGCCGAGCCAGTGGATGATGACGGGCTCGCGCACCTGCGACAGCACGCGATCGTAAACTTTGGCATAGTCGTCGCGGTTGCGACCGATCCGTGCCAGCGCCCGCGAGGCCATCAAAATAATCCGCCCGCCGGCCTTTTCGACCGCCGCGATCTGCTCCTCATAGGCACGGATCACGTCGTCGAGGTTTTTGGCTTCCTCCGGAGCTAAATGATCGGTGCCGGCGCCGGAAAACACCAGCGCATTGCCCCTCGCCTTCGCCGCCTTGACCGAGCGCTGGATCAGTTCCAGCGAAGTCGGCCAGTCCAGGCCCATGCCACGTTGCGCAGTATCCATTGCCTCCGCGACGCCCAGGCCGAGGTCCCAGACGTGCTCGCGAAATGCAATCGTCCTGTCCCAGTCGATAGCAGCGGCAAGCCATGGATCGACGTCGGCGAGCGGATCGGCCACCACATGGGCTGCGGAAAACGCCACGCGATTCAGCATGCCCTCGAGCTTCGACGGAAACGTCCGCGATGCCGCGAGGCGATAGGTCTCGATACCGCGATCAGCCTTCGGCAACTTCAGCGACAGCGACGAGACGGGAAAAACCGGCTTGTTCATGGTCCTGACTCCTCACACCTTGATCGGAGCGACGTCGATCCAGCGCCGCTCGCGCCAGCTTTGCAGCGCGCATTCCGCTAGCTGCACCCCCTTGGCGCCCTCCAGCAGCGTGTATTTATACGGCGCGTCCTCGCAGACGTGGCGAATGAACATTTCCCACTGCTCCTTGAAACCGTTGTCGTAGACGGTGTTCTCCGGCAGCGTCTGCCAGTCGGCATAAAAATCGTGCGTGCGCTTCTCGTCGGGATTCCACACCGGCCGTGGCGTCGCCTGGCGGGCCTGAATCACGCAATCGCTGAGCCCCGCCACCGCCGAGCCGTGGGTGCCGTCGACCTGGAAGGTCACGAGATCGTCGCGATAAACCCGCGTCACCCAGGACATATTGATGTGCGCGATCACGCCGCCCTTGAGCCTGAAGGTCACGTAGGCGGAATCATCCGCCGTCGCCTCGTATTGCTTGCCCTTCTCGTCCCAACGCGCCGGAATATCCGTGGTTCCGAGGCAGCTAACGCTTTCGACTTCGCCGAACAGATTGTCGAGCACGTAGCGCCAGTGGCAGACCATGTCGAGAATGATGCCGCCGCCGTCCTCGCTGCGATAATTCCATGACGGTCGCTGCGCTTCCTGCCAGTCGCCCTCGAATACCCAATATCCGAATTCGCCGCGCACCGACAGCATGCGGCCGAAGAAGCCAGAATCGCGCAGGAACGCCAGCTTCTTCAAGCCCGGCAGGAATAGCTTGTCCTGCACCGTGCCATGCTTGACGCCTTTGGCATTGGCAAGCCTGACGACCGCCACCGCCTCCTCGAGATTGGTCGCGATCGGCTTTTCGCAATAGACGTGTTTGCCGGCGTTGATCGCTTTGGTCAGCAGCGACGGACGCGCCTGCGTGGTCGCGGCATCGAAGAAGATCGTATCGCTCTTCTCGGTGAGCGCCTTGTCAAGCTCGGTGGTCCAACGCGCCACATTGAACCGTTTGGCAAGACGCTCGACCTTGTCGGCATCGCGGCCGACCAGGATCGGATCCGGCAGCATGCGGTCGCCATTGCGTAGCAGCACGCCGCCGGAATCGCGGATCGCGATGATGGAGCGGATCAGATGCTGGTTGAGCCCCATGCGGCCGGTGACACCGTTCATGATCACGCCAAGGCGTTGCGTCGTCATATCGTTTGCTCCTGCAGGATTTTTGTTTTTGGTTCCTCGAGCGGCGACAACGCCGACCAGTCCGGATGCACGCTTGTTGCAAACCCCGGCGCTTTGAGCGATCCGGTCAGCAGATCGCCCTCGTGAATGAACAGCCGGATGTTGTTCTTGTCGCTGACGTAGAGATCGGGATGCGCTGCGAGATAAGCCTGCGCCTCGGCGGCCGGCGCCTCGCCAAAGCCATCGACATAGTGGTGGCCGTTGCGCTCGGCATGGGTGACGCCGATAAGGGCGCCAAGCGCCAGGTCTTGCTGCACGGCAAGTCCGGCCTGACAGGTCAGGTCCTCGCCGGTGATAAAGAATTTCTCGCTCTCCGCGCTCCATGTGGCGGCGCGCGTTGCATTGACGATCGACTTGTATATCCCCTTGCATGACTTGGAGGAGATGCCGCGATAGCCGAGCGCGCGGGCCATCGGGAACGCATCATAGGAGTCGTCGGCTTCGTCAATGATAAAGTCGCGGCGGGCAAGCGCGCCGAGCGGCGATTGCCTGAAGATATCGCGCGGCATCGGTTGCTCGATGTACAGCAGTTTTGCCGCAATCGGCTGTAGTGCGCTGTCGCGGTCGAGGCGATCAGTCAGCGTACTTAAGGCAGCGAGATCGGCATATTGCTCGTTGGCGTCGAGCGTGACGCTATAGTCATGCGGCAGTGTGGCGAGTTCTTTCCCGATGCGAATCAGGCGCGCGGCATCCGCCTCGGGATCGCCGTTGAGCTTGAGCTTGAAATAGCGGGCACCGCTATTCTCCCTGGCGTCGGCGACGCCCCCCTCACCCTCGACCTGATCGTCGAGCCCGACGGTGTGCCGGATCGCGACGCGTTCGAGCCGCCGGCGCTGGTTCAGAAACTGCGTGATGTCATCATCGCGCAAATCAGTCGACAGGCGCGCGTCCATCCCGGCGACATTTTGCGCCATGCCGTCGAAGAAATTCGCGCCCACGGCCCGCAGCAGCGCATCCAGGATGGCCTTGTCGATCTCAGCCGGCCCAAAGGCGGCGGCGAGCGGCGGGATATCCTGTTTCGCGCAGGCCTCGACCTGCGCGGCGATGACGGCAGCGTGGCTCCCGAAGGCCGTGTCGAAGCTGGAACGCGCCAGATAAAGTTCGCGCGCGATCGTCAGCGAGCGGCGTAATTCCTCGACGGTCTGCGGCGGCGTCAGATGCGCGCGCTTGTCGAACCATTTCGACGCCATCAGCTCCGCGCTGGCGCCGACCGAAATGCCCTTGCCCTCGACCTCGATCTCGGCGCGCACGAAGGCCTGCGCCGAGGCGTTGATCACCACCGAGCCGAACCGGAACGGTTTTGCGAACGGAACGGGCCGCTCGAACAATGAAATATCCCGCACGGCTAGACGTGGCGGCATGGTGTCTTGCCTCAATCCAGCGCGCTTTGGGTAAAGAAATGCTTGCGGATGCGCTGCACCAGTTCGGTGAAGGCGGGCTCCGCCATGGCGTCGAGCGAACGCGGACGCCGCAGCGGCACGTCATAGATCGCGGCGATGGCACCGGGCCGCTCGGTCATGACCAGCACGCGATCGGCCAGGAACACGGCTTCCGGAATCGAATGCGTGATCAGCAGCACGGTTTTGCCGGTTTCACGCTGAATGCGCATCAGCTCGACATTCATGCGCTCACGCGTCATGGCGTCGAGCGCGCCGAACGGCTCATCCATCAGCATGATCTTGGGATCATGCACCAATGCCCGGCAGATCGACGCCCGCTGCTGCATGCCGCCGGACAGTTGCCAGGGCAGCTTCTTCTCAAAGCTCTCGAGCCCGACCAGCTTCAACAGCTCCATCGCGCGCGGCAGATATTCGTCGCGCGGCAGCCGTTTCATATCGATCGGCAGCATCACATTGGCAAGTATGTTGCGCCATGGGAGCAGCAGCGAGTTCTGAAACACGATGCCGACATTGCCGTGCGGTCTGGTCACCGCTTCGCCCTCGACAAATATCTCACCGCTTGAGGGCGCTAAGAGCCCGGAAATCATTTTCAACAGCGTGGACTTGCCGCAGCCGGAGGGGCCGACCACGACGAAGAACTCGCCCGCGTTGATATGGAAGTCCAGCGGCCGCAGCGACGGCACGTCGCCGTCGCGCGACCGATAGGTTTTCGACACGCCGGAAAGTTGAATCCCCGGCGTGCCGCCGGCAGCGCGGTCAGAGACGAGACGCAGACGCGCGCCCGATTGGTCGACACCTGACATTTTGGTCGCTGGGTCCATTCAGCCGAGTCCTATTCAAGAATTGCCTATTTCGGCAGATAGTCGTTGGTGTAGAACGCCTTCGGATTTTCCTTGGCCTTGGCATCGAGGCCGCCATACTCGACCATCAGGTTGACGCTGTCGGTCATGTTCTGATCGGTCACCTGGAACGGGCGCTTGCCCTTGGTCTCCGGGGTGCGATAGAGCGGCAGGGTCAGCTCGAAGCCTTGGGTCAGCGTATCGATCTTGCCGCCCTTCGGATTGGCGTCGAGGATCGATTGCGCAGCTCCCTTCGGGTCCTTCTCGGCGGCTTCGACGGCCTTGGTCGAGGCCGACATGAAACGTTTTACGAGATCGGCATTGGCCTTGACGTAATCGGTGTTGGCGACGATGCCGGACGAAACCATGTGGATGCCGTAGTCGGCGAACTTGATCGGATAGACATCCTTGCCGGTGGCGTCCTTGATCTTCATCGACTGGTCCATGACGTAACCGAGCAAAAGGTCGGCCTGACCGTTGATCACAGCGTTGAGCTTGGTCTGACCGTCGCCGGCCACGGTGGTGAAATCGCTTTCCTTCAGCCCGGTCTTCTTCAGGAACAGCGGCCAGATCTGCGTCATGGAATCCGCCGGCGTAATCGCCACCGTCTTGCCCTTGATGTCCTCGGGCTTCCTGATGTTCTTCTCGACAAACCCCATCGCCGACATCGGGCTGGTCTGGAGCAGCACGCCGGTCGCGACCACCGGCGCGCCCTTGACGGCGGCGCGCATCATGGTGGGCACGTCGACATAGCCGAAATTGGCAGTCTTGGCGGCGACGGCCTGCGTGGTCGCGGCCGAGCCGCGGCCTTCCTGGATTTCGAGATCGATGTTCTCGGCGGCGTAAATGCCCTTGGCCTTGCCGTAATAGAACGGCGCGTGCTCGCCATAGACATACCAGTTCAGCATCAGCACGACCTTGTCGGCGGCCGCAGCCGGCGTCACCGCGAGCACGGCCCCAATCAGCACTGTGGAAAGCGCCGCTATCAATCGCGTCATGTCATCCTCCCGTTGGTGTTTTCGCGGCCCTCCGCAGGCCGCTTTTTTCGCCTCACCGCTCACGCGGCGAAAATAACTTCCTCGCGCTGGCTGACGTGCCAGGGAATTACAAGACGCTCGATCCGATCGACGATCCAGAACAGGACGACGCCGAGCAGCGCCAGGATCACCAATGCTGCAAACATGGTCGGCAGATCGAAAGTGCCGATCGAGCGCTGCAGCACGTAGCCGATGCCTGAATTGGAGCCGACGAATTCACCGACCACGGCACCGACCACCGCCAGCGTCACCGAGACTTTCAATCCCGAAAAGATCGCCGGCATCGCGTGCGGCAGGTTCACTGCGCAGAACACCCGGAAGCGGCTGCCCTGCATCGCGCGGGCGAGATCGACCATGTCAGGATCGACCGACTTGAAGCCCTGCACGGCGGAGACCACCACCGGAAAGAATCCCAGCAGGAACGCCGAGATCACCTTCGGGATGATGCCGAAGCCGAACCAGACCACGAACAAAGGCGCGATCGCGATCTTCGGCACCGACTGGGAGAACACCAAGAGCGGATAGACATAGCTCTCCACGGTCTTCGATCCCGCGATCAGCATTGCAACGGGAATGCCGAACACCGCCGACAGCAGGAAACCGCATATTGTCGCGTAAGTTGTGGGCCAGGCCTGCCGCATCAGTTCCGGCCAGTCGTGCCACAGCACCACCACAACGTCGCCCGGCGCGGGGATTTGATACGGCGGAATCCGGAACAGCCGGATGGTCAAATCCCAGGCGACGACGATGAAAATCAGGAACAAAAACGGGCGAACCCACGCCGCATTCAGCGCCTTCGACACACCTCCTGGCCCATTTGGTTCGGCCAAGTTTCTCTCCCTCGTCTATCGATTTTCGGTCACAAATTAACCCGTTGGATAAATACTGTCCAGAGGCTTCGATCGGCAAAATCCATGTCGCCCCTGCGAACCGCAGGGGCCCATACGCGGCGGCCTCTCAACGGAGCACTGGGGGCTGACACCGCCGGTAAAAACCAAGGCCTGTGGCTATGGTCCTCGCGTTCGCGAGGACCATAAACAATCAAACGCTGGAATGCGCCGGCGCACGCAGTCTCGGCGTTTTGTCCTTCGCGAATGCCGCGGCTGACTTTCCGGTCAGGGCCGCCAGCACAAGAGAGACCATATGCTCAAGGCGTTCATCCTTGGCTTGCTTCGTCAAGAGATCGCGGCCGAAGATCACGCTGAGCGTCGCGCTGTTCGAGAGATAGAAAAAGCACAACGCCGCGATCGAGATATAGAGCTGCACCGGATCGACCGCGACCTGGAAGTCGCCGCTCTGGACGCCGCGCGTCACCACGGTACGGATCATCTCGACGAACGGCGAATGCATCGATTTGACCTTGGTGGATCGCTTCAGATGCCGCGCCCGTGCCAAATTTTCGGTGTTCAGCAGCGCCAAAAATTCCGGATTGCGGATGAAATAATTCCAGGTGAAGGCGATCAGACGCTCGATCGCCTCCGGCGGATCGAGATGTTCCAGATCGAGCCCGCGTTCCTCGACCCGTATCTTCTCATAGGCGCCCTCGAGCACGGCCAGGTAGAGATCGTCTTTCTTGCCGACATGATAATACAGCATGCGCTTATTGGCGCCGGCCTTGGCCGCGATCCGATCGACGCGCGCGCCGGCAAGGCCATGGGTGGCAAATTCCTGCTTCGCGGCCTCGAGAATGCGAAGCCGCATACCCTCGGGATCGCGCTGCCATTTCAAAATTCGTTTTGCCTTGGCCAAGACCGGAAGACCCATCGTTCGGTGATGTCCTGAGAACATCGGAAAACCACAACGTTAGTAGACCGCATGTAGCACGCGCCGCGCGGTTTGAGAATGAATGAGGTCTTTCTTCCCCTTTCCTTTGTAGGAGAGGGTGCCTGAGCGAACGCGGGCTGAAGGGTTTCTATCCTCAAGGCAAGACCCCTCACCCGGCTCAATCTCGCTACGCTCGATTTCGCCACCCTCTCCACAAGGGAGAGGGAAGTATCAAGCCGCCCGGGCCGTGCGTTCCACCAGCAGCGTGGGAATGCCGCAGGTACCGGAGCGCACGGTGAGCACGCGCGTTCCCGGCTTGCGGCCGGTGCGCACATCGGACACATCGATGCCTGCCGACACGAGCCGCGCCCGCGTTGCCTCGACGTCGGCGACGCGCCAGCTCAAGCCCCAGAGCTTGTCAGGTGCCTTGTCTGCTTTCGCGTCCGGCCTGTGTACGACCTCAACGATGAGATCGCCGCAGCGGAAGAACATCAACCGGCCCCAATCCGGATGCGAACGGTCCAGCGCCATATCGAGCCCGAGCCGCGCACCGTAGAGCGCTGCCGCCCGTTCGGGATCCGCTGATGAGACCACCACATGATCCATCGCGGTGATCGGCGCGTCAGCTGACGGCACCGAGCGCGGGCGTTCTTTGGTCAGTTCAAGGAAAAACAGCCGGACGCCGCGCGTCGCATCGGTTGCTGCGCGGGTTCGCTTCCACGACAATGTTGCACCGGAGGCCGCATCGCGGCTTTCGGCCTCGGTGATCGGTTCCGGTTTCAGCGCGAGCCGATCCAGCCTGCGGTGCATTTTCGCGATGTCGCCAGTACGAAAGCAGATGTTCGCCAGGCCCTCGCCCTGCTCGGCAATGACCGCACGAATCCGATCAGCGGTCGTGCTATTACCTTTGGGCGACATGAGCTCCAGCGTCATATTGTCGAGCGTGAACAGCACGCGCTCGGCACCATCGTCCGCGCTCTGCCACGCCGGCGCGCACGCAAACAGCGTCTGGTAGGCCATCGTGCCGGCCCCGATATCATTGACCAACAGGACAACATGATCGAGCCCCGTGATCACGGAAAAAGCCCTCGCACGTTTTTGCCGGCGCGGACTTTTTCCACGCCGATCGCCATCGCGGCGGTGCGGTGGGGAATCTTGTCCGCTTTTGAGCGTGCCGCCATCTGATCGAAGGCGCGATCGAGAATGTGATATTCGCGCCGCGTCACCTCCTCTTCCTCCCAGAACAGCTGCTGCAGGTCCTGCACCCACTCGAAATAGCTGACGACGACACCCCCGGAATTACACAGGATGTCCGGTATCAGGAAAATCTCATCCTGGCGTTTTTCCAGCACCAGATCGGCGTCCGGCGTGGTCGGTCCGTTGGCGCCTTCCGCGAGCACCCGGCACTGCAGGTTTTGCGCGACTTGCGCGTCGATCACGCGCTCCATCGCCGCCGGCACCAGGACATCGCAGGGCAGCGTGAGAATTTGCGCGGGATCGAATTGGAGCTCATTGGAAAAACCCGCGATGCTGCCGTGCGCGCCGGCGTGGCGCATCAACACCGGGATATCGAGGCCGCCTTTATCGTAAAGCGCGCCGGTATGATCGCCGACCGCGATCACCTTGAGACCGAACTGATGCAACCCGAGCGCGGCATAAGAGCCGACATTGCCGAAACCCTGAACCACGGCGGTGGCACTGTTCAGGTCGATCGCGAGTTCTTTCATCACCCGCTTCGCAAGATGCGCCACGCCGCGACCGGTTGCTTCGAGCCGGCCCAAGGTGCCGCCGGACGACACCGGTTTGCCAGTGACGATTTCGGTGACGGTGCGGCCCTGATACATCGAATAGGTGTCCATGAACCAGGCCATCATCTGCTCGTTGGTGCCCATGTCCGGCGCCCTCACGTCGGTATGCGGCCCGACGAATGGGATCATCTCCTGCATATAGCGCCGCGACAGCGCCTCCAGCTCATGTTTAGAAATCGTCGTGAGATCGACTCGAACGCCCCCCTTGGCGCCGCCATAGGGCAGGCCGACCAGCGCGCATTTCCAGCTCATCCAGATCGCAAGGGCGGCGATCTCGCCGATATCAACGCTGGGCGCAAACCGGGTGCCGCCCTTGGTCGGACCGAGGGTGAGGTGATGCTGCACGCGATAGCCCTCGAAGACCGCAACCGTGCCGTCGTCGCGGTGGATCGGACAAGAAATGGTGATCGCCCGTTTCGGCAACAGCAGGCGGTCGCGCTCGTCCATCGGGATCGACAGGTGATCGGCGATCACCCTGAACTGGTTCACCGCCATGTCGAACACCGGACCGGCATAGACGGTCATCGCGGCCTCCCTTTTCCTCCGTCAGGAACTCACAGCAGCGGTTGGATCGGCGCGGCACGCTGACGATGTCGAGGGATGGTCGTAGTCCGGCCACATGGTTATCTCAAGCATTACGGCGGTAGCATTGCGGATAATTTTAGCCAATCTCTTGCGATAAGCGGTGCTAGTGTGGAGTGCCGCCGGTACCACCCATCAGCGCATGACGGATGACTTTATGCAGGCTCTCTTCATCGGACAAACCTATATCGACGTTACTTTCATTGCCGACCGCCTGCCGACCGGCGACGAGAAGCATGTGGCGTCGGCCTATGCGGTCTCCTTCGGCGGCAACGCCGTCACGGCGGGTTTCTGCTGTGCCAAGCTCGGAATCGTACCGGACCTGATCGCGACCGTCGCCGACGACTGGCTCGGCCGGATGTTTCAGGACATGAGCGCGAAGTACGGAATTTCGATCCACCCGCGCAAGGTCAAATCCTCGTCGCTCTCGTTCATCATGCCAAGGGACGGCAAGCGGGCCATCGTGCGCTGCCGCGACGACGAGCATATCCACCCTTTTCCTCTCCTGAACCTCGGCGGGTGCCGCGCGCTGCATGTCGATGGCCACCAGCCGGACGCCGCGCTCCATTATGCAAAACTGTGCCGCGACGCCGGCATCCTGACTTCACTCGATGGCGGGGGCCTGCGGACCAACACCCACGAACTCCTGGAATTCATCGACGTGGCCATCGTCGCCGAGCGGCTGTGCGAGCAGATGGACCTGACGCCCGAAAACATGCTGGATTATCTCAAGAGCCGCGGCTGCCGGGTCGGCGGCGTCACCATGGGAGAACGCGGACTGCTCTGGTATGACGAGGCCGGTGCCATTCGCGCGCTTCCGGCACTTCCGATCCCGCGCGAGCGCGTGCTCGATACCAACGGTGCCGGCGACGTGTTTCACGGCGCCTACGTCTATTCCTACCTCAGCAATCCCGGCAAGACCTGGCACGACCATTTCGATTTCGCGCGCGCGGCATCGACCTATAAAATTCAGCGTCTCGGCAACGAGGCAGGATTGCCGACGTTTGCCGACATCGAGGCCGTCAGGCAGGAGTTCGAAGTCCGGGCGTAGCCTGCTCTCTCGGGGAATAGTGCACATGGGCCGCGTTTTCGTTGCCGGAAGCATCAACATGGATGTGGTGGCAACCGCTAAGCGGTATCCCCGCATCGGCGAGACCGTCGCCGGCGATGCAGTGCTTTACTTTCCAGGCGGCAAGGGCGCGAACCAAGCGATCGCGGCGGCGAAGCTCGGCGCGACGACAACGCTAATAGGCCGGCTCGGCAAGGATGCGTTCGGCGGTGAATTAAAGGCGTTCCTCGCAGCACAGGGTATTGACCTGAGCTTCGTGCAGGAAACGTCAGACGCTCATACTGGAACGGCCGTCATTACCGTCGTCGATGCCGACAATACCATTGTCGTCATACCCGGCGCGAATGCTCATGTGAGTGTCGCCGATGTCGCCGCACCTGTTCTCACCAAAGGTGACATCGCGGTCAGCCAGTTCGAGATTCCCTTGCCCACAATCAGCGCCTTCTTCGAACGGGCCCGGGCGGCCGGCGCGACGACGATCCTCAATCCGGCACCAGCGATCGAGTTTGACGCCGGAATGCTCGAACTCGCCGATATTCTGATTCTCAATGAAAGCGAACTTGGCTTCTTCACAGAGACCGAGCTTCACGGCACCGACGCGCCTGCGCGCTTCATCGAAGCAGTCAGATCCCTGCAATCCGGCAAAGACAAGATCATCTGCGTAACGCTCGGCAAGCGCGGCGTGCTGGCGTTTATCAATGGCGAGCCGCTGATCGTGCCGAGCCGCACCGTCAACGCCGTTGATACCACCGGTGCCGGCGACTGTTTTGTTGGCGCAATCGCCGCGCAACTCGCGGGAAGAAAATCAATTCGCGAGGCGCTGGCCTATGCCAATGCCGCGGCGTCGATCTGTGTACAGCGGATGGGCGCCGCGCCGTCGATGCCGACGGCGGCAGAAGTTGAGGCGGTAATTGCCGAAAGTCATGAACAGCGGATGCAAGTGGCGGCCAAGCCGACTTAAGTCAGGGCGGCCTTCAAATCGAAACCGGTATCCGCGGCCTGTTCCGGCTCGATCGACCGGTTCATGGCAAGGACGCGGCGTCCGAACACGTGGTCCGACGCACGATTGATGGACTCCACACCGACGAGCTGCCCGGACTTGTAGCAAAATGCCGAAAACGATCCCTGCCCGCGATCGCCCCGCACCACGACGCGATCGTATCCAGTGGTCAGACCTGCGATCTGAAGCTTGTCCTCGCCCTGATCGCTCCAGAACCATGGCAAACCATCATAGGTCTTTGCATCACCGGTCAGACGCGCCGCAACGCAGCGCGCGTGATCGGTGGCGTTCTGCACGGATTCCAGCCGCAGCGACGCGCCGAAGCGCGGGCTTGCGAACAGCGCGCAATCGCCGATCGCGGAGATATCAGGATCCGGGGTCAGCAATTGCTCGTTGACAATGATTCCCGCCGCCACCGGCAACCCGGCTTGATCAGCCAATTTGACATTGGGCAGCACGCCGACACCGACCACAACAAGGTCCGCCGGCACGTGGCGGCCGTCGCTGAGGCTGATGCCGGCGACGTTCGCACCATCGCTCTCGATGCTGGTGGCCTGCACGCCGAGATGAATGCGAATACCCGCCGCGGCGTGCCGTTCCTGAAAAAAGTCTGAGATTTCCGCCGTCACCGCGCGCGCCATGACGCGGGCTCCGAGTTCGACCACGTCCACCTCGAGGCCTTTGGCCCGGGCGGTAGCGGCGAACTCCAGACCGATGAACCCGGCACCGATCACAACGACACGGCGAGCCGACGCTATCCGCTGCCGCAATGCCTCGCTTTCGTCCAGGGCTCGCAGATAGCGCACGTCCCTCAGATTGGCGTTCGGGAGATCGAGCAAGCGATTGCGCGCGCCGGTGGCGAGCACCAGGTGTCCGTAATCGAGCGATGAGCCAGATGCGAGCAGCAGCCTGCGTGCAGCGCGATCGATCGAAGCGGCGCGATCGGCAATCAACTCGATGTGCTGCTCGCGATAGAATTTGTCGGGCCGGAACATCAGGCTGTCCGGACGGCCGTCGCCTTTCAGATAGGCTTTGGACAAGGGCGGCCGCTGATACGGCAGGTGCGCTTCATCGTTGATCAGGCAGATGCGCTCGCTAAATCCATGCTGCCGTAGCGACGCCGCGAGCTGGAATCCCGCGTGACCGGCACCGACGATAACGACCGTTCCCCGCGCCATTCGGTCAGGCCGGTACGATGCGAAGCGGCAAGGTGTCGGGCCCGCGTAGCGTGTTGTTCAGCCGGAGCTGCGGATGGCCTGTCAGTTCGACCGACGCAGCGCACTTGGTGAGCGCCATCTGCGAAAACGAACCAACGGTGGAGACCGGACGATCAATTGGCGCATCTGTGCTCACCACGCCTGCTCCCGTTTTCAGCTGTTGCGATGCGGTGATCCGCCTGGCCGCTCGCCGCATTTTGCAGATTTCGCCGGGGATTGTCACCTCTTCCCTTCTGCTATTTAAATGTCCGGCAATCTTTTCGAGACCGGGGCTTTTTCAAATGCCGACGTCCGTTGATGCCACCTCTCCTCCCGAAGATCCGGCGCTGCTCAGGATCGAAGGTCCGATCGCCACCATCACGCTCAATCGTCCCAGTGCCTTCAACTCGATCGATCTTTCGATCGCCAAAAAACTGGAACAGCTGAGCGCAGAGGTTGAGGCGGACGACAACATCCGGGTGCTGGTGATCGAAGGCGAGGGCCGCGCGTTCTGCGCCGGCGGCAATCTGCAGACTATCGGCGCCGCTGCCGAGGCCGACAACATTGCACCGGTGGTCGGAGAGTTACTGCTGCACTATCACGCCTTCATCACCAGCCTTCGACGAATGCCGAAGATCGTACTGGCCAGCGTGCACGGCTCGGCGGCAGGCGCCGGACTCTCACTTGCCTTTGTCGCGGACCTCTGCATCGCCGCGGAGGACGCCCGCTTCACCCCGGCCTATGCAAAGCTCGGCGTATCGCCTGACGGCGGCGGCACCGTGGGCGCCGTCGCAAGCGTCGGCGCGCGCCGCGCCCTGCAAATCTTTCTCGCGGAAGACAGCTTTTCGGCGACGCAAGCCCATAACTGGGGACTGGTTGCCAAAGTCGTCCCCGCGGCTGAGCTGAAAGCCGCCACTCGCGAACTGGCGCAGCGCCTGGCGCAAAACGCGCCGGCAGCGTTGGCCGCCACCAAGGCGCTGATCCACAGCGCCCCTGTCACGCCGATCGAAGCGCAGCTCGACGCCGAACGAAATGCCATCATCGACTGCATGCATACCAAAGAATTCCGCATCGCCGTGAAGAAGTTCACGAGCAAGGGGAAGTAGCTCTGATGCTAGCGGCATCGCTGGCCGTCATCATCGGCGAAAGCGGATGATCCAGTATGCCGCGACGCATCGGCTCCATCGCATGACTATGGAATACTGGATGCCCGCTTTCGCGGGCACGACCGCTGTCTGGTGCGGAAAGACGCTACCCCTTCCCCTTGGCGCGCATGAAATCGAAATCACAGCCTTCGTCGGCCTGCAGGATGGTCTCGTTGAACAGATGCGCGTAGCCGCGCTTCGCCCATTCCGGGGCCGCCACGGGCGCCAGCGCCGCACGGCGCTTTTCAAGCTCGGCCGCGTCGACCAAAAGATCGATGCTTCGTTTTGCGACGTCGAGCCGGATCATGTCGCCATTCTTCACCAGCGCCAGCGGACCGCCCGCGGCGGATTCCGGCGTGATGTGCAGCACGATGGTGCCGAACGCGGTGCCGCTCATCCGCGCGTCCGATATCCGCACCATGTCCTTGACGCCTGCGCGCGCCAGCTTTTTCGGGATCGGCAGATAGCCCGCCTCCGGCATGCCCGGCGCGCCCTTGGGACCGGCGTTGCGCAACACCAGCACGTCGTCGGCATTGACCTCGAGATCGGGACTATCTACCCGCAAGGTCATGTCTTCGACCGACTCGAACACCACGGCGCGGCCGGTATGTTGCAGAAGTTTGGGGCTCGCCGCTGAATGCTTGATCACGGCACCACGCGGCGCGAGATTGCCGTGCAGCACCGCCATCGCGCCCTCGGGCTTGATCGGATCAGTGAGCTGACGGATCGCATCCTGCCCCGGCACCTCCTCGGCGCCGGCGACGACGTCGCGCAGCGTCGCACCGGTGATGGTCTTGGCATCGAGGTCGATCAGATCGCCGAGCTGCGCCATCAGCTTCGGCACGCCGCCGGCATGATGGAAATGCTCCATGTAATGCTCGCCCGACGGCTTCAGGTCGATCAGCACAGGTACCTCGCGGCCGAGCTTGTCGAAGGTTTCGAGATCGATGCGATGTTTGGTGCGATTGGCGATTGCCGTCAGGTGAATGAGGCCGTTGGTGGAGCCACCGATCGCCTGCAGCACCACTTGCGCATTTTTGAACGCCGCCGGCGTCAACAGCTCGCTCGGTCGCGGCGCTTTCGCCATAGCCATCTCGGCGGCGACCTTGCCGCTGGCTTCCGCGGAGCGAAACCGCTCGGCGTGCGGCGCGGGTATCGTTGCGCTCATCGGCAGCGACAAACCCAGCGCTTCGGTGATGCAGGCCATGGTGCTGGCGGTGCCCATTACCATGCAGGTACCGACGGAGGGCGCGAGACGGCCGTTGACCGCTTCAATCTCGACATCGTCGATTTCGCCGGCGCGATACTTTGCCCACAACCGGCGGCAGTCGGTGCAGGCGCCGAGCACCTCGCCCTTGTGATGCCCGACCACCATCGGCCCTACCGGGATGACGACGGTCGGCAGATCGGCGCTGACGACGGCCATCAGCTGCGCCGGCAAGGTCTTGTCGCAGCCGCCGATCACGACCACGGCGTCCATTGGCTGCGCCCGGATCATCTCCTCGGTATCCATCGCCATCAGATTGCGCAGGTACATCGAGGTCGGAAACGCAAAGCTTTCGGCAATCGAGATGGTCGGGAACACCATCGGCATCGCGCCCGCCAGCATCACGCCGCGCTTCACCGCTTCGATGATCTGCGGCACGTTGCCGTGGCACGGATTGTAATCGCTATGGGTGTTGGTGATGCCGACGATCGGCCGATTGAGCGCGTCGTCGGAATAGCCCATCGCCTTGATGAAGGCCTTGCGCAGGAACAGCGAAAATCCGGCGTCGCCATAGCTTGTCAGTCCCTTGCGAAGTCCGTCAGCCATTTGAGTTTCCTTTAGAGTAGAAGCGCCGACGCTCAGCTTCACCTCCCCATTGGGAGAGCGAGCGCACCGTCGTTGTCGCAATGTCGAAGCAAGAGTTCAAGCAGGATCGAATTTTATGCCTGTTTCCAGTCGATGATCTTGCCGGCGTCGCCGCCGAACTCCATGCTGCAGAACGCGCCGCCCTGGTAGAAATCGCTGACGGGGTCGGCCGCAAGCTTGGCCTGCTCGGCCATGGCATGCTCGCGAAAGTCCTCGGCGCGGCCGGTCGGGCGATAGCCGAAGTCGTAGGCGCGGTGATTATCCCACCACGCGCGCTCGTTGTACGACGCGCCGTAGAAAATTTCGAACTGGATATCGGGATGATCGAGCCCGATCCGGCACAGCTGCACCAGATCTTCCGGCTTGAGCCAGATCGATAGCCGGCGGTGGTCCAACGGCTTCTCGCCGAAATTTCCGATCCTAAGGCAGGTCACCTTAAGCCCGTGCTTGTCGGCATAGAGCGCGCCAACCGCCTCGCCGAAGACCTTGCTGACGCCATAGCGGCTGTCGGGGCGGGCCGTCACATCCGTTCCGATCCGGTGATGGCGCGGATAAAAGCCCACCGCGTGGTTCGATGACGCAAACACGATGCGCTTGACGTTCTTTTTGCGCGCCGCCTCGAACAGATTGTAACAGCCGATGATATTGGACTGCAGAATATCGTCCCACGGTCCCTCGACCGAAAACCCGCCAAAATGCAGGATGCCGTCGATGCCCTCGCAAATCGCCTCGACCTGCGCGAGGTCGGACAGTTCGGCCGCCTTGAATTTTTCTTTGGCGCCGAGATCAGCAGGCGTTTTCACATCGCTCAGCAGCAAATCCGGATAGATCGGCGGCAACAATTTGCGCAAGGCCGTGCCGATACCCCCCGACGCTCCAGTCATCAATATGCGTGGCATTTCATCCCTCGTTCTTGCAGCGTTGAAGGGAGTATGGCGCGGTGGCCGCGATGCGGCAAGCGACCACGCGCAACCCAAACACCATCGCCTTGCTTGCTGTTGTAGAAAGTCAATGGTAGCAAACTTGCGAGGAAGCACGGCAACAACGAGAACAGCAAATGTCCGAGGCAACACCCCATTCCGCCGGTTGGCGGCCGGCGACGTATTATCCCGATCCGGCAATCCAGGCGCTCGATCCACGCTTTGAAAAGTACTGGCTGAAACTGTCGGCCGTGGAGCGGCTGACCACGGGATTGCGCTGGGCCGAAGGTCCGGTGTGGTTCGGCGACGGAGGCTATCTGTTGTGCAGCGACATTCCCAACAACCGCATCATCAAGTGGGAAGAGGAAACCGGCGCCGTCAGCATCTTCCGCAAGCCATCGAATTTCGCCAATGGTCATACTCGCGATCGCCAGGGACGGCTGATCACCTGCGAGCATGGCGGACGCCGTGTCACCCGCACCGAATATGACGGCTCGATTACGGTGCTGATGGACTCCTTCGACGGCAAGCGACTGAACTCGCCGAACGACGTCGTGGTGAAATCCGATGCCTCGATCTGGTTCACCGATCCGGTTTTTGGATTGCTCAGCAACTACGAAGGCTACAAGGCCGAATCCGAGATCGACGCCAACGTCTACCGGATCGATGCCAAGAGCGGAAAGGCCAGCATCGTCGCCGAAGGCGTGCTCGGCCCCAATGGGTTGTGCTTCTCGCCGGACGAAAAGATCCTCTATGTCGTGGAATCGCGCGGTGTGCCGAACCGCAAGATCCTCGCCTATGACGTGGCGGCCAACGGGGATAAAATCTCCAACAAGCGGGTGTTCATCGACGCCGGGCCCGGCACACCCGACGGCATGCGCTGCGACATCGACGGCAATCTGTGGTGCGGCTGGGGCATGGGCGATCCCGAGCTCGATGGCGTCGTGGTCTACGCGCCCGATGGCGTTTTGATCGGCCGCATCGCGCTACCCGAACGCTGCGCCAACGTTTGCTTCGGCGGATTGAAGCGCAACCGGCTGTTCATGGCCGCGAGCCAGTCGATCTATGCGTTGTACGTAAACACCCAGGGGGCGCTGGGCGGATAATTCATCCTCGTCCCTGCGAAACCCGGCTCGCGCTTCGCGTGGCCCGGACGACGTCGAGTTTGTACAACTGTCTCAAGACGCAAAACGCCGGAGCGGGATTTAATCCCGCTCCGGCGCTGCGTCACCGCAAAGATTTACGCGGCGTTGAAGCCGGCGATCGCCTTGACCTCGAGATATTCTTCCAGGCCGTATTTGCCCCATTCGCGGCCGTTGCCGGACTGCTTGTAGCCGCCGAACGGCGCGGTGCGGTCGTTCGGCACGCCCTGCAGGTTGACGTTGCCGGCGCGCAGCTTGCGGCCGACCTTGCGGGCGGTTTCGACGGTGTCGGCGGAGACGTAACCCGCCAGACCATACGGCGTATCGTTGGCGATCCGCACCGCGTCGGCTTCATCCTTGGCGCCGAGAATGGTGAGAACGGGGCCGAAAATTTCCTCGCGCGCGATGGTCATGTCGTTGGTGACGTCGGCGAAGATGGTCGGGCGCACATAGAAGCCCTTGTTGACACCTTCCGGCAGACCGGGACCACCGGCAACCAGCGTTGCACCTTCCTCGATGCCCTTCTGAATCAGCGTCTGGATCTTGTCCCACTGGATGCGAGATACGACTGGGCCGATGGTGGTGCCCTCGGCGCGAGGATCGCCGGCCTTGGTCTTGTCGGCCACGCTCTTGGCGATGGCGGCGACTTCCTTCATCTTCGACAGCGGCACAATCATCCGGGACGGTGCGTTGCACGACTGCCCGGAATTGTTGAAGATGTGCATCACGCCGCCGGTGACGGCCTTCGCCAAATCAGCGCCTTCAAGGATGATGTTCGGCGACTTGCCGCCCAATTCCTGGCTGACGCGCTTGACCGTCGGCGCGGCGCGTTTGGCCACATCGATGCCGGCGCGGGTTGAACCGGTGAAGGAGATCATATCGATGTCCGGGTGCTCGCTCATGGCGGCGCCGACTTCAGGGCCGAGGCCGTTGATCAGGTTGAAGACGCCCTTGGGTACGCCGGCTTCGTGCAGGATTTCCGCGAAAATCAGCGCCGACGACGGCGTGAATTCCGACGGCTTCAGGATCATGGTGCAGCCGGCGGCAAGCGCTGGCGCGACCTTGCAGGCGATCTGGTTCAGCGGCCAATTCCATGGCGTAATCATGCCGATGACGCCGACGGGTTCGCGCACCACCATTGCCGAACCGACAGGCTCTTCGAAATTGTAGTTCTTGAGAACCTCCAGCGTGGACGCGAGATGCCCGAGGCCGGCGCCGGCCTGCAGCTTCTCCGCCATCGGCAGCGGCGCGCCCATCTCGTCGGAAACGGCGGCGCCGATATCCTTCATGCGGGTCTTGTAGATTTCGATGACCTTCGAGAGCAGCGCCACGCGGTCCTCGCGGCTGGTCTGCGAAAACGTCTCGAAGGCGCGGCGCGCGGCGGCCACGGCCTTGTCGACGTCGGCCTTGGAGCCTAGCGCAACCTCATACATCGCCTCCTCCGTCGCGGGGTTCACGACGGGCGTAGACTTCTTGACGACGGGATCGACCCAAGCGCCATCGATGTAGAATTGCATGCGGTTGACCATCGTAAACCTCTTGATTTCAGCGGCAAATGGAAGGCGAACGGTGCGTTCAGCAAGCATCCTTGCACGAATGCTCGGAAAATTGAACCCGCCATATGCGGGACGCCGCATGGCAGCGCAAGCAGCATATATAATCAGGGTTGTGGAGGAAGCAACACCAGTCAGTTTAGGCGTCGTTCCGGCCGAGCGAAGCGCGCGCCGGACCGGCACCCATAGCCACCAGCGCCATTTGTTAAAGGAAGTGTCTGCCGCCGTTTAAAGATAGCGACCGCCGCGGACCATGCGCCGCGGCTTTCGCCGGGGCGACAGCCTGAAAACTACACCGCCATTTTGCGGTGCCGCACCGGCCCGCCGGCGGTGAGGCTTTCGGCCGCATCAATGATGGCGTTGGCGTCGATGCCGTGATGGCGATAGAGCTCGCCGATCGTCCCGGTCTGACCGAATTGCTCGACGCCGAGCGCTTCGACCTTGTGGCCGCGCACGCTACCGAGCCAGCCCAGTGTCGCGGGGTGGCCGTCGATCACGGTGACGATGCCGCAATCGCGCGGCAGCGGCGTCAGCAATTTTTCGATATGGCTGAGATGCGGCACGCCGCGCCGGTCGCGGCGCAGCTTGCGCGCCGCGGTCCATCCCGCATGCAGCCGGTCGGCCGACGTGATCGCCAGCAAGCCGACATCCCGGCGGCTTTCGCCGATAAGGCCGATGGCCTCGATCGCTTCGGGCGCGACCGCGCCGGTATAGGCGATCACGGCTTCCGCGTTCGGTCCCGGCTTGCGCAGCCAATAGGCCCCGTCGGTGATGCCCTTCTGCAAGTCGGGTGTCATCATCCGCTGCGGCTGATCAATCGTGCGGGTCGAAAGCCTTAAGTAAACCGAACCGCCCTCGCCGCCTTCGCGCTGCATGTAGCGGAATCCCCAGCCCATGATGACAGCCAACTCATCGACAAAGGCCGGCTCGAACGAGGCGAGGCCATCCTGCGCCATCCCGATCAGCGGCGTCGCGATCGACTGATGAGCGCCGCCTTCCGGCGCCAGCGTGATGCCCGACGGCGTCGCCACCACCATGAAGCGCGCGTCCTGATAACAGGCGTAGTTCAGCGCATCGAGGCCGCGCTCGATGAAGGGATCGTACAACGTTGCGATCGGCAGCAGCCGTTCACCGTTGATGGCGTGCGACAGCCCCAGCGCCGACATCAGGATGAACAGGTTCATCTCGGCGATGCCAAGTTCGATGTGTTGTCCCTTCGGCGAGAAATCCCAGTTGAAGGTCGAGGGTATCTTCTCGCTACGAAACAGGTCGGCCTTCTCGGCGCGCGCGAACAGCCCGCGGCGGTTGACCCAGGCGCCAAGATTGGTCGACACGGTGACGTCGGGCGAAGCGGTGACGATGCGCGAAGCCAATTCGGTATCGCCGCGGGCGAGTTCGTTAAGCACAAAGCCAAAGCCCTGTTGGGTCGACATCTGCGGCGACGGTTTCAGCGACAGCTGCTGCGGCACATCGATTACAGGGGCTGTCAGGCGACGCTGGGATTCGCGGTTGAATGGCGCATCCGCGAGAAACGCCTCCAGCGCCGCCGGCTCTTGAGAGAGCCCTTCGAATTTCTCCCATTCGTGACCCGGTCGGATGTTCTGCGCCGCACGCCACTTCTCCATCTGCGTAACGGTCATCAACCCCGCATGGTTGTCCTTGTGACCCTGGAACGGCAGACCGATGCCTTTGATGGTATAGGCGATGAAGCAGACCGGCCGATCATGATCGATGGCGTCGAAGGCCTCACACATGCTGGCCATGTCGTGGCCGCCGAGATTGGACATCAGTTCAAGCAATTCGTCGTCGCTGCGCTTCTCGATCAGTTGCGACACCGCACCCTGATCGCCAATTTCGTCGCGCAGATGCTTGCGGAACGCGGCTCCGCCCTGAAAGCACAGCGCGGCATACAACTGGTTCGGGCAGGCATCGATCCAACGCTTCAGCGCCTCGCCCCCGGGTTCGGCGAACGCCGCCCGCATCAGGCTGCCGTATTTCACGATCACCACATCCCAGCCGAAATTCCGGAACATGGTCTCGAATTTCTCCCACAGCCCTTCGCGCACCACGGCATCCAGGCTCTGGCGGTTGTAATCGACCACCCACCAGGTGTTGCGCAGGCCGTGCTTCCAGCCCTCCAGCAACGCCTCGAAGATATTGCCCTCGTCCATCTCCGCGTCGCCGACCAGTGCGATCATCCGCCCTTCGGGGCGATCCTTCATCCAGCCATGCGCCTTCACGTAATCCTGCACCAGCGAGGAGAACAATGTCTGCGCCACGCCGAGCCCCACGGAGCCGGTGGAGAAATCGACGTCGTCGGCGTCCTTGGTGCGCGACGGATAGGACTGCGCGCCCTTAAACCCGCGAAAATTTTCCAGCTTCTCGCGGGTCTGGCGTCCGAACAGATACTGGATGGCGTGAAACACCGGGCTGGCATGCGGCTTCACTGCGACGCGGTCTTCCGGCCGCAACACCGAGAAATACAGCGCCGACATGATGGTCGCGAGCGATGCCGACGAGGCCTGATGACCGCCGACCTTCAAGCCGTCGGCATTGAGCCGGATGTGATTGGCGTGATGGATGGTCCACGAGGACAGCCATAAGACTTTGCGTGCCAGCGCGGACAGCAGTTCAAGGCGTGCGGGTTCTCTCGCCATGGCGGTGCTCCGGGCGCTCCTAATTACCCGGCGATGGTAGCGTGTCGCCTTCCGCTAAATATCTCAAATTCGCGCGACATACACCTGTAGATTGGGATAGTATACCAATCCGAACCTCGCCTGCCAGAGTTTATCCCAATGCAAGCCTTGGATGCTATCGACCGCAAAATCCTTGCCGTGCTGCAATCCGACAGCCGTACCACCATGCAGGAGCTCGCCGACAAGGTTGGATTGTCCGTCTCGCCCTGCCATCGCCGGGTCAAATTGTTGGAAGAGCGCGGCGTAATCACGCGCTACATCGCGACCGTCGACCAGAAATCGCTGGGCTTGCACGTCAGCGTGTTCATCTCGATCAAGCTCGCGCGGCAAAAGGAGGAGGATCTCAACCGGTTTGCGAAAGCGATCTCGAGATGGGACGAGGTTTTGGAGTGCTATCTGATGACCGGCAATCGCGACTATCTCTTGCGCGTCGTCGCCGCCGACCTGTCTTCATACGAGGCTTTTTTGAAAAACAAGCTGACCCGGCTCGACGGCATCGCCTCAATCGAATCGAGCTTTGCGCTCAGCCAGGTGAAGTATTCGATCGCACTACCGGTGTGATTGTATCAGGCCGTCATTGCGAGCGAAGCGAAGCAATCCAGAACTAGCCTAGGGAAGCAAGGCCGGATTGGTTCGTCGCTCAAGCTCCTCGCAATGACGGTTCGCCAATCTCGAAGGACGCGATTCTCACCATGAGGAAAACCAGAGTTACCGCCACGGCTCGACGATGATCTTGGTGTGACGCTCCGGATTGGCCACGTCAGTGTACGCGGCGGCGACGCCGTCGATGCCGCGGCGGTCGGCGCCAGCCACGTCGGTCTATCTCGAAGTCTCCGGCACCGGGACGTCGAACGTGTTCAACGTGACCGACACCAGACAATACAGCCCCACGAGATAGGACAGTTCCGCGGCGCCATGCTGGCCGAACTGCTCGACGGCCGCGCGATAAGTGAGCTCGGGCAGCACACCGCCGCCAACAAGCGCCGAGGCAACGTCGTAGGCGACAGCTTCCTGCCGTGTCAGATCCGTCGGCCGCTGCCCCGCGACGATCGTCGCCAGCTTCTCGTCCGACAGGCCCCGATGCTCCGCAAAGATGGCGTGCGCGTAGAGCTCATAGGCTGACCGGAAATGCGCGCCGGTCACGAGAATAGCAATTTCCCGCACGGCCGCTGGCAACGACGGCTTCGACACCATCGCTTTCGTCAGTTCCCAAACCGGCTTGCCGAATTGCGGTTCGTGAATCCACGGATTCCACGGACCGAGCAGCGCGCCATCGTCGCGTATATTGATGAAGCCCTGAAAGTTCCTGGCTATGCCCTCTCGCATGTCGTCATAAAGGGGCTTCTGCTCGGAATTCAGTTCCGCTGGCGGAAGGATTGGCAAACGCATGTCACTGTCTCCATGTGACCCGGCGCGGAGATGATCGCCGTTCAACAACGCAATGGCAAACGAATTGATGCTTCAGCGGGGCAGCCTCACGTCGACGTGAGAGAATGCCGCTAATCAGGCGTTGGGAGAGGGCTCGGCCTGCACCGAAAGCTGCGACCGCCTGACACGCTCGCGGTGTGCGGTGTAGAGACCGCTAGCGACGATAAAGATAGCGCCGCCGACGGTCCAGATATCCGGCACCTCGCCGAAAACCACAAAGCCGAGGATGCTGACCCACAAAAGCTGGATGTACGAAAACGGCGCGAGCACAGAGGCGTCGGCATAACGAAAAGCGAGCACGACGATCCACTGTCCCGCGGTCGACGCAACGCCGATGAAAATTCCGAACAGAATATCGTTCCAGCTCGGGGTGACCCAGACGAACGGGACCAGCGCTGATAAAATGCAAACGCCCGTGATCGACGAATAGGTCATCGTGGTGATGGCGTGTTCCCCTCCGCTCATCATCCGCGTCATGATCAACGTACAGGCCCAAGCCAGCGCCGAGACGATCGGGAAGAACGCGGCGGGATGAAACGCGGCCGTGCCCGGCCGCAGGATAATCAGCACGCCGATCAATCCAACCGCGGTCGCAAGCCACCGGCGCACGCCCACCCGCTCGCCAAGAAAAAAGATCGACAGTGCCGTAACGAACAGCGGCGCGACGAAACCGGTGGCGGACGCTTCGGCGATCGGGAGAAACCGCAAGCCGGAGATGAAAAACACCGAGGACGACACCAATGCGACGCCACGCATCAGCTGAAGACCGGGGCGCTCGGTCCGCAAGGCATACAAGGGCGAGCCCGGCAGCATCGCCGGAACCATGATCAGCGCGAACACCAGAAATCGAACCCAGGCGATCTCGATCGAGGGAAGCGTTGCCGAAAGGTATTTCGCGGTGACATCTGACGCCCCGAGAAACACGGTCGATGCGAGGATCAGCGCGATGCCGCGGAACGGCCGGTCGGCGCGCGCCGGTGCGGTGCGTGCGATCGGCTTCTTGTCAGGTAAAGGCAATGGAGCGCTGTCTAGCCTGGCGGCTGCGGCGGGTGGCGGGGTCACGGTCAACTCGGGCGCAGAATTGAAACTATCGAATCGGGCAAGTTCCTTCAAAAACGCTAATTGCCTGAATTCTACAAGGTCCGAAATCAAGAAGCCGATATGCGCGATTGCGCGCGGCGGCTCGTCGGGGCCGCTGAAACGTCTTGTTAAGAACTGTGTCCGCTACAGCATCGGCAGGCTTGGCGGGCGGGGCCCGCGCGGAAAGGCTTTGTCCAGCTCGGCGATCTCGCTCTCGCTAAGCGTCAGTTCCCCTGCCGCGGCGTTGTCGGCGGCGTGTTCCGGCGTCGAGGCTTTCGGAATGGCAAATACCGACGGGACCCGCGTCAGAAAACTCAAGGCGACCTGGCGCGACGATCCGCCATGCGCTTCCGCTATCGACTGCAGCAGCTCGCCCGCCTTGCTGCGCAGAGACGGGAAATCATCGTGACCGAACGGCGAATAGGCGACCACGGCAACACCGTGCGCCTCGCACCACGGAATCACCGCGTGTTCGATCGCGCGTTCCCCGAGATGATAGAGTACCTGGTTGCAGGCAATCCTGCCCTCGCCGGCAAGCGCCAGCATCTCCTCGAGATCATCGGCGTCGAAATTGCTGACGCCCCAAGAGCGGATTTTCCCGGCGCCGGCCAATTCCTCGAACGCAGCCACAGTCTCCGCCAGCGGATATGACCCACGCCAGTGCAGGAGATAGCAATCGAGCCGGTCGGTCTTGAGCCGCTTCAGCGAACGCTCGCACGCCGTGATCGTGCCGCGCCGCGATGCGTTGCTCGGCAACACCTTCGATACCAGAAAGGTCTCGTCGCGCCGACCGGCGATCGCGTCCGCG
The DNA here is from genome assembly GCF_000701345.1 of Bradyrhizobium sp. URHD0069. GTDB lineage: Bacteria > Pseudomonadota > Alphaproteobacteria > Rhizobiales > Xanthobacteraceae > Bradyrhizobium. Next base: position 235,398 of record NZ_KL370775.1, on the reverse strand, counting down.
ATCACCAGCTCGGCATCGCCATACATTTCGGCGGTGTCGATGTGGGTCATGCCGACGTCGATGCCGCGGCGCAAGGCTGCGACCGCCCGCTTGCGATCTCCGCGATCGATATACCAGGTGCCTTGCCCGATCACGGACACGTGCGGACCGCTCAAGCCAAAGTTTTGTTTTTTCAAAAGTGCCTCGCACAGATTGGGCGCCGTCGTGCCGAAACGCATCGCAAAAAGCATAGAACACCCCGACTGCCCGTTCGCATCCCAAAGTTGCGATAGGCCCATTCTTTGTGCGCCGCACAAAAGATAAGCGCGTCGCCGTGCTGCCGATTTCAGGCGTCTTCAGTCGCCGCCATCATCGGTTTCGGTGCGGTCCCTTTGCCGGGCTTCATACGAAAATCGTACCTCATCAAATGCCAGGGCGCGGCAGCGGGCTTGCCGTCCGGCATCACCGGATCTGTGCGCTTCTCGACTCTGGCGATCAGGTCGTTCTTCACGCCGAACACCACGTCGGAATCGAGATACTTGTCGCCTTCGATAAAGACATGGGTGATCAGCGGCTCATAGCCCGGCGCATCGACGAGAAAATGCACATGCGCCGGCCGCATCGGGTGACGCCGAACCTGCAGGATCATCTCACCGACCGGGCCATCGGTCGGGATCGGATAGCTGCAAGGCAGGATGGTGCGAAAGAAGAACCGGCCGTCGGCATCGGTAATAAACCGCGCCCGGGATGACGAACCCTGCGTCTCATAGGACGGCTTCTGCGAATCGTAGAAACCGTCGTCGTCGGCGTGCCAGACGTCCACCGGGACGCCCGCCAGCGGTTTGCCCTTGAGATCGGTGACGCGGCCTTGCACAAACATCCGTTCTCCCGGCAGGTCGGCCGAAATGTCCGCACCGTGAGCCGTTGGTTTGTGCTCGCCGACGTAGAATGGGCCGAGCACAGTGGTCTCGGTAGCACCGTCGCGATCACGATGGTTCACGGCGTCGACCAGCATGGAAACCCCAAGGACATCGGAGAGCAGGATGAACTCCTGGCGGGTCGACGAGCATTTCTGCCCGGTACGGGTGAGAAAATCAATCGCGGCGCCCCATTCGTCGAAGGTGAGATCGGTTTTGCGGACGAAATCGTGCAACGATTTCACCAGTTCTTCCATTAGGAACTTGACGCGCGGGTCCGGCGTCTCCTCAAAGCTGCGGATGACGGCGGCGGTAAGTTCGGTGTCGTCGAATTGGGGCATCGTTGCTCCTGCGGGTTACGCGATTGCACGCGTAAGCCTACATCAGCGACCGGACAAGGGTAAGCATACGGCGATTGGAACCTGGCGCGCTTTCGGCTATCAAGCTGACCAGCGAAAGCTCCGGAGATCATCCCGATGTTAGCCCCGCCCCCTGCCTTCCCCGAATCCGCCGGCATGTCCAAGGCCGCCTTCGACCGTGTCGAAGCGCATCTGAAGCACCGCTACATCGATGCCGGCAGGTTCCCGGGAACGCAGCTGTTGGTCTACCGCCGCGGCAAGGTCGTCCATAGCGCGGTACAGGGCTTTGCCGACGTCGAGCGCAAAGCGCCCGTGAAAGACGATACCATCTTTCGCATCTATTCGATGACCAAGCCGATCACGAGCGTGGCGTTCATGATGCTGTTCGAGGAAGGCCGCGTCGCGCTCGACGAGCCCGTTCATGAATATATCCCGGAATGGAAAAACCTCGGCGTTTTCCAGGCCGGAACAGCGCCGGCATTTCTGACCAAGCCGCCGTCACGACCAATGTTGATCGTAGATCTTCTGCGGCACACCTCCGGCCTGACGTACGGCTTCCAGCAGCGGTCCAACGTGGATGCCGCGTATCGCGAAATGAAAGTCGGCGAGGTCGTGAAGGCGGGAACGCTGCAATCGATGATCGACGAACTTGCAGGAATTCCATTGGAATTCTCGCCCGGCGAGGCCTGGAATTATTCCGTGTCGACTGACGTGATTGGCTATCTCATCGGCAAAATCAGCGGCAAGCCATTCGAACAGTTTCTGAAAGAGCGTATCTTTGAGCCGCTGGGCATGACCGATACCGACTTTTTTGTGCCGGCCGACAAGGCCCATCGTTTCGCGGCGTGTTACTCGGCCGACCCGCAAGGCGGCATCACGTTCCATGCGACCGATCGCAAGGGCGGCATGACGCTGCAGGACGATCCGACCAAGAGCGCGTTCCTCTCGCCGCCGTCGTTCGTTTCGGGAGGCAGCGGGTTGTGTTCGACCGCGGCCGATTATCTCACCTTCTGCCGCACGCTGCTCGGCGGCGGTGAACTCGGCGGCGTCAGGCTGATCAGTCCCAAAACGCTGGCACTGATGACGACAAATCATCTGCCCGGCGGACGCGCCCTGCCGGAAATGTCGAGGTCACTGTTCTCTGAGGCGACCTACAACGGCATCGGCTTCGGTCTTGGTTTTTCCGTCACGATGAACCCCGCGCAGACATTGATCCCGGGCAGCGCCGGCGAATATGCCTGGGGAGGCGTTGCCACGACATCGTTCTGGATCGATCCCGTGGAAGAGCTGATCGCCATTTTCATGACCCAGGTGCTGCCGTCGAGCGCGTATCCGATACGCCGCGAACTGCGCACCATGATTTATTCGGCGATTACCGACAGCAATCTCTGAGGAAACGGCGCGCCTTTCGCATCGCGCTCGCGGGCGTCAGTTGGAGGTAGCTTGCGAGCTGAAATTTTGGCGGATTTCGGGCTTCTCGATGCTCACGATGATTTGGCCCTAGCCAAAATTCTGCAACGCTGGAAACGTCTCCAGCAGCCAGATGCTCACATTGGATACGGTGCCGGTGAGAAAGCCGATGCCGGTGATGATCATCAGCACGCCCATCGCCCGCTCCACGGTCGCGAGATGCCGCTTCATTCGCGAGAACAGCGTCGAGAACTGTTCAACCATGAAAGCCGCTATCAGGAAGGGAACCCCGAGCCCGGCGGAATAGACTGCGAGCAGGCCTGCGCCCTTCGCCACCGTTGCTTCGGCGGCAGCGACCGAAAGGATCGCTGCGAGAATCGGGCCAATGCAGGGGGTCCAGCCGAACGCAAAGGCCAGGCCCATCACATAGGCCCCCCACAAACCCACGGGCTTTGGAATCGGCAGACGCCCTTCCCGCATCAGAAATCCGATCCGCGTCAGCCCGAGGAAGTGCAGGCCCATGACGATAATGACGATGCCTGCGACAATCGCGAGCTCCGCCGACCAGGCGCGGATCAAGCCGCCAATCAGCGACGCGCTGGCGCCGAGCGCCACGAATATCGTCGAAAAGCCGAGCACGAACATGAGCGCAGATACCATCACCGCGCGCTTCGAGGACGATACCGTCTGTTCATTGGCGACGCGCTCGATGGTCGCGCCGGTGAGGTAGATCAGATACGGCGGCACCAAAGGCAGCACGCACGGCGACAGAAAGCTGACCAGGCCGGCAATCAGCGCCGCGGGAATCGAGACATCGTGAATCATTCAGTCATCGCTGATAATTTGCGGCTTGCCATCTTGGCTAAGCCTGGTATCGGGAAGCACCGGTTGGTCCCGATTGGTGTAGCGGATGCGCAAAAATGCGCAATCGCACCGGCGATGGCGGTGGACCTTCTCGATCAACAATGCGGCATTGCGGCAACTGGTCGCGCACCGCGGCCGCAACGCTATCGGCAAACCGCGGACGGGATTCGGCGTATCCCGTTCACGAACCGACGCCGCTCTTTGACCAGCTTCAGCAGAGGGCGATGAGTCTGTCGTTTGTTCAACAACGCGGTGAAGGATCTGCAAGCGTAGCACGACGGGCTACTGCGCTCGGATAGCATTTCGCAGGATACGGTTCAAAGCGCGCGATCCAGCGGACGAACTGGGTTGCGCGGTTGAAATGATCCAGAACCTTTCGGGCAATTGTCGAGCGCGCGATTGACCTCGAAAGACTTACAACTGAAGGCCTATAGCTGAAGGCCTATATGGGCCTCGCTTTCGCGAACCCCTGAGTTCCCCTGGCACGGGACAAATAGCATAAGCGTCAAAACGCGTGGCCGGCGAACCCGCTGCGGTTGTGGATTGCGAAATATTCTGCCAAGCTAGCAGGCGGAACGGGCGCCACCTCGTGGACCGTTGTCAGCAACGCATGCTTCCGACCTACGATTGCGCGTTTGGCGGGAAGATAGTACCTCTTGAGATTGAATTACGCCGGCCATTCAATATTTGGCTGTCGTATCATCCAGCGGCCGATGCCGAGAGCACGGCAAATGATCGATTGGTTGGTAGAAGCCTTTCATCTTACAAAATTCTCATGCTAAGACGATTCATCGATTCAAACGAATTTAAAGCAGTATAGAATTTAAAGCAGTATATAGAGGTGAATCCCTAACCCATGTGTGCGGGGCTTCGACCGAAGGACGGTGAAACCAGAATGAACAAATCAGCAGCAAAGAAAATGAAGCAGCGCAGTGCCGGCAAGCCGGACATTGAGCTGGGCAAGCGCATCCGGCTGCGGCGCGTCGAGCAACGAATCTCACAGGCGGAGCTCGGCGACAAACTGGGCGTTAGCTTTCAGCAGGTTCAAAAATATGAGAAGGGCGTCAACCGGGTCGGCGCCGCCCGTCTTCAGCAAATCGCTACCGCGCTCGACGTACCCGTCACATTCTTCTACGACGGCGACGGCAAGGCTCGAGAGGTTGAAAGCCTGCTGTTTCTCGACAGCGCGTTCAGCCTGAGGTTGCTGCGGGCCTACAGCAAGATCAAGGATCAGACCGTGCAACGTCAGCTGGTGTCCTTGATGGAATCGATTGCCGCGAACGAACACTAGGCGATCCGGTTCTCGCTGATGGTTTGACGCGTCGCGGACACGATCGATCAGCGCAAGCGGATCCGCCGGCAGGCTATCGCCGCGCCAGGCCACAAACTGGTCCGGCCGCGACAACATCAGCCTGCCGCAGTATGAAATGGCGTTATTTGGCCGTTCGATGTCGAGAACCTTCAGCGGAACGACCCTCTCGCGAGCCGCGGTTTCAAGTGCGGCCACATCCATAGCAGAATCGAATCTCAGCGGAGCGAACTCGGGTCCTATCGCGTCGTAAAGCGAGCTGCCGTCTTCGCACCACATGTGCGGCGTGCGGTAGTTGGGGGGACGGTCGACGGCGTATACCTGTTCATCACTTGCTCCGCGCCGAGCATCGTACCGCCGAAGAAGCGGCGTTCGTCAATCAGGCGGGCAATCTTCCTTGACGGCGTCGCACAGTAGGCGATTGCCGATCTGGCGGCGGAGAAACATCCCTCGTTGGCCGACTGTTGAACTAAAATGCCGGTACGACCGGCCTTCGCGCGGGCGAACATCGGTCTGTTCCTGATTCCTGAAGCCACTATCCTCTCACGAATCGAAAGCCGCACCGATGTTGAACGTTTCCAAAGCTTCCGACATATCCTTCGCCGACGGCAAAATCCAGCAGAGCGTCGCTGGCGGCGTCGGCGTCATTACCTTCAATAATCCCGAGAAGCGCAATGCGATGTCACTCGATATGTGGGAGGGGCTTGGTCACGCACTGATTGAACTGCGCGACGATCCCGATGTGCGCGTCGTGATCATGGTCGGCGCCGGGGACAAGGCGTTCGTTTCGGGTGCGGATATCAGCCAGTTCGAGAAAACTCGCCACAACGCCGAGGCGGCGGAAGAATATGCGAAACGCAGCGTCGCGCAGCGCGCTCTGCTGGCGGACTATCCGAAGCCGACCATCGCCTGCATCCGAGGCTTCTGCCTCGGCGGCGGAATGCAGGTGGCGATGCTGGCGGACATCCGCATCGCCGCCGAGAACAGCCAGTTCGGCATTCCCGCAGCCAAGCTTGGCATCGCCTATGGCTATGACGGCCTCAAGCATCTGGTCTCGTTGGTCGGACCGTCATGGGCGCGACTGCTGATGTATACGGGAATGCGGATCGATTCCGCGGAGGCCGGCAGGATTGGCCTGGTCGATCGCGTGGTGCCCGATGCCGAATTGTGGAACGCGACATTGGATATCGCCCGCACCATTTCCAGCAACGCGCCGCTGGCGATCCAGGCCGCCAAGATCACCATCGCGCAGGTGCTGAAGGATCCCGACCAGCGCGACATGGACGCGATCAAGCAGATCGGCATCGCCTGCATGGACAGCGAGGACTTTCGCGAGGGCCGTCGCGCCTTCATGGAAAAGCGCAAGCCGCAGTTCAGCGGACGATAGCAACAAGGCCTTCGCGCACGCTTATACCGCTTCAACCAAAGATGGCAGCGACGATCAAATCAAGATGGCTCTCGAAAGAACATTGCGGCTCCTTCGATTGGCTATAACGCAGCAAGTACCGCCTTGGCGATATCGGCAGTGCCGTTACGGCCGCCGAATTCCATCGGCTTGATGCCGTCGGCATAGACCTTGTCGACCGCGCGCTCGATGCGCTCGCTGGCCTCCGTCGCGCTTTCGAGACCGTGCTTGTCGGCCAGCCAGTCCAGCATCATCGCCGCGGAAAGAATCATCCCGGTCGGGTTGGCCTTGCCCTGGCCCATGATGTCGGGTGCGGTGCCGTGGCACGGCTGGAACACTGCGTGGCGGTCGCCGATATCGGCCGACGGCGCCATGCCCATGCCGCCGATCAGGCCGGCCGTCATGTCGGAGAGAATATCGCCAAACATGTTCTCCATCACCATCACGTCAAAGTCCCAGGGACGCTTGACCAGGAGCGCCGAGCAGGCGTCGACATAGAGCCGGTCAGTTGTGACGTCGGGATGCCGCGCCGCAGCTTGGTCGAACATTTCGCGGAAGAACGCGAACGCCTTGAACACGTTTGCCTTGTCGACGCAGGTTAGCGCGCCCGGCCGGCCGCGCGCCTTGCGGCGTTCTGCCAGCCGAAACGAAAACTCGAACAACCGCTCGGACGTTTTGCGCGTGATCACCAGCGTCTCCCGGGCTTCGGTATCGGTGACGACGCCCTTCCCCATCGACGCAAACAAGCCCTCGGTGGATTCCCGGATCACGATGAGATCGATGCCGCGCCGATCCGCGCCGACGATCGGGCTCGGCACGCCCGGAATAAGGCGCGCCGGGCGCACTCCGGCATAGAGGTCGAAATGGAAGCGCAGTTCCACCTGCGGCATGATTTCGGTGTTGTCGGGATAGCGCACCGAAGGCAATCCGCAGGCGCCGAGCAGGATGGCGTCGGCTTCATCGCATAGCCGCACCGTGCTGTCCGGCATCGACTTGCCGGTCGCGCGATAATTGTTGGCACCGGCCGGCGCATCGGTGAAGCGAAACTTCAGATCCGAGGTTGCCTCGATCTTGCGCAAGACTTCGAGCGCCGGAGCCATCACCTCAGGGCCGATGCCATCGCCGGCAAGCACGGCGATGTGGAGCGCGTCATTAGCTGACATGGATTTTCCTTAAGAGAATCGAGAAACAACGGATCAGGATCATTGCGAGCCTACAGGTTGGCGCAAAGCACCGCCGGATAACAGGCTCCGCGAAGCATCCGGAGCCGGAATAAGGTTGCGAGTTGACCAGATTTACGGCGTGAGCACCGCGCGCCCGACCAGCCTGCCCTTCTGCAGCTCAACCAGCGCCTCATTGGCTCTTGCGAGCGGCATCGGCGTCACTGGAATGGGGGCGACCTTCTTGGTGCGTACGAGATCGAGCAGTTCCTGCGTCTCCCTGAGATTACCGACATAGCTGCCCTGGATGGTGATGGCCTTGATCGGAATCAGCGGCAGCGCCCACGGCGCGCCGCCGCCGAACAGGCCGACGATCACCAGTTTGCCGCCCTTGGTCAGGCAATCGAAGCCAAGTTGCGTCGTCTTGGCATTGCCGACCAGATCGATCACCGCCCGGATCGGCGCGCCGGCTTTGCTGACGAGTTGTTCCAGCGCGTCGGGCGCGCCGCCATCGACGGTGGCGAGCGCGCCAGCTTTTTCCGCAGCTTCACGCTTGCGGGCATCGATATCAACGACGATGGCGCCCTTGCCGCCCATGGCCTTCAGGAGCGACAGCGCCATCAGGCCGAGACCGCCCGCGCCGAAAATGACGATTGGCGTGTTGAAGCTGGCTTCTACCTTCTTGAGGGCGCTGTAGGTGGTGACGCCGGAGCAGGCGTAGGGCGCGGCGCTGACGGGATCGAGCCCTTTTAGATCGAGCAGGTATCGCGGATGAGGTATCGTCATGTGGTCAGCATAACCGCCGTCGCAGTAGACGCCGAGCGAATTGGGTTTCAGGCACATATTCTCTTCGCCGGAAACACAGGTCTCGCATTTGCCGCAGCCGAGCCAAGGATAAACCAACGCGATGTCACCGACTTTGAGATCGCCCTTGTCGCCGGCCTTGGCATCCGGTCCGAATGCCAGCACTTCGCCGACCGTCTCATGTCCCATCGTGCGCGGCAGCGAGACACCGCGATCTTTCAGAGAGAGCGGTTTTCGTCCATGGCCGAGATCGTAGCCGCCTTCCCAGATGTGCAGATCGCTGTGGCAGACCCCGGCCGCCTTCACCTTGATCAAGACCTGTGTGCCCGACGGTTGCGGCGTCGGCTGATCCACCTCTTTCAGAGGGGCATTGAAATCGGCAACCTGGAAACTCTTCATTGTTTCTCTCCCCGTCGATGGTTCTTGCTTTTCGCCGGATATTGCCAGGCAGTTCTCGAACCGTTGTTAGAGCTTTAGGCCGTTGCGATCAATGGATGATGGCAAGCGGCGAACTGGTCCGGCGCCACCGGGCGAAGCTCCGGCACTTCGTCGATACATCGCTGGTCCGCCCGGGGACAGCGGGTACGGAAACGGCAGCCTGAGGGCGGTGCAATCGGCGACGGCGGTTCACCGACCGCCACGGTTTCGGCGGGCCGCACGTCCGGATCTGGCACCGGGATCGCCTCGATCAAAAGCGCGGTATAATGGTGCGCGGGTTTGGCGAATAGTTGTTCCGACGGCCCGACTTCGCACAGCCTGCCGAGATACATCACGGCAACCCGGTCGCTGACCGCCTTCACCACAGCGAGATCGTGGGCGATGAAGAGCAGCGTCAGGCCGAAGCGCGCCTTCATGTCTTCCAGCAGATTGAGGATCTGAGCGCGAATCGAAACGTCTAGCGCGGAAACCGGCTCATCGCAGATAACGAACTCCGGATTGAGAACGAGCGCGCGCGCAATGCAGATGCGCTGGCATTGTCCGCCGGAAAACTCGTGCGGCAGCCGTTCGATCACAAGGCCGGGATCGAGTCCAACCGCGCTGAGCACCTCGCAGACGAGCTCTTGTCGTTTTTTTGGGTCCTTGACGCCCGATATCACCAGCGGCTCCGCGATGATATCGCCTATCCGCCGCCTCGGGTTCAGCGAAGCGATCGGGTCCTGAAAGATCAGTTGCACGCGCCGGCGTATCCGCCGCAAGCTATCGCCTTGCATCGCCGTGAGGTCCTGGCCGTCGAACAGAACCCGCCCGGAGACCGGCCGACGCAACTGCAGCACCGCGCGACCCAGCGTGGACTTGCCACAGCCGGACTCTCCGACCAGGCCAAGGGTCTCGCCGCGGGCAACTTGCAGGCTTACGTCGGATACCGCGTGGATCGTCTTGCCGCCGACGGCATACTCAACGACAAGGTTTTCCACCCTGAGAAGGGAATCACGCGAACTGGATTGCCGGGCTTCCTGCATCATGCGCAGATGCCGGCTGCGACTTGAATCGGGTGAAAACAGGCATATTGGTGGTCCAGCCGATCAGCATCGGCGAGCAAAGGCTTCTCTCGAAAACATCGGCTGGCCGCATAACGGCAGCGCGGCGAAAACGAGCAACCCTGAATAGGTCGGGTCGGATCGGGTGGGCGTCCTGAAATCGCCGGCAATGGCGTGTGCGGTGCGGCATCGATCTTCGGTATCGCCGCGAGCAACGCCTCGGTGTAGGGCATGCGCATTCTCTTGAACAATTCAGGCGTCGGGGCTCGTTCCACGACGCGCCCGGCATACATCACTGCCACTTCGTCGGTTCGGCCGGCGACAACGCCGAGGTCATGCGTGATAAGGATCATCGCCATATGCCGCCGACGCTGTTCGCGCGCCAGCAGATCAAGAATTTGGGCCTGAACCGTCACGTCAAGCGCCGTGGTCGGTTCATCGGCGATCAGCAGTTTCGGCTCGCATGACAGCGCAATGGCGATCGCCACGCGCTGCCGCATGCCTCCCGACAGTTGATGCGGATATTGCATCAATCTCTGCTCCGGAGCGGGAATGCCAACTGCAGCCAGCAACTCCGCGCTGCGCTTTTTTGCTGCAAGAGCACCAAGTTCGAGATGCTCCTGCAGGGTTTCAATAAGCTGCGTGCCAATCGTCAATACCGGATTGAGCGAGGTCATGGGGTCCTGAAAAACCACCGCAATTGATCGGCCGCGCAGTTTGCGCAACTGTTCCGGCTCAAGCCGCACCAGATCCTGCCCGTCGAACATCACACGGCCGGAAAGCCTGGCCTTCCTGGGTAACAATTGCAGGATGGCCCGCGACAGCATGGTCTTGCCGCAACCGGATTCGCCGACGACACCAAGCGTTCGGCCGGCACCGATTCTCAGGTCGACCTGATCCACCGCGCGAAGATTGCCGCGCGGCGTCGGCAGATCGACCGCAACACCCTCGACGGAAAGCAGCACGGGGTCGCTCACAGTGCGCCCTGCCGCGGATCGGTGAGGGCGCGGAGCGTGTCGCCGACGAGATTAAAGGAAAGCACGGTCAGGAACATCGTCACCGCGGGAATGAAGGCCAGCCGCGGCGCAATCTCCAGGCTCTCGCGCCCCTCTCCGATCATACTGCCCCAGCTCGAGATAGGCGGCGGCACGCCGAGGCCGAGGAACGACAGCGCTCCCTCGACGACAATCGTGACGGCGACGCCGAGCAGGAAGAAGGCGAACAGCGGCAGGAACACATTAGGCAGCAGCTCACGCAAGAGAATGCGCGCATGCGTGGCGCCGAGTGCTTGCGCCGCAATGACGAATTCGCGCCGCGCCAGGCTCAGCGTCGTTGCTCGTGCGACGCGCATGAAGGCGGGGATACCGAGCACACCGAGAATGAGAGTGAGATTCGGCAATGATTGCCCGAGATAGGCGGTCACCGCCAACGCCAGGATCAACGGCGGAAATGCCAGCAGCACATCCATGCTCCCGACAACTAGCGTTTCAAAACGTCCACGGAAATAGCCGGCCAGCATGCCAAGCGCGCCGCCGATCGTGATTCCGATCATCGGCGCGCACAGGCCAACCACCAGCGATATCCGTGCGCCGTGGATCAACCGGGCCAATTCGTCCCGCCCAAGGCCGTCGGTACCAAGCCAGTGCTGCATCGAGGGCGGCTGCCGCCGTTCCAGCATGTCCATCGCGGTCGGGTCGGCCAGCGGCAGCACGCCGGCAAAGATCGCGACGGCAAAGACAAAAACGATCCAGCCGATCGCGGCCCAGAACAACAGTCCCAGCCGTCGCGTTTTCCTGATCGGAGCGGCGACGACCTGCTCGTCGATATCGAGTTCAAGCGTGGCCATGACGGATCCTCGGATCGAGCACGGCGTAGAGCATGTCGACGACAAAATTCATCAGCACATAGCCGCAGGCCACGAACAGCACGACGCCCTGCAGGATGATGAGGTCACGGGTGAAAATGGCGCCAAGCAATAGCCGGCCGATCCCCGGCAACGCAAAGATCGATTCGACAATAACAGTTCCCCCGATCAGGCGGCCGATGTTGATGCCGGTGACTGTGACCAGCGTCAGCGACGACGGCTTCAATGCATGCACCAGCAGGATGCGCGACGGCTTCAGCCCCTTGGCCCGCGCCATCGCGATGTAGTCCTCCTGCAGCGTCGCGATCATATCGGATCGCAGCACCCGCATCAGCACCGGCCATTCGCCGAGCGCCAATGTCAGCGCCGGCAGCAGGAAGCATCGCAGATTCCCGACGGGGTCTTCGCTGAACGGCACATAGCCGGTCGCCGGCAACCACCGAAGCTCGACGGCGAACAGGTAGATCAGCAGGATCGCCGACAGGAAGGCTGGCACCGACAGCATGCTGAAGGCGCTGCCGGTCATAAAGCGATCGAACGCGCTGCCGCTGCGCACCGCACATGCAATCGCGAGCGGAATGCCGATCGCTAATGCGCCGAGCTGGGCAAGCAGCATTAACTCGAGCGATACCGGAAGCCGTTCCATGACCGCCTGCAGCACCGTTTGCCCGGTGCGGAACGACCTTCCGAAATCACCCTGCAGTACATTGCCGAGCCAACTGAGATAACGCCACCAGATCGGCTGATCGAGCCCCATGTCATGGCGCAACGCCGCCACCTTGTCCGGCGTGGCCTGGTCGCCGAGGATCACGTAAGCGAGATCGCCCGGCAGCAGCGAAGCGATGAGAAAGGTCAGCAGAGATACCGCAAGCAGGACCGGCACCAGATACAGGAGCCTTTGCGCAACAAATCCCGGCATGCGAGATCATTCCATCCAGACGTTGGATACGTCGATCACCCCGCCATACATCTTCGGAAAACCTTTGAGCTTCGCGCTCGAAAGCGCGTAGTAGGTGTTCTGGAAGGTCCAGAACCAGATCGCTTCCTGATTGATTATCCGGCCGACGGAGCAGTAGTCCTCGATCCGCTTGGCCTGATCGGCCGTCACGCGTGCCCGATCGAGCAGCTTGTCAAGTTCCGGATTCGCGTAGTTGGCAAGTGCCACCGGACTGCCGGAGCGGAAATTTGCAAACATCTGCGGATCGGGATCGGCGAGGTCGATGATCCGCCACGGCGTCAACTGGAACTGGCGCATGAAGGCGCGCGGCACGATGGTCGCCTGATCGACCTGCTCGATCTCCATGTCGGCGCCGACCTGCTTCCAGAACTGCTGCAGGACCTGACCGACATTGCGCCCGCGCGGCGTCGCGGTGACGAGCATCTTGAATTCGACCGGCTTGCCATAGTCCTTGATCAGCGCCTTGGCTTTTTCCACATCGGTGGCAAGCGCGCCGTCGTCCTTGCACTTGACCCACGAGCCATCGCCGAAGGGATTGCTGGCCGGCCGGCTCAAGCCGTTCGTGATCGCCTGCGACATCTTCTTGCGATCGATCGCCATCACCAGCGCCTGGCGTACGCGCACATCGTCAAACGGGGGCGTCTTGGTGTTGAAGGCATAGACCTGGGCGCCGGACCCGACATAGGTATGGACCGTCAGCTTCGGATCCTTTTGCGCTTTCTGGATGTTGTCGGCGTCGTATTCATCGTCCCAGATCAGATCCGCCTCGCCCGATTGCAGGCTGGCGAAGCGCGACTGCGCATCCGGCAACGGTTTTAGGACGATACGATCGAGATAGGGACGGCCCTTGTTCCAGTAGTCCGGATTCCTTTCGAGCACCATTCGATCGCCGGCCGACCACGATTTCAATATGTACGGACCGGTACCGACGGGATTGCGGTTGTATTCGTCGCCCTTGGTCTTCCACGCCGTTGGCGACTGCATGACCCAGTTCGAGCTTTGAATGGTGACGATCGCCGGGAAGTTTACCGACGGATCGTTCAGATTGTAGACCACGGTCAGTTCGTCCGGCGCCTGCGCGTCCTTGATACCGGAGATGTAGAAGGCGCAGCGGCACTTGTTGGCCGGGTCCTTCTGTCGGTCGAAATTCGCTTTCACGGCTTCGGCGTTGAAAGGCGAGCCGTCGTGGAATTTGACGCCGGGCCGCAGCTTGAACGTCCAGGTCTTGAAATCTTCGGAATGACTCCAGGACAAGGCGAGCTTCGGCTGCGCCACGCCCTTGTCGTCGAGATAGGTAAGCGTGTCGAAGATCGACGCCGCGGCGGTACCCGCCGCGGTATCGAAGACGCCGACCTTCAGCGGATCGAAACCGGTAATGTCGAGTTCGAGGCCTACGGTGATGCTGCCGCCCTGTTTTTGGGCATTGGCAGCGCCTGCAAACAAAGCGATGCCGGATGCGGCAACAACAATTTGCGCGAAAACACGCGCCCCCGATACCGCTCTCATCTGGTGCTTCCTCCAATATTCCGCCGCCCGGTATTCCGGATCGTCGATGACTACCGATCAGATTGGCGGGAATCGCAGTCTCCGGCAAGGCCGGAGGCGGGCGCCGGATGAAAAGCCGCAGGTGTCCTCTTAACGCTGGGCCTTCAGCGCCGCTCTGCCGCCAGCGATTTACCTGTGAAGGCCGCTATTTCACCTTCCGAAAGACCGGTCTCTTTGAGGAGCGCAACGGTGTGCTCGCCCAAGGTCGCCATTCGCTTTGCGGCGGAGACATTGGCTCCGGACATGCGAAACGGCAGGTTCAGGACCTTGAACGTGCCTCCGCCATCCCTGACCTCGGACAACGCTCCGCGATGGGCGATTTGCGGATCGCGCAATGCTTCGGCAACCGTGCGATAGGCCGAACAGGGAACGCCGTGTCCATTTAACTCAGCGAGGCATTTTTCGGTCGTGAGCGCGCGCGACCACGTCTCGACTCCGTTCATCAAATCTGCCCAATTGTCGCGGCGGTCGGAATATTTCGCAAAGCGCGCATCGGCAATCCACTCGGGATGACCGATGACTTTGATCAGGCTCTGGAACGTTTTCTCGCTGGCGATGGCTAGCATCACAAAGCCATCCGCCGATTCGATAGGCCCCAACATCGGCCGCGGGGTCTGCTTCACCTCGAACTGCGCCCACTGCAATTCATTCAAGGTCAGGCTCAGCATCGATTCCAGCATCGAGACGTCGATGTTCTGACCTCTTTGACTGCCGTGGCGCTGGTACAACGCTGCCGAGATCGCTCCAAACGCATAGACCCCGGTGAGCACATCGGCGAGATAGATGCCGCAGTGGTCGGGCCGGGATCGCCCGGGCTGGTACGACAAATGGGCGATGTCGTAACCGGAGGCCGCATGGATAACGGGCGCATAGGCCGGCAGCTCCGCCGATGGACCGGTCTGACCATACCCCGAGATTGAACAATAGATCAGTTTCGGATTGAGATGTTGCAGCGAGCCGTAGTCCAGCTTCAACCGTCGCATCACGCCGGGGCGGAAATTTTCGACCAGGATATCGGTATCGGCGACAAGCCGGCGGATAACTTCGATCGCGTCGGGCGATTTCAGATCGAGAACGAGACTTTTCTTGCCGACATTGAGCTGGCCGAAGGCGGTGCTAAAGCCGTTGCGGACCGGCGGACGGGTTCGCATCGTCTCGCCTTCCAAAGACTCTACCTTGATGACCTCCGCGCCCATATCGGCGAGCATCCGCGTGCAATGTGGACCGGCAATCGTGGTGGAAAAATCAAGTACGCGAAGCCCCGCGAAGCTCTTTGTCAAGCTCCCCTCATCGTTTGCTGCTATCGTCATTCCAAACACTCCCTCCGTGCTGCGCACGTTCGGCCGCGGCATGACCCTAAATTGCGCCGTTACGCCAGGGAAGCGATTCTTTGAAAGTCTTATTCGTTACCTCGGAAAGCCATCTCCCTAGGCTCCGTCCTTGCCGCCGCGTTGCCAGTGCGCGCTCCGCCGCGTTTCCGGCATTATCAGCCAGATCATGGCAAGGCCAACCGCCGCAACGCCCGCAAGCCCGATGAAAGCAACGCTGCTGCCGAATTTATCGCTGACGTAGCCGGCGAGCACGGTGCTAAGGGACGCACCGATGCCGACTGCCGTGCCGACAATACCCTGCGCAAGATTGAAGTGGCCGCTTCCGAATGAGATGTCGGCAACAATCAACGGCACCATCACGCTGAAAACAGCCGCGGTGATTCCATCGAACACCTGCACTGCGACCAGCAGATATGGATCGTGCACCGTCGCAAACAGCACGCCGCGAATAGCCAGCGCTCCAAAACCGATGAGCAGCAACGGCCGCCGACCCCATTGCTGCGCCTTGCGTCCGACCGACGGAGACATCAGCGCGACGATAGCTTGCGGCACGATGATGCAGGCGGCGATCAATACCGGCGCCCACTGGCTAGATCGGGTCGTCACGACACCCGCCATTAATGGAAGCATCGCCGCGTTAGCAAGCTGCAGCAAGAGCACGCTGCAGGCGAAGATTAGCAAGGGACGTTGACGTATCAAACTGAGAACGCTGGTTGCCTTGGCGTCGGGCTCCTCGCGCGGCAGGGCGCCGTGCGCCTGGGCTACATCGATTTCGCGCTCACGGATGCGCGAGAGAGCAATCAGGGTTGGAAACGCGAGGATGAAAGTGACGAGAAATACCGATTGACTGGACAGCAGATAGCCGGCCGTGCCCATCACGGCCGCGGCGGTTCCGTTGCCAAGCGACGCGAAGCGGGCATTGCGGCCGAGCCGTTCGCTAATCGCAAGGGGCCCAACCAGGCCGAGGCTAATCGCGGCAATTGCCGGACCCAGCACGCAACTGGCGGCGGCGTGTAGCGCTGCAGCAGTAACCACTACCGGAAAAATCGGCCATAACGCATAAGCGAGCGCGCATGCGCCGATCGTCGCTACCGCAAGGCCGGCCACCAGACGTTCGGAGCGGGCGGCATCGACGATGGCTCCCCCGGGCATCTGCCCGATCAGCGCAATCACGCCACCGATCGACAGCACCAGACCGATCTCGACTTGGGTCCACTTCTGCGTCGTCAGATACACCGCGACGAAAGGGCCAAATCCGGTCTGCACGTCCGCGAGGAAGAAAATGAACCAATCGAGCCCGTGCGAACTCTGGCGGGAGGGCGTTGGCGTGGGCTTGCCCGCCTTTGGTTCCGATACCGGCGACGTAGCACTATCGCTGCCGATCGGCCGATCGCGGCGATCACCATCAATCCGATCAATCGAATGGGATGAGCGTGCGAACAGGATGTTTCTCCGGCTTCTTCAGGGGTCAAACTGTAGCGGCTTCAAGCTGCCCGTTGCGCCAAGCACCACGATCGGCGTATCTTCCTTGTATTCCGGCGCCGCCATCACCTGCTCCTTTGTCAATTCGAGTGTGATGCTGTCGCTTTTATTGGCCACGCGTCCGAAATGCAGCGCGCTCCAATCTACAACGATCCTTCGGCTACCGACGCCGAGAAAGCCGCCGAAATCGATCACAGCCGCGCGCACTACTCCGGTCCGATCGACGATAACGTCGACGATACGCCCCATGTTCTCGTTCGCCGCGCTGCGAACCTCCCGGCCAAGCACGCCGTGTGCCTCCCTCGCACCAATGATCGTGACCGAGGGCGGCGGCGCCGGCTCTTTCGGTGCCGCCGGAGGCGCCGGACTTTGCGGTTGAGCCGGTGGCGGTGCGTTGCCATCCGCTTGCGGCCCCTTGTCGTTTTCGGCCGACAATGCGGCACCTGCCGACATCGCCAAAGCGGCTGCAATGAAGATGTACTGGCGTCTCGCGCGCATATGGCCTCCTGAACTACTCGCCCGAAGGGCATTAATTGACGTACGGATGCCTGAAACGCGGGGCGGTGCCAATTAGTGCGCCAGCACGATCGACACCTGGATCTGGCCCCGCGTACGCAAGACCTCTAGCGATACTTCGTCGCCGTG
Organism: Bradyrhizobium sp. URHD0069; assembly: GCF_000701345.1. Classification (GTDB taxonomy): domain Bacteria; phylum Pseudomonadota; class Alphaproteobacteria; order Rhizobiales; family Xanthobacteraceae; genus Bradyrhizobium. Next base: position 217,888 of record NZ_KL370775.1, on the reverse strand, counting down.
ACGGCGAACCCGAAGATCTACGCTTGACGGACCAAGCTGCAGATCGCGCAGCACCACTTCGTTGAGGAAGACCGGCAGGCGTGGGTTGCGCAGACGAATTTCGCCGCGCTGCGCGTCGAATTCAAGTCCAAGGGCCGCCTCCAGCAGCGTGAACGGCGTCGCGCTGGCCCATGCCTGCGGCGCACAGGCGACCGGATAGAGCGTCGGTCCGCGTCGCTTTTCACGCCGGAAGCCGCAGAACAGCTCAGGTAGCCGCCGCAGATCCATGTAGGTGGCAGCGTCGAACAGGGCCTTGAACAGATGCGCGACCGAATGTTTGAAGCCGTAGCCCGCAAGCCCGAGCGCAATCAACGCGTTGTCGTGCGGCCAGATCGAGCCATTATGATAGGACATCGGATTGTAGCGCGCCTCGCCGATCGCCACGGTGCGGATACCCCAGCCGGAAAAAAAATGTGGCCGCATCAGATCGGCGGCGACCATTCGGGCCCGATCTTCGCGTACCATCCCGCTGAACAACAGCTGCCCGGCATTCGACGTGCGCACCAGGCACGGCTGCTTAGCGCCGTCGAGCGCGAGCGCGTAGGTTCCGAGTTCTTCACACCAGAACGCTTCTTCGAAACGCTCGGCGAGCCGCTGCGCCTCGGCCTCGAGCTTTTGCGCCATGTCGATTTTGTCGAGGCGCGCCGCGCAACGTGCCGCCAACTGCTTGGCGGCAAACACGTAGCCCTGCACTTCGGCGAGCGCGATGTACCCCTCGGCAAGTCGACCATCGGCGTGAAAGATCGCATCGTAAGAATCCTTCCAGCCCTGGTTGGCCAAACCCTGCTCTGATGCGCGCTGATACTCGACAAATCCGTCGCGGTCGGGATCGCCGGCGCCGTCGATCCAGCGCAGCGCCGCCTCGATCGAAGGCCACAATTCGACCAGCGTCTCGTTGTCGCCGGTGCGCTCGAAATAAAGTCCAGCCAAAAGCACGAACAGCGGCGTCGCATCGACGCTGCCGTAATATTGCGCGAATGGCACCTCGCGCAGCGAGGCCATCTCGCCGCCACGCATTTCATGCAGAATTTTTCCGGGTTCGGCGTCAGCGAGGGGATCGACTGTTTTGGCCTGGTAGAATGCAAGCCGCTTCAGCACGCCGCACGCGACCCGCGGGTCGATCCACAGCATCTGGATTGCGGTGATAATTCCATCGCGGCCGAACGTCGTCGAATACCAGGGAATGCCCGCATAGGGATATCGTCCCTGCGGCGTATCCGTCATCAGGATGTTGAGGTCGGCCATCGACCGGCACAGCACCTCGTTTAAGATGTTATTGGACGTTTCGATGCTGGCGGCGCCCACTGTCGACCGGCGCATCTCGCGCCGATGCGCCAGCAATCCGCGAAAGAACCAAGCCGGCTTGAACGCGGCCGACTTGTTGCAGGATGCAGCAACAAACAGAGAGCTGACCTGTTGCGGCGCGAGATCAAGATGATAGGTCGCGGCATTCACCGCAAGGCGCGTCGGCCATGGATCGAAATGCAGCGTGGTGGTACGCGTTTTGCCGTCGAGCCCGTAATACTCGAACCCGACGTCGGAGGGGCCAAGCAGTTCGCTGGAGCCAATGCCTCGGCGCGCGCGCTTTTCGCCGCGCACTTCGAACAGATCCGCGAAGTCGTTGTCGAACAGCAGTGTCAGATCGAAGCTCGCCGGCAGATCTCCGTGGTTCTGCACGCCAATCCGCTGATAGGCGGTTCCGCGCCACAGAAAGATCGTGCGGACGATGTGCAGCATGTCCTTTTGCAACACGAGTCTGCCGTCGCGATAGATGTCGGGATTGGTGAGATCCACGGTCAAGGCGGAATTGTCATCGCGCAGATTAGATCCGAGCAGCAGCGGCTGCAGTTCATCCAGAAGCAGCTCGAGCCGGGCGAGATAACGGGTGTCGGCGTTGAACAGGCCGTCCGGTCCGCCAGCGGAAGCGCCGATGTCGCCATGACAGTCGAGCACGATGAATGTATCGTCGTGCTTGAGCGAGCGCCGCGGCCTCGCCGCAGGCCCGGTCATCGGGATGTAGAACGGCGATTCCGAGACCCATTCGACGGCTCGGACGGTCATGATGTGGGATAGGACTTCGGCTGCCATTTGACCTCGAGCGGTTTCCCCCGGCGTTGCGACAAGCGCACTAGGACTCCACACCAACTCGGTACATCAGGCTGCGTGTTTCGCAAGCCGGCTCATTTCCTGGGTCACCAATTCGCGATAGGGACCCTGGCCCTGCATTAAGCGATCCGGCGGGCCGTCTTCGATGATCTTGCCGGCCTTCAGCATCACCACCCGATCGAAATTGCGCAGCGTCGCGAGACGATGGGCGATCGCAATGACGGTGCGCCCGCGCATCAGGCGGCCAAGCGCTTCGCGTATCGCTTCCTCCGATTCGCTGTCGAGCGCGGCGGTAGCTTCATCCAGCAGCAGGATTGGCGCGTCCTTCAGGAACGCGCGCGCGATGGCAATGCGCTGACGTTGGCCGCCCGACAGCTTGACACCGCGGTCGCCGACCATGGTCGCAAGGCCTTCCGGCAATGTCTCGACGAAATCACAACGCGCCGCGATTGCGGCACGCAGCACCTCATCATCGGTAGCGTTCGGCCGTCCATATCGGATATTTTCCATGATCGAGCGATGAAAGAGCGAGATATCCTGCGGCACGACCGAGATCGCCTGACGCAGGCTTTGCTGCGTCACCCTGGAGATGTCCTGACCGTCGATCGTGATGCTACCGTTCTCGACGTCGTAGAAGCGTTGCAGCAGCACGAACAGCGTGGATTTTCCGCCGCCGGACTGACCGACCAGCCCCACCCTCTGCCCAGGCTGGAGACGAAGGCTGAATTTGTCAAAAACCTGAAGTCCACCGGGATAGCGGAACGTAATGTTGTTGAGGGCGATTGCTGCGCCGCTCTTTACCAGCGGCTCGGCTTCCGGATGATCACGAAGTTCGTGCGGCAGCAACAGGGTGGCGAGCGCTTCGGTCAACCGGGCGACGTGCTGGGTGACGTCGACCAGCGCGACGGCGAGATCGCGCGTGGCGCTCAAAATGGAAATTCCCAACGTGCAGACCAGCACGACGTCACCGGTAGTGGCGTTGCCGTTCTGCCAAAGCACGATTGCCCAAGCCAGCAACGCAATCGTCATCACCACGGTGATCGCGGCGTGGGTAATCCGCAGCTTTTCGAGGTAACGGAGGCTGCGCCCGCGCGCCGTCAATTCGCGGTTGACAGTCGCGTCAAACCGGTCGTGCTCGAAGCTGAGGCCGCAAAATGCCCGCACCAGCGGCATATTATTAATGACATCGACCATTTCGCCGTCGACGGCAGCGGCCTTGTCCGCAAAATCGTCATGCAGCGGCTTGCCGGCAGCGGCCAGATGAAACATCGCGATCACCATCGCGCCCGCGATGACGATCAGCCCCGCGGCCATCGACAGGCTGACGGTTCCGATCAGGGCGATCGCTGCGATCGTGGCAATGCATGGCGGCAACACGTTCCAGACGAACATGTTTTCGACCGTGAAAACGGCGTTCGACGTCGCCGTAATACGGCTTGTCAGCATTCCCGGCAGCCGGTCGGAAAAATAGCTCGGCGCATGTCCGGTGAGGTGCCGAAAAATGTCGCGTCGCAAATCCCCGGTAACCCCCACAAAGGTGAAGCTCGCCGTCCAGCTCGCGATCCGCCACAGAAAATTATCCGCTGCTATCAGGCACATGAGAAAAACGAATGCCAGCCATACGCTGCCTGCGCGGGCCGCCCCGGCCGATAGACCGTCGACCAGGTATTTCACGCCATATTGGGTGCCTACTGAACAAGCAACCGCCGCCACAACGGCGGCCACAATAACGACGTGCGATGCTAGACGCTGGCGAAGATAGCGCAACACGAATGGAAGCGGACGATGTGCGTATCCCGAAAGATTGTCCATGTGACTGCAAAACCCGTTGGAGGAGAAGGAGAATCTATTCAGATACGTTCCATGCGACCGAATGCCGGAGATGCCTCTTCAGTTCCGTCGTGCTGCCATCACCGCGCAACAATTGTACAGCATTGACGCTGACGTAAAGTCTGGTCGGGCGTGATGGCATGAACAAGACCACGGTGTGGAAGAACTGCGCGTATTTGGGAACTTCGCAGATGCGAAAACGTTCCCTCTTTAGCGGGCCTCGTGTCGACGCAAAGTGGGGCTTTCATTCATCCATGACAAATAGAGGAGAAGAATAGATGCGCATCGCGCAGGTTGCTCCACTGACGGAGGCTGTTCCCCCGAAGCTTTATGGCGGCACTGAACGGGTGGTACACTGGCTGACCGAGGAACTGGTCGCATTGGGAAACGAAGTCACCTTGTTCGCAAGCGGCGATTCCCGGACTTCAGCGAAACTTGACGCGACATGGCCGAAGGCGTTGCGCCTGGACGGTTCCGTCCGCGACCCCAACGCGCTGCACATGGTGATGTTGGAGCGTGTCCGGCAGAAATGCGACGACGAGGAATTCGACTTCCTGCACTTCCATCTCGACTATTTCCCGTTTTCGCTATTCTCCCGGCAGCCGACCCCGTTCGTGACTACCCTGCATGGCCGGCTGGATTTGTCCGAGCACCAGCCGGTGTTCGCCACCTTCCCTTCCGTTCCGGTGATTTCGATTTCGAACGCCCAGCGGCGCCCCGTGCCGCAAGCCAATTGGATAAGCACCATCCATCACGGCCTGCCCGAGAACCTGCTGATGCCGCAACCGGTCAAGGCCGGCTATCTCGCAGTGCTCGGCCGGATCGCGCCGGAGAAGGGTGTCGATCGGGCAATCAAGATTGCGACCCGGTGCGGCATTCCCCTTCGGATTGCCGCGAAGGTGGACCGGGATGACCAGGAATATTACGATGAAATCATCCGCCCGCTGATCGAGCGTAATCCTCTTGTCGAATACATCGGCGAGATCGGCGACCCCGAGAAATCCGAGTTTCTGAGCGGCGCGATCGGGCTACTGGTCCCGATTGACTGGCCGGAGCCGTTCGGCCTAGTCATGATCGAAGCCATGGCATGCGGGACGCCAGTGATCGCCTACAACCGCGGCTCAGTCGCGGAGATCATCGACGACGGGCTGACCGGCTTCATCGTGGAGGATGACACCAGCGCGGTCGCTTCGGTCGATCGCCTCTCCGGGTTGAGCAGACCTGCAATCCGAAAACAGTTCGAGGCGCGCTTTACCGCGCGCCGCATGGCGCTCGACTATCTTGCCACCTATCGCAGCTTGATGGAGGCCGCAGAGCCGCGTATCAAGCTGGTGAGCAGCGCCGAATAATTCGGAGAGTCGCCGCTACAGCCGATCTCCCGCGAACGGCGCCCGGTCGCCGCCGTTCGTCAGGATCGTTCCCTATCGGGTTCAGTCGAAGTGTCTGCGTGGAACTCGCAGCGCACATTTGGACCATAAGCGCATGACGGTAAGCGCGCGCTCGGCTCGACGATTTCGAACATGCGCGAAAATTCGTTCATTAACGCCATCAACTCGGCAATGCATTGCGCAAATGCTGACGGCGCGCGATCAGCTTGGATTTTCGCGAACGCAGAATGTTGATTTGAACGATTTTAATTTTCAGTCCAGCATCGCTTCACAGCGCGGGATTAAATCCATCAAAGGAACAAGATGGCGAATCTCACAATCAACGGCAAAGCTTTCGACGTTGACGTCGAGCCGGACACGCCACTGCTATGGGTGATCCGGGAAAATATCGGTCTAACCGGCACCAAATACGGGTGCGGTATTGCGCAATGCGGAGCCTGCACGGTCCATGTTGATGGCGTTGCGATGCGCTCTTGCGGTGTGCAGGTCAGCGAGGCCAGCGGCAAGCAGATCACCACTATCGAAGGGCTGGCCTCCGACGCCGGGCTGCACAAGGTACAGCAAGCCTGGATCGACAATGATGTCCCGCAATGCGGATACTGCCAGACCGGAATGATCATGGCGGTCGCGGCGCTTCTCAAGGAGAAGCCGAAGCCGACCGACCAGGACATCGACGAAGCCATCACAAACATCTGCCGCTGCGGCACCTTCCAGCAGGTGCGCCAGGCGATCCACCTCGCCACGAACGTTTGAGGGAGGCAATCATGAATCAGATGCCTGCCCTTAACCGCCGCGCTTTCGTTATCGGCACCGCCGCTGTCGGTACCGGCCTCGCGCTCGGCTTCGATATTCCCTTTGGTGGCCCCACTGTCGTGCGCGCGGCCGACGGCTCGCCCGAAGTCAATGCTTGGGTCGTGATCCGGCCCGACGATACCGTCGTCATACGCATCGCCCGCTCGGAAATGGGCCAGGGCACGCTTACCGGCCTCGCTCAACTCGTCGCCGAAGAACTCGAATGCAACTGGTCGAAAGTCACCACCGAATATCCGACGCCAGGACAAAGCGTGGTGCGCAAACGCGCATGGGGCGACTTCTCGACCGGCGGCAGCCGCGGTATCAGAAGCTCGCAGGATTATGTGCGCAAGGGCGGCGCGACCGCGCGGATGATGTTGATCCAGGCTGCGGCGAACGAATGGAAGGTACCGGCTTCGGAGTGCAGAGCGGCCCACAGCGTTATCACGCACACGCCGTCAGGACGCGTGACGACCTTTGGCAAGGTGGCTGAAGCCGCCGCACGGCTCGAGCCACCCACGGACGTCAAGCTGAAGGACCCGAAGGATTGGAAGCTCGTCGGCAAAGGCGTTAAGCGCCTCGATACCGTTGACAAGACTACCGGCCGGATGACTTACGGCATCGATATCAGGCTGCCGGGCATGCTCAACGCCGCGATCAAGGATTGCCCGGTATTCGGCGGCAAATTGAAAGGCTTCGACGAAGCCAAAATCACCGGCATGAACGGCGTCAAGAAGGTGGTGAGGGTCGGGGACAGTGCCGTCGCGGTCGTTGCCGACACCTGGTGGCACGCCAAAACCGCGCTCGAAGCCCTGCCGATCGTTTGGGACGAAGGCGACAGTGCCAAGGTCTCAAGCGCATCGATTGCGAAATGGCTTGAGGAGGGGCTTGATCCCGCGCAGCCGGCCTTTATCGGCAATCAGAATGGTGATGCCAAAGCTGCCGTCGCGAGCGCCGCCAAGAAAGTTGAGGCAGTTTACAACTATCCCTATCAGAACCAAGCCGCGATGGAGCCGCTGAATGCCACGGCGCTCTATACCGCAGACAAATGCGAGGTCTGGTGCGGAACGCAAAATGGCGAGGCCGCTTTCGCCGCCACGCTGGAAGCATCCGGTCTGCCGGCCGACAAATGCGACGTGCACAAGCAGATACTCGGCGGTGGATTTGGCCGTCGCGGCCAGACTGACTACGTGCGGCAGGCGGTTCTGATTGCCAAGCAGGTGCCCGGCACGCCGGTCAAACTGCTGTGGTCGCGCGAAGAGGACATGCAGCACGGCAAGTATCATCCGATCACCCAGTGCAAATTGACTGGCGCCTTCGATGCCGAGAACAATCTAAGCGCGCTGCAGATCCGTTTGTCGGGACAGTCCATCCTGTTCAGCCTGCGTCCGGAAGCATTGGTCAACGGTATGGATCCAGCCGCATTCCAGGGCCTCAATGCGAGCGGCGAAGCTGCGATCGGATATTCGGTTCCCAACCTTCTGGTCGAGCATTCGATGCGCAATCCCCATGTCCCGCCGGGATTCTGGCGTGGCGTGAACATCAATCAGAACGCGATCTACCTCGAATGTTTCATGGACGAACTGGCGCATTCTGTAGGCCAGGATCCGGTTGAATTCCGGCGCAAGCTGATGACCAAGCATCCGAAGCATCTTGCCGTACTCAATGCTGTGGTCGACAAAATCGGCTGGGGCAAACCGGCGCCGCAAGGTGTCTATCGCGGCATCGCGCAACACATGGGCTATGCCAGTTACGTCGCCGGTGCGGCCGAAATCTCGGTAACCGATAGCAACAAGATCAAGGTGCATCGTCTCGTTGCTGCCACCGATCCAGGCTATGTCGTCAATCCAGAGCAGATCGACCGCCAAGTCGCCGGCTCCTTTGTCTACGGTCTGTCGGCGCTGTTCTATGGCGGGTGCACTGTCAAGGACGGCCGTATCGAACAGACAAATTTCGATAGCTACAATTCGATGCGGATCAGTGAGATGCCGAAGGTGGAATCGATCATCATGCCTAGCGGCGGTTTCTGGGGCGGCGTCGGCGAGCCCACCATCTGCATCGCGGCCCCTGCCGTGCTCAACGCCTATTTCGCGGCAACCGGAAAACGAATCCGTTCGGTACCGCTGAGAGATCAAAACATCACATTCGCCTGACACTTCAGGCGGCGGCCTTCATGGCCGCCGTCCAATATGACACCGTGCTGATGAACGCGCGGCGCCTGATGACGCGGAGAAACGTCGTAGGTGCCATCACGGCCACTGCAACGCGACAAATGCCTAAACCTCCTTACAAAGAAGCAGTCGCGGCCATCAATCAGCGCCGTTCGTAACAGTGGAATCCGCCGTAAATTCCCGATCGGTCCCGCGCGAAACCGATCGCGCTTCGTTCCGCGTCGCGACACCAGATTTGCCGCAACGGCGCAAGTTCCGCGTTTTCCAAGGGAGATTCCGTGCCGGCCGTGCGAAAGATCACGCGAACGTTGTCGCTGCCGGTACGATCGATGACGTTCCAAAGCGCACGGATTTCCTCCGGCGCCATCCAGTCCTGCGAGTCCAGCAGCACCACGGCATCGACCTCGCGTGCCGGAAGGCTTTCCAGAAACAGGCGCAGATTGGCGTGGACCGGAATGATCAATCCCGCGCCGTTGCGCATGCGTCCGAACTGGCTGCGCTGCAGATACGGCGGGAGACAGCGATCGCCGGGACCGGGATAGCTGCGATGCAGCGCCTGCCAGGCAAAATAATTTGTTTCATTGGGGTGATCATTGATCAGGCGCAACAGCCGCTCATAAAGCACTTCGTTGAGCGGCGCGCCTGCTCCCAGCAGGGCGCGCTGCTGCGGCGGAATACCGAGGCTGAACAGCAGCGCGGGCGTTCCGGTTATCAGCCGCGCCAACGGCGAATGAAACAGCCGGTGCAAACGATCCAGCGCCTGAATGCGCTCGGGAGCGTCCGCTTTGCCGTTCAACAGCGCCGCGAGATCGATCCCGGCGACTTTCGCCACCAGATGGGCAGCGCCGATGAAGCGGCCGAGCATGCCGTGGCGGTAGAAGCCGTCGGTGAAATAGGCATGCCGCGGACGGCCAATGACGTTGCGCTTGTCCCAGTATGCGCGGGTGTCCGCATCCAGCATCGGCCACAGCCGTTCACGATAGAGCGCAGAGTTCGACGCCGAGGCCGCCTCGCCGAAGAACTGCCAGAATTCGGCGTAGCTTGAGAAAGCACGAAGCCCGGCGAGCTTCAGCCTGAGCAGCGAAAGGTGGGCTTCGTTGAGATCGACCGCATACACTTGAGCCGGCTGCGCGGTGAGATAGGACAGCGCATTGCATCCACCGGACGAAATGGTGACGATCGTCGATCCGATCGGTAGCTGAAGTGCCGCGAGGTCGGCTTCCGGATCCTCCCATATCTGGGTGTACACGAGCCGGCGAAACCAGAACGCGAACAGCCTGTCCCAAATGGTGGCTTCGCCCTCGCCCCTGCTGTTCCGGACCGCGTCCGCGATAAGCTGCGTATTCATGCATCCCCCGAATCAACAATTTGATGAGGGTATCGCGAGGTCACTGCAGTTTTGCGACAGTCCGCAATAGCAAGCACATAATGTGAGGAACCGCTCCTTCGGCAATATTTCGGAAGATCAATTCGTGGGGAGCGCCCGCCTGTCACACCGCTGTCGCGCGAACATCAGAAGGGAATGAGCGACACACGCGATATGAGGTGCATGGATGTCCGTCTATCCGTCCGACGTTGGTGCAGATGTCTCGTGGCCGGTCGAAGCCACGCGACGGATGAACCGGATGTACCGCCGGCAGCGCCACATCTACGACGGTACGCGGCGATATTATCTTCTCGGCCGAGACCAGCTGATCGCCGACTTGCGGCCGGCGGCCGGCGCAAATGTGCTGGAGATCGGTTGCGGAACCGGCAGAAACCTTGTGCTGGCCGCGCGGCTGCATCCCGAGGCACGATTCTTCGGCATCGACGTTTCGACGGAAATGCTGACATCCGCGATCTCTGCCATTTCACGGCGCGGCCTGGCGGATCGAATTCGCCTCGCTCATGGCGACGGAACAGCGTTTGATCCCCAGGCTTTGTTCGGCGTCCCCACATTCGATTACGTGATGATTTCCTATAGCCTGTCGATGATCCCGGATTGGCGTCGGGTGCTTCAGGCGGCTGTAACCCGCCTCAAGCCCGGCGGTCGTCTGCACATTGTGGATTTCGGGGATCTGGAGCGATTGCCGAATGTCGCCCGCGCGCTGCTGCGGCGATGGCTTGCCCTGTTTGATGTCACGCCGCGCGACGATCTTGAGCGCGTGCTGTCGGCTATGGCTGATGCCACTGGCGCCCATGTGAAGTTCGAACGTCCCTTCCGTGGTTACGCACAGTGTGCCGTACTGACGCTTCCGCCGCAGGCAAGGACGCCGTGAGCGTGGCTTGCACTTGTTGCGGTGGGTTTGCTTGAGATCGCCTGGGCATTCAGTCTGAAGTTCCGATGGCCTGACCCGGGTTTTGGCCGACGGCTGCGACTGCGATGCCAGAGGCGGTTTTACGGCTATCGCTTCGCGCGCAAACTCCTCCACCCTTCAATACCGCCGAATAGGCCAAGCGAGATCACAAAGGGCAGCAAGTGATACAGGAAGCGGAACATCAGGAGAGCCGCGATCAGTGGCTCTCGGTCTTCGCCGCCAAGTCCAATCAATATAGCTGCGTCGAACACGCCGATTCCCGCCGGCGCGTGGCTTGCAAAACCGAGCAATGTCGCGGCAATGAAAACAGCGGTCAGATGGAAGACGCTGATATTCGACCCGGTTGGAATTAACACATACATCGCAAGCGCCGCGGCTCCGAGATCGACGATTCCGATCGCGATCTGCAGCAACACCATGGGCCCGGACGGAAGCGGTACCGGCCACCGCCGGGTTCCGACACTTCGAGGGGCAAGCCAGCTCCAGACCAGAAAAGCGACGATCCCGCAGAGCAGCGCTCCTGCCAGCAATCGATTGACCGCTGGCGGCAGATAATCGATCAGGCTGATAGCCCCCGGCTCATAGAGCAGGCTGAGCCCGAGCGCCGTCAGGTTACCCAACCAGAACGTCAGTCCCGTTAGAAAGCAGATTTTTGCCACGCCGATCGCGCCGAGACCATGATACGAATAGATTCGATAGCGGATCAGCGGCGAGATCACCGCGACCGCCCCTACTCCGTGCGCGATCGGATAGCTGGTGAAGCTCGCGAGAGCTGCAATCCGATAGGGAATGTCTTTGCGTCCAATGGTGCGAAGCGCCAGCAGATCATAAAACGTCAAGCTACCGTACGAGATCGCCACCAACATCAGGGCAAGCGCGATGACACCGACGTTCGTGCGTTCAACAACAGCGAACACTTGGTCGTAGTCGACGTTCTTGAGTGCTTGCGTCAGCGCGAATACCGCGATCGCAGCGATGGCGATGCTGACAACGACACCCAAGCCCAGTCGGGCGCCGCTGCCGGGCGTCTTTTGTGGCACGGTAACTTCCAGGGTATTCGTGACTTCCAGCGTGTCTGTCCAATCGAGCAACGGCGTCAACGGTCGTTGCCGCCTGATTCGGGGCGGTCGATACAATCCCTTGACACGTTGTTATGACAGCCGCGTTACCGTCCGTTTTTGAACGCGCAATGATTGGAAACGGAGAGTGATTCAAAAAAGCTTGATCGCTGATCGAAACCCCGACGCAATGTGGTCGCATCCCGTTCACACGGTACTTGTAAGACCACCTACGAAAAGCTCAACGCCTTCGAGGTACCATGAACGCGCAATTCGACTACGACCTCACGCCGAATCAATGGGAAGCGCTGAAGACACTTCGTGTGCCCGCACCAAGATCCCGCGGCCTGAATCGACTTGTTCTCGATGACCTCATCGCGCTCGGCCTCGCGACGATGCGCGACGATTTGCCCGTTATCACACCGAGAGGACGCAAGGTCCTGATAAGAGGCTCGTCCAGGTTATGGGACGTGGCAGCTTGAGGTCACAGGACGAGTCCGCATCAGCAAGTTGACGCAACGGCAGGTTCTCGACGGCGACGAACTGGTCGACGTGACCGCGGGACTCATTATTCTCGTGTGCCGCGCGGACGAAAATTCTCGATCAGCCTCAACAACACCCGCGCGCCGGCATCGGCATCGGCCACATCGACATGCTCGTCGGGATGATGGCTGATGCCGCCACGGCATCGTACGAACACCATTGCCACGTCGGCGATATCAATCATCGCCATGCCATCATGTCCGGCCCCGCTCGGCAGTTCGAACACGCGATAGCCTTCGCCTGTAATGGCCTCCGAGACCTGAGCCTTGAGCCACGGCGCGCACGGCACGGTGCGGTTCTCGTGGGTGACATCGACCTGCAGCAACAGCTTGCGGCGCCTGGCGATGTCTTCGATTTTTCTGACGATATCGGCGACCGCGAGATTGCGGTGCGCGTCGGAGACGGCGCGGAGATCGATTGTGAAGGATACCTGCCCCGGAATGACGTTGGTCGCACCGGGCATCGCATGGATATATCCGACGGTCCCGACCGATCCGCCTCGGTCGGTCCGGCAAAATTCCTCGATCGCGACGATGCATTCCGCGGCGCCTGCGAGCGCATCGCGCCGCAGCAGCATCGGCACGGTGCCGGCGTGGCCGGCCATGCCGGTCAGACTTGCCGCAAGCCGCGTTGCGCCGGATATCGCGGTCACAACTCCGACGGGGAGATTCTGGGCTTCCAACACCGGTCCCTGCTCGATGTGGAGTTCGATGTAGGCAAGCAATTCGCTGCGGGACCTTGCAGCCGCGCCGATATGTGCAGGGTCCAGACCGAACTGGAAAAGCGCATCGCGCATCGAAATTCCGGCGTTGTCCTTTGCATCGAGCACGCGCTCGTCGAACGTTCCTGCAACCGCGCGGCTACCCAGCAGGGTGGACGCGAAGCGCACCCCTTCTTCGTCGGCGAATCCGATCACTTCGATCGCGAACGGCAATCGCCGTTCTCTTTTGTGCAAATCGGCGACGCAGGAAATCGCCGTGATCAGCCCGAGCGGGCCGTCCCATTTGCCAGCTTCGCGGACGCTGTCGTAGTGCGAGCCCAGCATCAGGCACGGCAGAGCCGGACGCTCGCCTTCGTAACGGCCGCAGACATTTCCGATCGCATCGAACTGCACGTGCATTCCGGCGTCGCGCATCCAGCTCAGGAGGAGGTCGGCGGCTGCACGATGCTCCTCGGTGAGGAAAATGCGTGTGAGTTGCTCGGACGTTTCGGAAATTGCAGCCAGCCGGCTGATCCGGCCGACGATCTCATCGCCGAGGAATGACGACATTCGTCCCCCACTATCCGATATCGAACGCGTTGACGGCGAGATGCGACAGATTGGCGTGCCAGTGCTGCGCGATTTGAAGGCGCGTCGGCACCCATACCCGTTCATGTTTCATGATGTAGTCGAGAAATCGCATCAACGAAGCCGCGCGTCCCGGCCGGCCAACCACGCGGCAGTGCAGGCCCACCGACATCATCTTCGGCGACGTTTCGCCCTCCGCATACAGAACGTCAAAACTGTCTTTCAGATAGGTAAAGAACTGGTCGCCACCGCCGAATCCCTGCGCGTTGACGAAGCGCATGTCGTTGGCATCGAGGCTGTAGGGAATAATCAGATGCGGCCCCGCCGGTCCTTTGATCCAGTACGGCAGATCGTCGGCATAGGAATCGCAGGAATACAGGAAGCCACCGGCTTCCATCACCAGCTTCACCGTGTTGATCGAGGACCGCCCGGTGTACCAGCCGAGTGGCCGTTGCCCGGTGACCTCGGTGTGGATTCGGATCGCGGCCGCAATCTCTGCGCGCTCCTCGGCCTCCGACATATCCTTGTGTTCGACCCACCTCAGACTGTGGCTGGCGATATCCCAGCCGGCGTCTTTCATGGCAGTGACCACTTGTGGATTTCGTTTCAACGCAGTCGCCACGCCGAACACAGTCGTTGGTAGCTTGCGTTCGGTGAAAATCCGCCACAGCCGCCAGAAGCCGGCGCGGGAACCATATTCGAACATCGTTTCTATATTGACGTGGCGTTGCCCCGGCCAAGGCTGTGCGCCCAATACGTCCGACAGGAACGCCTCCGAGGCGGGATCGCCGTGCAGAATGTTGTTCTCGCCGCCCTCTTCGAAATTGACCACGAATTGCACGGCAAGCCGCGCCCCACCGGGCCAGCAGGGATCGGGCGGGTTACGCCCGTAACCCTGGAGATCCCTCGGATATCGGGCTTGCGCCATTTACGCGGCCTCGAAGCGGACTTTCTGCGCACCCTTCCACAGCACGGTCTTACCCAGCGCCGGCAAATTCTGAAGATTTGAAATCAATGTGATGAAGTGGTTGCCGGCGAGCTGGCCCATCTTGCTGGCGAAGTGCACGCCGCCATAGGCCAACAGAATTTCGGTTTCGCTGATGCCACCGGGATACAGGATGATCTGGCCGGGCGCAGGGTAGCTGGTGTGGTTCTCGTAAGAGACCCCGAAATCGAGATCGCCGAGCGGCATCCAGACCCCCTCGCCGCTCCAGCGCACATGGATCGCCTGGCTCTCGAACGGCATCGCCTTGCGAAACGCCGCGCAGGTTTTGGGCGCCAGTTGTTCTTCGAAACGGGCCTGGAACGTGAAGTCGCCGGCACGGACAATGAGTTGGCTCATTTATGACACTCGTGATTGCTTACGAAAGGAGGATCTTGACGAATGGATGCAGTCGAAGCTGCTAAAAGCAAGAAACATTCCAGCCCCCGGCCAGATTTTCTGGGGGCGTTTTGCCGCGCTGGTCGGTCTGCTTGTGGCCCAAAAAGGGCAAGTTTCTAGAAAAAGGCGAGCCTATTCACCCGGTGCCTTTCTTTGGTACGAAAGGCTGAAAATTCCGATTCGCTGCACTCTACGAGCGGGGGTTGCAGCCTCACCCGTCAATGATAGCCACCGCCCGGGTCCAGCCGGCCGACGCGCGTTCGATTTTCACCGGGAAACATGACACTGAAAAACCGGTCGACGGCAGTTGTTCGAGGTTGTGCAGCTTTTCGATGTGGCAATAGCCGATGTGGCGTCCGGCCTTGTGACCTTCCCAAATCAGGCTGGCGTCCTTGGTTTCGGCGTATTTCTTCGCGGTATGGACGAACGGCGCGTCCCAGCTCCAGCCGTCGATGCCGGTCAATCGCACGCCGCGCTCCAGCAGATACATCGTCGCCTCGTAGCCCATGCCGCAGCCGGACGTGACGTAATCCTGCCGGCCGTATTTGGCGCCGGCACTGGTATTGACGACGACGATCTCGAGCGGCGAAAGGGCGTGGCCGATGCGCTTGAGCTCGTTTTCGACATCCTTGGCGGTTACCACATAGCCGTCCGGCAAATGGCGAAAGTCGAGTTTGACGCCCGGCTGCAGGCACCATTCCAACGGCACTTCGTCGATGGTCCACGAACGCTCGCCGCGATTCATGGTCGGGTGAAAGTGCCAGGGCGCGTCGAGATGGGTGCCGTTGTGGGTGGAGAGCTGTACTTGCTCGACCGCCCAGCCCTGCCCGTCCGGCAAATCCTCGGCCTTGAGGCCTTCGAAGAACTGCAGCATGCGCGGCAGGCCCTGCTGGTGATCGATATACTGGATCGTCGGATGTCCTCCCGGCGGATCGGCCGGCACGTCGTTCTGCAGCGGCACGGAAATGTCGATCAGTTGTCTGGCCATATGCGTTCCTCAAGATTGCTGTTGCCTTCTTGGGATATTTAGAGCCTCAAGCCTCCTGACGCTCGACTTTGTTTTTCAGAATGCCGATTTTTTCGACCTCAAGCTCGATCGTATCGCCATGCACAAGATACCAGCCGATTTCAAGTCCGCATCCATTGCCGACAGTGCCTGACCCGATGAACTCGCCGGGCATCAGCGTTTCGGAGAATTGCCGGTCACATCAAGCATCTTGGCGGGGCAATCTCTTGCTCCGCTATCGGTCGCGAAACTCGAGACCCAGGATTCCGTTGCCTGCATCAGTCCTTGAACGAACTATGCAAGGCGTCGGCCAGCGGCGAGATCATGTACTCCAATGCCGTGCGCTCACCGGTGGCGATCACGACGTCCGCCTGCATTCCCGCGACAAGTTTCTCGCGGGCACGCTCATCGATCGTCGCTTCCGAAAGATTTATCAGGCCGAGAAAGTAAGGCTGCTTGGTCGCCTCGTCGACGAGACGATCATGTGAGATCGAGGCCAGCTTGCCGCTCATCATTTGCATCCGACGTGAATGAATCGCGGGAAAACGTATTTCCGCAATTTGCCCAACGCTGAGATGCTCGATCGAATTGACGGGAAGTTGCGCGTGAACGACAAGCGTCTGGCCGCTCGGCACGATTTCCATAAGTGAGTCGCCGGCGCGAACGACTTGTCCCACAGTGAAAACCTTTGATCCCTGCACGGCCCCCGAGCGCGGCGCCTTGATTTCGAGACGCGTCATCAGATCGCCCGCGACGAGCAGCTTCTCCTTCGCCATATTGATTTTCCGGCGAGTGTCCAGGAGTTGAGCCGACACTTCCTCCTGGAATTTCTGATTGAGTTGCATGATTTGCAATCGCGCTTCGTTCATTCCGTTGGCCGCCTTTGCCGTATCGGCAACCGCGCGGCCGACGACGCCCTGAAGCCGCGTACGCTCCCTTTCCATCGCCAGGACCCGCGTCACCGGAATGAGATTTTTCTCCTTCAGATAGCGAAGTCCCGTCAACTCTTCTTCAAGGAACTCGATCTGCTTTTCGGTCGACGATTTCTCGACCGCGATGCCCTCGGTTTCGGTTTGGAGCTGCTGGACTTTGGCTTCGATCAACGTGACCTGCGTGTTGCGCGAACGCTTGCGTTCGTCAAACTGAACCTTCTGGTCTGTAATCATGCGGGTCACATTTGGCGAGCTGGCCTGCCTCGCAAGCAACTCCTCGGGAAATTCGACGTCGTCACGCCCCGCAAGCTCAGCCGTGAGCGAAGCCTCCAACGCCAGCTCGCTATCGAGCTGGCTGCGAACGGTTTCAAGGTTTGAACCAGCCTGCACGGGCGACAGCCGCAACAACACCTGGCCTTCTGTAACCGCCTGGCCCTCCCTGACGAGAATTTCGTTGACTATCCCGCCCTCGAGATGCTGCACGACCTTGCGATTGTCTTCGACCATCACGACGCCCTGAGCAACCACACCCCGGTTGAGCGGAGCGACGGCAGCCCACCCCCCCATCACTCCGAATGTGAGTATGATGATCGTATAACCCGCGATCGCGGTCCGGCGCTGCGCGCGAGTCGGGGAAGTGGAATTGCCGAAACTGAACACAACGTTACCTCTTATCAACTCGCAGCAGCCCTGATCGGATGCGGCGTGATCAGAGGAGCCAGCACCTCTTCGCGAGAGCCATAGTTTTGGATCCTGCCATTGGCCAGCACGAGAATTTTATCCGCAACCGCCAGCACGTTGACCTTGTGGGTTATGAGGATGATCGTGCAACCGACTGATCGAAATCGACGGATTGTATTGATCAGCGCATCTTCGCCGCTTTGGTCGAGGCTCGCATTGGGCTCGTCGAGAACGACAAGTGAAGGGGAGCCAAAAAGCGCACGCGTCAGACCGATGCGCTGGCGCTGACCGCCGGAGAGAGTAGCTCCGCCGTCGCCTATATGGGTGTTATAACCGTCGGGCAACGCCTGGATCATCTCGTGGCAACCGCAAAGTCTGGCAGTCTCGATGATCGCTTCGCTATCGACG
The DNA here is from genome assembly GCF_000701345.1 of Bradyrhizobium sp. URHD0069. Classification (GTDB taxonomy): domain Bacteria; phylum Pseudomonadota; class Alphaproteobacteria; order Rhizobiales; family Xanthobacteraceae; genus Bradyrhizobium. The sequence goes on along the minus strand of NZ_KL370775.1, from coordinate 199,968 downwards.
CGTTGGAAGCGCGCGATATTCTGCGCAACTGTACCGGAAAAAAGCTCGATATCCTGGGGCAGATAGCCGAGGTGGCGACCTAGTTGCTGCGGATCCCAATGCGCAAGATCGGACCCATCAAGCCGCACCTGTCCTGAGGATGGCGGCCAAACGCCGGTGATGACGCGAGCCAGGCTGGACTTTCCCGAGGCGCTCGGACCGACCACACCCACGACATCGCCCGGCTGGGCTTCGAAAGAGATGTGATGCAGGGTGGCGTGCGAATGCTCCGGCGGGCCTGCCGTAACGGATACAAGCTTCAGATGCCCAAGCGGTCGCGGCAAGGCTACTTGCTCTTTCTGTTCGCCCGCCACGACGAACAGCTTGACCAACCTCGTCCAGCTGTTGCGCGCACTGGTCATACCCTTCCAGTTCCCCACGACCCCCTCTATCGGGGCGAGCGCGCGTCCGACGAAAATCGAAGCCGCAATGATCATTCCCGGCGAGATCTGACCGTGGATCGCGAGATAGGCGCCCAACCCCAGAATCATGGTCTGCAAAAACATGCGCACGAATTTGGAGGCGGCAGCGATAAGTCCGGATCGGCCGCCGGCCGCGGCCTGCGAACCCAGCACCTCGTTGCGCCGCTCAAGCCACTCCTCACGCAATACGCCAAGCATGCCCATAGCTTGAATGACTTCGGCGTTGCGGAGCGCAGATACCGCTTTCTGCGTGGCGGCGGCGGACGACTTGGATGCAAGGCCGAGCTGGCGCGTCGTCGCGAGTTCGCTCGCAAGCGTCAACGCCAGAATCACTAGTGCACCGCCAATGGCGATGGCTCCAAACCATGGATGGAGGATGAAACAAGCAGCAATGAAGATCGGCATCCACGGCAGGTCACATAGCGCGATCAGCGCCGGACCCCCGATGAATTCGCGAACCGAGTCCAGATCGCGCAGCGATTGGCCCTGAGCAAGGCGCGGGAAACGCAAACCGGCCGAATGTGTGGCATCGAACACCGCGCCTGCGAGCTTGCTGTCGACCACTTGACTTGCCTGCACCATGAGGCGCGAGCGCAGCATCTCCAGCAACGCGTTAATGATCAAAAGATAACCAACGAGCAGCGTGATGCCGAGCAACGTCGTTTCGCTGCGACTTCCAATCACCCTGTCATAGATTTGCAACATGTAGAGAGGGCTGGTGAAGGCAAGAAGATTGATGAAAAAGCTGAAAATGACGGTCGTCGCGACAGCCGGCACGCATGATTTCAGCCCGGCAGTGAGAACAGCGCTAACTTTCATCGAACCGATTGCCTCCTGCAAATACCCACACGCGATCAAAGACCGAATTTGATCTGGAAAACTCGCCCGTACTTTCATTGCATGGAGAATGCGGCGTTTGTCCGTTCCCGTAGTTTTGCGGCCTGCACGTTCGCAATCACATCAACAGAAAATTCGTTTCGCAGCTCTAAATTCATTTCGAAGCTTTTGCAGTGACGCGAAAAGTCAGATGATGTTGCGCGATGCCTCGTATTTAATCTGGATTAACGATGACGGCCGGGCAAATTCGCGGATGCGGGAGCGCTGAGCGAGACGATCATGAGGTTCCCATGTCGGTGCTGACGAGAAATTCGTTTGACGAGAGGCACGCCGAATTGCATCAGATCCCCGATGCTGCTCAAATTCTAGGCTGCCAGATCTGATGTCATCTCAAAGAGGATTGCCTTTAAAGATATTTATCAACGGTCGATTTCTCTCACAATCGATGACCGGTGTTCAGCGCTACGCCGCCGAAATGGTCAAGGCTGTTGATCAACTGCTGGCCTCGGGTGAGGTGCCGCGGGAGCTGCTTGGTGCCGAGTGGCAACTTTTGGTTTCACCCGATGCCAAGTTCTTCCTGGATCTCCAGCGGATCGAAGTTCGAAAAATCGGACGGCGGACCGGGCATGCTTGGGACCAGATCGACCTGGCGCGAGCCTCGGCGAATGGACGCCTCATTAGCCTCGCGAATTCCGGGCCCGTGCTTCACAATGATCATGTCGTGGTCATCCACGATGCTCAGGTCTTTCGCAAACCCGAATTCTTCCACTGGACCTATTTGGCTGCGCATCGCACGCTAGGCTATCTTCTAGCACGCAAGGCAACGATTGCTACGGTTTCACAATTCTCGCGTCGCGAGCTCGCATCGGTATTGCGGTTGCCGCCGGCACTGGTTCCGGTTTTTGCAAACAGCGCTGAACATTTTGCTGCGATCGTTCCGGAGTTCGGGATCATCGACCGACTGGGGCTGACGCCTTTTCGCTTTTTTCTTTCGGTCGGTTCCATGAACAAAAACAAGAATATCTCGCTTGCGATCGAGGCTGCAAAGCGACTGAAGCGACCGGAAGTTCCACTCGTCGTTGTTGGCGGCGACAACAGCAAGGTGTTTCGGGGAGGCAGCAAGGGCGCCGACAATGGTGTGATTCTAACCGGGCGACTGACTGACGCAGAGATCGCAGCGCTCTATGCGGGCGCGATGGCATTTGTCTTCCCCAGTCTTTATGAGGGTTTTGGGGTGCCTCCCCTGGAGGCAATGATATTCGGTTGTCCGGTCATCGCCTCGACTGCCGACGCGGTCAGGGAAACTTGTGCCGATGCGGCGGCCTATTTTAATCCGCTCGACGCCGAGGAACTAAGTCAACGCATGCTCGAAAGATTGGCAGCTGGCAGAATTTCCGAGGAGGAACGGAGGAAACAAGCAGAACGCATCGCGGCATTTTCATGGCGCAAGTCGGCACAGGCGCTGCTACAATTTTTCGGAGAAACAACAAGTTAGGAACCAATACCGGGCGAAAAGTTCCGGTCTAAATATTGCTCCATGAGTACGCGAGGTTGCCGCACCTGCGAATAGGACCTGACCGGATATATTTCCCATGTTGAGTGAAAATGCCGGAGCATTGAGAGTGCTCCATGTCGCCGAGACTATTCGCGGCGGGATAGCTACTTATTTCAATGAGCTTTGCGCCCATCAGCGCGCCAGCTACGGCCGCGACAACGTGCATTATATCGTTCCGTCGGATCATCGGGATGATCTCGTCGGCTTCGACGAAACGGAAGTCTCGGTGTTCAAACGCGCGGGCCGAAGTCTTCCGGGTCTCTTTCGAATGGCTATCGTGACGCTCCGGCAAATTCGCCGCGTCCGACCGGATATTGTTCATATCCACTCGACATTTGCGGGCCTGGTCATACGTCCCCTTTTGTTGTTGACGCGCGGCAGACCGCAGGTGGTCTATTGTCCGCACGGCTGGGCCTTCGCGCGCGAGACGTCACGTCTCAGTCATCAGACGACCAAACTGGTGGAATATCTGCTGGCAAGGATCACCGACCGAATCATCTGCATTTCCTCTGACGAGCAGCAGCAGGCGATCAACGCAGGGATCGCTCGCGAGCGGCTAGTCCTTGTGCACAATGGAATCTCGGCCGATCGACCGTCGCCCCGCACCAATTCAATTGCCTGGACATCGCGCAAGACGCGGGTTCTTTTCATTGGCCGCCTGGACCGGCAGAAAGGCTACGACCTGCTGGTCGAAACGGCTCGTCATCTCAGTGAGGCGGTCGACGTCCAGGTCATCGGTTCTTCCGTGATCGGCAAACGCGAAGACCTGGAACTTCCTTCGAACGTCACCTTGTTGGGTTGGATGGATCGGCCTCAGATCGAGGCGCATTTGCAGGCAGCCGATCTCGTGGTGATCCCATCCCGCTGGGAGGCATTCGGTCTGGTCGCGCTGGAAGCCATGCGTGCCGCCAAGCCGATTGTTGCGTTTCGCGTCGGCGCTTTGCCGGAAATTGTCGAAGACGGTGTGACCGGCATTTTAGGCAGCCCCGTATCGGTGGCGTCGCTGGTCGCGGCCATTCAACGAGCAAGGCAGCTCGATCTGCCGGCGACGGGACGAAACGGATACGACCGGTTCAGACGCCTATATGACGTGAAAAGAACTCACCAGCTGCTTAACGACCTTTATTGCGAGGTAAATGAGCACGGCCGACGGGAACCCGCCAAAGTCGCCGCGCTCTAACATCCCCGGGCGGTTCCATCCAGTTAAAGACGCAATCGGGGAAATCGTTGCACTATAGTCACATCGGTCGATTTACCGAATGCATCGCAACAGACAGTGGTGACTCTCAGTTCGTGTCACTGCTACGGTTGAACTTGGGGGTGTCACTGGTGCGGGCGTGCCGAAAGGGAATCGGGAAACGTGACATTTCAGCGAGTTGGTAGATTTTCCGTGGGGAAAAAATCCTTTGGCGGCCTGACGCGCTATTTGGCGTTTCTCGCCCTAGCGACGACGATCGCGGGATGTGCAGGTTTCACACCCCAGGACGCGCCCAATGCCATTTCGGTAAATGCCAACGCCGCGTTGGTTTCCGCGCCATCTGCTCCGCTTCCGTATGCGTTGATGCCCATCAATGCGGACGTGCTTCGCGCCACAAATTCCATCACCGACGCTCCCGGCTTATCGTTTTCCCGGATACCTGGCGGCAACTATCGCAACGTGACGATCGGCGTCGGCGACATTGTAAACGTTACGGTATATGAGGCGCAGGCGGGCGGCCTATTCATTCCGCGTGAAGCGAGCGTGCGTCCTGGAAATTTCGTCGACATCCCGCGCCAGCAGGTCGACCAGTCGGGCAACATCAATATTCCCTACGCCGGCTCCATCAAGATAGCCGGTCTGACCCCACGCGCCGTCTCAACCATCATCCACGAACGTCTCAAGGATCGAGCGATCGATCCGCAGGTCGTTGTCTCGGTCGCGGAACAGCGCGGCCATCAGGTTAACGTACTGGGCGAAGTCAATGCGCCTATACGCTTTCCCATCGATCCGGGCGGGATTCGCCTGATGGCGGCGATTGCGCGCGGGGGCGGCCCGAAATATCCCGCTTATGAAACCAAGATCACCATCAACCGGGCCGGCCGTACCTACGAGCAATCGATGTCGAGCGTGGTGCGTCGGCCGGGTGAGGATATCCTGCTGGCGCCAGGCGACGTCGTCTTCCTGGCACGGGTGCCGCGCGTCTTCATGGTGTTTGGATCAACGCCCTCTCCTGGTTCCGTCGGCGGCATCAACAACCGTCGTTTCCCATTCGACAACGACGAGATGTCGCTTTCCGAAGCATTGGCAAAGGCCGGCGGATTGGATCCAACCCGCGCCGACTCCAGGTCGTTTTATGTTTACCGATTTGAGCCAAAACCCCTCCTGGAAAGTGTCGGCATCGACGTCTCGCAGTTTCCCACTCAGACGGCGCCCGCGGTTTACAAATTCGACATGAGCAAGCCTGACGGAATGTTCCTCGCGAACACCTTCAAGATGCGCGATCATGACCTGCTTGTTGCTGCGGAGGCGCCGTCAACCGAATTCATCAAGCTCATGAACCCGTTGACTGCGGTCACCACCAATGCGTCCAACATCGGCGCGACGGTTTTCTACTCCAGACAATCATCGACCGTTCGAGTTGCTCCGTAACGGACATCGGAGCGCCGCCGTTAAAGATCGGAAGACGGATGTCGCCTATATCAAAACAAACCAGGGAGGTAGGGCTCGGACACTAGCAAGCGGTACGTGACCAAAATGAAGACGATCGCGACAGATTTTGATGAGCCGGCTTTTTTCCAACGCGCCCTGCGAATCCCGATCGCGGCCCTTGCTGCTCAATTCGGCGGCGGTCAACGCGGATCTCATCAGTTCGACCGCTGCAAGATAGGCCTTGCCGGCGATGCATTGCCTAAATCCAACCATGACGGAGAGGTAGATCTTCCAGACGCCCGAACGGACCCTCCAGCGTTGTTGGATAAAATGAGCGCGTTTGCGAAAATACTCGGCTTGTGCGGCCGCAGATACTGGATTGTCGCACCCGGGGTTGCCGTCAGCCTTTTTCTGCATTCGGCACAAGCTCAGAATGCGCGGCCGCTGGAGGATCGGTTTCTGCTGGGAGTGGGAACGCACCAAGGCTTGGGCGGCGTCGTCAGCAAGCGCGGTTATGTCCCCGCAGTCAATATAAAGCAGATCAAAGAACTCGGTTTAACCGCGTTCCGCGATGATTTTCCCTGGTCGGATTTCGAGTTGCCTGGACGCCCACCGGGCTTCACGACACTTTTGGGAAGACTAGAGACGCAAATCAAATCCGGGGTCGCACGACCAGTTCTGATTCTCGCATTCGGCCACCATCTCGTCCCGAATTCCAATCCGCCGACGACGGATGAGGCTCGGCAGCGTTTTGCAAACTACGCAACTGCGGCTGCGCAGTCCGTTTCGGCCCAGCGCCCAATTTTTGAACTATGGAACGAATGGAATATTGCTGCTCGGCAGAACCCGGCCTTTTCTGCGGAGAACTATCTAGCCTTGGCAAAGGTAACGCAGCCGGCGGTAAAGCGTGTGCTGCCGAACGCTCCGTTCATAGTCGGCGCCATCGGCGATGATCCGGGCTGGCGATGGACGCAAAGCATCCTTCAACTCGGAGTATTAAAATTTGCCGACGGCATTTCGGTCCATCTTTACAATTTCTGCATGGCACCTGCCAAACGCTCCGCCGCGGAAGTCATCGAGCGGCTGGACAGCTTTCATCGCCTCGTCGCTCAAGCGAGTGGAAATCCGGACTTTCCGATTTATGTGACAGAGACAGGCTGGCCTACTGCAACGGCCAAGTGCGGAGTGAATGAACAGACCGAAGCTGACAATATGGCGCAATTGATTCTGTGGGCATCGACCGCTTCGTCCTGGCTCAAGGGATTTTGGTTATACGAACTCAAGGACAGCGGCACGAATCCATCCGAGCTTGAGGACAATTTCGGCCTTTTTCGGTTCGATAATTCTCCCAAACCGGCGGCTTGCGCGGTTCGCGACGCTTGGGCCTTCATCCGCTCCAGTCTTGGGGCGGACCGGACAAGACTTTCGAAGGATGTCGTTTTAATCAAGAGTGTGACCGCCACCGGCGGCAAGGCCGCAGTGTGGTCGGAAGATCCGGCCCGACGTTACGAAGTGCGGCTGAAAAGCGATTTGCCAAACGTGACCTTCCAACATCCGTGCGACGGGTCTTCCAGACCGGCCTCGGGAACCTGGATGGCTGTCTCGAGCACACCCCTCCTAATAACCGCTGACGGCGACGCTGCCCCCGATCTTGAAATGCGACCGGCCAGGTAAGCCGCCAAAATGATCGAACGCTTGTACGAGGGGCGACCGCCGCGGCGGCAGCTGACAGAGTCGGGCGCCCTTAACCCCGGGACGAGACCGACCAGATGAAAGTCCTTTTAACGTCTTCAATTTACCCAACACCGGAAGCGCCGCTGCTCGTCGGCGGGGCGGAGATATTCGCCCGCCGGTTCGCCGAAAGCCTGCGGGAAAATGGCGACAGCGTGGAGGTGATCCGTGCTGCGTCCAAACCTGACCAGCCGCAGGAAGAATGCAACGGAATCAACGTCTATTCCGCACCGGTGCAGAACATCTATCCGCCGTTCACAGAACAGAGAAATGCCGGGATGCGCGGCATCTGGCATGCGATCGAAGACTGGCAGCGCACGGCGCCAATGGTTTCGGAGCGCATCCGCACCTTCAAGCCGGATGTCCTGCATTCGAACAATCTGTCGGGATTGACTACTGCAATCTGGAAGGCAGCCGCCGAACATGGCGTCCCGGTCGTTCATACGCTTCACGATTACTACCTGGTCTGCCCACGATGTTCACGCTTCTCGAAAGGTCACGTCTGCGAGCGAACCTGTCTGAGCTGCGGCATCCTGACAATTAACCGCAAGCGAGCCAGCCATTGGTTGAGCGCCGTTGTTGGCGTGAGCCGGCGCATTCTCGACATTCACGTTGCGCTCGGTCTGTTCACCGATGTGCCCGTGCGCACTGTCATCCGCAACGCCTCGACTGCAACCCTCGAGCCCCACCCCCGCATCTGCTCCGACACCGAAGTCACGTTCGGGTTTATCGGCCGGCTGACGGAAGAAAAAGGCGTCGACAATCTGGTTCAAGCGGTGGCCGACGTGCCACGCAAAAAAGTTCGACTTCTGATCGCAGGTCGCGCAAGCGATACCGAGCAACAGCGCCTGAAAGCCATGGCCCCGGACGCGCGCATTGAATTTCTGGGTTTCATTGCACCCGATGACTTTTATAGACAAATCGACGTCGTGGTCGCACCGTCTATCTGGGACGACCCCGGTCCTCTCGTTGTGGCCGATGCAAGCGCCGCCGGCAAGCCGATCCTCGGAACTCACTTCGGCGGCATGCCGGAAGTGATCGAGCACGGCAAAACAGGGTGGATCACTGCAGCCGATCCAAAGTCGCTGGCGAAGAGTATTCTTGAGATCGCGGCAAACCCGCAGCAGATATCCGACATCAGCTATCGCCTGGCAAACAGCACGAACAAATGGACTTTTTCCGACGTCGTTGCCGAGTATCGAAAGCTGTTCGAACGTCTGCCCAATCGCGGAGTAGCGCCGTGATTTCTCTGAGAGGACGCAATGCGGCTCTTGCCACATTCTGGCGTCTCCAGCGACGCGACTATCGTTCGAGATGATACGTTTTTTTGCAATTGTCAGCTACATCTATCAGAGTGCAGCGGCAATCGTACTGATCTTTGCGATCAGTCATATCCTGCCCTCGGCCGACTACACCAGTTTCTCGCTCGCGCTTGCTTCAAGCCAGCTTCTCTGCGTGTTCATGTTCGAATGGCTGCAACTTGCGGGGCTCCGTTTCCTGGCAGCGGCAAAAGGAGACGACGCGGCACGATTGCGTTGGTCGCTGTTCGCCGCGGGATTGCTGAGCGCCTTGGTTTTGATTTCAGTAGGCAGTGCAGCTTCGCTGGCTAGTACGTTTGCGCCGAATGTCGTTGTTCTCGGGCTAGCGGTGGCGGTGCTTCAGGGAATCACCGATATGTATTTTATGGTGGTCCGCCTCTCGGACCGGCTAGGCACGGCGGCACTCCTGCTGATCTTGCGGGCCAGCCTTTTGCTCGTCGGCGCCGTCTCCGGTGCGGGCCTCTATGGAACCACCGAAGCGACGCTCTTTGGCATCGCCGCCGGGCACGCAACAGCGTTCGTTGCCGGCTTGATCGCGCATCGCACACCGTTGCGAAGAGTGCCTCGCCGAACGATGCTGGCGGACTGGACGAATTTCTGCCGCTACGGCATGCTCGCCGCCAGCGCTTCTGTCATTCATCTTTCGGTGCCGGTGATGATCCGGTTCATAGTCATCAGCCGTTTGGGTGTGGCAGAAGCAGGCGCTGGCTTCTCGATGGCACTCGATCTGCTTCAGCGACCCTTCTGGGTGCTCATAGCAGCGATTCATACGGTAAATTATCCGGAGGTCGTCGGTCGTTTCGAGCACGGCACCAATGGAGAAGCAAAACAGTCGACTGCACGGCTGTTCGATTTCGTCATTTGTGCAACCGTCGTGATGTTGGGCGGGCTGATCGGCTTTCTACCCGATGCGGGCCGCATTTTCGTGCCGCACGAAATTCTAGCGAGCTTCCTGGCCGTGGCGCCGACGGTGGCCATATTCTATTTCCTTCACACGCATCTGCAGGCAACGCTCGCGATCATCCCGCATCTGCAGAAGTCGGCGACCAGGCTGGTTGTTGTCGCGGCGTGTCAATTGGGGGTTATTTCCGTCTTCTCGACGGTTGCGGTAGCCGTCGGCCTATCGCCTTCCGGCGTGGTCGCAGGGGCATCAATTGCAACTGCGATCGTCATCCTCTTGGACAGCGGTCCGACGATTCGCTTCGGCGCGATCCCGCGATGGCGCCTCGTGACGGCGGCGACTATCGCGGCCATCTTGATTGCATCGCTCTCCATCGCCCCTTCCCAGCCGCTGGTCTGGCTCCTTGGCAAGATTGCTCTTTCGGCGATTGCAACGGCACTTATCGCCTGGTGGGGCAATTTTTTGATGCTGGCACGGCGCGATTGACTAAAGTTACTCAACCTTCCGCCTGTCGACGAATGATTATCGACGATTCACGCCGAATGACGGTGATCGTTGAGCCAGAAGCCGAAGAACAACACCCTGCTCAATATCGCCGGCCGCGCGATCTTTTTTTGTGCGTCCGGCGCGCTCGCGGCGGCGTCAACTATTCCGTCCCCGGCTTTCGAAAGTTGGGGCCGCACATCTGAGCGTGTTTCCGAGCTATCGGCGGGGCCAATTGCTGGTTTGCGGGTTGGCCTGAAATACATGGCTACCGCAAAAACAACGTTAAACAGCAGCCAGCCCGACAATGCGTAAAATACAGTGGTCAATGGTGCTCCCCCAGCGGCACCGAAGATAGCAGCAATTCTTGCAACAATCACGTCTCATTCAATTGCCGTCATACCGCAAACCCTTGTGGTCATTGCACAAATCCGTCGATGTTAACGACGAACGAAAAAGATCCTCGCAGAGTTGCCCAATTTGCCGCCTCGGGGTCACGTTTTGTGCTTCTTGGGCTGAAGGCGCCCAAACTGGCCAAGAGCAGGAATGAGGGAGACGGAGAAGACCAATATGAGCGTTTTACAGATTGCATTTGTCGCTTTCGCAGCAGGTTTTCTTTCCTGCATGGCCCTCGCCATTGCGATTGTGTGGTGGTCGTTCGCTGACGAGCGGGTCCGCGGGATCAAATCCGTAACGAGCAAATCTCGCGAGCAGCGAACGGCATAGCGCAGCAGTTGTTGCTTTACCGCGCCATTCTAGCGTCGTCGTGTCCGGCGTTACCGAGTCATACGACCTTGATCCAGTTTGTATTGTAATTTTTCAACCTTTCAGCACCGTCTGACAAGACGCACCCCGGCGGCACCGCCGACGCTCGCTCACCTTCAGCGGCGACGCCGTTGCAATTGAGTTGATCAGATCGCATTCGTCTTTCACGAGCGATTCTTTTCGAGCAGCCGGTGTCTGCCAGATACCTGCTCGCGCCTCAGATCCCAATCGCGCCGAGCGATCTGCAGTCCGTAAGAATACGTACGTATTCTTACGGGACGAGCGACCCCGCAAGCGGCCTTGATGATTGCGCGCTCGTATCATGGCGCTTGATTCTTGGTGAAAAAGCGCAATCAGCAAAACGAGAGTCCAATCTCTATCTTGCTGTCCGCCGCACGTGACGAAGACGCTGATGATCCGAATGTGACAAGCCTGCGGCAAGTTCAACGCGATGAATTGAAGGAGATGTTCGAGAGTCATCGTTGTTCCGCCTACATCGCCGGCAATGTGCGCGCATTTTCGGCAGACGCGATAATCTTGTGGTTAGAAGTGAAAGCGCCTTCCTCGCGCCATTGTGCTCATACACGAACGACGTCGCGCGGAGAAAACGACGACGACCATTTTCCAAACGAAGGAAACTTGAATCAACGGTCGGTTGTTTCGATTTTTATCCGAATCTAAAACGCAAAGTAGAAAATTGAAAGCTACAACTACAACGTAGCGAAAAATCCACTCCTCCAAACTTGAGTGAGCTATGACAACATCTGCCGTCGATCAAACCATCCTGTCCGCAAATTCCTTCGTTGGTTCCATCGGAGTCAATACTCACGCGGGATATGCTTGGGGCGGGTATAATAACCTCGCGCTCATGGAGGAGAACCTTAAGTACCTTGGCGTGACCAAGCTGCGTGATTCGATCGCCACCAGTCCCGGCGCGCAACCTGTTGTCGATGGACTGGCGTCGGCGGGCTACAAATTCGATTTCATCGTTTCCTCCGGGCTGCCCTCTTCGGGCGCTAGCGGTCTGCAGCAGTATCTGGTGACCCTGGAAAAGTTTCAGGCCAGTCATCCAGGCAGCATCATCGCGCTCGAGGGGCTCAACGAGGCAAACATCCAGCACTTCAGCTACAACGGCAGCTCGAGCCTCTCCGCTGCCGCGCAGTTCCAGAGCGCCTTCTATCAAGCCGTGAAGGGTGACGCCGCTTTATCCGGCATTTCCGTCTACAATCTCTCGCTCGGCTACAATGATCTCGCGGACTACGCCCAGCTTGGAGATCTGTCGGGCTCATCCGACTATGCCAATGCCCACGCCTATGTAAGCACGGGCACTAACCCTGAACGTTCTCTCGCGGAATCTCTTAGCGCCGTGAGTTCCGCGGGCCCAGGCAAGCCCTTCGTCATCACGGAGACCGGCTATACGACGCAGTCAGACACGCCGTATCTCGGCGTCAATCAAAATGTTCAGGCGAAATCGATCCTCAACACCTTGGTCGACGCCTACAAGGCTGGAGTCGGCACCACTTATCTGTACGAGTTGCTGGACCGGAACTCGAGCAGCAGCGACACGCATCCCGAGAATAATTTCGGCCTGTTCAATTCCGACGGAACGCCCAAATTGGCGGCGACGGCGATTCACAACCTGACGACCATCCTGAGCGATGAGGGAAACGGCGGCCACCAACCGACCACGCCGCTAAATTATTCTTTCCACAATCTGCCCGCTTCGGGCAACAGTATGGTTCTCGGCAAAAGTAACGGCGCCTATGATCTCGTCGTTTGGGCCGAACCGAAAGTCTGGAATGACAAGACCGATACCGAGATCACCAATCCGACGCAATCAGTTACCGTCAATCTCGGCAGCGTTCATCACTCGGTCAATGTATACGACCCGTTGAGCGGAACGACCGCAATCGCCACCTACACTGACGTCAGCACCATCACCATTCCGATCAGCGATCATCCGGTCATCATCGAGATCGACGCGCCGGCGACCACGACAGTTCCCGGAACCACCTTCCCGCCCGATGTCAGCGGAACGGCCGTCGATATTGTCGCGCAGCTTTCGGCTCTCAATGCGTCGACCACGCTCGACACGATCACGCTGACGGATACGCACACGTTGCCGGTCGCCTCTCAATCGACGATGAGCTACATTATCTCCCATTATGGGAAAGCGCTCGGGGCCATTCAGGGAGGCTATTCCTTTTCGGTTACAACCTCGTCCCCGATGTGGAGCAAAACCGTTATCTACGATGCGACCGGGCAGCTTCTATCAACGTCGAACACAGTTTTGAGCGACGGCCTTCCGCTCTCGACTACAGTGATTCATACCGATGGTTCGAAGGATATCACCTCCTATTCCGGGGGTGCGAAAATCAGCGAACTTCATGTCGGCAAGGACGGCACCAAGACCACCGACTCGTTCGATGGCGCGGGCACCCTCACCAGCCAGGTGGTGCATAAGTCGGATGGTTTCTACTCAACTACGCTCTATACTTTCGGAGCGAAGGCCAAAGCCTATATCCGGAACGCCGATGACAGCCAGGACAACTACTCGTACAACATCACCGGCCGGAGCTACACCACAGAGCATCAGCATCTCGATGCGGCCGGCAAGGTTGTCGCCGTAACCCGTACCCATGCTGACGGCTCGCTCGACTACACCAAGGTCGTCAACAGCGACGGCAGCAGTACGGTCAACATTTACAACGCTACCGGCGCCAAAATGGTGCAGACCGACTACCACGCAAATGGCAGCAAGGACGTCTTTACCTACGGCATCACGGGACAGACCTACACCACCGAGCACGGCAGCTACGATGCCACAGGCTTCCTCACGACGCTCGTACGCACCCACAGCGACGGCAGCCTTGCTTTTAAACTGGCTCAGACCAAGGACGGCAGCAAGACCACCGACTGGTACGATGCCAAGGGCACCCTCACCAGCGAGGTGGTGCAGAAGGCAGATGGCTCCTCTTCGACGACGCTCTACAGCTCAGGCGTGAAGACCAATGCCTATATCACCAACGCTGACCACACCCAAGACAACTACGCCTACAACGTCACCGGCCAGAGCTACACCACAGAGCACCAGCATCTCGATACGACCGGCAAGGTTGTCGCGGTGACCCGTACCCACGCCGACGGCTCACTTGATTATACCCAGGTCATCAACAGCGACGGCAGCAGCACGGTCAAGGATTACAACGCCACCGGCGTCAAGACGCTGCAGACCGACTACCACGCAAATGGCAGCAAGGACGTCTTTACCTACAACATCACGGGGCAGACCTACACCACCGAGCACGGCAGCTACGATGCCACAGGCTTCCTCACGACGCTCGTGCGCACCCACAGCGACGGCAGCCTTGCCTTTAAGCTGGCTCAGACCAAGGATGGCACCAAGAGCACCGATTGGTACGATGCCAATGGCACCATCGCCAGCGAGGTGGTGCAGAAGGCGGATGGCTTCTCTTCGACGACGCTCTACAGCTCAGGCGTGAAAACCAATGCCTATATCACCAACGCCGACCACACCCAGGACAACTACGCCTACAACGTCACCGGCCAGAGCTACACCACGCAACACCAGCATCTCGATACGACCGGCAAGGTTGTCGCCGTGACCCGCACCCATGCCGACGGCTCGCTCGACTACACCAAAGTCGTCAACAGCGACGGCAGCAGCTCGGTCGACAATTATAGCGCCACCGGCGTCAAAATGCTGGAGACCGACTACCACGCAAATGGCAGCAAGGACGTCTTTAGCTATCACATCACGGGGCAGAGCTACACGACCGAGCATGGCAGCTACGATGCCACGGGCTTTCTCACGACGCTCGTGCGCACCCACAGCGACGGCAGCCTTGCCTTCAAGCTGGCTCAGACCAATGATGGCACCAAGAGCACCGATTGGTACGATGCCAATGGCACCATCACCAGCGAGGTGGTGCATAAGGCGGATGGCTACTCCTCGACGACGCTCTACACCTCCGGCATCAAGACTAAAGCCTTTATTACAAACGCCGACGATACCCAGGACAACTATTCCTACAACATCACCGGCCATAGCTATACCACGCAACACCAGCATCTCGATACGACCGGCAAGGTTGTCGCCGTGACCCGTACCCACGCCGACGGCTCACTTGATTATACCCAGGTCAACAACAGCGACGGCAGCAAGGTGACCAATCTCTACGACAGCGTCGGCAACAAGACCCAGGAGATTATCAACAATGCTTCGGGTTCGAGCGACGTCTACAAATATGTAGTGGCCGGATCGCCAGGCGCGGTCGAGCACGAATCTTACGGCACTACCGGGAAATTGCTGGCGATCGATCTTTTCCACAGCAACGGCACGCACAATGTCACCGCGGTCAGCTCCGGCTTGACGCTTTCGGGCGGTACCGGCAACGATACCTTCTGGTCCGCCGGATCGACGACCGTGGTCAATGACGGGCACGATCAGATCCACAACTTCGTGGCTGGAAGCGCGGCCAACCACGACACGATCGAGATCGCGAAATCGCTGGTCAGCGACTACAGCCATCTCCAGATCACGCAATCCGGATCGGACACGTTGGTTCATGTCTCGGCAACCGACTCGATCCTTTTAAAGAACGTCAGCGCCAGCAGCCTGAACAGTCACGATTTCATTTTCGTCTGAGTTGGACCAGTTGCTGGCTACGCCCGTCCAGCTGTCCCGACGCAGTATCCGGTGACCGGCGCGATGAAGTGAACCTTCTCGCGCTGGTTCGCGGATCCGGTCGAGTGCGTCAATGCCGAACAATGGGGCGCAATTAAGCAATGTGAGATGCAATTGAGCGCTCTCCATACCAAATATTCTTCGATCGTTGACAGCTGATAGTTGATATATTCCAGCCACGAACTTGTTGACATTTCGTTGCTGGACTTTGTGAGCATGAAGACAGGGATGACGGATCTTCCTAGAATTAGTGTCATCATTCCAACATTCAATCGGGCCCCCCTCATTGAGAGGGCTATCGCGTCGGTCGAACGACAATCCCTTCGCCCGATTGAGGTGTTATTAATCGATGATTGCTCGACAGATGACACACAGCAAATGGTTGGAACAATTTCCTCCAAAATTCCTATTGTCTATAAGCGTCTCGAAAAGAACGGCGGTGGTGCGATTGCCCGCAATGCCGGTATTCGCCTAGCGAAAGGGGACTATGTCGCCTTTCTCGATTCCGACGATGAGTGGGAAAGCGAGCATCTGAAAACTCTGGTATCGTACACCTCCCGCGAAAAGGGCGATTTCGTGGTAGCAAGTTCGGCGAGGATTAGTGAAAAGGACATCATTTTTCCCAAGTGCGCCTTTCCCGAAACTTCATCGGTTGCTCAAAAGCTACATTTTGTCCTAGCGGGGAACCTGGCCTTCCAGACCTCAACGCTCCTCATGCCGCGAGATACGGCGGCACGATTCATGTTCGATGGTCGCCTCCGCCGGCATCAGGACTGGGATCTGATATTTCGCATGATCAGACACCAGATCGCCCTGTTTCTCTTGCCGGTTCCAACAACGATCTATCATCTTCAAACCGGGGCCAACGTCAGCCGCTCAGCCTCTATTGTGCCATCTCTTAGATTTCTGGCGCGGCACAGAGCCGCGATGAGCCGAAGAAGTGTTACCCGTTTTATCTCGCTAGAAATTGATCGGCGCAAGGCCAACCATATCGTTGCCTTGCGATCGCTGCTCGGAGCCTTTCTTCTCGGCGGCCTGAGCCCGAGAGAGTTCATTGCATATTCCAGAGAAAGGCTGAGGTCGCTCTTGTCTCCAAAGAAACGCGACTAGCATTTCGCGACAGAAACTGGCCTCGCGCGACTTATGTTTCGAGACATTGAAGTGCGACTTTTTCCAAAGCGCGTGTCAAGCCATGTTGGCTCCATAAGGACTGAAGCCTGGGGCTGAGGGCCCGGGCATTTTTCCCGAGCTGCGCAAGAGTTTTTCCCGGGCGGTACCGTTCCGCAGCAATTCAGAAGAAAGCCGAAGACATCATTCTGCCGGTCGCGAATAGGACTTGACGCTTAGCGGCGTCGCTCTGTCCTGACGCAAACTTGATGTTCTTTTTCAAAAAGTACTCCTTAACGCGCTCCACGAGTTCCGCCTCTCCGTCGCGTTCCGCATCATCCAATATTAAAATGAAGCCATCGGGATCAAGGCGATCAAGCAGCGGGAGAGCTCCATGCCTGGAATGCATTCTTTCCTCGTCTCCCGCGACAGGCCCGTCAATAAGGAGCAGATCGATTGGGTCGGACGTCTTTAGCGCGGAGAGATCGTAGCCCTTGTAACGATAAGGACCATCCTGTCTCTCAACTAGCCGAACATTCAAGATCGGATGACTGACAAGTTGTCCGATGCGTTGCGCCCAGGCATCATCGTGCTCTATCGTCAATGCTGACCCCTTTAAGACTCCCTTCTTGCGAAGGGCATCGATCAAAATTGTGGTTTGGCCGGCTCCCAGTTCGACGACGGAGCGGATATTCAGTTCGCGAGCAGACCGCAATACAAGATAAAGCAGACTGTAGTTTGCTGCAGAGTTGAGCGGATAGAAAGTATCTTCGATCGAAAGCGCAGCAAGGTCTCTGTTGAAGATATTCTGATAGACGGCCTCAAGCTCGGGTTTGACGCCGCCACGCAGCCCACGATCAACACGAAGCAATTGCTGGCGGGCCAATCGTTTGATCCTGCTCTTTAGCGTTTCAGTCATCGATCCTCCTTGATAAATCCAAACAACAGAGTCCTCGTGGCTCTTATGCTGACGACGGCGGTAAGCCATGCGATGGCAGATGCCGCAAGGATGAGAGCGAGGGATGTGGGGCCGACGTTGCACAAGAAGGAGGTTGTCCCTCCTGCGGCACCGGTGGCTATGGCTACGACAATTCCCGGTGCGCTGCTGTTGATATAATCTCTTATGCGGAAGGGGCCATTTCGTTGCGTAAGCCAGACGATGATGGGCGTCGCTAGGAACAAGGTCGCCAAGGAAAAGCCTGCAGCAGCGTATTGTGCTCCATAGTAGGCACCAATCGCGGATCCGCCGCCCCTTAGTAGGAAATCACCAAAGCCCCAAATGCGGAGCTCTCGAACCCGCCCTTGGCTAGTCATGTATTGTCCGAAGGGACCGACCACTCCAAGAGCGGCGAGCGCGGGTGAAAACCAGGCGAAAAGCCGGCCGGTTTCTGTCCACTGCGGACCCATTATGACGTGAGTAAGCTCAACCGCAGTGAAAGGAAGAATCGCAGCCATAGGGATAAAAACAATCCCAATAAGTCGCAGCAGGTCGCCGTAGATTTTGCGTGTTTGTTCGTCATCACCAGCTGCGCGGCACAACAGAGGGAACTGCACCTGCAAATACGGAGTAAGCACAAACGACACTGGAAGGGCGTAAAGGTTTTGAGCTCGACTGAAAAAGCCCATAGCTACTGCGTCTCGCCAGTAGCCGACGAGAATGCTGGCTATATTATTCGTTATGTAATTTAGAATGCTGAAGACGCTCACGTTTGCACCGAACGCAGCCAGTTTTAGGTGTCGATGAAGATCGACCGGACGCCCCGGCAACCATCCACCCAGCCAAATTGTAATCGCCGAAGAAACAAGCGACTGGGCGACTGAGCCAAACACGATGGCTGAGGCATCGGCTGCGCTTCTTGCGATGGCGATGGCAACCAACGATCCGACAAAAAGGCCGGAAACATCTGCTGCAAATACAGCGCCAAGCCTCAGATCGCGCCGAAGCAGAGCGTTGTGTTGTGTTGCCAGGCCCGCAATCAGGAATCCTGCACCGGCAAGATAGAGCAAAATGACCAAACGAGGCGCGTCGTAGAATCTGGCCACGAATGGAGCCATGAGTACTACGATCGCCGTGACAGCTACGGTTAAAAGGGCATTGAACCAGAAAAGCGCATCTCGATCTTCGTTGGGAAGTTTCGCGGCCTGGATGGCCGCAGATGTTAGACCAAACTCTCGAAACGTAGCCAACAACCCGACAGTCGTCGTGGTCATCGCTACAAGTCCAAACTCGCTCGGCGGCAATAACCTCGCCAAAATCGCCAGCGATCCCACGGCGATGACGAAAGAGGTAACGCGATTCGCGTAGGCAAATCCCGACGCGGTCCGGGCGCTCGGACTAGGGCGCGTCATCAGACGGGATGTCCGGCTTCACCGAGCGGCCGAGATACGACATTTCGAAAAGCGCTGTCCAACAAACGCCGCAGCCGTACTTCGATGAGTTCGTAGCTCAACGCGCTCGCGATCAGCGACAGGATCAATCCCAGAATCACAAATGCCGCCCAAAGTAGCCAGCGATCAACCCCAAGAACGACCAGTTTCAGGCCGATCATTTGCAACGGAAACAGGACGAAAGGATGGACGAGATAGAGGCTGTAGCTGATCTTGCCCAGATACTGAAGCGCGGGTGTGCTTAGTGCAGTGCCGATCCCGCAGCCGGAGGCCAGCACCATACCGAACAGAAAAAGACCAGGAATCAGGCCGAGGAACGGATGGAACAGTTGCAAAGATGCGTACATCGCAACAGCGCACAACAGACCCGCAACCAGCCCTGCCCGACCTGCGAGCCGGATGCGGAAGTCTGTGGCGCTGAATAGCATGCCGATGCCAAAATAGGCGCTGATCGGCCAATACAAGACGCAGGCTAATCCCAGCACGATCAGGGGCGCCGCCAGCATCCAGCTTCCCAGTCGCGTCATGGCAGCGAAAATCAGAGCGAACCAGATATAGAAGGCCCACTCATAGGTCAGCGTCCATGCATTCTGCTGGGCGATCGGAAGGCCCAGCACGTCCTGCAAAAAAAACATGTTTGCAAAGAAACTTCCGAGATAGCGGCCGACGTCGATACCATGGAAAAACTTGTAGCCGACGATCGGTCCGACGGTGAACACGGCGAGGTGCAGAACGATAAAGACGGGCATGATGCGCAAGACCCGGTCGAACATGAACTTCGACAGGGATCCATGTCGCACGAGGCTTGCGGGAATCAGGAAGCCACTGATCATGAAGAACAGTTCGACCCCGTGCCCACCGACGTTGATGACCGACTGAAGCCATGGCCAGATCGGTGGCAGAAAGCCCGGATTCGGAATGTCGTACATGCCTCCCTTTGGCATGTCGTAGAAATGGTCCATCAGCACGCTGACCGCTGCCACGCCGCGAAGCCCTTGGATTGACGGCACGAACGTTCCGCCAGCCCCGGCATCTGGGTTGCGAGCCATAGCCGTCACTCCGCCCCCTGGCCGCGAAGGGTGGGTTCGAGTGCAACAGCGCGGCGAGACCGCGAACGAACTCTATGTCCGAGGGAAATAAAGGGCTTCTCCACGGCCACATGCGTCAGCCAACTGACCAGAATGGATATCGCGATGACGCCGGCGACAAACAGAAGCCATTCCGCTGGATTTCGACCTGCACCACAAAAATAATAGATCCATACGATGACGAAGGGCGCCATCAAATAGACCGAATAGCTGATCACGCCGACAAATGCCATGAACCGCCAGGACAGTCGCTCGCCGAACGAGGCGAAAACGATGAAGACAGCGGCGGCGCTGACGTAGGCAGCGGCAATCGAGTAGCCAAAGAAGAAGTTCTCATGGTACTCGCCGCCGAACCGCTTGAATGAAAGTGTGACCGCAAATACGCAATACAGGGTTGCGCATATGGCGACATGCCACCACCGCAATCGGCCGCCTATCACCGTGTCGCGTGTCACCTTTCCGACGAACATGGCCGTCAGATTTAAGGCGACCTCCATCAGCGCCCATACAATCCGGTTATGGATGAAGAGCGGCCCGACAATGCAAATCAGCGACGCCGCGACCACGATGTAGAACGCGGTCAAGCGTCGATTCAGAAGGCCGGCTGCGAACAGGGCGATGCAGCCGATGTAAAAGACCAGCTCAATGGCGAGCGTCCAGTACACTACTCTCATGTTGGGAACGTTCACAAATGTCTGGAACATGCTCAAATTGACGATGACCTGTGACAGCGGAAATGTTTTTCCCTCCACGATAGGCGCAGTAATGAGCACGACTACAATCGATAACCAGTAGGCGGGATAGAGCCTGAAAAAACGGCTTATGGTAAAATCGCGAACCGGCGTTGCAGTGCTTGGGAAGCTGTAGGGGATGACAAAGCCGCTGACGAAGAAAAACAGAACGACTCCAAATCTCCCGAAATTGAAGTAATATCCGATCGCATTGTGAAAAATCCAATAGTACTCGCCCGTCGCCTGATTCGAGACGATCTCCTCCAGCGAGTGTTGCAATACCACCGACAGCACGGCGACACCGCGCAAAGTATCGATAAATGCAAGACGTTTGTTCATCGCGCCTCTCTCTTTGGCTCTTTGGCTCAACTCACTGAGCCGGCCTGGGCAATTGCGAACCGAATTCCGGGATTCTGCTTCCGGACACGCCGACATGAACCAAACGCTGTTGGACCACCCCAGGCGTATCGCCCCTCGTGACCCGCGATAAACGCCGCGAGAATACCCCGCTAAAGCTCAAAGCAATGATCAGCAGGCCCGTTGCCGGGCCATAATTCAGGACGGTGATGGTGAAGAGGTTGACCACAAAGATCAGAGAAAGTTTGTAAACGTCGGTGACTGCGAAGGTCGATCGTATGACCATCACCATGAACGCGGCGAAAGGAAGTCCGAACATCAAGTAGGTCCCGATGTAAAAATTATCGACCGGCACCCAGTAAGGCGACAGAGGCGAGAACAACTTTTGCGGATAGTTGAAACAGCCTGCGCCACATCCCGTGAAGATGCCTACCGGCATGAGCTGACTGAGATATACGAACGGAAGCTGCCAGCTGTTGTTGATCCGGTCCAATATGCTGAACAGCACCGTGTGCGGGACGGCTGCGACGCCCGACGCAAACAAGATTAAAAAGAAAGGCACTAAGATCGCCACAAACGACCACAACGCAATTGCTCGTACCGTCGGAAATCGCGCCCTCTCCGGAAGCATTCGGACAATAAGCAGCAACATCAAATATAGCCCGAGCACGATCATGGTGGTCTTGCTCGTGGTCAGCCGAATGGCGTGGATCGCAATCGAACCGAACAAGATGCACCAGAAAGTACTCTTGCGGATCGACGTCATAACAAATGAGATAAGAATGAAGAAAGCGGCCATAGTATTATCCGCTGCAAAGCCCATAAGCCGCTGCTGGTCTGAAAACGCCCACCACAACCGGCCCGCTTCCCGAACCGCTCCAAACGACTCATATTTGAAACCGACCCACGGCATCACAAAAAATTTAGTTAAGAAGACCCCCACGAGCGAGAGGTAGAAGGTTGCGGCGACAACCCACAGCAGTTTCTTGTAGGAGCCAAGATTGGAATCGCAAAAACAGAAGCCGACAAATACTGGCAGCATCATCTTGAACGACGAAAACAACGCATTGGCGGTACCAAGCATCATGTAGCCGAGCGCAAGCGACAACATGATCTGCAACAAAACCAGTGAGGCCAGGATGCTTTTGTTCCGAACGATGCAATGCATGATGAACTGGCCAACACACAGGACAGCGAGGGCGTCCGGCAGGTACCACAACGCATCCACATGATAGATGCTGGTGTAATATCGCATCACGCCGCCAAAGGCGTCGCGGATCAGGTAGACCGCGAGCACGATCGCTTCGAGGCTGACGACTATCGGCAACAATAAGGATGCAGGGCGTTGACTGGATATCATTTCTCCGGACCTCAGTTTGATGGCCGCGCGGACGGCGTGGCTGAAGACGCGGAAAGGTCCGGAGTTGTGCGGAAGAAATTCCTGAGCAGCTTGCTCCCTGGAAGTTCAATGTAGAGATATGTGAAATGCGACAGAACGAACACCGCCGCAAGCACCACGGCAAGGTTCAGCGTTGCCGCTAACCCGACACATATGGAGTCGAGCGCCACGACCGGCCGCGGGCCCACGGCCCGCACGAAATACTCGGCGATAAGAACCACGAAGGCGTGCACCATGTAGACGGAATAGGATCGACGTCCCAGCCAGACCAGCGGCTTGGCGGTGAGCATTCTGGGCACCAGAGCGGCATCGGGAAAAGCCAGAAGGGTCCCAAGAAAGATGGCGAAGGTCAAAGGCGCGAAAAAGCTGATCGCCGGATAGGCCTCCACCATCGAAACCAGGATAGCATTCGCGGCCATAGCGCCAAACTGAAGCCCACCTTGCAAACCGGGGCTAATTTTGCGCGGCAGGCGTTGCACCGCCTTCACGGTCAGCACGCCGAGAAAAAAGCTCGTGACACACCGGAGAAATCCAAAGTCGTACTGAAGACCCAGACTTTCTTTGTTCAACACGAACACTATCGTAAACCAGCTACCCACAACAAGGAACGCAGCGCACCCGTACAGGTATCGTACCGAGCCAAACCGTTGCGCCAACAGCAGAACAAGCCCGAACACCAGATAAGTGTAGAATTCGACGCTGATACTCCAGCTCGGCCCATTCCAGCTGAGGTAGTCAACAAAGCCCAGCGAATGCAGCAAAAAGACATGCAGGAAAAATGCATAAGTATTGTTGACTTCGAATGTTGCCGGCATGGCGACGATAACCCCAGCCATGACGAGCCCTATTCGAACAAATCGAAACAAGAGCGTGGCGAAAAGCATCACGATATGCAGCGGATAGACACGCGCCAGTCGCCGCACCATGAATTCGCGCAACGAGAAATGCCCGAAGTCCGGCTTTACGTAGCTCAACGACATAACGATTCCGCTGAGAACAAAAAACAGGTCGACGAGAAGCCACGCGCTTCTAAAAAATGACCAGTCGATCCAGGCGTGCTGCGGAAAGGCCGCGAGGAAGGTTTTCATTAGAATGACGTGATGTATCACGACGGAGACCGCGGCGATGCCGCGGATGCTGTCTAGGGGCAGAAAGTGAGTCTTCTCGCGATGAACCGGCGCCGTCACATCTGCATCCCAGTGCTTTGTGCGATGCAGAATCTGTATAAGGCTTCGTCGGCATTTTCAATGTCGACTCTCGCAGAGGCACCGTGATGCATGGCAGCTAACTACTGAGCGCGAAACTGATCGTGCACGTAACTGATCATGCACGTAATTGAAAAGTCTTTGAGATCAAAAAAATGACACTGCGACTAAAAGGACACTGCGACAAAAAGGTGGCTGCAGAACGCGCCAAAGCGAATTCCGAATCTGCCGGACCGGCCGGTGCATCACTGACATTCAGACATCGGGAAAAGTTTGCCACCGTTAGGCCTTGGTTGCTCGTCTCTGCGAGACAATCGGCAAGTCCTTTTGAAGCGCGGCCGTATTTCTGCGTGGCGATCAACCTGCGATTGCCCGCAATTCCACCGGGCGTCCGGGATCATTCTCTCGACTTCGCCAGATTTTGATCAAAGACATTTCAAAGCCTTCGGCATGAAAGCTGAATTATCCGAGCGAACCGCTTATCGAATTGCGGCGAATGTCTGGCATCGCGCTGCGCTGTAGACGCACGCTGTCCTTATCTGCGCCACTCTTGTGTCATCAGCCTGATATTCGTCGCGTGCGAGAGCTGCACAACGAACCCATTTCTCGCATTCCGCTCACTACTCCCGGAACACCTTTGCTCGCTACCCGTTGAGTGCCCGTGCATCATGCCACCCGGAAGGTTGGGCGAACGTCCGGCCCCACACTACTCTCAGGCGAGGTCGTGCTGGCTTGAAATTTGCCTGCACTAGCACAACTCAAGGCTATGTTTGCACCGCACAAAAATTGACACAGTTGTCTGCCCATATGTCCAGCGAACTGACGAAACCATGTTTTCCGCGCAACCAGCCAAGATAGAAGACCAGCCAAGATAGAAGAGATGAGCGGCAAAACCATGCTTCAACAAATCGTGGCAAGGCATACTTGGGTGGCAGCAATCGGGATGGGCGTAGCTATCGCCGGAATGAGCGCAAGTTCAAGCAATGCTCAATGCGTCGAATTATCCGAGCGCGTGCCACAGATAGACCTGCAAGTTTTCTCGACAGAGCCGGTGTCCCTGCTGCGCAAGTTGCGCAACGACAAGGAAAAATTGGCGGGCCGACTTACGGCCTATCTTGTCACCGACCCGACCCTGCTCCCTTCCGTCCGAAAGCTTGTTAACGACGCCCCGACTGCCGATCGTCCCACCATAGGAGAGGCTCTTCGACACGCGGAGTTCCGATGTGTCGCATCGCAGCCCGAAGTCGCGCGGAAGATCAACGATTTCGTGCGAAAACTGGGAGACAGCGCGGTTTTGTCTGGCTATTCGGCTGCGGCTGAGGAGCCCACAGCGCCGCCACCGCCGGCCAAGCCCCGCAACTCGAGCGCCGGCCTCATGTCGGGAGAATGGAAAACCGAACTTGCAGACCCGTTCAAAGCCATGCCGCTTCCGCAATAGCCATTCCCGAGCGCAGTGAATTTTCAAATGTATCAACCCAGAGATCAGTTTCAGCCCGACCAAAAGTCCGGCATCGAGCTTGGTGGGACGACGCTAAGCGTCGACCGCGTCTTGGATATATTGCGCCGGCAGTGGCCGCTGATCACCGCCATCCTCGCAGGCACGCTCGCGCTCGTGATGATCTATCTGCTGGCGGCGAGGCCAATGTATACCGCGAACGCCCGGATCCTGATGGATACACGCCAGACTCAAGTCTTGGACAAGGACAGCGGCGTCAACAATGCACTGATCGATACGGGCTTCGTGGACAGCCAGGTCGAGATCCTCAACTCGGACGACCTGATTCTATCGATCGTCCGACGCCTGCGGTTGACGGAGGATCCTGAATTCAACGGCTCCGATCCCGGAATCATCGCGTTGATTCTGGGCAAGGTGATATCGCTGTTCGGCTCCGATGGGCCGCCCTCGAAGGAACGGATCGAACGTGGTGCGGTCGAAGCCCTTCAGAAAAATCTCAGGGTCGAACGCGTGCTGACCACCTACGTTCTGTCCTTGAGCTTCCGTTCGCGGAATCCGGACAGGGCCGCTCAGATCGCAAATGAAATTTCCGACGCCTATATCGTGGGAGCGCTCGAAGCCAAATACCAGTCGACCAAGCGGGCCGGCGAATGGCTGCAGCAGCGCAGCGCTGAACTGCGGGAGCAGGCGACTGCGAGCGATCGCGCGGTCCAGACCTTCAAGGCGCAAAACAATATCGTCGGCACCAGCCGCGGCTTGATGACCGAGCAGCAGCTGTCTGACGTGAATACCCAGCTCATTCAAGCTCGCGCAGCCACTGCCGAAGCCAAGGCACGTCTTGATCGAATTGAAGCGATCTCGGACAAGGACCTCGCCCAACCGACGGTCACCGACGCGCTCAACAACACAGTTATTACCCGGCTCCGCGCCCAATATCTAGATCTGGCCGCTCAATATGCCGACTGGTCGAGCCGCTACGGCAAAACCCATCAGGCCTCCGTCAACCTCGCCAACCGTATGGAAGAATCGCGCAAGGCAATTGCCGACGAGGTCCGGCGCATCGCCGATTCCTATCGTAGCGAATACGCGATCGCCAAGAGCCGGGAATCCTCGCTCGAAGAAAACATGAAGGCTCTGGTCGCCCAGGCCGGCAGCACCGGTCAGGCGCAGGTGAAGCTGCGTGACTTGGAAAGCGCGGCCGATACTTATCGCAACCTCTACAACAATTTTCTCGAAAAACTTCAGCAGGCCACGCAAAACCAGAGCTTCCCCATCAGCGAGGCACGTATCATCAGCACGGCGGTCAAACCTGACAAGAAGAGCTCGCCGAGAACGCTGCTGGCGATCGCCGGCGGTCTGGTGGGGGGGCTCTGCTTGGGTTTCGGGGCGGCTTTCTCCAGAGAGCTTCTGAGCGACGTTTTGCGATCGCCGAGCGATGTCGAAGGCGAACTTGGGGTGAAATGCCTCGGTGTTCTTCCGGACATTCGCCCCGCAACCGCCGTCGCGCAAAAGGCCCGTGCGCTGTTGCCGACGGACAATTCATCGGCGAAACAGAATGGGGCGTCGCTCTCGCACTATGTCGTCGACCATCCATTCTCGCGCTTTGCGGAAACGCTGCGGAACATAAAGCTATCCATCGACGTCGCGCGGTTGACTCGCGACGTCAAGGTGATCGGCATCGTTTCATCCCTGCCTAAGGAAGGTAAGACGACAGTGGCTGCCAATTTCGGGCACCTGACCGCGTTGACCGGACACCGCACCCTGCTGATCGACGGCGACCTGCACACCCGCTCGCTGACGCGTGACCTCGCGCCAAACGCCAAGACGGGCTTGCTCGAAGCGCTGAAAGAGCCGAAATCGCTCGGCTATCATATTCAGCGCAGCAAGGAGACAGGGTTGGATCTTCTGCCCTCGTTCGTCGCCTCACGCATGGTCAATTCGGCCGACGTAATGGCATCCAAGGCTATGGCGGATTTGCTCCACATAGTTCGGGAGAATTACGAATACATAATCATCGATCTCGCCCCGGTCATGCCGGTGACAGATGCGAAGGCTATCGGCCACCTCGTTGACGCGATGATTTATGTGATCGAGTGGGGACGGACGACGCGAAGCGCCCTTCAAGAATCGGTATCCGGCTCGGAAGTCATTCAAAAGAAGCTGTTGGGTGCGGTCTTGAACCGTGCAAACCCGAAGATGCTCAAACGCATCGAAGCATATAAGGGCTCACACTATAACAGTTATTACATCGAAGGTGCCTAGGAGAGCGGGCGCCGCCGACCGGTCCTCGGCCAAACTGGACTGGCTGGTGGGGGCGTAGGTATCCTCCTCGCAGTCGTCGCCGCCTGGTCTAGCAGAGACCTGCCGACTACGTTGCGCGCGGAGAGACTTCCGATCCGGCACTGCTGATGCAGATCGTGGCATACCTGCAACCCGACCAGTGCGTTTGCAATTCGAAAATCCTGCGCGATGCTTGTTCAGCAATTGGGGCCGCGGAAGACTCGGTTCGAAGACCATTTGGGTCGGCCGGACCAGGACATCGGATGTCGATCCAACGAGCAAGGGCCCTCCTCGGTCGTGCTCCGGCAGCCTCCCGGATGCCGCGGCGTCTACTGCCGACTATCTGGCAGGAGACTTGGTCCGCGAATGGTGGGAACGTAGCTCGCGAATCATACCGAGCCGCAGCTCCTTCGCCCACTCTGGCACCTCGCTAATTGTAGAGCCATACTTGGCCGGTCGTCAGTCGTTTTTGCCGGATGATCTATTTGGCATAGTCCGGATTTGTGGACCGGAATAGCACCGCAATGGTAGCCGTGATAGAGCCTGAACCCTTCGGTTATTGAGGTTCAAATGCAAGCCCTTGCCTTGCCATCACCTTGGCCGGCGACCATTACCATTTGTTTCGCCCCCGAACTCGTAGGCGTACCGTCGTTCCTTCAATTCATGATCTTGATTGTTGACAAGGAATGGCGCGGCCGGGACAGCAACGCCTTGACCGCGCCCGTATCGCACTCGCAATTTACCGTCCAAGGATGCTTATAGCCCTTAGCCCTGCAGCCAGCGGCCGTTTATCCGCCCCTCAGTAGGCTTCCTGATACATCAGAGCCAACGCAGTCCGGAGGATAATTCGGAGATCCAGCCAGATGCTCCAGTTGCTCACGTACCAGACATCGTACTCAACACGTTTTTCCATCAGGTCGATTGTAGGTGTTTCGCCCCTAAACCCGTTGACTTGAGCCCAGCCTGTCAAACCTGGCTTCATATGATGGCGATACACATAGTTGCTGATCACCTGATCGTAATAGTTGTCGTGAGCGAGCGCATGGGGACGCGGACCAACCAATGACATTTCCCCCCGCAGCACGTTCCAAAGCTGTGGTAACTCATCAATGCTCGTCCTGCGCAAGAATCGGCCAACACGGGTCACCCGCGCGTCCTGCTTCGTGGCTTGTGTGATAGTGGACCCGTTTTCCGACACACACATGGTACGGAATTTCCAAATTTCAAAGGGCTTACCGTTGAAGCCGCGGCGAGATTGCCGAAAGATCACGCTGCCGGGCGTATCGAGCTTGATCAGGATAGATGCTGCCAACATCAGCGGTGCGAGCATCAGCAAAGAGAAAGAAGCGAGACCGATATCGAGACAGCGCTTTTGAGCCCGTTCAAACACAGATAGGGGCGGCCGCTGAATTTCGATTGCAATTGTGCCGCTCACGGGAAAGAATGGCCGCGATACCAGATCGGCAATCGGAAAATCGGGCAACAGGCGAATCGGCTGAGGAACTACGCGCAGATGCTGGCTCAGCTTCTGCAACATAGGCAATTCGTTCCAATCAATCGCCAACAGATATTCGTCCACATCCGTCGCACGCGATTGCTGAATCACGTCCTGAATTTCGCGGCTCCACGCCACATCGTCGTCTTGATCTTGCTGCGCGCTCAGCACGAAATGGCGCACAACGTCAAAGCCGTGCTTGCGGAGGTCCTTGAAGCGATTCGAGGTAAAATCGAGCGATCTGAGGCTTAGCAGCACCACCTTCCTGTCGATCAACCGCGCCTTGGCAAACGTCGACGCGAGGCCGTAACGCCAAAACACGCGGTGCCCTCCCAATCCGATCAAACCAGTGATCGCAAACAGGATAGTCGTGCCGCGTGAAAGGTTCTCCGTCGACTTCAAAAGAAAAGCCGCGACAGCCAAAATCGTCAGCGACAACAGCCAGCTGACGACGACCTTGCGTGCTTGCCAGATCGCATTGAGCCAACGATGACTGTCGTAGACACCCTGGAAATAGGCGATGCCGACGAACACGACACCGACAATCAGTCCCGGACCGATTGAATTTTCGTGATCGGCGGAGGATCCCATGAAGTGACGATACAGAACGCTCGCAACCGAGTAGCTCATCAGGATCAACAGGAAGTCACCGGCAATGATAAAAACCTGGAAAGGTCTCTGCAGTGAGGCACCGCGGTTCGCCGTTACGGCGTATAGTTCTTCGGAACCGTAAGTTGCTGCAGACATCTCGAACCTCTTGTTCAACGATCGCAACGGGACAAACCGAAACTGCAGTTGCTGGTCCCCTGAAGAACTTGAACCAACTAGGCGAACTCAGGCTGAAGAAAATGTTCGAGAAAAATCGCGGTCGCTGTGACTTCGCGGAACCTGTTAGCCAATCGAAGCGATATTGTGGCACCGCACCAATAAAAATAAACGCGGCTCTGCATTGCAGTAATGTGATACTGAAGCGATCACTCGTGACGAAAATCGGCCAGTTTTCGGCGGCACGATCGTTTACTGCGAGCGTTGGATTTGTATTTTGATTTTGATGTGCGGAGGCGCATTTGCCCGAATGGCGTCACATCTCTGACATTTCTCACAGCTCTGACATTTCAATGAGCAGCGCTACTCCTTCGCGATGAGCGGCGGAATTTTTTCATCGCGAAAAAATGAAAGGCAAATGATCACACTCTTTGCTCTTTCGGGTGGGCCGACTGGTGCCATGCCCACGCGGATTTCACGATTGTCGCGATATCGGAACAGATAGGGACAAAGCCCAGGTTCCCGCGCGCCGCGGAAGGATCTGCAACCAGGATGGGCGGATCGCCCGCCCGGCGCGCCTTCGTGACCAGCGGCATTTTCAGACCGGTTTCGCGTTCGACTACCGTTAGTACCTGGCGCACCGAATAACCTGAACCTGTGCCAAGATTGAAACTGCCGCCCGGCGAACCCTCCAACAGAGCATTGAGCGCCAGGAGATGGGCTGCGGCGAGATCAACGACGTGAATATAGTCGCGTATCGCCGTCCCGTCCGGAGTGTCGAAGTCATCTCCGAAAATTGCGAAGTCGCCCACATGCCCTTGTAGCGCCATCATCGCGCGTGGAATGAGATGCGTTTCGGGATCTCGGAATTCGCCAATCGTGCCGGAGGGATCCGCTCCACAGGCGTTAAAATAGCGCAAACAAAACGAATTCAGCCGATAGGCGCTGCGATAGTCTTTAAGAACCTGCTCGATCATCCACTTTGAAGTACCATAAGGATTGACTGGGGCGCCCGCAGCTCCCTCAGCGATCGGATCGCGTCCCGCATCTCCGTACACTGCTCCGGTGCTTGAGAAGACCAGTTTGGTGCAACCACGTTCCAGCATCGCCTTCAGTAGCGATAACGTTCCGCCTAAGTTGTTAACATAGTATTTCTGGGGGTCACCGACCGACTCGCCGACCTGGCTGAATGCCGCAAAATGCATCACCGCCGCAACCTCATGAGTTGCTATTGCGTCAGCGACTCGCTGCGTATCGGAAACGTCGCCCACAACAAGCGGGCCCCATTTCACGAAACCGCGGTGTCCCGTCGACAGATTGTCGAAGCAGACAGGAATATACCCTGCTTCAGACAGAGCCTTGCAGCAGTGAGCGCCAATATACCCGGCTCCCCCGGTTACAAGAATCGCACGGCTTTGGGACATTCATTTTCTTTCCTACCACGATGAAATCATTCATGCTGAAATCAGTTCGGACGGGGACGAACGCTCGGACCGCAATGCGCGCGAGCTAGGCCTCCGGCTTCCCGGCCCGTCCCACGCTTTGATAAAGAAACCCGCGGTTCGTCAGATCTTCGGGACTATAGATATTTCGAAGATCGACGACCACCGGACAAGCCATCTCGCGCTTCAATCGATCGAGATCAAGCGCCCTGAATTGTTCCCACTCGGTTACAATGACCAGGGCATCGGCGCCGTCGGCGCAACTATAAGGATCTTCGTAATACTCGATATCGGGCATTTCGGCGCGAGCCGGCTCCATACCCACCGGATCGAAGGCTCGAACGGTCGCACCCATATCGCGAAGCGCCGTAATTAGTGGAATCGATGGCGCCTCCCGCATGTCGTCGGTATTTGGCTTGAACGTCAGGCCAAGTACCGCAACGATCTTGCCGCGGAGATTGCCACCGAATGGCGCTGCGACCTTTCGGGCCATCGCGCGTTTGCGCGTGTCGTTGACGGCGTTTACGGCCTCCACAATCCTCAGCGGAGCATCATGATCCTGGGCGGTCTTGATCAGAGCGCGGGTATCCTTCGGAAAACACGAACCGCCAAAACCGGGGCCAGCATGAAGGAATTTGGGCCCGATGCGATTGTCCAGGCCTATGCCGCGGGCAATCTCCTGGACATTTGCGCCGACCTTTTCTGCCAGATCGGCAATTTCGTTGATGAAGGTGATCTTGGTAGCCAAGAAAGCATTGGCCGCATATTTGATGAGTTCGGCGGTGCGGCGCCCAGTATACATGATCGGCGCCTGGTTCAGATAAAGTGGGCGGTAAATTTCGCCCATCACCTTGCGCGCACGTTCATCTTCAGTGCCGACAACAATACGGTCCGGGTGTTTGAAATCGCGCACCGCTGCGCCCTCACGCAGGAATTCAGGGTTCGAAACGACGACGACGTCGGCCGACGGGTTGACCTGCATAATGGTTCGTTCCACCTCATCGCCAGTGCCAACAGGGACAGTTGATTTTGTTATGATGGCTGTGAAGCCCTTGACCGCTTCTGCGATCTCTCGAGACGCTGCGTAAACATAGCTAAGATCCGCGTGACCATCACCGCGACGCGAAGGTGTGCCCACTGCTATGAAGACAGCCTCTGCCTCCCCTACGGCGCTCGCAAGCTCCGTCGTGAACACAAGTCTGCCGGCGCGGGCGTTACTTTGGACAATGCGGTCGAGGTCAGGCTCGAATATCGGAATTTCGCCGCGCCGTAGCGATGCAATCTTCGCCTCATCCTTGTCCACGCAAGTGACGTGATGTCCAAAATCGGCGAAACAGGCGCCTGAAACCAATCCCACATATCCCGTTCCAACGACAACTATGCGCATGAACTGAGTACTTTCTCTTTTTGTCGAGGTTTTCTGCCAGACAGCAAACGTATTTAGATCAGTGAACGAGACGGGTCAAAAACTTCCGCGCCAACTCGCAAAACAAAGGTAGCGCTTTTGCGGTCTTCGGCTGGCAATTTTCGTTCACCAGCTGGACACGCTGATACACGACAATACGAATACCGCTGTGAGAATGATTTATGCAGAAACGAGAGGGAGCCAAACAATCGCTTTGCTTGGATTGCCATCGCTTTGACCGAATCGTGCTGATGCCGGTGCGCAATCATTAGGCGCTTCTTGCGTCGTACGATCGCGTCCTGGTCGCGGCATGAAGCCTCGTTCAAGACATTTCGACGCACGGTATTAAAGCAATCTTAGGGGGCGGACGTTAAGGAACATGGTCTTTTCATGGAGTAAAAGTGACGTGACTACGCTGGCCATTTGCAGCGCGATGATCGGTTCGATTTTGGGAATTCGGTTCAGATCTGCCGTTCTGCTACCCTTCATTTTTATTGGTTCTGTATCCCTCGTCGCGTTTGCGCTCGCACAAGATCAAGCCTTGCTACAGTCGGTGGCGATGATCGGCGTGTTCGTATCCCTTCTGCAGCTTGGTTATTTCTGTACGGCGCTTCTCAGGCATGCTGTAACGCCCGCCCTTGCCGCCGGCGAGCGGTCGTTGCTTGAAAGTCCAAAGCTTCGATAAACCAAAGTGTTACACCCGCTGCGGTCGAGCTTTCGCTTCCCTTTGCCTTTGATGCAGGCCGAACGTTCCGGGAATTGTCGGTCTCAGCGTCTGTCCAAGGCGACTCTGCGCGCTGGAGGGTGGATGGCGCGGTTCCCCAAGGAACGCGGCAGCCGCAGCGACATAGCACCGCCTAAACTCAATTCGCGCTTAACCCAATTCGCAGCTAATAGGCGTATGCTCCAGACCAATCTTTTTCGGGGCGTGAACTTGCTGTGCCGGCTCGCACATCGAAGTCGGAGCTACCTTGAAAATATCCGCTTCCCAGATGCTGTCAGCTCTGCGTTATCCTAAGTCGACGGCCAAGCCGAAGTTACCGGATGGCGTTCGAATTTACGCAATCAGTGATATTCACGGCTGCGCGCATCTACTCGAACAAATGCTTGGAGTTATCGACGCCGATGTAGCACACAGCAGGCCATATCGGGCGATCGAGGTTTTCCTGGGGGACTATATCGACCGCGGTCCAGACTCGCGATCGACAATCGACCTTTTGATCAGGCGAGCCCGCCGTGGAAACGCGGTTTTTTTGAGGGGCAATCACGAAGCCTTCCTGGCAGAGGTCTTTCGCGATCCATTACGTATCCCTGATTGGCTCCAGGTTGGCGGGCTGCAAACTTTGATGTCCTATGGCCTTTCGCCACCGCCCCACCCGAATGAGGAAGAGCAACGGGCACTGGTCCGAGAGCTCGCCGCAGCGATGCCACCACTGCACCGTGAGTTTCTCAAGCGCTTGCGCCTGAGCTTCACCTGCGGGGATTTCTTCTTCGTTCATGCCGGCGTTCGGCCGGGCGTGCCCCTGTCAGAACAGCAGGAAGCAGACCTGCTGTGGATTCGCGAAGAATTTCTTCAGAGTCAGAAAAATTTCGGCAAGTATGTCGTACATGGCCATACCCCGGTTCGCAGTGCGGAGGTTCTGGCAAATCGCGCCAATATTGACACAGGGGCCTACGCAACTGGAAATCTGACATTGCTGTCCATTCAGGGTAGCCGCTTACTGGCCGTATGATTAGCGCTTCGACG
Source organism: Bradyrhizobium sp. URHD0069 (assembly GCF_000701345.1). Taxonomy (GTDB): domain Bacteria; phylum Pseudomonadota; class Alphaproteobacteria; order Rhizobiales; family Xanthobacteraceae; genus Bradyrhizobium. The sequence goes on along the minus strand of NZ_KL370775.1, from coordinate 165,714 downwards.
TACCGACAATTCGATCAGCTTTTGAGGCGTCAGAAGCGGATCGCGGGGCTGAAGTATTTGGGCGTCGACCAAGCGGCCAAACAGGTGCTATTTACCAGCGGTTGATTTCGCGTTCGTCGTTTGCTCGACGTTTAAAGCTTGAAAGTCCGGAAATCTGCTCAACGCCGCAGCCTTCAGGAACTTGAAATGGGTGATCGCGGCTCCGAGCTCCTTGAGGCGCCGTTGACCGTTAGCAATCTCGGCACTGAACAAGTCCTGGTGACGGCTATCGAGCGCCTCGCGTTCAAGATATTCGTCTGTCCCATTCCCAAAGGTCACAGCAGCGCGTGCCAGGACGTCCTCGACCCGTCGATTCAGGCCCGATTGTTCATTCTCTGCTGCACGCAGGGCGGCTTCAATTGCTGTCATAATTGACCCGACGCGCGACCGGTCGGTTTCAGCGTCTCGTTCGGCTGAACGTGCCCTAAAATCCTGATCGCCCACGCGAGCCCGAAGATAACTGTGCGCGCGAGCCCGCAAGAAAAATTGAAACATCAGCGTATGTCCGGTCCAAGGCCACGGTCATCCGGCGCAAATATACTTCAACTCACTCGATCTTAGTTAATAAATGGTTAAACTGTGCCGCGACGGCTTCGACCATCCGCTGCCGCCAGATGCCGCAGTGGCGACGAACTCTCAACCGTTCACGGTACCCGCGATGGAGATGACGGACGCGGCCACGCGTTTTTCTTCCGAGAGCAATCTCCAGCCATTCCGGGAAGCGGCTCGCTTCCAAGAGCAGGCCTCTCGGCCAGTGGCAGGATTGCTTGCCGGCAAAGTCAGAATGCGCGGCGAGCGTGCCCGAACGTACTGGTGTGCGAGCTGGCCTTATAAGACGGTCGCGCGTGATGCTTGTTCGACCGCCAGGCGCGGGTTCCGTATCCAAGGAAGAAGCCGCCGATGAACACCGAGGACAGGATTAGGGTGGCAAGCATTGCAGTGATCCCAATATCAAGGCGGTCTTATTCTCATTCTCCAGTTGTGACAACATCATGATTTTGAACGCCGAAAATCATGTCATTTGCTGGTTTTTTTGTGCAGTTCGAATCTGTTGAAAGCTGTGCGAATAGCGGGCTTTGGAGACTAGGGCGCACCAAAAAAGCTTGTTGCCCGAAAGGGGGCCATACGAACCACCGGGTGATCCTGATCAACGCACCAGCAATGCCGCGGGCTGCCGCAGAACGTCTGTCGCGAAGCCGCCGGCGCCAACCCTGCGAGCCGGATTTCTTGTCGACGCTCGCTACCTTGCGGCGCGACAGCGCTAACGCACAATTCCTTCACTGGGACTTTCCCGTTCGCAAGTCGCAGGAGCAAGGATGCATCTTCCGTCGGGATCGATCGTCGCAGTTATTTTCTGGAGCGGCGCAGTTGCAAGAAACTGCTGGAGAATAAATCGACTCTCGTCGGACAGCCCAAATAGTCCACGCGTCAACTCGAAAAACCCCTGCTCCTCCCCGACATATAGCAATTCGAGAAGTTCTGCGATGGTGTACCGGCCCAAAGCCGAGAAAAGCCTTTCGGTTTCATCAACTGAACTGTCCTCGCCCAGCCGATCAAAGTTGTAGATGATCGCAGTCATTGTTTCCCCTGTCCGTCGCGACGGCTTCTAGACCCTGCTGTACTAGGAATCCGCATGAGCGTGATTTCTGCGTGATCGCAAGGCTTCGGAACCTGCTGTTTCGCCTGACTACACGGAAAATATAGCATCTCCGTAGACCACGAACAGCAATTCTACCGGGCTGACGGCCTGCGTTCGATCGGATGGATGTCGATTGCCCGCAACCGGCCCATGCGCAGCACATCCATCTCAACCGAACGATTGATGCGGTCGCGGTCCAGGGCTCGGATCAGATCGTCGACGCCGTTGACATCAATGCCGTCCAGTTTGATTACGACATCGCCCGGCAGCAATCCGGCTCGCGCCGCCGGCCCGCCCGGTTCGATCTGCGCCAGCAGGGCGCCCATCTTGTTTTCGACGCCGGCTACCACCGCATGCCTTCTTGGGATCGGCACGGTCTGGCCGGACACCCCGATATAGGCGCGCCGGACATAGCCATGGCGGATGATTTCGGACAGGACAAATTGCGCGGTATTGCTGGCGACCGCAAAACAGATGCCTTGCGCGCCGCTGATGATCGCCGTGTTGATGCCGATCACCTCGGCCGCGGATGACACCAATGGCCCGCCGGAATTGCCGGGATTGAGCGCGGCGTCGGTCTGAATGACGTCCTCGATAGTCCGGCCACTCACCGAACGGATCGAGCGCCCCAGCGCCGACACCACGCCCGCCGTAACCGTCGACTCGAATCCTAGCGGATTGCCAATCGCGATCACAAGCTGGCCGCGGCGCAGACTCCTGGAATTGCCGAGCGAAGCGTAACGCAAATCCCGCACGCCGTCGGCGCGCAGCAGTGCCAGATCGGTGTCTGGATCGACGCCGAGCACCCGCGCATCGGTGATGATGCCTTCATTGTCTCGCAGCCTGATCTCTTTCGACGACCCAACCACGTGGCTGTTGGTCAGCACGAGTCCATCCGGCGAGATCACGATCCCGGAGCCTAGCCCGCCGCGCTCGCGCGCGTTTCGCTGCTTCGGCCCGGTTTCAACGCGAACCACCGCGGGTCCGACGCGTTCGGTCACGCTGATCACGGCATTGGAATAGGCATCGAGTAAGACCTGGTCGCTGGCGGCGGGTTGTTTGGTTGCTTGCGACGACGGGTCTTTGTTGAGGGTATCCTGGGTAAAATCCAACATCGGGGTATTCCTTCGCATATCAGATGGCGACCCGATTTTGCTCTCGCAAGAGCTCCCGAACCGCCCGGCCCGCGGCAGGGCCCGGATCAGACAGCCATAGTCAGCGCACCATCGACAATCAGGTTCGTGCCGGAAAAGCGGCTCGCCACCGGACTTGCCAGGAAGACGACGCCAGCCGCGATGTCCTGCGGCGCGCCCATACGATTTGTCGGGTTCAACGACATCGCCGGCTTGTAGAGATCAGGCATGCCGCGCTCGATACTCTGCGAGATGCCGCCCTCAAAATAGGTATTTCCCGACGACACCGCGCTGACCCGGATGCCTTTCCCGATGAGCTGATTGCCGAGGCCTTTGGAGTAATGATCAGCACATATCGCGACGTTGGCGCCTTCCGCTGAAAAAAATCTCGGCGATCACTACAACGGACTTGCACGCGAAATCGCGTCCCGCGATTTTAAGTGTGCTGCACTTCCCTGACATTAGCGCGAACATATCAATGTCCGCCGTGCCGCCCGTATTTGAAGCGAGCTGTCCCGGCAGGCCTAGTTGAATGGCTAGGCCTTTTGTGTGCTCGCCCCCATTCGAGGCGACTTGAGTTCGGTATTTGGTGGCGCCCCACTCTCGCCGAGCCGTTTCGTCCCGACGACGGGCGCAATGCCGTTCGATCGCCTGTTATCGTCAGTTGTTGGACGCAGAATGGGCATTATTAGATGACACCCGCCAAACCGTGTTTCCAACATCGTCAGCGATCAGTAGTCCGCCGGTCCGGTCGACGGCCAAACCAACCGGCCTTCCGCGCGCGTGATTGTTCGCGTCGAGGAAGCCGGTGACGACATCCTGCGCCGGACCGCTAGGCCGTCCGCCGTTAAAGGGCACGAAGACAACTTTGTAGCCGTTAAGAGGCGTTCGATTCCAGCTTCCGTGTTCGCCCACGAACGCACCACCGTGGAAGTTTGCGGGAAGATCGGTGCCTGTGTACATGGCTAAGCCCAATGGCGCTACGTGAGAGCTTAGCGCGTAGTCCGGTGCGATCGCTGACGCCACCAGATCGGGCCGCTGCGGTTCGATCCGTGGGTCCAGGTGCTGGCCATAGTAGCTATAGGGCCACCCATAGAAGCCTCCGTCCTTTACCGACGTCAAATAATCCGGAACCAGGTCGGGACCGATCTCGTCGCGTTCGTTGGCGATCGCCCAGAGTTTGCCGGTTTCAGGCTCCCACTGCAGCCCGGTGGGATTGCGAATTCCGCTGGCGAAGATGCGGTGCGCGCCCGATGCAACGTCGACCTCCCATATCGCGGCTCGTTCGTATTCGGCGCCAATTCCGTTTTCGCCGACGTTGCTGTTCGATCCGACCCCGACATAGAGCTTGGAGCCGTCCGGACCGGCCAACAGGGCCTTCGTCCAGTGATGATCGATCGGTCCGCCAGGAAGATCGGTAACCTTGGTGCCTGCGGCAGTGATGCTGGTCTGTCCATCTTGATACGGATAGCGGACGATGGCATCGGTGTTGGCGACATAAAGATCGTGACCAACCAGGGCAACGCCAAATGGCGAATTGAGGTGGTCCAGGAACACGGTTCGCAGTTCGGGAGCGCCGTCACCATTGGCACCGCGCAACAGCGTGATGCGGTTTGCGTCCTTTGCCTTGGCGCCGGCGAACGACTGTACCCAGCCGGTGATGATGTCCTTGGGCCTGTGTACCGGCGCTTTCGGACCATTGCTCTCAACTACCAACACGTCTCCATTAGGGAGGACGTAGAGAGACCGCGGATGTTCAAAGCCGCTAGCCAATGCATGGACCTGCAATCCCTCCGCCACCGCGGGAGTTTCGTCCTTTCCCCATCCGACAACCTTTGCGACCCGTATCGGCGGCATCAGATACTGCTGCAGCGCGGGCAGCACGGGATTGGCGCCGATCTGTCCTTTCGGGTCGCCGGCATGATCATCACAGCCGGCGAGTCCCAACCCTGCGACGGCGACAAAGAGAACGGCGATACGCGGTAGTTTCTCCGAACGTGCAATCTTGAGCGCGTGCATCATGCTTTTCTTCCAATGCGTTGGCGATTTTCCAGGGCCATAACAACCCAGGCCGTCAATAAGAGAACGACGACGACGAGCCCGGAAAGCATCAGGCCCGTCGGCACCACTGCGGTGTAACCGTCGCGGCTGTGAACGAAGGCATTTACCAGCGAGAGCAAGACAGCGACAGCGTAGCCAATTACGCGAGGCCAGGCGGGCCTATCGATTTGTCTGCCGCCTGCAAGGTCGATCACGTAAGCGATGGTGGCAAAGCCCGCGATGATCAGACCGGCGGTGATCAGCCAGATGGAGAACCTCTCCCACAGCACATCGGGGATCTGCCAGTAGACAAGATCGGTGACGAGAGCACCCGCGAAATATGCGACGGAAAACGACACCAGCATTCTATGGATCGGTCGTCCACGAGGCTTCGCCGTTGACCTCAAATTGGTGTCGCCCATGAAAGGCGCTCCCGTCACTGTAATGTGCTGCATGCTCAATCCTCAGAACGATCCGCGCGTCTGCGCCTCCAGAGGGCACCGGTTCATCTCCGGGCCGCAATGCGCGACGCAAACAATTTTGCGCCAACCATCGAATATTGCATCGCCTTCAAACCTGGGTCTTCTAAATTCGAGTTTATTCTTCCGAGACGATCCTAACGGCTCCGCCCGGCTGCCAAATCGCAATTTCCGTACTAGTGCCGGGCGGTACCTACCCTCGGATCAAGTCCGATGGCGGGCTGTTGCGGAACGCGTTAGCCAAGATCGTTGATGCGCTGCACGCCGGCCGCAGCCATCGCGGCCCAGGCGGCATCGAGCGAACCCGCCAGATCGATGGCCCGGCACCCGGTCTCGACAACGACGGTGTCGAAGCCGAGCCGGCGCGCATCGAGGGCGGAGTAATGGACGCAAAAGTCGGTCGCGAGCCCGACGAGGAAGAGACGCCGCAAGCTGCGCTCGCGCAAATAGCCAGCCAACCCAGTGGGAGTGCGGCGGTCGTTTTCATAGAATGCGGAATAGGAATCGATTTCGGTGCGGAAGCCTTTCCGGATCACCAGCTCTGACGGCTTCGTCGCCAGTTGCGGATGAAAGGCGGCCCCTGGCGTGCCCTGCACGCAGTGCTCGGGCCAAAGCGTTTGCTGGCCATAAGGCATGCTGATGGTTTCAAAAGGTGCAGAGCCGGGATGTGAAGTGGCGAAGGAGCTATGGCCCGGCGGGTGCCAATCCTGGGTCAACACGACATGATCGAAGCGCTCGGCGAGGCGATTGATGACCGGCACCACGGCATCGCCGTCGGCCACCGCGAGCGCACCGCCAGGACAGAAATCATTCTGCACGTCAACTATCAGCAGCAAATCATCATCATTGAGCAGGAACTGCATTTTCGACCTGCATTGTAGTTGATCCAAACTTTCAAATTCGGGGCTGGTCCCTGAACGCTTTGGTCACTCGCTGCACGAAACCGCCACACCGTTTTTTTAAGGTGCTGCATCAGTCATTTCGCAACCAGCCCCGGTTGAGAGAAAGATATAGAGCGGCGCAAGCTGCTGAACGAGGTTGCACTTTCCGCCACGCCTAAGCAAAAATTTAGTGGTGACGGTTTGGTCGTCTCTTATGTGGGCAATGTTCGTACAACAAAGGGGACAACCATGAAATCGACGGTAATCGCATCACGCTCTGCGTTCACGATCGATCCCGATGAGTGGATCAGCTATTCGCACTGGGGCATGTTTCCAGTGCCACGAAAATCCTCGAACTCGCGCGGCGACGCATGAGCTCAGGTTGGCTTCCCGAGGCGAAACGCGCTGAGTTTGCGGTCAAGCACTTTCGAGTCTGACCCGCGGTGACCCCTCTCGTTGAGACGGCCACAGGAAAGATACGCGGCGCGGAAGCCGGCGACGGGGTGCTCGCCTGGCGCGGCATACCCTAGGCAGCCGCTCCGGTGGACCGCTGAGACTGCGGCTTCCGCAGCCGGTTCAGCCGCGGAGCGGTGGGCGCGACGCCGTGCACCCAGGGGCACCCTCGTTTGAAGTCCCAGGCCCTCCCGTTCGAGATTGTTGGATTGCCTTCCAGAGGCTCACGAGACACTGACGCCAAGCATTTTTTCCGTATGCAGTGGTTGGTTTGGCGCACTTCGCGTTACATAGAGAGCTGGTGACTCAGCCAAAATAGGCTTGCTGGACTTCTTTGGTCTTGCCGATCTCGCTTGGCGTACCTTCCATCACCACCCTGCCCTTGGACAAAACATATCCGTAGTCGGAGATGGCGAGCGTTTGATGCACATTTTGCTCCACAAGAAAGATCGAAATGCCACGCTCGTTGATCTTGCGGATGATGTTGAAGTTCTCCTTGACGAAAAGCGGCGACAAGCCGAGCGAAGGCTCGTCGATCAGCAACAGCTTCGGAGCCCGCATTAGGCCCCGGCCGATCGAGACCATGGCCTGCTCGCCGCCCGACATGGTGCCGGCGAGCTGTATCCGGCGTTCGGCCAGGCGCGGGAACAAACGAAAGATTTCCGCCATGCGCTCCTCGGTAACTGCATTGGAGGGTTCCTGATAGGCGCCGAGCCGCAGGTTCTCCTCGACCGTAAGCTTGGGAAAAACTTTGCGGCCTTCGGGGATGCAGGCCACGCCCGCGGCGATAACCTTGTGGGTCGGCAGCGCGGTGATGTCCTGACCGTCAAATACGATATGGCCCGCGCGCGGCGGCGTCAGCCCCAGGATCGAGCGGATCAGCGTGGTTTTGCCGGAGCCGTTGGAACCTAGCAGACAGGTGATGCGCCCAGGCTCTACCTTGAGCGAAATGCCTTCGAGAACGTCCGCCTTGTCATAAGCGGTGTAGACGCCCTCGATTTCCAATCGGCCGGTCATCTACTCCACCCCCAGATAGGCTTCCTGCACCTGCCGGTCGACGGCGACCTGACGGTACGGCCCTTCCGCGATCTTGCGGCCGAAATTGAGCACCACGCAACGGTCGGTGATACGCTCGATCAACCCCATCTCGTGCTCAACGATAACGATGGTGAGGTTCCGATTGAGATCGCGGACCTGCAGAATGTCGTCCATTAATTCCTTGGTCTCGTCATGCGTCATTCCGGCCGACGGCTCGTCGAGCAAGAGCAGCTTTGGCTGACTGATCAGCGCGCGGCAGATCTCGATGCGGCGCCGGTCGATCATCGGCAGCCCGGCGACCGGCTCGAACATCCGCTCGGCAAGCCGCGGCTCGAATACTTCGATGAGCGTGCGGGCTGCGGCATAATTGACCTCGAACTCGCGCTTGAATTCGCCGCGGCGGACCAGGTTGAACCAGAGCCCTTGATTGAGCCGCTTGTGGTTGCCGATCATGATGTTGTCGAAGATCGACAACGGCAGCGACAGCCGCGAGCGCTGAAAGGTGCGGGAAACGCCGGCGTGATAGACGGCGCGCGACGAGGCGCGCGTAATGTCCGCGCCGTCGAAGGTGACGGAGCCGCCGTGCGCGCCGTAGATTCCGGTGACGACGTTGAAGAATGTCGTTTTGCCCGACCCATTGGGTCCGATCAGGCCGATGATTTCGTTGGGCACTACCGTAAGATCAAGATTGTCCAGCGCCACGACGCCGCCGAACTTCCGGGTCAGCCCGCGAGCCTCCAGCAAATAGGTCATGCCCGCCCCCCGGGGAAATAACGCCGTACCGGCCGCGGCAGCAGCCCCTCAGGACGGAACAGCAGCACCACGATCACGATCAAGGCATACAGGAGGAAGCGGTATTCCTGGATGGTCTGCAATTTCTCCGGCAAGACCACGACGATGAAGGTCGCTACCACCACGCCCCATGGGTTGCCTATGCCACCGAGCAGCAGGATTGACACCATGATCAGCGAATCGGCGAAGGTGTAGTTGTTGGGAGCAACGAAGCCGCCGACCATGCCGAAGAGCGCGCCGGCGAGGCCGATAACGAAATTGCCGAGCACGAAGGCGGTGATCTTCCAGCGCGCGATATCCAGTCCGAAGCAACTCGCTGCGGTCTCATCGAGCCGTATCGCATCGAGGTCGAGCCCGATCCATGACCGTTCCAGCCGCCGCACCAGGACGAAGGTGCCGCACAACAGCAGCATGCTGATCACAAAATAGTTGAGATAGAACGACATCTCGATCTTGCCGATCTCGAAATTATCGTTGAACGACCAGCCGAGGATGCTCATGCCCTTGACCTGCATGCCCTGTGGTCCGCCGAGCACGTCGTTGACTTCCAGGAATGTCTTGAGCAGCAGCGCAAATGCGATGGTGACCAGCGCCGCATAATGACCGCGCGTGCGCAACACCGGGAGCAGCAGCAGCGAACCAATCAGCGCGGCAAGCGTCCCGCCGATCAGGAGCACCAGGAGGTGAGGCACGGCAGTGTAGGTATTGAGCACCGCCGAGGTATAAGCGCCGATGCCGAAGAACGACGCACCCGCGAAGTTAAGCACGCCGGCATAGCCGAATTCGATATTCAGCCCGAGCGTCGCCACTGCATAGAGCAATACGGTGACGAACAGCAGCAGCACGAAATGATTGTCGTGGAAGAACGCCGCCACCACGCAGGCGGCGAGGACCGCGTATGCGCTGAGCACACCCTCGCGCTCGGCAAAACTTCGGCCTACCGGATCGAGCCAGTCCATGTAATGGGCGACGAGCACGGCGACGATGCCGAATGCCAGCAGGCCAATGACGAGCGGCTGCTTTTCGACAGCCAGCAGCGCGATCAGATACGCAGTCGAGAGCGCCACAGCGACAACGCCCGGCAACAAGGGAGCCTGCGGTTCCTGCTTGACTTCCGGCATGCGCTCAGACCCGCTCACTGATTTTTTCTTGAATCAGTCCGGTCGGACGCCAAGCCATCAGCGCGATCACGACGGTGAAGGCAAACACGTCCTTGTAGGCGCTGGCGAACGGCAGCGCGACGGCGCCGATGGTCTGCAACGCCGCGAACAGGAAGCCGCCCAGGATGGCACCGTAGATGCTCCCGAGCCCGCCGATGATCGCGGCGGAAAAGCCGATCACGCCGAGCAGCAGCCCCATGCCGAAATTGATTTCGTTGTAATACAGGCCGTTCATCACGCCACCGATGGCGGCCAACGCCGACCCGATCGCGAACGTGATCAGCACGATGGCGGTGAAGTTGATACCCATCGTTCGCGCGGTCTCTTCATCCTGCGCCACCGCGCGGATGGCGAGACCGAGCTTGGTACGGTTGAGCAAAAGCCGCAGCCCGACGATGATCGTGACGCCGGCCGCGAGCATGATGGCGTTGTCGAGCCGCAGGTTGAACTGGCCGAGGTTGATTGAATCAGTTGGAAGCAAGGCCGGGAACGGTTTCGGGTTGGCGCCTTGCGGGTAGAACAGCCGAACCATTTCGCGCAGCACCGTGCCGAGCATCAACGTGATCAGCAGTGTGTTGAGCGCCGGCGCCGAGCGCAGCGGCAGCACCAGGTAGCGCGCGATCAGCATGCCGAGCGCCGCCATGGCGAGGATCGCGACGACCAGTACCGCAAGCAGCAACAGCGGGGTGGAGCTGACTCCGACCGAGCGCAGGCCGATATAGGTCGCTAGCCCCGTGAAGGCGCCGACCGTCAGCACATCACCATGCGAGAACTTGATGATATCGAGCACACCGAAGAACAGCGTGAAGCCGACCGCGACGAGCGTATACATCATGCCGAGCATGAGACCGTTCATGATGTATTGCGAGAGGAGCCCCACATCCATTTTTTTCTGATCCTGTGCGCACCGCGAAGGCGGAAGCGGGACGGGAGCTGGTGCCGCCCGTCCCGCTGTTGGCTATTTCTGTCCGGGAAGCTTGCGCCTGCCCGTGGCGTATTCGCTATCGTCCCACTCCACGAACTTGCCGTCCTGCACCACATATTTGGTGATCAAGGCCACGGTATTCTGGCCGTGATCGTCGAACGTGATCTTGCCGATGATGGAGTCGCGGTCTCTTACGTTCGCCAGTTCCTCAATGACCTTCTTGCGATCCGGCCCGACTTTTTCGATCGAGTCGAGGATCAGGTCCATAGCGGCATAAGAGAAAGCGCCGTAAGCTTCCGGCGGATTGTCGTACTTCTGTGCGGCATACTTCTCCAGGAAGAATTTCCCGCCCGGCAGCTTCTCGGTCGAAGCGCCTTCACGGAACGCGAGCGCGCCTTCGGCGAGCGGTCCGAGCCCCTGGATGAAAGCTTCCGACACGATGCCCGAGGTGCCGTCGAACACGCTCTTGATGCCAAGCTTGTCCATCTGCGAGCGGACGCGGACGCCGATCGGCGTAAGCCCACCGAAATAGACCACCTCCGGATTGAGGGACTTGATCTGGGTCAGTTCGGCGGTGAAGTCCTGCTGGTCCGCGGTGACGCCGAACGTGCCGACGATCTTGCCGCCCAGCTTGGCGAGAGATTTGCTGAAATACGCGTTGTGACCCTTGCCATAATCAGTGGTGTCGTGGATCACCGCGACATTCTTGAAACCGAGCTTGGTGATGAGTTCGGCATTGGCATCGTTCTGGTCGATCATGGTCCCGTTAACGCGATGCACCTCCGCATACTTGCTCCGGTAGGTGATGTCCGGCAGCACGGCGCCCCACACGATAATCGGGAAGCCGAATTTGTGATAGATATCGACGGTAGCGATCGCGGTGGCGGAGCAATAATGCGTGGCCCCGGCGATGATTTCCTTGTCCGCCGCCATCTTGGTGGCGACCTGCACGGCTACGTTCGGCTTGCATTCGTCATCGAGCACGACGAGCTCGTATTCGTATTTCGCTTTCGCATCGGCATTGCGCAGCTTGACAGCTAGTTCAGCGGAGTTTCGACCGCCGATCCCGTTGACTGAAACGCCTCCGGTCAACGGCCCGATGAAGCCGACCTTGACCCTTTCCTTCGCCTGCGCAGTCGCAACCAGCGCTCCAACGAAAAGCGCGCTTGCGAAAAAAAGACTTAGTTGCCTGACAATTCTCGACATTGGCTCCTCCTGATGGATCGGTCCCTTACCTATCCTCGTTCGAATTTTTATCAAAGTGTTTGTTCCCCATCCGAACTCAACGAATTCGCAAAATAACTGGGGTACCGCGTCAACAATCCGATGGTCGCCCGCTTGAGAGCAGATGGCCCATTCGCCAGCCGCAGAATTGCAAAGTCCCCTCCGCCGTTGCATACTTGATCATATGGAATGTTTTGGTACTTGAGGAAATAATCGATGGCGGACGCCGATCTGGATGTCGTGATTCGGCACCTTGCGAAGCAACAGCATAAAGGTCTCATGGCCGCGGCAAAAAGTCGGCGTGATCGATATATCAGTCTCGCTGCCAAAACCAAGGACAGGGAGACCAAGGAAAGATATAAGCAGATCGCCAAAAACACTATGTTGCAAGGAGCTGCCATCGCCAAGAGGTTGCAAATTTCTGCCGATAACGCCGCAGACAGTTACGCTAGATCCATACGAAATGCGGCAGAGGCCCACGCCGCCAAAAGGCGGTCAAGAGGAAAAAGACCTGATTTAAGCATCCGTCCTACGTCTGCTATCGCCAAAGAGACCACCGCGCGCACCAAGGATGCATGGCCTCAGCCATTGGGCCGAATCGCCCTCAAGCTTCCGTTCGCGAACGATTTGCGCAGATTTGGCAAACCTGCCATCGAGCCCTTCGAAAGATGCTGGGCCAGATTGGCGATGTGACGCGAGTACGCCCAGCGTGCATGGCGGCCATAAGTCCGCAGAAGCGCCCGGCTCGGCCGGCTGCACTCCAATCAAGCCTTGGTCTTGCCGCTCCCGCTTTTATCATTGGCGCGGCGCAAGGCTTCGGCGAGCGCTCCGCCGCCGGACGGCTGTTGCGGCTTGCGCGCCGCCGACGATGTCACCGACGCGCGGGACTTTTCGCGCGGCATGCCTTGCGCCGGACGCTCGCTCCTGCCGCCGGGTTCGTCATCGAGACGCAGCGTCAGCGCGATGCGCTTGCGGGCGACCTCAACCTCGAGCACCTTCACCTTGATGATGTCGCCCGACTTCACCACCTCGCGCGGATCCTTGATGAAGGACTTCGACATCGCCGAGATGTGCACCAGCCCATCCTGATGCACGCCGATATCGACGAAGGCGCCGAATGCCGCAACGTTGGTTACCGTGCCTTCGAGGATCATGCCGCGTTTGAGATCCTTCAGCGTCTCGACACCCTCTTTGAACACTGCGGCCTTGAACGCCGGGCGCGGATCGCGGCCGGGCTTTTCCAGTTCGCGCAGAATGTCGGTCACAGTCGGCAAACCAAAGGTAGCATCGACGAAGCTCTGTGGCTTGACCTGCCGCAGGAGCTCCGCGTTGCCGATCAGCGCCTTGATGTCGCTCTTCGTCGCGGCAAGAATTTTGCGCACGATGGGATAGGCCTCCGGATGGACGCCGGAGGCATCGAGTGGATCGTCGCCACCCGTGATGCGCAGGAAGCCAGCGCATTGCTCGAACGCCTTCGGCCCGAGCCGCGGTACCTGCTTCAGTGCCCTGCGTGACTTGAACGGCCCATTGGCGTCGCGGTGCTGGACGATGGTTTGCGCCAGCCCAGTGCCAATCCCCGATACCCGCGCCAGCAGCGGCGCCGAGGCGATGTTGGCATCGACTCCGACCGCATTGACGCAATCCTCCACCACCGCATCGAGCGCGCGCGCCAGTTTGCTCTCGCCAAGGTCATGCTGATATTGTCCGACGCCGATCGCCTTCGGATCGATCTTGACCAGTTCAGCCAGCGGGTCCTGCAGCCGCCGCGCGATCGACACCGCACCGCGCAATGTGACGTCGAGTTCGGGCAATTCCTCGGACGCAAAGGCCGACGCCGAATAGACCGAGGCGCCGGCTTCCGACACCACGATCTTTGACATCTTCAGGTCCGGCAGCAGCTTCACCAGATCCATGGCGAGCTTGTCGGTTTCGCGCGACGCAGTGCCGTTGCCGATCGCAATCAAATCGACGCGATGTTGCACGGCGAGCTTGCCCAGCATCCCCAGCGCTTCGTCCCAACGCCGCGCCGGCTCGTGCGGATAGATCGTCGTCGTCGCAACCACCTTGCCGGTAGTATCGACGACGGCGACTTTGACGCCGGAGCGGAAACCGGGATCGAGGCCCATGGTGACGCGTGCGCCCGCCGGCGCCGCCAACAAGAGGTCGCGCAGATTTGACGCGAACACGCGTACCGCTTCCTGCTCGGCCGCGGTCCACAGCCGCATCCGCAAATCGATGTTGAGATGAATCTGGATTTTGGTGCGCCAGGCCCAGCGCACGGTTTCCGTCAGCCATTTGTCGCCGGGCCGGCCCTGATCGGAAATCGCGAATCTCTGCATGATCTTCAGTTCATAAGAACTGACCGCGGCCGGCGTAGTCGCGGCCGGCTCGGGCAGCATCTGCAGCTCTAGGATCTCTTCTTTCTCGCCGCGGAACATTGCGAGGATGCGGTGCGATGGCAGTTTGGTGAGCGGCTCGCTGAAATCGAAATAGTCCTTAAATTTCTCGCCCGCGGTTTTTTTACCGGTGCGCACCGTTGAGGCCATCAGGCCGTTCGACCACATCTGTTCGCGCAGCGCGCCGATCAGGTCGGCGTCTTCGGCGAATCGTTCGACTAGAATGGCTCGCGCGCCGTCGAGCGCGGCCACGGCATCCGCCACCTGCTTGTCGGCGTTGATGAACGGTGCGGCCACGGCCTGCGGATCGTTCTCCGGCTGCGTCAGCAACAAGGCGGCCAGCGGCTCCAGCCCCGCCTCTTTGGCGATCTCGGCCTTGGTGCGGCGCTTCGGCTTGAACGGGAGGTAGATGTCTTCCAGGCGACCCTTGCTGTCGGCCGCCAGGATTGCCGCTTCGAGCGCGGCATCCAGCTTGCCCTGTTCACGAACCGAGTTGAGAACCGCGACGCGACGCTCTTCCAGTTCGCGTAGATAGTTCAGGCGCTCTTCCAGAGTGCGCAATTGCGCATCGTCGAGCGCGCCGGTGATTTCCTTGCGGTATCGCGCAACGAACGGGACGGTGGCGCCTCCATCGAGCAGCGCCACCGTCGCCTCGACCTGTTGTTCGCGAACGCCGAGTTCTTCCGCGATCTGCCGATTGATGTTTGCCACGCGCGATCTTTCTGGGCAGCCGCGGCGGGTGAAAACGCCGACAGCGGGAGGACGTTTATGGACCATCGCCTATTGATTCAGCAACCCGTGGCACGAAACAAATTGATCTGTGGATGGGCGCGCATGCATCAAGCGACGAGATAAGGGTGGATCGATGGCGCTTAAATGTGTAGACGAACGCTCCTTCCTGGAGCGCTCATGTCAATCTGCGGACTCGATTTCGGGACGTCAAATACGACGCTCGGCACCATTGCTGGCCGTGAGCCGGTTCTGACAGCGCTGGAAACCGGCCAGACCACGATCCCCAGCGCGATTTTCTATGAAGTCGATGGTGCCGTGCTGATCGGACGTAAGGCGATCGAGGCCTATGTCGAGGGCGCACCCGGCCGGCTGATGCGCAGCCTCAAAACGGTGCTCGGCACGTCGCTGATCGACGAAACCACGCGACTCGGGCGCGAGCGGACCAGCTTTCGCGACGTGATCGCTTATTATCTGGGCGCGGTGAAACGGCGCGCCGAGCAGGCCACCGGTCGCGAGTTGCGCGACGTCGTGCATGGCAGGCCGGTGCACTTCGTCGACAACGCACCGGATGCCGACCGCAAGGCGGAACGAACCCTGCGTGAGATCGCCCGCGAGGTCGGCTTCGATGAGGTCACGTTCCAGTTTGAGCCGATTGCCGCCGCGCTGGACTACGAGCGACAGATATCAACTGAAGAGATCGCATTAATCGCCGACATCGGCGGTGGCACCTCGGATTTCTCGATGGTGCGCCTGGGACCGGAGCGTCACGGCAAGATCGACCGCGCCGCAGATATTCTTGCCAACGATGGTGTACGTATCGGCGGCACCGATTTCGATCGCCAACTCAGTCTCGGCGTCATCATGCCGTTGTTCGGTTTCGGCAGCGCCATGAAGCGTCCCGGCCTCGATGTGCCTTCGAGTTATTTCCACGACCTAGCGACCTGGTCGAACATCAACCGCATGTACGAACCGCGCGTGATCGCGGATATCCGTCAGGTTCGCCAGGATGCCAGCGAGACGGTCCTGCTCGATCGGCTGGTGCGGGTGGTCGACGAACAGCGCGGCCATACGCTGGCGATGGAGGTTGAGGAAGCCAAGATTGCTCTATCCGACACGCGCCGGGCAGACATCCCGCTGGAATGGGTCGCGCCAGGCCTCAGCGCCGCCATCGGTCGACCCGATCTTGTGAGCCATACACGGCAACTGGCTGAGCGCATCGGGGCCCGCATCAAGGTCTGCCTCGCGCAGGCACAGTTGTCCGCGAGCGACATCGACGCCGTATTCCTGACCGGCGGGTCGGTGAGACTCGCCCATGTCCGCAAAGCCATCACGAAGGCGGCGCCGTCGGCCCGCATCGTCGAAGGTGACACCTTCGGCGCGGTCGGCAAGGGGCTCACCCTTGAGGCGCTTCTACGATATGGGCCAAGGGACTGAGATCGGCCCAGCAACGAAGCGAACACGGGGCGGCATCCCAAGATGAATCCCGAATAGGGAACTCAGCATTCCTTCGACTTGTGGCGTACCCACCAGGGAACAAATCCGCTCATTCCGGCTTATCTCCGACTGTCCAAAAGCCGGAGAAATCTTGGATGAGACTGGCAAAGATGGTTTTGGCTGGTTCTATGCTCACCGTCATCAGTTCGGCGACGTTGGCCCAGCAAGCGCTTACCGGAACGGTCACCACAATCGATCGGATTAGTGGGACCATCGCAATTCGACAGACGCCAAGCGGCACCGTCGGAGCGAATACCGGCGGAGCTACGGAACAATTCAAAGTACAAGACGGCTTGTTGAACACAGTACACGCGGGCGACAAAGTCACATTTTCCGTCAGCGAAACGGGCGGGACGAAGACAATCACGAAACTCACGAAACAATAAATTTTCGGAAGCCGCCTGCAACTGAGCAGAAACTGATCGTTTCAGCCAGTAACACGCGCTCGTCACTCAGCCGAAGCATGTCGGCGTCCCTTTGCGCCGGCGCTTTGCGGCAGTTAGCGGACGTAAGTTTTGCGGGCATCCATGTCCGAGCGCGATCAGACGGCGTGAGAGCCGCTCTGGCAAGTGATGCCGCACGCGTCTATTCATTCTTTGCTCAAGGCACTGAAGCTCAGCATCGGCTAAGCGGCAATGCGACGATCAAACCGCAATGAAGCGACCACGGAACATCGCCAATCAGATTCGTCAGCTCGCGCGACTACCGCTAAGTGAAAGGCGGAGATGGTCTGATCCGAGAAGCGTTCGCGCTGACGCTTGAACAGGCTCGGACGAAAGCACGCGAGATCCTGAACGAATAAGAGCGCTTTCAACACGCCGCCAAAGCCGCTGAAGGAAAAATATAGAGTCGGGAAGGCGACAAAGAGAGCAAAGAAAAGCCGGGTAAGTAAGGCCGGGCATTAAACCAATCTAAACTGAGACCGCGCCATAATCTGCATCAGAGATGAGGCGGGAAAGTGACCCCATTCCTCTTTGGTATTCACGAACCAAGAGTCCACAGCATCTGGTCTCCTTCTTCATCGCTTCCGATGGCGGTGACGGTCATTAATTGACCGCCCGATTAAGACGCACTGTGTCGCCGACCTTGAACATATCGCCTCCGGTTAGGTGGAATTAGAAAGTGCATCCTAGTTGCGGAGTCTTGGAAATGAAACCAAAGGTTCTCCGCATTCCTACCAGTGACCTTCTCCTAGAGAGGAGATGGACGGTCGCGAGCCGTCGCATACCCTTGAATCTAGGGGAACGTGTCCGACTGAATAGCGGAAGTCCAATCGGTTTAGTTGTTGAGACTGGCGAGCTAGTGACCATCGCTTGGCCGGGCGGCGAAGCAACATTCCCTCCTGAATGTCTGCACCGCGTCTAGCGTGTCCGCCAGTATTTGACGACCTTGGGGGTTGGTTTTTCGCTGTTTAAATCGCCAGAGTTCTGAGCCTTAGCCGGCTGCATACAGATGCGAGCCGGTTCTTGGCGGCTGGCGGCGAGGAATGGCGAGGCGGTGGCCGCCGCCATCGCGCACGGCCGGCTCACGCCGCATTCGTACGGCGGTCGTTCACGCAAACCGGGGCGCACCTGTTCGAGTAGTCGGCCCCCCAAAAGGAACGCTTGGCAGGCCTTGGCGTTTTTGTTTCCAAGAAAAGTCTCGGAGCATGCCATGTACCCGTGGCCTATCGGCGACTTTGATTACGTGATGGACGAGGCCCTCGACATTGCGATGGATTACCTCGAACGCACCGGACAGGCAGCGAAGTTTGCAGAGGTGCAGCGCGCGGCGGCCATGGCGATCGTGGCTGCTTGGAAGGCGGGGGTTCGGCACCGGATCAAGCTGGCCAGCATCGCCATCAAAGCGGTGGAACCCAAAGCGGAACCTTATTTAAATACCAAGCAATACCAAAGACGCTGACCAGCTTAGGTGCGGAAACATCGAATACACGGCTGTTTAAGACATCGGGCGGGTCTTGTGGATATGGTCCGAGTCGATTGCGGACGTGGTGATCACCGGCCAAACCCACAGTAAATCGGCGGCAGTGGCCGAGAAAGCGATTGACCGGGCACTCGCTCTAAAGAAGGTGCGACTTGTGCCACCCAAGAGGAAACGAATACGCCCTAGCCGGCTCCACCTTTGGGCTCGTTCACGTTCCAATACGAAGCGCGGATCGTTGCTTGCGAAGATAGGCAATCACTGACAGGGCCGTAATCCGACCGGTCTTCGGATTCTCGGACGGAATATTTTCGATCGACATCGCGAAGCTCGCAGAATCCGATTCCACATCGATACGATGGGTATTGCGCGTCAGTGCGGGATCCGCCCAGATTTCAAGTCTGGTCCGGTCCGGGCCGATTCCGGCGAGCGAGAGCGCGACGGCGACATTGAGGTTGGCCGGGAATCCCCTCGCAGCTTCGCGCGCCGTGCCGTCGAAGATCTTCAGCGGTTCGGTGATATTTTCAATGTCGATATTGTTCTCGACGATGTAGGGGGCGCCGGCCAGACCCGTGACCGGCTTGCGCGTCATCATGCGCACCGAATGGATCGTCCCTTCTGCGGCGGCCGTCACGGCATCGAGGCCGATCAGGGCTCCAGTCGGTACCACGATCTGACCGCCACTCTGTTTCGCGATCTGAATGAGGTCGTCATGCTCCAGAAGCGCCCCCGCGCTCAGTACGATCGCGGTTTTTCCTTTGCTGACAAACGGAAGGACAATTGACTTCAGCAATGCGCTTGGTGCGCATTCGATGACTACGTCGGCGGCTTGGGAGAGGTCTTCGATGGGCAGGATGGCAGGCGCCCTCGACAAGGTCGCGAGGAAGTCTCGATGCTTCCCCGGCTCCTGAACCGAGACCGCAGCCAGCACCAACCCATCCAAGCCGCGATCCAGCGCTTTGACGACTCTCCGCCCGATCGCTCCCAGGCCGACCACCGCGACGCGCATCTCGCCTTTAACAATCATTGCCGGAGTTGCCATCGATTCAGCTTTCGATCACGCGCTCAACATGGACGCGGCGGCAATCCATCTCGTATTCGAGATCGACCACCGGCGGGCGGTTGAAATGCCAGGTCAGGCCGTTACGGAACACCCCACGGCGGCCGAGTTCGCTCTCCAGCGCCGAGAACACGTTCTGCACGGTGTAAAGCTGAACGCCGGTAGTCTGGCTCCAGTCGCCGGAGAACGCGCTCATGCGGCGCTCCATTTCGTCGAGCACCCACTTGGCCTTTTCCAGCATGCCGGACGGGCTGGTATCGCCGAGCCGAACAATATAGTCGCGGTAGTTCGCCTTGCCTTCCTGAGACTCGCCGCTGCCGGCCACGACGAACGACGCTGGCGAATCTGGCGCAACAGTGGTGAACGAGAAGGCGTGAAAGCCCGGCTCGGACGGCGGGTCGAGCTTCGGACAGACGTTGCTGCGCGCCACAGGATTAACGCCGTCCTTCATCACGCCCCATTCGATCAGCGTTTTGATATAGATCTGGTTGAAGGCCTTGAAGCCGTCTTCGGTGAACGGCGCTGGCGAACGCAGCTCGCAGGCGGCAAACGACGTCAACGGCCGGCCCGCCTTCTTGATGACTTCGGCGATCTTCTCAAAACCCTGCTTCAGCGGCACCACGCGGGAGAAGCGAACGCGCTCGAGGGTGAAACCGGGTAACGCGCCGACGCCGCAGGAATACTGGCTGACGCCGGGCATGAAACGATAACCACTGTTGGCTGCTTCGACGGTCTGGATCATATTGCCTCTTTGGATGGAATGAAAAGCATTCGTCGCGATGACGATGGTCAGTCTTCGAGGACGCCGAGATAGGCGTCGCGAATGATCGGATCGGCCAGCAATTCAGGACCGAGGCCGGTGCGCACGATGCGGCCCATATCCATGATATAAGCGGAATGGCATAGGTCGAGCGCGGTGGTGACGTCCTGCTCAACCAACAGGATCGACACGCCCTCGGCGTTCAGCGTCCGCAACGCCGCGACCAATTGTTCGACCAGCAACGGCGACAGGCCGAGCGACAATTCGTCGATCATGAGCAGTCGCGGGGCGCTCATCAACCCCCGGCCGATAGCGCACATCTGCTGCTCACCGCCGGACAGCGTCGCGGCGGCCTGGTTGCGGCGCTCCATCAATTTCGGGAACGTCGTGTAGACCCGTTCCATATCGCGTGCGATTTCGGCCCGGCTGGCCTTGCGCGAATAGGCGCCCATCAGCAAATTGTCCTCGATGCTCATGGCGCCAAACAGCCGCCGGCCTTCGGGTACGTGGACGATGCCATGGGCGAGAATCTGCGCGGCAGTGTCCCCTGTCAGATCCCTGCCTTCGGAGAAGTAATGGCCATCCTGCATCGGGATCAGCCCGGACAGCGTCCGCATCAGCGTGGTCTTGCCGGCGCCGTTGGAGCCGATCAGCGCGGTGATCTCACCGCGGCGCACCGCCATGTCGATGCCCCACAGCACCTGGATCTCGCCGTAGCCTGCGCGCAAACCTTGCAGTTCGAGGATCAGGGGATCAGCCACTGGCGGCATTCCGGTGTGCGTATTGCTGGCCGAGATAGGCATCGACCACAGCGGGGTTCTTGATGACGTCGCGCGGCTGGCCGTCGGCGATCAGCTGGCCGTTGTGCAGCACGACGATGCGGGTGCAGACGTTGAGCACCACTTTCATCAAATGCTCGATCATCACAATGGTAATTCCGCCAGCGGCAAGCTGATGGATCAACTTTGTAGCGCGCTCCACCTCGGCGCTGTTGAGGCCGGCATTGACCTCGTCGAGAAACAACAGCTTCGGCTTCATCGCCAGCGCCTTGGCCAGTTCAAGCCGCTTGCGCATCGCCAGCGTCAACGTCGCCGCCGACTGGTTGGCCTGCGCGGCGAGGCCGACGAAGGCAAGATGCGCGCGTGCTTCCTCGCGCGCAGATTTGAGGCTTTCGCCGGGCTGCGAGAACAAAGCAGCCGCTGCGACATTGTCGAGCGCGGTGAATTCGGCAAACGGCTGCACGATCTGGAAGGTACGCGACAGGCCGAGCCGCGCCGCCTGATAGGTCTTCACCCGGGTGATGTCCTTGCCGTCGAACGTTACAACACCTGAACTTGCCGGTGTCACGCCGCAGATGGTGTTGACCAGCGTGGTCTTGCCGGCGCCGTTCGGCCCGATCAGGCCGAGCACCTCGCCCTTGTTGACAGATATCGTGACGTCGCGCAGCGCCTGCAGGCCACTGAAGTGGCGCGAGACGTTGCTGAGGTGAAGGATCTCAGACATGCTTCGCCTTTCGCCAGAACATGCCGGAGCGCAGCGAGATCAGGCCGTGCGGCAGGAACAGCAGCAGCATGATGATCAGCACGCCGAGCACGCCGCTATGGATCTGGATGTAGTTGCGCCAGACCACCTCCTCCAGGCCGAGGTATACGAAAGCGCCGCAGACCACACCCAGCGGCGACCCCAGCCCGCCCATCAGCGCCATCACGATCGGCTTCACCGAATAGAGGATGTCGAACACGTCGGACGGGTCGATGTAATGCACCCACGCCGCATAGATGCCGCCGGCGGCGCCGACGAAACACGCCGACAGGCCGAAGGCCACGCTCTTGTAGAGCGTGGAATTCAGGCCAACCATATCGGACGCCGTCTCGTTCTGCCGGATGCAGTTCAGGCCGAAACCGAGCTTTGAGGCCGACACGATGATCACCACCACCGCCGTGATCAGCAGCAGGCCCCACATCGCATAGAAGAAGAACGTCGCATCGGCGAGAATGCCGGAGCCTGACGCCAGCGGAATATTCAGCCCCATGCCGCCGCCGGTCAGATCCGTGGCGTTGTTGACCAGTTCGCGAAATACCTCGACCAATGAGAGGCTGGCGATCGCGAAATAATGCCCGCGCAGCCGCAGCAGCACCGCGCCGAGCGCCGCGGCAAGCAGGAAGCACATCACCAGCGAGCCGATCACCGCGACACTCAGCGGCACGCTTTTGTTGAGCAGAATGCCGGTGGCATAGGCGCCGAAGCCGAAGAACGCCGCGGTGGCAAAAGACGGATAGCCGGCAAAGCCGCCGACGACATTCCAGGACAGCGCGAAGATCGCATACATGCAGGCGATGGTGCCGATTCGCAACGCATAAGCGCCGCCGAACAGCGGCAGCGACGCCACGCAGGCGATCAGGATCAGTAGTGCCAGATTGACCCGGGTCATTCAAAACCCTTTCGGCCAAGCAGGCCCTGCGGACGTACGACCAGGAAGATAATCAGCAGCACGAAGGACAGCGTGGTGGCATGCGCCGGTCCGATCAGCGTCGAGCCGACGCCTTCGACCAGCGCCAGCAACAAACCGCCGGCCAGCGCCCCGGACACGCTGCCGAGGCCGCCGAGCACGCAGACCACAAACGCTTTGCCGAGATAGGCCGACGATGTCAGCGGCGAGATCGGGAAGATCAACGCCATCAGCACGCCCGCGCAGCCGGCCAGCGCCGCGCCGAGCCCGAAGGCAATGGCATAGATCGATTTGACATCGACGCCCATCAGCACGGCGGCATCGCGATCGAGCCGTACCGCGACAATGGCCCGGCCGACTTTCGAGCGCCGCAGCAGCAGATAAAGCAGACCCGTCAAGACCAGCGCGGATGCGGTGGCGATCAGACGATCGACCGGCACCACCACGTCGAACAGCGAGATCGAGCCGGTCGGCGGGCTCAGCGTCAGCTTGCGATAGTCAGCTTTGAAATAGTAGATCATCGCGTTGTTCAGGATCAGGTCGAGCCCGAAGGTCAGGGTCAGCGTCACCAGCACCGGCGCAGTGATGACGCGGTTGAGCAACAACCGCTGCAGCAGATAGCCGAACACGAAGAACAGCGGCGCCGCGATCACCAGCGCATACCATGGCGAGATCGCCAGCCATTGATAGGCGCCCCACGCGAGGTACGCGCCGAGCACGATAAACGAGCCGTGGATCAGGTTGATGACGTTGAGGACACCCCAGACCAGCGAGAAGCCGATGGCGATGCAGGCATAGAGACATCCCAGCACCAAGGCATTGATCAAGACCTGGACGGCCAGCATGTGGATTCCTCGCCGGGCGCGGCCCTCAGTTCACGCCGAGCTTGAATTCGCCCTGCTTGATGGCATCCGGAAACAGCACCACCGCCTTCTGATTCTGGATCTGGAAAACCGGCGGCTCCAGCGAGTTGATTTGGCCGTTGGCACCGAATCTTACGGGTCCGAAGAACGTCACGACGTCCATCTTGGCCAGTTCGTCGCGGACCTTCTCGCGGTCCAGCGATCCGACCTTCTCGATCGCCATCTGGAACAAAGCGCCACACAGCGCGGCCGAGGCCTGGGCGTAGTCCGGATCGCTGTTGTACTTGGCCCTGAACAATTTCACGAAATTCGAGGTCTGGCCAAAAATGTCCTTGCCGGCATACTGCTCGGCCGGATGCCACCACGAAGCGCTCGAGATATTCTCGGCGCTCTGGCCGGCAGCCTCGATGAATTCCTGATAGGCCGGACCGGCGATCATCGTCACCACGGCGGCCTTCATCTGCTGGTCAACCATCTGCTTGCGGATCAGCAGGAGATCGTTGGTGTAGCCGGTGACGAATATCCACTGCGGCGCCAGCGACTTGATCTGCGACAGCGTGCCGGAGTGATCCAGCGTGTTGATCGCGTATTTCTCGAAGTAGGCGACTTCGATGCCATTGGCTTTGGCGGACTTCTCCATCTCCTGGGCGATCGCCAGGGGAAACAGGTCGTTGCGTGCCAGGATCGCCACCTTCTTCACCTCGGGCGCCTTGGCCTTGATGATCTGGGTCAGCGGCGTGGTCAATGTGTCGTTCGGCGTGAAGGTGCCAAACAGATATTTGTACCCCTGGTCATAGACCTGCGACGATGAGGCGGATGCCGCGATGGTCGGCATCTTGTATTTTTCGGAGATCGTGCTGGCGGCCTTGGCGGCGCCGGAGCCGAACGGGCCAAACATGAAGTTGATTTTGTCCTGGGTGATCATCTGCTCGGTGGTCTGTACCGAGCGCGGCGTGTTCGACTGGTAATCCGCGTAGACGATCTCGACCTTGTACTTCCTGCCGCCAACATTGATGCCGCCGGCCTTGTTGGCCTCCTCGGCCCAGAGGTTGTAGCCCATCTGCTGTTTGACGGCTTCGGGCGCCAAGGGCCCGGTGATCGGCAGCGGCGCGCCGAAGCGGATCACGTCTTCGGCCGAGGCCAGCGATGCGGAACCGGCCAGACCGGCAACCGCGATCAAGAGCGAGCCTGAGATGCGGGCGTAGCGAGCGAGCCGGGATTGAACCATCCGTTTTCTCCGTCCATGACTGTGACCAATGCCTGGCAAAAAGCATGGCAAATCCAGCTTTCGAATAAAAGCATTGAAATTAGACGCTATCGGTCTGAAAATCAGACCTCTAGTCAGAAGCTGCCGGATTGTTGAGCAGCCGAATTTGGAAGGGCGAGATGATCGAATCTACCGCCGTACGGTATTTCCGGGTCGTTACCGAGTGCGGTTCGATCAAACAGGCGGCGGCATCGTTGCGGATCGCGCCGTCAGCCATTAGCCGGCAGGTGCAGGGGCTGGAAGAAGAGCTGTCCGTCAAGCTGTTCGAGCGCGGCGCACGCGGCATGAATCTGACCGACGCTGGACACGTGCTCTATCGCTATGCAATCGAGAACCGAAACCAGTTGGACGGGTTACGCAGCAAGGTCGAGGAGTTCGACTCGCTGCGCCGCGGCCAGGTGAAGATCGCTACTGTTGAAGGATTGTTGGCCAGCTTTCTTTCAGATTTTGTTGTCGATCTCGCGGGAGAATATCCGGGTATCTCGATTGCACTGACCGTGGTCGGTTCACGGGACGTCGCTGAACTTGTGGGGCACAACGACGTCGACCTCGGCTTCGTCTTCGGACGGGCGCCGCGGCGCGATTTGATTGAACTCGCCCGCATGCGACAATCGCTATGCCTGATCGTTGCGCCGAACCATCCATTGGCGACGAAAAGCAGTTGCACCGTAAAGGACCTGGCGGGCCTGCGTGTCGTCGTCCCCGATCCTTCATTCGGCATCCGTCAGGAAATCGATCGGGCCTGCGCGCAGGCCCAGGTTCGCCTGGAGATTTGCAACGAAACCAATTCCCTCGCCTTCGCGCAAGCGCTAGCCGCCCGGACCGAATTGGCTACGTTTTTGCCAAGGGATACTGCGATGCCTGCATTAATTGCTGGCACGCTCGTGGCGGTCCCGCTGAAGGAAAAGCGCCTAGAAGCAACGCAGGTCACCTTGGTGCGACTTGCTTCGCGGAACGTCTCGCCCTCCAGTCACCTGGTCGCCGAAATGATGGTGACGAGGATGAAGGAACGTAGGGAATGATACATTGGCTGGTGGCGCTTTGGCCCAAATTGGGATCAGGAAATCCTTCGATTCCATCTGAATCCTGAGATCATTCAAGAGAAGGTCGCCGGCTGCCGGTTTACAACCATCCGACGCGTCGGAATCGCCAGAACAGCGCCGCGCACGCAAGCAGGATCACGCCGACAACGGCGAAGCAACCATACTCCCATTCCAGTTCCGGCATGTTCTTGAAATTCATACCGTAGAGACCCGCGATCGCGGTGGGGACCGCGATGATGGCAAGCCATGAGCCAAGTTTTTTGGAGACGGCGGTCTCCTGAGCCTGGCCGACCAGAAGGCTCGTATCGAAGGCAAAGGCAAGGACCTCTCGAAGCGAGTCGATCTGCTCCTGAACCGTGTGGACGTGGTCCGTGAAGTCACGGAACAGCGGTGCGCTTCTGCGCTACCTGCGTCGATCGTGTCACGCCTTCCCGGTGAATTGGAAATCCGTTCGAAGGGACCGCGCGTGTCCCTCGCGAAGGCGAGGCCCGTGCCAGCTTTCGATCGAACAGGCGAGATCCTCATCGCCGATCTCGGCGATCGCACTCGCGAGCTCGGCTTTCGCCGAATCGGCCAGTTCAACGATGGGCAAGCGTGTGTTCGGCGACATGAAGCCGAGCAGGCACAAGGCATACTTCAGGGCGGCCGGGCTTTCTTTGGTGAGGCAAGCGGTCAGCGGCGTCAGCCGATTTTGCAGGTACCTGGCGGACTGCAATCGTCCCTGTCTGCAGTTCGAAAAGATCGCCCGGCACAGGTCGGGCGCGACATTCGATACCATCGAGATGCAACCATCCCCGCCGGTGGCGATAAAGGCGAGCGAAGTGGCGTCGTCTCCGGATAACAGCCGAAACGCGGTCGGCAGCCGCGGCCGCAAGCGTATGAGACGCGGCATGTCGCCGGTGGCGTCCCTCAATCCGATGAACTGTCTCGATTCCGCCAGCCGCGCGAGTGTGTCGTCGGATAACTCGCGGAAGGTTCTGGAGGGAATGTCGTGCAGGATGATCGGCAGCGCGGTCGAGATGGCGATCGCCCGGAAGTGCGCATGAATGCCGGCCTGCATCGGTTTGTTATAGTAAGGCACGACCGAAAGGACTGCATCGGCGCCTGCTGCTTCGGCCCGCTGCGTCAACTCGATAGCCTGGCTGGTTGAATTCGATCCCGCCCCGGCGATTACGCGGACGCGACCTCGCGCGATCTCGATGGCAGCACGGATGATCGTTTCTTGCTCAGCTGGTGTCAGGGTTGAGGCCTCGCCGGTGGTTTCGCAGACCACGATCGCCGAGACGCCCGCTTCGATCTGACGTTCGCAAAGCTTCGCGAATGCTGCCAGATCGACCGCGCCCTTTTCATCAAACGGTGTGGCAAGATCGGGTATGTAGCCGGCCAGCCAGGTAGCGGGATTTGCAAGGGACGTCATGGGGTTTCACGCCGCGTTTTTCCATCTGGACGAAGCCTTGCCGATAGGCGGAAAGCAAAAGGCCCTGCTGGCACCTGACGCCCGCCTCGATCCGAAAACCCATCCGTTCTAGCCTCGCCCGGACCTTCAGGCAGAAGCCGCTTTCGCGAGAGTCGATCAGGACAGCAATGGCGGCACTGGCGCTGAGGAACTGCGATATCTCGGTGAGGGCAGCCTCAAGGGCCTGAAATGTGTTCTGCCCCGTGATCAGGCCGACCGCATGCTGCCTCTTCGGAATACGGCAGGTTGTGGTAGTGGCCACGCGAATGAACCCGCGTCGCCGCAGCGCAAGATAGAGTTCGAGGCTGTCGCTGCCGGCGACAATGGCGCGATGCAGATTCGACAAGCGGGTGAGCCCGATCATGGTATCGACGACCTGCTCGCGGTTTGAACCGGAATGAGGCTGAACCATTTGGCTCTCCTGTGTGACGGCTGTTAGGTTGATCATGCAGCGCGCCGCGTGTTGGCGGCAGCGAATATGCGATCGGAGGATGAGAACTTGCCGCTCATATCGAGCTCAACTTCGCGCGACAGCTCGATGATGCTTTCCGGGTGATGGCCGTTCTCGAACAGCGCGTACTTGACGGCTTGCGCGCGATTGACGAACAGGCCGCCGTAGAGACCGTTCTGTTCCTGGGCGACCCAGTTGCCGCGTTTGTTCTTGCCAATGAACACGATTCTAGATGCGGAGCTACACGATGGAGGTTCGACGAGCTTCACGTTGGTATTCCTTCTGGTGACGAGTGACGCGCGATACCCACGCCACGGGCCTTCCGTCGCTGTGTTATTTTGTCTGCGAGTGTTCGGATGGTTGTGGTCGGGAGACTGCTTGACTCATGGTGCCAATATCCTCCCGGCCGGATATGAATTCGAGGGCGACAAGGCAACGATCTCATAAGAGGCGTATAAGATCGCGCGATGCTGTCTCAGACCGGGACGACGTGATTGAAACTGCTGACCAGGAAAAACAATGCCGCGTAGGCCACCGTTTCATCCCAGTGATTGAGCACTGCGTCGAACGGCGGCTCGCGCCTCATGGCGCCGACGACCGAGCTTAGGATGATGGACATCCCCAGCAGCGCGGCGAGACTTCTGCCGAAGCCGATGCTGCCAAAGGCGGCGAAAACAGCCAGGATGATCGTTCGCAGGAAAAAGCGAACGATCACCTGGGCGGATCTTAGTTCTCGCGGTAGATTCGGGACCTGCGCCAAGATGCGAAACTCCGACGATCGTTGGTTGCGGCATAGAGCGTTTCAAGCGAAGTGGAGACCGGTTCGCATCAAGAAACGCGTCAAATCAAGAAGCTGGAGCACCGTTTCGATTTTATCGAAACGGGAAAGGCTCTAGCCGAAATTATCGCTTAGGACGGGCTCGTAGAGCGGGCTAACGTCGCGCGATACAGTGGGAACGCTGGTCCTGCTCGACGGCGCCGCATTGCGCTTGGCGTCGACGAACGCGCTCAAGATCGCCAGCGGCAAATCCGCATGACGGGCTTCGATCGATCGGTCGAGCCAATCAGGAAGCTCGCGCTGGCGCGAGAGCGCGCAATACCACTCGCCCTCGTCATAGGCGATACGGCGAACCTGCCATAGCGGCAATTCCAGGTCGATCAGCGCGAGCGCTGCATCGGTCCAGGCCCCCGACCCAACCAATCGTTCGATCCGCGCCGTCTTCTCGGCCTGCCCCGCGGACGGAAAGCGCCGGCAGGTCTCGCCGATGATCTCTGAGATGAGATCAGTTGTCACGGCGTTCGCGTCGCGCAGCCGATCGCTGATTTCGAGGGAATCATGATGTTCTGAAAGAGCTAACATGGCGTCATCTCACATAAGGCACGGCCGCGAACAGCAGCCGCCCGCAAAATGATCAGAACGCCATTTGAAAACGAGATGGAATGAAAGTCCGAGATATAGGAATTTCATAAATGTGCATTTCTGGAACTAAACGTGCATTTCTGGAAAACGCGTTGAAGTCTGCAAGACCACGATTCCGTCCGCAACTATCCTAAAAATCGAGAGTTGGACTGCAAGCGTGGCATGAGACCGCGCATTTATGCAATTCCTATAAAATTCCCCGTGCAGCTGCCTCGAAAACATATGCGGGGAGTGGCACCTCATCGCCTCTGATACCGGTAAAGTCAGGATTGCATATGCGATCAGACTTGATCCATCGCAATCCGATCCATCGCAATCCGTTTTCCCGCGCACGGAAGCAAAGCGCGCAAGGAGCATCTCATGCTGGATGTCGTCATTCTGGCCCTCGGCCTCGGCTTCTTCGTAGCGTCGGTGGGGTACGCCTACGCCTGCGAACGACTTTAGGAGAACGGCCATGATCTTCGACTATTCACTCGCCGGTCTCGTCTCCTTGGGCCTGCTGTTTTACCTGACCTACGCCCTGCTACGGCCCGAGCGGTTTTAATCGCATTCCGGCACAAAACACGCGCAAACCTCAAGGCATACACCATGACCGCCATTGGCTGGATTCAAATTTTTCTGTTCTGCGCGATCATCGTCGCGCTGGTCAAACCGCTCGGCTGGTACATGACGCGCGTCTTCAATGGCGAGCGCACGTTCCTCTCCCCGATCCTGCGGCCGGTCGAGGCCGGACTTTACTGGATCGGCGGCGTCGACGAGAGACGTGAGCAGCATTGGCTGACCTATACAGTCGCTATGTTGTTTTTCCATGTCGGCGGCTTTCTCATCCTTTACACGCTGATGCGGCTTCAGGCCGTTCTGCCGTTCAACCCGCAGGAACAGTCCGCGGTCGCGCCAGACCTTTCCTTCAATACGGCGATCAGCTTCATCACCAACACCAACTGGCAGAACTACGGCGGCGAAAGCACGATGTCCTACCTCGTGCAGATGCTTGGCCTGACGCACCAGAATTTCCTCTCGGCGGCAACCGGCATCTCGCTTGCGGTGGCGCTGATCCGCGGCTTCTCCCGCTCCTCGATGCGGACCATTGGCAATTTCTGGATAGATGTGACGCGCACTACGCTCTATGTGCTTTTGCCGATCTGCGTGGTCTACACACTCTTCTTGGTCTGGCAGGGCATGCCGCAGACGCTCGGCGCCTATGTCGATGCAACGACGCTGGAAGGTGCCAAGCAGACCATCGCGGTTGGTCCCGTCGCTTCGCAGGTCGCGATCAAGATGCTGGGCACCAATGGCGGCGGCTTCTTCAATGCGAATGCCGCGCACCCGTTCGAGAACCCGACGGCATTGTCGAACTTCGTCCAGATGCTTTCCATCTTCCTGATCGGCGCCGCGCTGACCAATGTGTTCGGCCGCATGGTCGGCAACCAGCGTCAGGGCTGGGCGATCCTGGGTGTGATGGGTGTACTGTTCATCGCCGGTATCGCTGTCACATATTGGGCAGAAGCTAACGGCACCACCGCGCTTAGCTCGCTCGGGCTGACCGGCGGCAACATGGAAGGCAAGGAAATCCGCTTCGGTATCGTCGCCTCGTCGCTGTTCGCGGTGGTTACGACAGCGGCCTCCTGCGGCGCCGTCAATGCCATGCATGACAGCTTCACCGCGCTTGGCGGCATGATTCCGCTGATCAACATGCAGCTCGGCGAGATCATCATCGGCGGCGTCGGCGCCGGCCTTTACGGTATGCTGCTGTTCGTCGTGCTCGCGATCTTCGTCGCTGGTCTGATGGTCGGCCGCACCCCCGAATATGTGGGCAAGAAGATCGAGGCGCGCGAAGTCAAGATGGCGATGCTCGCCATTCTGGTGTTGCCGCTGATGTATCTCGGCTGGACCGCCGTCGCGGTAGTGCTGCCATCTGCAGTGGCGTCGATGGCCAACGCCGGTCCGCACGGCTTCACCGAAGTGCTCTATGCCTTCACCTCGGCAACCGGCAACAATGGTTCGGCCTTTGCCGGCCTGACCGGCAACACCTTCTTCTACAACCTGACCCTCGCGACTTCGATGTTCGTCGGCCGCTTCTTCATGATCGTGCCGGCGATGGTGTTGGCCGGCTCGCTGGCCGGGAAGAAGCTGCATCCCGCGTCGGCGGGTACGTTCCCGACCACCGGCGGCCTGTTCGTGGGGCTCGTTGTCGGCGTGATCCTGATCATCGGCGGTCTCACCTTTTTCCCGGCGCTCGCGCTCGGGCCAATCGTCGAGCATCTCGCGATGACGGCAAACACCCTGTTCTGATCGATCTCTTTCGGAGTTACGTCCATGGAAGCGTTGAAACTGCAAAAACGGGCGCCGGTATCGACCATGCTGGATCCGAAGATCGTGATGCCGGCCATCAGCTCCGCCTTCGCCAAGCTTGATCCGCGGTTGATGATCAAGAACCCCGTGATGTTCGTGGTCGAGGTTGTCGCCGCGCTGACCACTGTAATCTTCCTGCGCGATCTGGTGACGGGCGGCGAGAGCCTCAGCTTCACCTTCCAGATCATCCTGTGGCTGTGGTTCACGGTGCTGTTCGCCAACTTCGCCGAGGCCGTCGCGGAAGGCCGCGGCAAGGCCCAGGCCGATTCGCTCAGGAAAACGCGGACCGACAGTCAGGCCAAGCTGTTGACGGGTTCTGACAAAACTTATCGCCTTGTATCCGGCACCGGCCTCAAGGTCGGCGATATCGTTCTGGTCGAAGCCGGCGACAACATTCCTTCCGACGGCGAAGTGATCGAAGGAGTGGCCTCGGTCAACGAGGCCGCGATCACCGGCGAGTCCGCGCCTGTGATCCGCGAATCCGGAGGCGACCGCTCGGCGGTCACCGGCGGCACGCAGGTGCTGTCGGACTGGATTCGCGTCCGCATCACGGCGGCGCAGGGATCGACCTTTATCGATCGCATGATCAAGCTGGTCGAGGGCGCCGAGCGGCAGAAGACGCCGAACGAGATCGCGCTCAATATCCTGCTCGCGGGCCTGACCATCATCTTTGTGTTCGCGACCGTTACCATCCCCAGCTATGCCGCTTATGCCGGCGGTTCGATTTCGGTGGTCGTGCTGGTGGCGCTGTTCGTGACGCTGATCCCGACCACCATCGGCGCGCTGCTGTCGGCAATCGGCATCGCCGGCATGGACCGGCTGGTGCGCTTCAACGTGCTGGCGATGTCGGGCCGTGCGGTCGAGGCGGCGGGCGACGTCGATACGCTGCTGCTCGACAAGACCGGCACCATCACGCTCGGCAACCGGCAGGCGACCGCGTTCCGCCCCGTCCGCGGCGTGACCGAGCTGGAGCTCGCCGATGCCGCGCAGCTTGCCTCATTGGCTGATGAAACTCCGGAGGGCCGCTCGATCGTCGTGCTCGCCAAGGAAAAGTACGGCATTCGCAGCCGCGACATGGCGGAACTTAACGCAACGTTCATTCCGTTTACGGCGCAAACCCGCATGAGCGGCGTCGACGCCGGCGCATCATCGGTCCGCAAGGGCGCGGTCGACGCGATCCTGAACTTCGTCGGGGGCGGGATGGCACAAGCCATGGCCTCCGGAAACACCGTCAGGGCCATCCAGAGCACGGCAAATTCCGACATTGCCCGCGAGATCCAGACGATCTCGGACGAGATCGCAAAAGCCGGCGGCACCCCGCTCGCGGTCGCCAAGGATGGTCGTCTGCTCGGCGTCGTGCACCTGAAAGACATCGTCAAGGGCGGCATCCGCGAGCGCTTCGCCGAACTGCGTCGCATGGGCATCCGCACCGTGATGATAACAGGCGACAACCCGATGACGGCGGCGGCAATCGCCGCGGAAGCCGGCGTCGATGATTTTCTCGCGCAGGCCACGCCCGAAGATAAGCTGAAGCTCATTCGCGACGAGCAGGCCAAGGGCAAGCTGGTCGCGATGTGCGGCGACGGCACCAACGATGCGCCGGCACTCGCACAAGCAGACGTCGGCGTCGCCATGAACACCGGAACGCAAGCCGCGCGCGAGGCCGGCAACATGGTCGATCTCGACTCCAATCCGACCAAACTGATCGAGGTGGTCGAGATCGGCAAGCAGCTATTGATGACCCGCGGCGCGCTCACCACGTTCTCGATCGCCAATGACGTCGCGAAGTATTTCGCCATCATCCCGGCGATCTTCCTAGCGTTCTATCCGCAGCTCCAGGCGCTCAATATCATGCACCTGACGAGCCCGCAGAGCGCCATCCTGTCGGCGATCATCTTTAATGCGCTGATCATCATCGCGCTAATTCCGCTTGCCTTGAAAGGCGTGGCGTATCGCGCCGTCGGCGCCGGCGCGCTGTTAAAGCGCAACCTGCTGATCTACGGCGTCGGCGGCATTATCATTCCGTTCATCGGCATCAAGGCCATCGACCTCGTCGTCACTGCCTTGCATCTGGCTTGACACCGTGATTGCGAGCGCCGCGAAGCAATCCAGGAGCCGAGAAGAAAGATTGGATTGCTTCGTCGCTTCGCTCCTCGCAATGACGGGGGCAACTACTGAGGAGAAACTGTCATTTTGAGAGAAATTCGCCCCGCCATCATCGTCCTGGTCCTGCTGACGCTGATCACGGGCCTGGCCTATCCGCTCGCCATGACCGCGATTGCGGGGGTGATCTTTCCGAAGCAGGCGCAGGGCAGCCTGATCGAGAGGGACGGCAAGGTGGTCGGCTCCGCCCTGATCGGGCAGGAATTCAAGGACGACAAGTATTTCCATGGTCGGCCCTCGGCGACGTTAGCGCCGGATCCCGCTGATTCCACCAAGACGGTCCCGGCGCCGTACAATGCAGCCAATTCGGGCGGCTCCAACCTCGGGCCGACCAGCAAGGCGCTGAATGACCGCGTCAAGGAAGACGTCGACAAGCTAAA
Organism: Bradyrhizobium sp. URHD0069; assembly: GCF_000701345.1. Taxonomy (GTDB): domain Bacteria; phylum Pseudomonadota; class Alphaproteobacteria; order Rhizobiales; family Xanthobacteraceae; genus Bradyrhizobium. The sequence goes on along the minus strand of NZ_KL370775.1, from coordinate 131,705 downwards.
AGCCGAGAATCCTTCCGTGCCCGTTCCGATTGATCTCGTCACCACGTCTGGCAGCGGCCTCGATCCCGATATCTCGCCGGAGGGCGCGCTATTCCAGGTGCCGCGTGTCGCCAAGGCGCGGAATATGCCGGAAAACCGCGTCCGCGCGCTGGTCACGGAGAACACCACAGGCCGCTTCGCCGGCTTGCTCGGGGAGCCGCGCGTCAACGTGCTGGCGCTGAATTTGGCGCTGGATGCGGCTGCGACCAAATAAAGCTACCTAGGCGGTATCGGGCGTGAGGGCTATATTGCCGCATGGCAAATCAACTCCGCGACCTTGAAAAAAGACCCTCGCCGGACGCGCTGCTGGAAGCCGCGCGGCGAGAGAACGATCAGGCCGGCCGTCTCAAGATCTTTGTCGGCGCCGCACCGGGCGTCGGCAAGACCTACGAGATGTTGCAGAGTGCGCACGCCAAGCGAAAGGCCGGCGCCGACGTCGTGGTTGGCATCGTCGAAACCCACGGACGCGCGGAGACCGAAGTACTGCTGCACGGCCTTGAAGTTATCCCGCGCAAACGGCTCGAATACAAGGATCAGATTCTCGAGGAGATGGATCTCGATGCGCTGATCGCGCGCCATCCGCGGATCGCACTGGTCGATGAACTCGCCCACACCAATGCGCCGGGCAGCCGTCATCCGAAGCGCTATCTCGACGTCGAGGAATTGCTCTCTCATGGCATCGACGTCTATACCGCAGTCAATATCCAGCATATCGAAAGCCTCAACGACGTAGTCGCCCAGATCACGCATGTCCGGGTGCGCGAGACCGTGCCGGATTCGGTGTTCGACCGGGCGGACGCCATCGAATTGATCGATCTCACGCCGGACGACCTGATTCAGCGGCTGAAGGAGGGCAAAGTCTATGTCCCCAAGCAGGCCGAGCGGGCACTCGAGCATTATTTCTCGCCGGGCAATCTGACCGCGCTGCGCGAACTGGCGCTGCGGCGGACCGCTGAGCGCGTCGATGAGCAGCTCCTTACGCATATGCAGGCCAACGCGATCGCCGGACCCTGGGCCGCGGGCGAGCGCGTCCTGGTTTGCATCAGCGAGGATCCGCGGGCGGCAGGCCTCGTGCGCTACACCAAGCGGCTCGCGGACCGGCTGCACGCGCCCTGGACCGCTATCAGCATTGAGACGCGGCGCAGCCTGCAACTGACCGACGAGCAGCGCGACCGGCTTGCCGACACATCGCGTTTGGCCGAAGCGCTGGGAGGCGAGGCACTGACCATTCCTGGTGTTGGACGCCGCATTGCCGATGATGTAATCAGCTTCGCGCACGCCAATAACGTGACCCATATTGTCATCGGAAAGTCGACGCGCTCCCGGTGGTTCGAGATCATCCGGGGCTCTGTGGTCCATGACCTGGTGCGGCGCGCCGGCAATATCAGCGTGCATGTGATCCCCGGCGACGAACTGCCTGCAGTGTCCGCTGCCAAGACCGCGGTGCAGACGGCTGCGCGATCCGAGCCATTCGATGTACGGCCATATCTAATGGCGCTGGCGTTCGTGGCAATCAGCCTCGGGGCTGCCGAGCTGATCCATCCTTGGTTTGGGATCGAGAACGTCGATCTGGTGTTCCTTACAGCGGTAGTGAGCGTGGCGGTTCGCTTCGGCCTGTGGCCATCGTTGCTGGCCAGCGTCGCTGCGTCGCTGGGTTACAATTTCTTCTTTTTGCCGCCGGTCTATACCCTCACGATCACCGATCCGACCAACGTTGCGGCGTTCTTCTTCTTCATGCTGATCGCGATCCTGGTTTCCAACGTCGCGGCACGGGTACGCACGCAGGCCGACACCGCGATCGGAAGAGTGCGGACCACGGAATCGCTTTACGCCTTCAGCCGCAAACTTGCGGGCACCGCGACACTCGACGATGTGTTGTGGGCGACCGCCTACCAGACCGCGCTAATGCTCCGGGTACGCGTGGTCATGCTGTTGCCCGAGGAAGGCATACTGATCGTGAAGACGGGCTACCCGCCTGAGGATCAGCTAGACAAGGCCGATCTTGCCGCCGCGAACTGGGCATGGAGTAACGACCTCCCGGCGGGGCGCGGCTCGGACACGCTGCCGGGGGCCAAGCGTCTGTTCCTGCCGATGCGAACCGGACGCGGGCCGATCGGCGTTATCGGCATCGACGATGACAAAACCGGGCCCCTGCTCACGCCTGACCAACGCCGTCTGCTGGATGCCTTGGTGGATCAAGGCGCGCTGGCGATCGAGCGGGTGCTGCTGGTCGAGGATATGGATCGCGTCAGGCGCACCGTGGAGTCGGAACGCCTGCGCTCGGCGCTGTTGACCTCGATCTCGCACGATTTGAAGACGCCCTTGGCCTCGGTTCTCGGCGCCGCCAGCATGCTCCGGGATCTCTCCAGCGGCCTGAGCGATACCGAAAAGCGCGATCTGCTCGCGACCGTGATCGACGAGTCCGAACGGCTCAATCGCTTCATCGCCAATCTGCTCGACATGACCAAGCTGGAGTCCGGCGCCATCGTACCTAACACGGCGCGACACGATATCGGCGAGATCGTCGGCAGCGCATTGCGGCGCGCCAGCAAGATCCTCGTGCGGCACAAGGTCTCGCTTGAGCTCGCCGCAGACGTGCCGATGCTGGAGCTCGATGCGGTATTGTTCGAGCAGGTGCTTTTCAATCTGCTGGATAACGCCGCGAAGTATGCGCCTGCGGACAGCACGATCTCGATCAGGAGCCTGCGGGACTACGATTCGGTATGCCTCCAGATTTTCGACGAAGGCGACGGCATTCCGCCGGCGGAGCTGGAGAGCATTTTCGACAAGTTCTATCGCGCGCAGAAAGGCGACCATGTCCGTCCCGGCACCGGCCTTGGCCTTGCTATTTCGCGCGGCTTTGTCGAGGCGATGCATGGCACGATCTCGGCTGCCAACCGCACCGATCGAAGCGGCGCCGTGCTGACTATCCGATTGCCGATCCCGGCGATCCCTGACGCACTGGACACCGCCGCATGAGCGCCACGCCGATCAAGGTCCTCGTCATCGATGATGAGCCACCGATTCGCAAGCTGCTGCGGATGGGGTTGAGCACGCAGGGCTACGAGATCCTGGAAGCCTCCAACGGCAAGCTCGGTCTCGAATTGCTGGCTGAGAAGCCCGCACTCATCATTCTCGATCTCGGCCTTCCCGATATCCAGGGTCATGAATTGCTGCGCATGATCCGCGGGCGTAACGACAGCGTGCCTGTAGTGGTGCTGTCGAGCCGTGGCGATGAGGCGGGAAAGGTCCAGGCGCTCGACCTCGGCGCCGACGACTACCTCACCAAACCGTTCGGGATGGATGAACTGCTCGCCCGCATGCGTGCGGCGTTGCGGCATCAGTTGCAGGTTCACGGCGAACGGCCGGTGTTCCGGTCAGGCGATCTCACGGTCGATCTGGTGCGCCGCATCGTCAAGGTCAGCGACAGGGAGATCAAGCTGTCACCCAAGGAATACGAGTTGTTGCGCGTTCTGGTGCAGCACGCCGGCAAGGTACTGACTCACAGGTTCCTTTTGAACGAATTGTGGGATGAACTGACCGACGCGCAATACCTGCGGGTCTATGTGCGGCAGCTCAGGCAAAAGATCGAAGCCGATCCGGAGCGGCCGCATTTCGTCCTGACCGAAACCGGGATAGGATATCGGTTGAGAGCAGCGGACTAGAGCCTTTTCCGAGGCACACCTGGCCGCCACCTGAAGCGGCCAGGATCCGGACATTGCCTCTTTGCAATCACTTCTTGACGGCGAACACCCAAACGACGCCGCCCTGCGGCACGTTATTCTCAATACCGACATTATTACCGCTCGCCAATGCGTCCTGGATGCGCTGCGCGTCTACGCCCCAGCCCGATTGGACAGCGATATACTGCGTCCCGTCGACTTCATACGCGATCGGCATGCCCATGATGCCGGAGTTGGTCTTTTGCTCCCAAAGCAGTTCGCCTGTCTTGGCATGGAAGGCGCGGAATATCCGGTCATTGGTACCTCCCGCAAGGATGAGATCGCCCGCCGTAGCAGTGACCGAACCAAACAGGTGCGATTTTGGGAAATTGTGCGACCAGACCTTCTTTCCGGTGGCCGGATCCCATGCCTGCAGTTCACCAAAATGAGTGGCACCGGGACGAACCGTCAGGCCGATATCTTCGGCCTTTGTCCCGAGCCAAAGTTGGCCCGCAACCAACGGCACCTTCTCGCCGGTAAAGCCTCCGCAGAAATTCTCGTTGGCCGGAACGTAGACCAATCCGGTTTTCGGACTATAGGCCGCGGAAGGCCAATCCTTGCCGCCCCACAACGACGGACAGAATTCAACCCGCTTGCCGATAACCGGCTTGTGAGCTGGGTCGACAATCGGCCTGCCAGTCTCGGGCTCAATGCCTTTCCAGACATCGGTATGAACAAAGGGCCAGCCGGCTACATAGTTGATTTTGTCCGGCTTGCGCTCGAGTACCCAGAAGATCGCGTTGCGTCCCGGATGGATGAGGCTCTTGAAAGAGCGGCCATCCCTTTGCAGGTCGACCAGCATTGGTGCGTCCACCTCGTCCCAATCCCAGGAATCGTTTTGATGGTACTGGTGGAACGCTTTGATCTTGCCGCTATCAGGATCAAGCGCGAGTACTGCGCTCGTGTAGAGGTTGTCGCCGGGGTGAGTGTCTCCCGGCCAAGGTGCGGCGTTGCCGGTGCCCCAATATATCGTCCTGGTGTCGATATCGTAGTTGCCCGTCATCCAGGCAGATCCGCCACCCGTTTTCCAGTCGTCGCCCTTCCACGTTTCGCTACCTGGCTCACCCTCGCCCGGAATGGTGAAGGTCCGCCACAGCTCCTTGCCGGTGTTGGCATCGTACGCAACGATGTAACCACGCACGCCGAATTCGCCGCCGGAACCGCCGACGATCACCTTTCCGTCGACGACCAGCGGCATCAGGGTCAAGTACTGGCCCTTCTTGTAGTCCTGAACTTTGGTATCCCAGACCACTTTGCCGGTCTTGGCGTCAAGCGCGACCAAGTGGTCGTCCGTTGTGGCCAGATATAGCTTGTCTTGCCACAGTCCGACGCCCCGGTTGGTCGGATGCAACTGAAAGAGGTCATCGGGAAGCTGCCGTTTATATCGCCAGTACTCGTCGCCGGTTTTGGCGTTGAGAGCGATCACCTGGCCCATCGGGGTTGTGACGAACATCGCGCCATTGTTTATGATCGGTGGGGCCTCGTGTCCCTCCACCACACCGGTCGAGAAGGTCCACACCGGTGTCAGATTTTTCACGTTCGAGGTGTTGATCTGGTCGAGCGGACTGTATCCTTGGCCGTCATAAGTCCGGCGATAATGCATCCAATTGCCCGGTTCAGGATTTTTGAGGCGATCAGCCGTCACCGGGCTGTAATTCTCGATCGGGCCGGCGCCGGCAGTGATCGGAATAAGGCATGTGGACGCGACCAAGCTCGATAATAGCCATTGCTTCATCGTCATAGGTGCTACCTCCCGTTATTTGCGGTTGTTTTTATCATTGTGCGACTTCGATGCGGTGGCGACCGCTGTCACCCTGCCTGCTGGCCTACCTTTCCAACAAATGTTGCAGCTACCGTGAGTGAACCGTCGGCCATCGCCAACGGAAGCGCCGCCTGACGCCGGGGCGCTGGTCCAAACACAACTTGCGCGCTGTGCCGGGGGTCAAATTCGGAATTATGGCAGACGCATTTAAGCACATCTTTGTCGCCGGTTGCGCCCTTCACCCAGGCCGTAATGGGACATCCCGCGTGCGAGCAAATTGCCGAATAGGCGACGATGCCGTCAGCAGAGCGCGGCCGCGTCTCCTCATCCAGCTCGGCCGGATCAAGTCTTACGACAACCACCTCGTTTAATCGCGAGCCCTTGCGGACCACCGAGGTCTTCGGATCCTTTGGCCAGGCGCGCACCGGCGGGCCGCCAAGTTTCAGATCCTGCGGCTCGATGACTTCGCCCGCATGATCCTTTTCCGAGAAAACGAGAACATCCCCCTTTTGGGGTCGCTCATCGCTGCCCGGCTGATCCTCATCAGCAGCAGCAGCAGATCTGGACGACGCTATGCACGCTCCCGTGGCGAGAGCCGTCAAGATGAGCTTGCGCCGTGTCGGGTCTGAACACGACGGCATAGCCGTCCCGAGTTCAGCGCCTATGCTTTCAGCCGATGTTGCAGTGCTCTGATCGGATTGGGACATGCGTAAATTGAACGGCGGAAGTCGGCCAAAAAGAAGGCGGCAGACAAATTTGTTTTGTTGTTCCGAGTAATGCGATTGCCGTTCTAAATAATGCGCCTTCCACTAGCGTTCTCGATCCAAGTGACTGCAGGCACTCCGATGCGTCCATCGCACTTCATCTGGTCGCAAGTACAGAACGCCACATCATGCGTATTTCACTGAACAGCACAGACATCTCTGGATCGCACAGCGCGTCATTGTGGGTGAAACCGAAATTCCGATGTAGTTCGGATTTGCTAAACCTGTGAAGTATTCGGCTCCGCCGGTCTCCGCTTCGTGCAAACAATGGACATCCATGACTACGTCAGTCGACGCAACAGAAAATTCTTGCACAGTGTCCTGATACCACGCTGCAGTTTTTCAAAAGTATGGTTTCGTTCGGACCCCCTGCGTAAGGATTACTGACACAAACGCGAAACTTCCAAGGCCCTGCTTTCGCCAAACATTTAGCGCAAAAATGCAAAATCAAAATAGCGTCTGGCGATCCGCCCGTCTTCCGGTAGCGCCGTGAGAACTTCCATCTCGCGAAGCGGATCCAGTGAACAAGCAAAAGCAAAAACAGGAGATGGCGTCGACACACAAAATCAAACGGATCGAAGGATGTAGTTTGCGGATTCTCAGCAAGCTCCGCTTTCCGTGAGACCCTGCAAGGAAGTTTGAAGCGACGGCGTTGAGCGGTCAAGAAACAGGTTCTCGTTCACGCCGAAGAGGCATTGGCAGCTTATGAAGAGCGAGGATCGATCATGATCAAGGTGAAGATTAACGGCCAGGAACGAAACTGGGACGGCGACCCGGATCTTCCGCTACTCTGGTTTCTGCGTGATGAAGTCGGATTGACGGGCACAAAATTTGGCTGCGGCCAGGCTCTCTGCGGCTCATGCACCGTTATTGTCAACCAGCAGGCCGTCCGTGCCTGCATTACTTCGGTTTCCGACGTGGTCGACCGAGAGGTCACGACAATCGAAGGCCTCCATCCCACGGGTGATCACCCGGTTCAGAAGGCCTGGCGCCAGCTAAATGTCCCGCAATGCGGTTATTGCCAGGTCGGCCAGATCATGCAGGCTGCTGCGCTGCTGATGGAAAACACAAGGCCGACACACGATCAGATACGCGAAGCGATGGCGGGCAATATTTGCCGCTGCGGCGCTTACCAGCGCATCGAAAACGCGGTCCATCTCGCTTCGACGGGGGTCTGATCATGAACATCATCACAAATCCCGACAAGCTTCGCGGCATTGAGCGCCGCATCAAGGTCGAAAACGTCTCCCGTCGCAGCGTTCTCAAAGGCCTCGGCATCGTGGGCGGGCTCGTGCTGGCCGCGCCGGTGATGTCGCGTCAGGCGTTTGCGGCCTATCAAACCGGTGCCGGAAAGATGCCACACGGTACGGTCGTCGACCCGCGCGTCTTCGTTGCCATCGCATCCGACGGAACGGTAACGATCGTGGCGCACCGATCCGAAATGGGAACGGGTGTCCGGACCAGCCTGCCCTTGATTGTGGCCGAGGAAATGGAGGCCGATTGGTCGCGCGTAAAGGTGGCGCAGGCGCCCGGAGACGAGGTCAAGTTCGGCAATCAGGATACCGATGGATCGCGCAGCACACGGCACTATTTGATCCCGATGCGCGAGATCGGCGCGTCCGCGCGCACAATGCTCGAAGGCGCAGCCGCCAAACGTTGGGGCGTGCCGGCCACCGAGGTCAAGGCGGTAAACCACGAGGTGGTTCATTCCGCAACCGGCCGCCGTCTCGGGTTCGGCGACCTGGCTGCCGATGCGGCGAAGCAATCGGTACCGAGCGTCGAAGGCCTGAAGCTGAAGGACCCGAAGAACTTCCGTTATCTCGGCAAAGGTCAAGTCAGAATTGTCGACCTTCGCGACATTACCGTCGGCACCGCGCAATACGGTGGCGATGTGCGCCTTCCCAATATGAAGTATGCCGTGATCGCGCGGCCGCCGGTGACGGGCGGCAAGCTGGTGTCGTTCGACTCAAACGCAGCGATGAAAATCTCCGGCGTCGAGAAAGTCATGGAGGTGCAGGGTTGGCCATGGCCGTCCAAGTTCCAGCCGCTCGGTGGCGTCGCGGTGATCGCACGCAACACCGGCGCGGCCATCAAAGGACGCGACGCACTGAAGATCGTCTGGGACGACGGGGCCAACGGCAAGTACGAGTCGGCCGCTTATCGGACCCAACTCGAGGAAGCCGCGCGCAAGCCGGGCCTGGTTGTACGTAAGGAGGGCGACGTGGACGCCGCCCTGAAAGGCGCCGACAAAGTGATTGTCGGCGAATACTACCTGCCTCACCTCGCGCATGTAAGCATGGAGCCACCCGTCGCGGTCGCCAATGTCAAGGACGGCAAGGCCGAGATCTGGGCACCCGTGCAAAGTCCCGGCGGGACCCGGGAAGACACCGCAAAGACGCTTGGGATCCCTGAGGAGAATGTGACCGTCAACGTCACGCTGCTCGGCGGCGGATTCGGGCGCAAATCGAAATGTGATTACGCGCTTGAAGCGGCGCTGCTTTCGAAGGCCCTTGGTGCCCCGGTGAAGGTGCAATGGACACGGGAAGATGACGTTCGCCACGGCTTTCTCCATACCGTTTCGGCTGAGCGGATCGAAGCGGGCCTCGACAAGAGCGGCAAGGTGATTGCCTGGCGACATCGTAGCGTCGCGCCGAGCATCGCCTCAACCTTTGCAGCCAATGCGGTGCATGAGGCACCCTTCGAACTCGGCATGGGTCTCGTCGACATGCCGTTCGAGATTGCTAATGTTCAATGCGAGAATCCGGAGGCCGCCGCTCACACCCGCATCGGCTGGTTCCGCTCGGTGTCGAATATCCCGCACGCCTTTGCAGTCCAATCGATGGTGGGCGAACTCGCACATGCCACCAACCGCGACCAGAAGGACATGCTGCTTGAACTGATCGGCTCTCCGCGGATCCTCAAGCTCGATTCCGTGAAGGACCTGTGGAACTATGGCGAGCCGTACGATAGCTATCCGATCGATACTGCGCGTCTGCGCCGTGCGGTCGAGGTTGTCGCGGACAAGGGTGGCTGGGGACGGACCGTGCCCAAAGGCCACGGCCTTGGGATTGCCGTGCATCGGAGCTTCGTCAGCTATATCGCGACCATTGTCGAAGTATCGGTCGACGAAAAGGGTAAGCTTGTCGTCCCCCGGGTCGATACGGTGATTGATTGCGGCACGTTCGTCAATCCGGAGCGGATCGCGTCACAGATGGAAGGCGCCGCGATCATGGGCCTGAGCCTCGCCAGATATGGCGAGATCACCTTCAAGGACGGCAAAGTCCAGCAGGGTAATTTTGACGACTTCCCCGTCATCCGAATCGACGAATCTCCTCTCGTCACCAACGTGCACATCATACCCGCTGATGCCGATATCCCTCCAAGCGGCGTCGGCGAGCCGGGCGTGCCTCCGTTTGCCCCAGCCTTGATCAACGCCATCTTCGCAGCGACCGGAAAACGCATCCGGGCACTGCCGATCGGCAAGCAACTCGAGACGTAAAGATGGAACGTTAGACGATAAAGGCGGTTTCCCTTGATCTGAGAGGAGCCCAGCTATGAACATCAAACTCATGGCGCTCGCGGTGTCCCTACTGTCGAGCGCCGTTCTTTTGAGTACGGAGGCGGTCAGAGCCCAAACGGGCTCTCCGCCCGACGTCTCAGCCACGCGACCGGCGAAGACGCCACCGGAACAAACTTCCACTCCCAACGCCAGCCCTCCGGCCACCACAACTGAGACGACCGGCCAGAACAACCAGGATGCGACTGTCAAACAGATGAACGAAGACGAAAAGCGGAAAGTCGAGACGAAGGGCAAATAGCCGGAACGCTAATTCGGTGGCGCCAACGGATCAAACGCCGAACAAGCGCCCTTCTGTTCAAAGAAGCCTGGCGCGGATGAACAACGCGCGCAACGCGTTTGTTGCCTGGACAGTTAACATCCCATTCGCGGCCGCCCCCTGAAGCGAGTTTACCGCATCCTCATGCAGTGATTTAAACTCCATCCACTCGACCGAGCTGAGACTGGTTATAAACTGATAAGCTTGGCCGACGGTGCCAATCGAAACCGTCTTGCCGTTCAAACTTATGTTGAACGTCGTCCTTAGCGGTGTGTCAGAATTTGATGCTTCGCTCATGATCGGGTTGTGGAACGAGGACGGCAAAGTCAGTCGGAATTCTTTCGCCACCGTTGATGACGTCTGACGATCAGCGCCTTGATGATCAGCGTCATGACTCTGAGGGTGAGCGCCGCGACGCTGACGTCTCACCGCTAAGGCTTGGCACGACAACGAGGCGCTTGATCTCACCCTTTGTGAACGTTTTCAGAAACGTCTCATAGTCCTTGATCGACACGCAGCCGTTCGAATCACCGTTCGGACCGAGCAGGTAGCTGTGCACAAGCAATCCGGACCGCCCAAGCGTACCGCTGTCGCCCACGGGTATCATGCGGAGCGCCTGGACGCCGTGAAACAGTTTTTCTCGGGGTTTCAAGTCATATACATTTGGCGGCGTTGCACCGGCATTTCGCTCACTCACACGTTCCGGATCGTCCATCAGACCGCCGAGTCCTGAATGCGCCTCAAGTTTTGATCCATCCGGCATGTAAACGGCGCGCGCCGAGATGTCGTAGACGGCGGTGAGATTGTCGTAACCAAGCGACGCGAGATCTGGCCCGCTGCGAAAGAGACCGCCATCGGGAGCCAGCGACGCAAGCCTTATACGCGCGGGCAACAGATCGGAAAGTTTCTGTAGCAACGTGCGATTTTCAGCTTGAGCAACAGGGAGGCCGCTCTTCAATTCGAGACCGGCCTCGACGGGACGCGACCTGGGAACAGGAATGGCAGTCACGATCGATGGCTTGGATTGGTCGAACGGCTTAAGTTCGTCGATGAGGGCCGCTCGCGAGTCCAGAGATAATAGTCGCTGGGCAAGAAGGTCTTTGGCCTGTTCGCGTTTTATTTCCAATTCTGCAGACATCGATTGAACGAGGGGCGGCGACTTGACGTGAGTCGAAGACGAATTGGGCTGAGAACCTTGCAAGAACCGGGCATCAAACGATGGGGTGTAGTCATCTCTCGAAGAAGCGGAATATGAAATCCAAGAAACCGGATTGCAGTCGGCAATCCACGCAGCCATTCCCGATGCCAACGAGAATACTGCAACGCCCCACGCAATCTTGCGGAACAAGGAAGTGCCGTTGTCCGCCAGAGACTTGTCAGCGAGTGCTGTACCGTAGCCCATCCATCCCCCGGGGTTCGCCGCCCTAACGAATTACTCGATCCGCAAGGGAACCGCCGAAACGGGCAGTATTATGTGGGCCAGACTGCGGCATAATCGAGACGAGCGTTGAGCTTCTTCCCGCCCGTTAACATTAACACCTCTGTTCATCACCTGCTGACTTATGTCCGGCTCCGCGCAAGAGGTACTCATTGCCAGAACGTCAGCTCTTGACCCCCGTCCAGACATCGCGCGACTTCAGGAACCCGGGCCGAGACGCTGGGGCTCGGCATTGGAGCCCGCCCCCGCAGGCATGTGCGCCTCACCAGAAGCGGCAGTACGCAATCGATAAAATTGTTTGTTTACGAAGAAAATTGAACCCGGTTGATGTCGGAGCCCGTTTCGATAGGCTTGAGTCCCTGCGCAGCCTTACGCCGGTGGCCCTGAATGAGCGTCGAACGACGATCCGTCGGCAGAACGACGATCTCGAAGAGCGCGTTGCTCTTCTTTGATGCGCAGCGCGGCGTATTCACTTGTGCCGTCCACGACGTAACAAACCGTGGCGCGGGAATTCGATTGCAACAGCTTAACGTCTTGCCCCTGAACTTCGAATTGACATTCGATAATTTCCACACCATTCGCAAATGCCGCGTGGTCTGGCGGCAGGGCGATTTTGTCGGCGTGGCATTTCAGAACTGATCTAGCTACAGCTCTCACCACCCTGGCGAAATGCACGGCGCGGTCAAGCTGCGTAGCAAGGCTGGGGCCTCAATTGCCAGCCGGGTTATGCCACGCTCACGCCTCGAAAACCAAGCGAGTTCCCGTGTACGAGCGTAAAAGTTTTGTCGGCATCGCAGCGCGCGCGATTTCGTAAAAAGGTTCGCCCGTACAATGCAGCGGAATCACGTAAGACGGATCGATTTCCTGGAGTGCCTTGACTGTATCTCGAACATATTCCTCTTGATAGGGCGCGAGATGAAAGCCGCCGATCACTGCATGTATTTTTTCCACACCGGAAGCGGCTTGCGCTTGCCTGATCGCGTTGACCACGCCGCGATGGCTGCACGAAGTCAGGACGACAAGCCCCCGTCCCTTCAGATTGAACGCCGTTGCGATCTCGTGCTGAAATTGATCAGGTACGACGGGCGCACTGCGTTCCGCCTCGCTGAGGCGGTCGGGATAGCAGCCGAGGCCTCGGTCAAAACCAATGGTCATTGCGCTCGGTGATAGCACCTTCTCGAAACTCTTCTGACCAATCTGCCCCGTGGCCACGGCATGATCGGCAACCAGGGCAGGTCTCTCCGCGACGGTGACGGCGACGTTGGCCTCCTTGAGTGCTTTGCGGTCGATGACGCCGAAGTTGCCACGCACCGGCGCTGCGATCCACTCGCGCGCGCAGAAGCATCCTTCGCCGCCGACAAATAACGGCAGTTTGGGCTTGAGCCTGCCACCGTGCGCCTGCAAGAAACCGACGAGACCGCCAAAGTGGTCCTGGTGCCCGTGGCTGAGCACAAGTGCGTCGACGGCCGTAGGATCAATGCCAAGCAGATTCACATTGTTGAGAAGGGCTTCCGGCGTGAAACCGAAATCAACCAGGGTATTGCGCGTCTCGTTGCCCCGCCGCGACTCGACATGCATCGCAAGGCCGAATTCGCTGACCAACGTTCTGCGTGGCGGCTTGTCGCTGAGGCCCCAGCCAAAATGCTGGACATCAAGGTTTGGCAGCTTCCTGCTCGGAGCGACAGCGAACTGATAGCTATCGACCACGATCCGAACCGCCACGCGGTCAAGCTCAGGAAGTGATCCGGTGACGGACTGGGCCTTGGCCGGCTTCGCGCCAGCGAGGAGCGTAGCAAGTATCACGCTAAGGACACCGGCGGCTCCGCCGCAGATAAATTCTCGTCGTCCAACCTCATCACAGAAAAACTGCGGTCGAGCCAGCTGAAGGCCTGCTTGCGATCGCGCGATTGAAGGTGAAGTATAGTCGATAGTCATTGCTACCTCCCGTTCCTGCCGACAACGAGGCCATAAACAGAAGGCGCGGGACCGCACGGACGCATTTCGTTCCGAGGGTCAGGCGTCTCAAGTCAAATATGATCCTATCGACTTGACGTCACGTCAAGAACAATGCCGGCCTCAGCTGTGACGAGTTGAATAGTATGCTGGGCGTCGCTTTACTCCATTAGCGGCCCCGACGCCGATCTGTTCTTTCACGTCATGCCAGCAGGAGACAATCGTCAACGCGAGCGGCGAGGCTGATGGCAGGGTCGGCGCAGGTAAATAAAAAGGAGTTCTGTGCATGATCGAAGGAATCAGTGCGATCACATTGGGCACCCACGAAATGCTACGAGCTGTTGGGTTCTACCGCGCGCTGGGGTTTGAGATCCTGTATGGCGGCGGAGAGTCGTCATTCACCAGTTTTCGAGCAGGCACGAGCTATCTCAACCTAATCGCCCAGCCTGCCGAGCGGCGCTGGTCCTGGTGGGGGCGGGTCATCTTCTACGTTGCCGATGTTGACGCACTTTACGACCGTGCGGTCGCGGCGGGATACCGGCCAACTACCCTGCCCCGCGATGCCGAATGGGGGGAGCGCTTCTTCCACCTGGTTGACCCCGACGGCCACGAACTCAGTTTCGCCCGGCCCTTGATCCCGGTTTCGGCCCAATAGCTCGAAGCGGCCTGCCATTCCAAACCGGCAGTCCGTCACCGAGTTTCACGGTCGGCTACGCCTGTGTGACCCCAGGTCTCGTCCCAGTCCTGGCCCGCGGCATCGACGACGCGGCCGTCAGCCTCGAAAAACCTGTTGGGAACCTGGAAGATCGCGAGCATCAGCCCGCCCTCGGGACACCATGCGACGTGGCGGCTGCCCGGCTCGCGCCAGATGAATTCGCCGGCCTTGCACTCGACGCCCTGCGCCGGGCCTTCCTTGTCGACCAGGCTTCCCTGGAGAACGTAGGTCTGCTCGATGTTGACGTGCTCGTGGTCGGGCAGCACCGCGCCCGGCGCAAACCGCATCAGCGCGGTCATCAGGCCCGTCGCGCGATCGAACAGCAGCGTCTTGGCCTCGCAGCCGGGGAAGCGGGTCTTCTGCCACTCCATACTTTCGGGTCGAACGAGGTGGGAATGCGTGTCGGCGATCTGAGAACCCTTCGTCGTCACTGCGTCCATGGCGCTGCTCCGTTCCAATGGCCCTCCAGGAATGATAGCAGCTTCGCTTGAGCCCGTCAGCCAAAGGTGTCGCGGTAGATGAAGAGCCGGGATCCGATACGAGGTCGCGTTACGGCAACGGCGGCTGGATCGCGGTTGAAGCGGTACCGAACCGATCCCCCCTCCGCCGTGACCAGGCCCAAAGTCGGTGTCTTCACCCCCATGGCCCGCGAGGAGCGGCGCGGTTGCGAAGCGCGGCCCAGGGACCGCGTCGAGGATCCGACGGCCCCGGACGTGCCGACGGCGCTGCGCCGCGCGTACCGAATTCGGCAGCGAGCCGCTGCAGCTCGGCGATCCGGTTCTCGGTCGACGGATGCGTCGAAAACAGACTGTCGATACCGTGACCCGACAGCGGATTGATGATGAACATGTGCGCCGTCGCCGGATTGCGTTCGGCCTCTATGTTGGGAATCTCGTGCGCGGCGTTGGCGATCTTGACCAGCGCGGACGCGAGCCACATCGGTTGGCCGACGATGCGAGCGCCGAGATTGTCGGCGGCGTATTCGCGCGTGCGGCTGATCGCCATCTGCACTAACATGGCGCCTATTGGCGCTAGGATCATCATCGCGATCGAACCGATGATGCCCGGGCCATTGTTGTTATCGCGATGACCGCCGAAGAACATCCCAAACTGCGCCAGCATTGAGATCGCACCTGCGATCGTCGCGGTGATGGTCATTAGAAGCGTGTCGTGATTCTTCACATGCGCGAGTTCGTGGGCAATCACCCCGCCGAGTTCCTCGCGGCTGAGCGACTGCACGAGCCCGGTGGTCACGGCAACCGCGGCGTTCTGCGGATTGCGGCCGGTGGCGAATGCATTGGGCTGCGGATTGTCCATCAAAAACACCCGCGGCGGCGGCAGCCCGGCCCGCGCGGCGAGTTCGGCCACCATATTCACGAGTTCGGGCGCGGTGCGCTGATCGACCTCGTGGGCGCCGTACATCGATAGCACCATACGATCCGAGTTCCAGTAGGCGAACAGGTTTGTCGCGGCAGCGATCACGAGAGCGATGGTTGCGCCGCTGGCGCCGCCGATCAAATAACCGACACCCATGAACAGGGCCGTGAGGCCAGCCAGAAGGATCGCTGTTCGCAGGTAGTTCATCATTCCCTCCCTACTGCGGGCGGCAGGTGCCGCGACCTACCCGATCAGGTAAGGATCTCGCCTGCGGCGGTTCAAGACCCGTAGGTGCGTCGCCGCGTCGCGCTTCGGCGGATTGATGCTGAATTCCGGCAGGGACAATGCCGACCAGTTTGAACGCCGCAGCAGCACACAGGTCGGAAATCATTCGCGGGTTCGCTCCCGACGGCCCGGCAACACAAACATCTTGAGGTCGGCGAACTTGCTGGCGAGCCCTTCATTGGGTGGTGCGAGGGCCAGCTTGATCGATGAGGCGACGGCGATCATGTTCGCTCAATCCGCCACTTCACGCGGGCTGGCGGCGCGTCGCGGGGGCCGGAGCGCTATCTACCGCCAACCTTTTTCGGCTTGAGACCACCGGAGTTGCGACCGTCTGCCTGGCCTATTTGGACCCAAGCTGCCCAGTTCACATGCCCCGCTCCGTTCGACGCCTTCGTCGTAAAATACCGAACGCGAAAGTCAATCCTGGGTTGTTGGACGAAGGAGATGGACCCCGCCGCGCTGGAACAGCTGCGAGATGCCGCGAGAGCCGATCTGGTCGCCGCGAGTCCAGGCGAAGGTCTCAAACTTTGTATCGAATCCACGGCAGGGGTAATTTGTCGCCATATTACCACGAAGCAAGATGAGGTTTCCGGAAAGTCCGCCGCGTAGGACGGTCCGGATCTGCGCGACGGCCGGGCAGGCAGTTCGAGCGTTTCGTATCGGACATCAGCGGCTTTAACGATTCATTAAATCGGGAACAATCGCCCCACATCGTCCGCATGCTGCGCAGCAACACGCCGCCCTCAAGCAACCGTTACGGAACAGAGAGCCGGGGTTTCGAACCTTTCGGCAGTCAGTCGTGACCCAATAGCTGGATTTCTGCGTGCACTCGGCTGATTTGCCGCGAACCGGCAATATGATAGGCTGCTAGCGCTGGATAGAGGTTGTTTTGCCTACACTGTACTTTTGCAGTTCAAGGAAACCAATCTAAGCCATGGCCGAAATTCGCAACTTCAAATCGGGCAAAAGTGGTGAGCCGCCGCGGGAGATGACGCCGCGTCGTCTTGCTGCGATTGTCGCAGGCGATATCGCGGGCTACAGCCGCCTGATGCAAATTGACGAAGAAGGAACACACGGTCGCGTCAAGCGGATCGAGCGCGATCTCATAGAACCCAGCATAGTAGAGCACCACGGGAAACTCGTTAAAACCACCGGGGACGGCTTCATCGCAATCTTCGACAGTCCCGTCGAAGCCGTCCGGTGCAGCATCGTCATCCAGCAAAATCTGGTTGGCCGCAATGCATCCGTGCCGAAGCATTCTTGGATCGAGTACCGAATTGGTGTCAATCTTGGCGACGTTATTATCGAAACAGATGACGTTTACGGCGATGGTGTCAACATTGCTTCGCGCCTCGAGGGCATTGCCGAGGCCGGCCAAGTTTACATCTCAGGCGGCATTTACGAACAGATAAAGCATAAACTGGTTTGCGGATACGAGTCGCTCGGTGATCGCAAGATCAAGAACATCACCGATCCGGTGAGAGTTTACCGCGTGCTTCCCGACCCAGCCGCCTTGCACAGGCATCGCAGGCGACGCGAGACCATTCTGATCTCGCTGCTGAGCTTGACGCTAATAATCATTGCCGGCGGCATTCTCTGGTACATGCTTTTGCAACCGCGTGGTAGGATAGGGGATCGGGCGTCAGCCCCCGTTTCGCCTCCGACAGCGCCAGCCCCCGCCGCGAAACAAGCCGCGCCGCAGCCGACTCCTACGGCGGCGCCAGCCCAGCAACAAGCGGCGCCTCAGCCTCAACCCCCTCCCGCAGCGAAACAAGGAGCTCCGCTACCGCAATCCGCGCCTTCAGTCGCGCCCGTGACCGCGCCGACGACGCAGCTGGCCTCATCGGTCCGAGAACCCGAGATGAGCCCGCTTCGCGGCGGCAGCTTCGCGATGGGCAGCAATGAAGAAATTTCGGAAAGGCCGGTTCACCAGGTGACGGTCAGGCCTTTTGCTATCAGCAAATTCCCTATCTCGGTGCGGGAATGGAATGAATGCGCTGCCGCAAAAGCATGTGGGTTCACGGCGACCGGCAAGGACGATGCGCCGATCACGAATGTCAGTTGGAGCGATGCCAAGCAATATGTCGCGTGGCTCGCGGAAGCCACGCGAAAGCCATATCGGCTCCCCACCGAAGCCGAATGGGAATATGCGGCGCGCGGAGGCACGCAGACAAAATACTGGTGGGGCGATCAGCTTCAATCCGGCGTGGCCAACTGCAAGAATTGCACCGATATCGCAGCCGTCGAACAACCGATCAAGGTCGGCAGCTTCAAGCCAAATCCGTTTGGACTGTATGACATGGGCGGCGGCGTCGATCAGTGGGTCGAGGATTGCTGGCACAAAAACTACCAGGGCGCTCCGACGGACGGTTCGGCATGGGACGAGGGCCAATGCGGCTCACACGTCATCCGCTCCGGTTCCTGGAGGAGTGACGCGCGCTATGTGCGGCCGTCAAACCGCGACAGTTACGATACCAATGTGCGATATTACACCCACGGATTCCGCGTCGCACTGTCCCCTTGAAAGCGCGCTGAAACAGGACGTGTCATGAAGATAATTCCGTTGATCGCGCTCTCCTTGGCCCTGACCAGTCTTTCATCGGCGGCGTATGCTCAAGGAAAGCCCGCGCCAAAGAATGCCCTTCTCTATTTCGTGTGGCCGCAGAACGGCACCACCATCAAAGGCGGATTTTGGTGCCGCTTTGGTCTGCGTAACATGGGCGTAACCCATGCGGGCGATAGTTACCCAAACAGCGGCCATCACCATTTGCTGATTGATGTGAATGATCCCCTCAATCCCAACGAACCGATCCCACAAGACAAGGCACATCTTCATTTCGGAGCGGGCCAAACCGAGGCGCGCATCGAACTTCCGCCCGGCAAGCATACCCTGCAACTCGTGCTGGGCGACGCCGAGCACTATCCGTTCAACCCTCCGGTCGTGTCAGAAAAAATAACTATCACGATCAAGTAGGATTAACTCGGTTGCGGTTCTCCTTTGAGACCCGAACCGACCTGCAAGGTGAATTCGGCGCGGCGGTCGGCAGCAATGGACCCGACTGCGAGATTTTGGCGTCCAGGTGTGCGATCAGCGGTGACACCGCACGCCGCTCGCACAACGCCGGCAAGATCGCGACGGTAAGAAGAACCGCTCGGCTTGCGTGTGGCGGGGCACTAGCGCGCAAGAGCCGCATGCGGGGGTTCCGTCGTTTTCACCGAGCAGTATTGTTGGTGCAATGGCACGCCAGGCAACAGGGAGGCAGTACGATGACGATGAGGCCCGATCCCACGTTTCACGCATCTCCGAAGCTTGCAATGGAAGCTCCGCCAGAGAGCTTCGCCTACACCTTGCTGCTTAGCCCAGACTTCTCAAAACCCGACGCGCTCGCTGTGATCGATGTGAAGCCAGGCTCGCCGACCTTCAGCCAAATCGTCCACACGGTGACGATGCCCAACAAGGGGGACGAGTTTCACCATTTCGGGTGGAACGCCTGCTCGTCCGCTTTGTGGCCGCTCGCGGGGCATGCATTCGTCGAGCGGCGCTACCTGATAATCCCCGGGATCCGGTCCTCGCGCATTTATGTCGTGGATACGCAACCCGATCCTGCCAAGGCGAAGATTCACAAGATTATCGAGCCTGAGGAAATCCTTAAAAAGACCGGCTACTCGCGGCCGCACACGGTCCACTGCGGGCCGGAAGGGATTTACGTCAGCACGCTCGGTGGCGGCGGCAAGGATGGTACCGATGGGCCGCCCGGCGTCTTCATCATGGACTGCGAGACATTCGATGTGCTGGGACGGTGGGAGATCGATCGCGGCCCCCAGACGCTGCATTATGATTTCTGGTGGAACCTGCCCCGCGACTACATGGTGACGAGCGAATGGGGGTTGCCGCCCCAGTTCGAAAACGGGATCGTGCCGGAAGATCTCCTTTCGAACAAATATGGTCATCGGATCCACTTCTGGGATCTTCGGGCGCGGCGAAACGTCCAGACGATCGATCTCGGCGCCAATCATCAAATGGCACTCGAAGTGCGTCCCGCTCACGATCCCGTTCGCGAGCACGGTTTCCTGGGCGTTGTGGTCGATACCACCAACCTCGAAGGTTCGATCTGGACCTGGTGGCGCGAGGGCGGCAAGTTCCACATCGAGAAGACGGCGACGATCCCACCCGAGCCGGCGCCAAAGGATCGGCTGCCGCCGCTTCTGCAGGGCTTTGGCGCAGTGCCGCCGCTTGTGACCGACATCGACTTGTCGATGGATGACAAATTCCTTTATGTCTCCTGTTGGGGCACCGGCGAGATGCGTCAATATGATGTTACCGATCCGAAAAAGCCGAAGCTCGCGGGGTCGGTGCACATCGGCGGCATTGTACGACGCACGCCTCACCCGAACGGCAAGAGCTATGCGGGCGGCCCGCAGATGGTCGAGATCAGCCGCGACGGCAGACGAGTGTATTGGACCAACTCGCTCTACTCGACATGGGACAACCAATTTTATCCCGAGGGGATGCCGGGTGCCGAGGTCATGGCCAATGCAAATCCGAACGGTGGCCTTGAGCTGTCAAAGGACTACTGGGTAAGCTTCCCCGACGGATACCGCGCGCATCAGATCCGGCTCGAGGGCGGCGACTGTTCGACGGATTCGTTCTGCTATCCCTCGGTTTGAATTTGAGCGGAGCGGGTTGGACACCTGCCTGGCTCTGGCTGGCTGTCATCGCGAGCGGCCTCTACCACGGAGCAAACCCGGGAATGGGGTGGCCGCTCGCCGTTTCCGCCGGGTTGATGGAAAGAAGTTCGCGTGCCCTGGTAGCCGCGCTTTGGCCGCTAGCGGCCGGCCATCTGCTGGCGATGCTGCTGGTGATCCTTCCCTTCGGACTGCTGATCGCCCTCGTCGAATGGCAGCGCCAGATCCAGGTCGGCGCCGGCCTCCTTGTCATCGGGTTCGGTATCTTCCGGCTGGTCGACCGGCGCCATCCACGGGCATTGGCGCGGGTACGACCGACGCAATTGGGTCTTTGGTCCTTCGCCGTGGCAATTGCTCATGGCGCGGGGCTGATGCTTGTGCCGATCTATCTCGGGCTCTGCCGTCAAGCCGATCTCGACAAAGCCCACGAGGCAGCCGGAATCCTCATCAATGCCAATCTCGCAATGGCCGTGGTGGTCTCCGTGGTCCACGCCACCGCGATGATCGCAGCCGGCGGATGCTTGGCGTGGCTGGTTTACCGCTATCTCGGTCTTAAATTCCTATCACGGAGCTGGTTCAATCTGGATACGTCCTGGGCCGCCAGCCTCATTGTGGTGGGGGCTATTGCGCTGGCGCTTAGCCTCGCCGACTAGCCCTCCACATCCGCTCTGCGCTGGCTGTCGGCGTAAGCGGAAGTGACAGGGGCATCGTCAAACTTTGCCGGACACCTGATTCAAATGCTCCTGCACGGTATCGCGTCACCGGTGTCGCGCAACCTCGGCTATATGCCCGCCTTCAACGACAGCATGACCGACGATCAGATCGCGGAGCTTGTGTCTTACCTGAGGCGGCAATTCGCCCCGGACAAGCAGGCCTGGACCGGTGTGCAGGCGGTCGACAGTCAGGTCGGCAACGGATATCGCGCTGGGCTGCTCATCACATTCGGCTGAGCAGCCGATACTAAATGATCTTTTATTTTTTATTCGAGGTTTCGTCCCCACCTCTTCGCTACGCGCATCGGCCTGCCGTCCCAAAAAGGTTTCATGCCCGCGACCCGACCCGCCGAATGAACACGCCGGACCAGATCGCCGGCAGACGGAGCGGCGCTGCCAAGGGCCGCCACCGTGTGATGTCGCTCGGCACTTTTGCCGCGATCGTTAGCTTTATCGCATGCATCCATCTGGCATTCTGGGCGCTGAAGAAGCCCGACACGGCTGCGGATTCGGTTGAAGACAAATTGCCGAGCGTCTCCTACAACCGGTTCGCCCAGAAAACTCCGGCGGGTCCGATCGTACCGGAAGCGCAGATCCGCACCGACCTTGCCGCGATTGCCGCATACGCCGAGTCGGTGCGCACCTACGCCTCGACGCAAGGCCTGGAACGGGTTCCGGAAATCGCGCGAGAACTCGGGCTCACAGTGACGCTCGGGATCTGGCTCGACAAGGACGAAGCGCGAAATGAGCGCGAGATCGCGACCGCGCTCGATCTGGCGCGGCGCTATCGCAACGTCACCCGGCTGGTCGTCGGCAACGAAACGTTCCTGCGGCATGAGCACAGCGCGGCCGAGCTTGCGAAAATCGTCAGGCGCGTAAAGCGGGACAGTCCGGTCCCAGTGGCGACTGCGGATCACTGGAAAACCTTCATCGACCATCCAGAGCTCGTCGATGCCGTGGACGAGGTGTTCGCCCATATCCTTCCCTATTGGGAGGGCATGCCGAAGCAAACCGCACTCGATGGATCGCTCGCGCTCTACGAGCTGTTGCGCGCCAAGTATCCCAGCAAGAAGATCGTGATCGGCGAGTTCGGCTGGCCGAGCGCCGGGCACAATTTCGAGCGCGCGGTGCCCGACCCGGTCAGTCAGGCCGTGCTGCTGCGCAATTTCGTGGCACGCGCCAACGTGCTCGGCATCGATTACAACATCGTCGAGGCGATCGATCAGCCGGAGAAATTGTTCGAGGGCAATGTCGGGCCTTACTGGGGCATCTTCGACGCGTCGCTGCAGCCAAAATTCGCCTGGACTGGACAGCTCGTAGACGCCGATTACTGGAAAGCGGCGCTACTCGCTGTATCGATCGGTCTGTTGCTGTCGATCTCGATCCTGGCGCTTCGCGGTGCGACCGCCGGCCAGGCAACGTTGCTCGCCGCCGCCGACCATTTGGTCGGCCACTGGTGCGCAAGCGTGCTAGTGTATTGGCAGGGCCACTATTTCCTGCATGGCGAGGTGATCACGTTCGCTATCGCGCTGCCGCTGTTGGGCCTGCTCGCGCCAATCGCGCGCTCCCGGTTGAACGAAATGGCGACGGTTGCGCTTGGCCACGAGCCCGCGCGGCTGTTGAACGTGTCATCGTCGGCCCCAGCCGTGTTGACGCCGAAGGTGTCGATCCACATTCCCGCCTACCGGGAGCCGCCCGAGATGCTGTTGCGCACCATCGATTCGGTGGCGCAGCTGGATTATCCGGATTTCGAATGCGTGGTCGTCATCAACAACACGCCCGATCCGGCATTCTGGCGGCCGATCGAGGCACGCTGTCGCGACCTGGGCCCGCGCTTCAAGTTTGTTCGCGTCGAGAACCTTAGGGGATTCAAGGCCGCCGCGCTCCGGCTCGCGATGGCAGAGACTTCTGCCGATGCGCAGATCATCGGCATCATCGACGCCGATTACGTAGTCGATCCAAAATGGCTGAAGGATCTGATCCCCGGTTTCGCCGATTCCAAGGTGGGACTGATCCAGGCGCCGCAGGATCATCGCGATGGCGACCGAAGCGCTATCCACGCCGCCATGAACGCCGAATATGCCGGCTTTTTCGATATCGGCATGGTCGAGCGCAACGAGGTCAACGCCATCATCGTCCACGGCACGATGTGCCTGATCCGCCGAACTGCGCTAGAGGCGGCCGGCGGCTGGTCGAGCGACACGATTTGCGAGGACAGCGATCTGGGACTGACAATCCTGGAGCGCGGCTGGCGTGCCCACTACACCAACCAGCGTTATGGCTGGGGATTGCTGCCACAAGACTATATGGCCTTCAGGACGCAACGGTCGCGCTGGGCCGGCGGCGCGGTGCAGATCGTGAAGAAGCATTGGCGGCAGTTCCTGCCGGGAACGAGCCTGCTCGACCGCGATCAAAAGCGGGAATTCGCTTTCGGCTGGCTGAGCTGGTTCGGGGCCGAAATCATTGCCGTTGCGGCGGCGCTGCTCAATCTGGTCTGGGTACCGTTCGTGGCCTTCAAGATCGTCGCCATCCCGGATCCGCTGCTCACGCTGCCAATCATCTCTGCCTTTATCGTATCGCTCGCCCATTTTGTCTGTGCTTACCGGCTGCGCGTTGCAGTGCCGTACCGCCAGATGTTCGGCGCCATGGTGGTGTTCATGTCGGTTCAGTGGACGGTGGCGAGCGCAGCCTTCAAGGCGGCGCTGCCGGCGCATGGCAACTATTTCCATCGTACCCCGAAGGGCAAGGGGGTCGTGGTCGGCACCCGCATCCTGACGATGCCGGAAACGGTGCTCGGCGCGCTGTTGGTCGCGGGCGCTATCACGATTTTCGCGACCAACTTCTACCGGGTGCTTGAGGCTGACCTATTCGCGACCATCCTGTTGATCCAAAGCCTGCCTTTTCTGTCAGCGGTGGCACTGGTGTGGCTGGAGCGCTTGGGTGAAGGCCGATCGCAAAAACTGGCGGCGGTCCGGCCGGCAGGCCAGAACAAGATGATTTCCTAATGATCGAGGTTGCGCCACGCTGCCTTCGGGCATAACGGGGCCGGAAGGGATATCTCGCTGGCCTGCCATGCCTACCGAAAGCCACTGGTTGCATGGCTTCCGGCGCGATAAAGTTCCAGCATGGCAGTTACAGATATTGCAAGCAGGACCTACAATCACGGCTGGCGGCTCGACCCGATCGTGCGCAGCCTGCTCGATACCGATTTTTACAAGCTGCTGATGCTGCAAATGATTCGGGAGCTTTACCCGGATCAGCGCGTAACGTTCTCGGTTATCAATCGCAGCCGGCACGTGCGTCTCGCCGAAATCATTGATGAGGGAGAGCTTCGCGCCCAGCTCGACCACGCCCGCACCATCCGCTTCACCAAGAAGGAGTTGATATGGCTCGCCGGTAATACGTTCTATGGCAAGACCCAGATGTTTGCGCCTGACTTCATCAGCTGGCTCGCCCCCTTCCGCCTGCCTGAGTATGAGCTTCACAAGGTAGACGGCCAATACGAATTGCATTTCCACGGGCCCTGGACCCACACCACCATGTGGGAGATCCCGGCGCTAGCGATTCTCAATGAGCTGCGCTCGCGCCAGGTGATGAAAGGCCAAGGTCGATTTGCGCTCGATGTGCTTTATGCCCGCGCCAAGGCCAAGCTCTGGAGCAAAGTCGAGCGCCTGCGCAAGCTGGAAGGACTTCGTCTTTCCGATTTCGGCACGCGGCGGCGCCATGGATTCCTGTGGCAGCGCTGGTGCGTTGAGGCCGTCAAGGAAGGCCTCGGACCGTCCTTCACCGGCACCTCCAATGTCCTGCTGGCGATGGACAATGATCTGGAAGCGACCGGCACCAACGCGCATGAACTGCCGATGGTGGCCGCGGCGCTGGCGAACGACGATACCGAACTTCGCTGGGCGCCGTACCGCATCCTCGATCAGTGGCGCCATACCTATGGCGGCAATCTTCTGATCGCCCTGCCCGACGCTTTCGGCACTAAATCATTCCTGCGGGATGCGCCGGAATGGGTGGCCGACTGGACCGGCTTTCGGCCGGACAGCGCACCGCCGATCGCGGCAGGCGAGGAAATCATCAAATGGTGGAAGCAAAAGGGCCGCGATCCCAAGGAGAAGCTGCTGGTTTTTTCCGACGGCATGGATGTCGGATCGATCGAGGAGACCTACCGCCATTTTGCCGGCCGCGTCAGGATCAGCTTTGGCTGGGGCACCAACCTGACCAATGATTTCGTCGGATGCGCGCCGGACGGCTCCGTCGATCTCGATCCGATCTCGATCGTTTGCAAGGTGACGTCGGTCGACGGCCGACCAGCGGTAAAACTGTCGGACAACCCGGAAAAAGCCACCGGCAGCCCGTCCGAGGCGGAGCGTTATCTGCGGGTATTTGGCAATGCCGGCCGTGTTCGCACCGCCGTGCAAGTGTGAGGCGGCGGCTGTAGCAGGCGGCACTGTCCGCAGCTCATGCGCCTTGCTTAGAACAGCGTATCTGAATGCAGCGCGTTGCAGCTATTTCAACATCTCCGGAACGATCAGGCGCGGCAGGAAAAGTGACACGTTCGGCCAGATGATGACCGCCGCCAGCACGATCAACATCGGCACCAACATGACGATCGTGTCCTTGAGCGCAAAACGCAGCCGCACGCCGGCGATCGAGCACGCGATCATGAGACACAACCCGTACGGCGGCGTCACTAGTCCGAACGCCAGCGAGACGATCGAGATGATCGCGAATTGCACGGGATGAAGATCGACCGCTCTCGCCAGCGGCTCGAGCACGGTGCCAACAATCACGATCGCCGGAATGGCGTCGAGGAAGCAGCCGACGACCAAAAAGCAGAACGCGATGAAGAAGCCCGCCGCGATCGGCCCCATGCCCCAGG
The DNA here is from genome assembly GCF_000701345.1 of Bradyrhizobium sp. URHD0069. Classification (GTDB taxonomy): domain Bacteria; phylum Pseudomonadota; class Alphaproteobacteria; order Rhizobiales; family Xanthobacteraceae; genus Bradyrhizobium. The sequence continues at coordinate 105,530 of NZ_KL370775.1, read as the reverse complement.
TCGAGACATTGGCCAAGAGTGCCTCTGGAATCTTGTAGTAGGCCAACAACCAGCCGAATGCGCTTGCGGTGCCGACGCAGAACAGCGCGACCCCGGCCAGGCGCCCGGTGTCGAGCAAGGCTCTGTACAGCTCCTTCCGGCCCGTTTCGCGGTAGAAGAAGGCGGACAACGCAACAGAATAGAGCACCGCGACGCAAGCGGACTCGGTCGCGGTAAACCAGCCGAGCAGGATGCCGCCGACGATGATGAACGGCGTCATCAGCGCTGGCAGCGAGCGCCAGATCGCGCAGCGCATCTCTACCCAGTTTGATTTTGGATAGGTCGGATAGCCGCGGCGGACCGCATAGACGTGCACCGTCAGCATCTGCGCGCCGGCGATCAGCAATCCGGGCACGATGCCCGCCAGATACATGGCGGCGATCGATGTCGAGATCAGCCCGCCCCACACGATCATCAGAATCGAGGGCGGGATAATGACCGCAAGCACCGCCGACACCGCCGTAATGGCAATGGAGAACGAGAGGTCGTAACCCTCCTTGGTTTGAGCATCGATGAAGATTTTCGATTGGCTTGCCGCGTCCGCCGTCGAGGAACCCGAGATACCGGCGAAGAACACCGAAAGCACGACATTGATCTGCGCCAGCGATCCCGGCCAATGCCCTACCATCGAGCGGGAAAGCGCAACCAGCCGGTCCGTGATGCCACCGATGCTCATCAGGTTCGCCGTCAACAGGAAGAACGGCACCGACAGCAGGATGAAGGAATTATAGGCGTTGAAGGTTTCCTGCGCGAGCATCATCATCGACAGATGCGGCTCGATCAGCAGGATCGGCAGGCATGCGAGCCCGAGCGCGAAAGCGACCGGCACGCGCACGATCAGCAGTGCGATGAAAGCACCAAACAAAACCAGCGCCGCCTGTCCCGGGGAAAGAACGCCACCGCTCATCGGTTAACCCCGAACAAGATCCGCGCTTCATCGAAAATCTGTTCGCCCGCGAACACGATCCAGGTAAAGCCTGCTACCGGCCATGCGACGTGAATGAGCCAAAGCGGCAGGTCGGCCAGCTCCGAGGTTCGATTCCAGGCAAACCGCGTGAACTCGATACCCGCCCACACAAACACCAGCGCCATCGCCAGCACGCCAAGACGCGCCACGATCCGCACCGCGGCCTCAGGCCGCCGCGACAGGTTTGGCCATACGTCGACTTCAAAATGCTGCGCCTCCCTGACGCCGATCATCGCGCCGATCATGATGGTCCACACGAACAGGAAACGTGCCATCTCCTCGGTCCAGATGTAAGACGGGATGAACGGGGTGTAACGCGAGATGACTTGGAGGGTGACGGGAATAACCAGGACGCCGACGCAGACCGCGAGCAGGATCTCCAGCAATTTGGCGTAAGCGGCCGTCACTCGGCGCCACAGCGACGGGTTGGATGGCAGTGGTATGTCGGTCATCGGGGCTCCGCGCGGATAATAGCCGTCAACCGGGCAAGCGGAGCCTGCCCCGAAATCTCGTCCATCGACGTTGCAGTGTTAAGCGACGTTGATTTTTTCAAAGATGCCCTCAGCGCCGATTTCCTTGGCGTATGAGGCGATCACGGGATCAGCGAGCTTCTTCATGGCGTCGCGCTCCTCAAACGGTACGCGCTTGAGCTTGCCTGCCTTCTCCAGTGCATCCAGCTTGATGACTTCTTCACTCGATTCGAGTTGACGGCCGAAATCGCCGGCCTCCTTGCCGGCCTTGAAGATTGCGTCCTGCAACTCCTTGGGCAAGGTCTTGAGTGTTTTCACCGAGAAGCATATCGGCCGGATCGACACCGCATGCTGCGTCAGGCTGAGGTGCGGCGCGACTTCGTAGAACTTCATCGCCTCGACGCCGGCCGCCTCGTTCTCGCCGGCCGCGATCACGCCATTCTGGATGGCGTTGTAGACCTCATTATAGGCGATGACCGTCGGGCTCATGCCGGCGGCGGCAAACGTCTTCGACCAGATCGGAGCGCCCTGCACGCGCACCTTGAGGCCCTTGATATCGGCCAGGCTTCTGAGCGGCTTGTTGGCGAAGATGTTGCGGATGCCGCCGCCCGCATAGCCGATCAGCACCACCTCGGCTTTGGTTGCGACTTCGTCGGCGATTGGCGCCAGAATGTTCTGCTGGACGACCTTGTTCATGTGGTCGATGCCCTTGAACACAAACGGGGCATCGATGAACGGAGCCGCCTTGGCGAAGGTCGACATATGGGCCGGAGAGACGATGCCGTAATCGACTGCCTTGCCCTGCGACATGTACTCGAAATACTGCTTCTCGAGACCGAGCGACGAGTTCTTGTGCAGCTTAAAATTGACGGGTTTGCCGTAGTATTTTTGGACCAGCTCTTCGAACCTGACGAGCGCCTTGGTGAAGGCGTGATCGTCGTTGAACTGCACGGCACCGTTCAGCGTGATGGTCCCCTGTGCCCTGACGACCGATGGCATGCCAATCACGCCAGCGGCCGCTGTTGCACCCAGCCCGGCGAGTACGGATCTTCGCTTCATGGCGTCCCCTCCTGTGATACCCATCCCTTGTTGGGATTTTGGGCGTTCGCGACTGATGGCAGCCGCTGCTGCAGTGCGGCTGCCGACTCAAAGCGTATGCAAAAGCTGACCGCTATGGAAGCCAATTATGAATTGCGGCAATCGGAAACGCCTGGTTGGCGCATTTGCTGTCGTCAAATCCGGCGCCAGACCGCCGCAACCCAAGCGGGAGGGGCCCAAGAGAGCGGGCAGCTCTCGTGCCAACGCCAATGTGCGTTTGGGACCCGAACCAACATTCGCCGGCATCAGTGCGGAACCATAGCAAAAGCTTGATCGATCATCTTGCTGCGCATGGGCGCTGTAGCGGCTTCATGACGCGGTCGGATAGACTGGGCGTCAGGTTTGTCTCGGCAGCGGGTCTCCGCTTGGCCCGGTTGCGACAGCACCAAGAAGTCTGGCGTGCTGGGATTTGATAGCATCATAGCACTCGCAAGCTGCTTCTCTCAGTCCTTCGACATCCAGAATCTGAATCATGCCGCGCGAGTATTGATCAGTCCGGCTCGCTGTGGGGACTGTTCCAGGGCTGTCACACTTGTGCGCCGCACGCCCAGCAAGTTCGCAAGAAACTCTTGCGTGAATGGCAAGCGGCTGTTTGCTGGGCTTGGGCGTATACCGTCTGCTCATGGCTCATCAGCCTGGATAGCAGGGTTTCGCTCCGCATGGCCGTGCGCTTGAAAGCACCTGCACGGCAGACCAGGCATCACCGGATATCTAAACCACCGCCCTCCTTGGCGAGACTTTGCCGTCCAATGCACATGAAATTTCGACCAGCGAAATAACCGACTGCAACGGAAAGTATACGGACTCCACTCGATCTGCCTGATCGAAGAGAACTGTCTTTTGCGTGAGATGTAGGTTGCGAAGATGCGGCTTGAGAATCGACAGGTCGCCCAAGGAAAATGAAGAGACTAAAACAGCTCAGCATCAAACGCACCCTTCCATCAAGGCGGGAGCGCTTTGCTCGTCACCGACGGCTGACGACACCACTCGTAAGTCGGATGGTAGACATAATTCTACTGAAAGGTCCGTCCGCAACCGCACATAAGGAAGATAAATCACGCGAAGAGGAACCTGATCTTCAATGGCGTATTTCCAACACGCTCTTTGAATACTTAGCCTGTCAAGGTGAGTTGGATGGCCAGATATTTCTTCAACTATCAAACCGGTGACAAAACGGCGCATGACTTCGAGGGCGTGGATTTGCCCAGCCTTGAAGAGGCACGAATCGAAGCACTTCGTGCGGCACGAGAGGTTGTGAGCGAGTGCGTTAAAGCCGGAAGGGACGATTTGCCGGATTGCATCGTGATCACCAGCGGCGATGGACGGGAACTTGCGGTGGTTCCACTGAGAGACGTCCTGCCGCCTGCTTTGAGGTAAGCGGTATCGTCCCTCGCCTGAGGCTGGTTACCGTTGGCAACGATGCCGGCACTCGGTGATCCCGAGATACACGCCCGCTGCCCTCCCGCGAGATGGGTTTGCCGGGACTTCAACAACTCGAGCGGCACCGGCTACTAGATCCGTAGCTTACTTTGAGGCCATGAGAGATGGCAGCCGTTGGCATGTCGCATGCGGCTGCCGATTGCGAAGCGCTTTCCGAACGACAACGAGCTATGGTCCGCTCGGTGAATTTGTGGCGCGCCGGCCACTGCCGATGCTCAAGTCGATCAGCCGACAACAATTGGCGATGAATCGCGCTGCTTCGTTGTGCGTATTCACTGAGTGCATATTCAATGGGCGGCGAGCACATTGCCAATTCGATTTGATGCGCCCGGCTTGCTCGATGCCAGCAGCGCGGATTTCGACCGACGCGCCGCGGCACGTAGGCGGCTTTTTTCGACGGTATCGCAACTAAATAGGTCGGCAAGGGTTCATTGTTGGCTGGGTGGCGATTTATGGGAGGGTATCCATGTGCGATTACAGCTTGCATGCGGTCGCAAATCGTCCCGCTGAGGTAGCGGAGACATTGGTTTCGACCAAATTCCAGTCTACGGGGACTCGGGGATTTGCGAGTCCGGACAATCCGAACGTCGCGGTCTGCCTTCGTCCAGGGACCGAGATCGCATTCGAGAACGATGTTCAAACTGACGGCATGTTCTTTCGTAAAAAAATCGGAGATCGACTGGCACGATTTCGCCAAATAGACCTCGACAAGCCGTCGCAACATCACGACGCGTTGGAATTCTCAAACGGTGCAATCGTTCTTGTCACTAACCTCACCGCCGGGCAAAGGGCGATCGTACTGCAATTGCCTGCAAGCCCGATCGGCGAAAGGCCTGAGGTGCGCAAAGCTGCCGCACGGCACCAGGCCGCTGACATCTGACGGGCTTTTCCCGGACCCGGGCGGGCGGCTTTTTAGGCCAATATCGGAGAAAGCCGTTGTGGATTTCCAAATCTGGCGACGGCTTGCTTCGGACCACTGTCGATAGAGTCCTGTGTAGGAACGTACGCTTCGGAACGCTCCGCTAAGGCGTTCCGTTGGACGTCCGGATTTGTTGTCTTTCCACACCCACCCGGGGTCATTGGCATGTCGAGATATCCTCGGCGAATCCGGCGCAATTTAATCCCGACCGGGTGACACTCCGCGACTTCCGCTATGGCCTTGTTCACGAGAACGGCCCTATTTCTCACCCCGCCGCCAATCCATGATTGCCTCGCCAGCGAAGAATTCCACGCCGGCATATTCCTCCCCGTCCTTGGTCCTGGACGGGCACAAAAACGTCATTGGTCGGCGCATTCGCGGAACAGGACAGGTTACCAAGCGTTCAGGCTCCAGCAAAGCGGAAGAGGCCCAAATGGTCGAAGCTGCGCTCCGCAACTTTACGATCAATTTTGGACCGCAGCACCCAGCGGCACACGGGGTGTTGCGCCTCGTCCTGGAACTCGACGGTGAGGTGGTCCGGCGCGTCGATCCTCATATCGGCCTGCTTCATCGCGGCACCGAAAAGCTGATCGAGCATAAGACCTACCTGCAGGCGCTGCCATACTTCGACCGGCTCGACTATGTCGCGCCGATGAACCAGGAACATTCGTTCTGTCTAGCGACCGAAAAGCTGCTTGGGATCGCGGTCCCCCGACGAGGCCAACTCATCCGCGTGCTCTATTGCGAGATCGGGAGGCTTCTTTCCCACCTGCTCAACGTTACCACCCAGGCGATGGATGTTGGCGCCCTGACGCCGCCGCTATGGGGCTTTGAAGAGCGGGAAAAGCTCATGGTATTCTATGAGCGCGCCTCGGGCGCACGCATGCATGCCAATTACTTTCGTGTCGGCGGCGTGCACCAGGATCTGCCGCCCGGACTGCTGGACGATATCCAGGCGTTCTGCGATCCCTTCTTGAAGGTGTGCGACGACCTTGAAGGCTTGTTGACCGACAATCGCATTTTCAAACAGCGCAACGTCGATATCGGCGTGGTCACGCTCGCCGATGCATGGGCATGGGGATTTTCGGGCGTCATGGTGCGCGGCTCCGGCGCGGCGTGGGACCTGCGCAAAGCGCAGCCCTACGAGTGCTACCCCGAGTTTGATTTCGACATCCCCGTTGGCAAGCACGGCGACTGTTACGATCGCTACCTCGTGCGCATGGAGGAGATGCGTCAGTCGGTGCGCATCATGAAACAATGCATCGAAAAACTTCGGCAGGCCGAAGGACAGGGGCCGGTAGCCACCAGAAATCACAAGATTGTTCCGCCGCGACGCGGTGAAATGAAGCGTTCGATGGAAGCACTCATCGAACACTTCAAGCTGTACACCGAAGGCCACCGCGTTCCGGCCGGTGAGGTCTATGCCGCTGTCGAGGCGCCAAAAGGGGAATTCGGCGTCTATCTCGTCTCCGACGGGACCAACCGGCCCTACAAGTGCAAGATCCGGGCCCCCTCGTTCGCGCATCTTTCGGCGATGGACTTTTTGACGCGCGGCCACATGCTGGCCGACGTTTCCGCCATCATCGGATCGCTCGACATCGTGTTCGGTGAGATCGATCGATGAGCACGGGGACTTCAGACACGGAAACGCCAGGAAGCGTTCCGCGCCGCTACGTTGCAGCGCGGACTTTAAGAAAGGAGTGACTCCATGCCCCACATTCAGACAGCCAATCAGATGGTTACGCAGATCACTGTCATTGAGGCAGAGCCGGAAAAGCAGAATGAGGCACTATCACTGATGGCAGAGCGAGCACGTTTCATGGCGCGCCAGCCGGGCTTTGTCTCAATCAGCCTTCATCGAAGCCTCGACGGTCGGCGCATCATCAACTACATCCAATGGCAAAACCGCGAACTCCTACAGTCCGCCCACCAATCGCCGGACTTTCGCAAGGCTTGGGGTAAGTTTGACGATCTGACCGATCAAATCGATCCCCATCTCTACGAAGTTGCCCAGGTTCTGGACGCTCGCTGAGTATCTTGCACTCGCATGAAAAGCGCAACGTGCCCAGCGATCGCGTTGTGTCGCGTCACGCTTTACTGCTATTGATTATCAGCATTTTTCTGCCGGATACGGCCGCGTTTCCTCGTGCCCGCAATACTCCCTATCGTTGCGGGCATGCGCTGGCAGCGGCCGGACGTCCATGAGGTAGTTAAGTAACGTCCTCACCGGGCCTCGTTCTGAGTACTGCATCAGTTGCAAACTCCATATCTGCATAATGCAACGCAAGCATCGAAAGCGATTTGAAGCGGACAGCAAGAATGAATCTCTTTTTAGTCGATTTGGTCGGCGCGGCACTCCATGATCGTGGTGGGAGGAGAGATCCAATGATCGCTAACTACACCGATCACGCGGCGAACAAGCGAGCCTTTCTTGCCTGGATAGGCACCGGCTTGCCCGTGGTCGCATTCGGTTTTTTTCTCATCGAGCTGAACGTCCTTGTTGATGCGGTGGGCGGGAGCCTACCCCGCCTTCCTGTAAAAGACGCCGGCGCGTTCGTAGGGATCGCGGCGCATTATGCGGGGCTGGCAATGGTGGCGATTGAAATCGTCATCATCGCACGAAGCAGCGTCGGCTTTGAGCGCACGCGCCGTGCGATTGATCGCGATGAGGTTATCCAGATCCCGCAGTCCCGCGCGACGTCACTACTTTCGGCGGCACTCGCGATCGCCGTGGTGATTTTCTGCATCTATCTCGCAATGCTTTGACCCAGTCCGAATCGCGACAGGAGGAGAACCCGTGGATACAAGAACCGAAAATTGGTCCGGCACAGCTGTGCACCCCGTTGGCCTGATTATTCGGCAAAAAGACCCGAATAATCTCGAAATGCCATTCGATCAGCTCGGCGATTTTATCACACCGGCCGAGCTGTTCTACATACGCAGTCATTTCCCCACGCCGGAGCTGGATCCTGTCACCCATCGGCTGTCGATAGGTGGCGCGGTGCAGCGGGAATTAGGGCTGAGCTACGCGGATATCCGCGCCATGCCTTCGAGGACATGCGTCGCCACATTGGAATGCGCCGGCAACGGCCGGGTATTCCTGGTTCCGCCAGCGCCAGGCGCTCAATGGGAACTGGGTGCGGTCGGCAATGCCGAATGGACTGGTGTTCCGCTTTCCGTGCTGCTGGAAAGCGCGGGACTGGCCGATGACGTGTGCGAAATCGTGTTGGAGGGCGCTGATCGCGGTATACCAAAGGAGGAGCCGAAGCCGCCGGGTCCAATCTCCTATGTCCGTAGCATTCCGAGGACGAAGGCGATGGAGTCCAATGTGCTGATCGCCTACCAGATGAACGGGCGAGATTTGACGCCTGATCATGGCTATCCACTGCGTGCCATCGTGCCGGGGCATTACGGCATGGCGTCGGTAAAGTGGCTGACCAACGTCGTTGCGACCACACAACCCTTCCAGGGCTACTGGCAGACGTCCGACTACGGCTATTGGGACGACTCCGAGGGTACACCTGTGCGCCGGCCGCTCGCGGAGATGAAACTGAAGTCGCAGATCGCACGCCCCCGTGTGTACGAGAGGCTCGAACCCGATCGCCCCTGCACCATTTTCGGTGCAGCCTGGGCTGGGGACACCGATGTCACCGAGATCTGGATCAGCCTCGATGGCGGCGTCTCGTGGGTTCAAGGCAATTTTCTCGACCCGATATGCCGACACGCATGGCGCCGCTGGAAATACGATTGGATCACGCCGGCGCAACCGGGCCGCTATACGCTGTTGGCGCGCGCGACGGGAGCAGACCAATGTACCCAGCCGGACGGTCACAATCCAAATTTCGGCAGCTATGTGATCGATCACCCCTTACCAATTGAGGTTTTTGTAGCTGCGCCTTGAATTGCGGCGTTCAAGCCGGACCGTGGATCGTCCGGATTCTTGTCCTTCTCCCCCGCGCCGCCTTCCGGCGATGGATACCGGCACTTCGCTTTGGCCGGTTGCCGCTTGCGGGACTTTGCCGCTTTCAGAAGCCGCGCCGGCGATACTTGAGTGGTCCCGGTTCCCTCAAGCTTATTGGATCGCAGTATTTGAACGCTTCTGCCACTTGGCTGTCGCATTAATATTCGGAAGGAATTGCCATCTCCAGCCGGATAGGCGCCGCGCGCTGATCGATACGTTACTTGCGGAGATCATGGCCAGATGCGGCCGGCCGCGGACGAACAGAGCAGTGGACCGCTCAATTTCGGCCTCGGTATCGCGGATTTGATCTCGTTCACGCTGCGGTCTCCCTATATCCAAATTGTAGCGTGCGGAGTGCGCACGACGTCAGCAGATCTTCTTACGATTGAAGACTTGACGGCGAGGATTATCCGCGCAGTGCAGGAAGCGCCGCATCACGCTGACGTGTCTGATCGGCTGCGCGGCCGCCGAACGCGTGTTGCAACCTTTTCGATGCCGGTCATCTAACGAGGACAAGATGAGAAAACTCATCATAATGACCGCAATATTTGTATTGGCCGGGCTCTCTACCGGTTATGCGCGCGGCGGCATGCACGGTCATGGTGCAGGTGGCTTGATGGCCCCAGCAAATCCGACCGTCCCACCTTCACTGACCCCAGATACACGTCTCGTCGGAGGCGCGCCTCTTCCACCACATCAACAACCAAGGTCGGACAATAACGCTTCGCCGAACATCTCGCTCAAACCCGATCCGAAAGACGCGGCCCTTGATCGAATGATTGGAAACATCTGCCGGGGCTGTTGAATGCAAGTCGATCTGTCTTGTGCGGCGCGAATGAGCCTGGATTACGTCACGCAGCCTGGAGAACAACATGCTGATCCACATACCGATCATTATCCTGACTTCCCTGCATCCCATGGCTATCGCGGACGCCGTACCGAAATTCGATATTGCGCGGGAGTGCCAGGGCGAAGGCGGCACGAACGAGATGCAAAAAAGGTGCGCGGCCGATGAGACGCAAGCGCGCGACCAACTCCAAACGGAATGGATACAATTTGGTCCGAGCGCTAAAGCCCAGTGCAACAAAGTAACCAGCATGGACGGCACGCCCAGCTATGTCGAATTCCTGACATGCCTCGAAATGGAGAGAGATGTGAGCACCGAGAGGGAGGCGAACAAAACGTCGAAGTAACGTTCGCGATCATGGATCGCCAACCCCGCGCAAGACCCCGCGACACCGAACGGCTGCGCATCACGCGCCGTATCACACGGGCGCTCATATCGAACACCTGGTACAGGCGCTGGCGGGAGTCTTAGTGGACGTCCGTCTCACAACGGCAGCTTGATTAAATAGAGCGCGCTACGTCAGATGCGAGCAGGAAGCAACGGTCACTCGCCGCGAGGTAGGCAAGCATGATTGATCCATCAGACCTTATCCGACGCGCTTCCGAACTAGCCGAACATGCCGACCACGAAGAGGACCCCAGAACGCATCAACGCTTGCTGAGGATGGCCAGGTACTATGCAGAAATCGCGGAACGCGAAAAATGGGTGGCAGCCCACCCAACGTCGATAGCGTCCGTCAGCGAACTCTGCGTCAAGAAATGAGCACGTCCGTCCGAACACAGGTTGAGCACACCCGGGTTCGCGGGCCAGAGTCTGCCTTTCCCTAGACAGCGGACGTTCTTTGGCAGCTCGTTATGCGAAGCCCAACTAACTACCGTCGTACCTTGCGCTTGCTCGAAAACGTGTGATCGTGCGGCTTCCGGCTCATGCGCTGAACCAATAGTCTTGTTAACTTTAGCCGACGATTTGTATGAGAATCCTCATTTCGAGGGTCAACCTGCCCTTTAAGCGCCCGAATCCATGCTGACGCTACGCGGCGGTTACCGGTCTAGGACAGAAAATGATCAGGACAGTCTGGCTTGCGACTGTATGTCTAGCGGTCGTCAGCGCCGTGGCCACCGGCAAGGCTCTGAGGACGCCGGCCGAGGCTATCGTTGCAGAGCGGTCGGCAGATCAAGCGACCGTTGGTATTGGCTCGGCTCAAGATACGCTAACCAAGGCCGATCGGCTTGAGATTGCCTACGCGCGTCAGGAAAGACTGCCCCAACCGGCATCGCAGCCTACCGAGCCAGCCGTTCCGGTCGTCAGTCCGTCTACGCCGCCGATTGAACCCAAGATCATCAGCCGGCACTGGCGCGATCCGAATGCCTTTTCGTCATCAGCCAAAAAGTCCAAACAAACCAAGCAAACCATCCCCAGCAAGAAGAGCAAGACCGCCGATCGCAAGGGCAATCAAGCTGCGGATCGTTCTAAACCAGCAGAACCGGCCAAGCCCTGTAGCCGTCCCGGGACCTTCGGCAATTTCTTAAGGTCTCTGAATTTGTCGCCGGCATGCGACTCCTAAATTTCAATCGCACTGGGACCACTTTGCTTAACTCCGGAGTGCGTAGGGGCATGCGATCTCAACCACGCACCCTGAGCCCGGGACGATTGTGAATCGGAAGCCATGCAGTTTTACAATCGCCGCTACCAGGTTCAGGCCAAGACCAAAGCCTGATGTGTGTCTTACATTGTTCGAACGGTAGAAACGCCTTAAGACGGCGTCGCGTTCGTGTTCGCTTATGCCAGAACCTGTATCTTTCACGCGCACGATGTTTTCGCCCTTGCCGCGAAGCAATCCAATTTCCACCCGCCCGCCGGCCGGCGTAAATTTGACAGCGTTGTCGACGAGGTTGGCGACCGCCTCGATCAGCAAGTCGCGGTCGCCGTGCACGCTTAATTCGTACGGCGAGTCAATGTGCAGAGCGATACCTTTGTCTTCCGCGATCGGTTCGTACATATCGCCTACTTCGCGTACGATATTCGCAAGGGCGACTTTGCCAAAGCCGGCTGATCGCTGACTATTCTCGATTTCCGCAAGCCGCAAGATGGCAGTGATGATCGATAGCAATTGATCGAGTCCGTCTATCGTCTTGTCTGCAACCATCTGTAGCTCCTCCAGTGTCCTGGCGTTGGTGCGACCGCGTTCAAGCATCAGCCGCGCACGGGTGAGCGGCGTCCGCAGGTCATGCGCTATATCATTGCCGACGCCTGCAAGGGAGTGGATGAGAGTTTCCATCTCGTCGAGCATGCCATTGACTATCATCGAAAGGCTGGAGAAGGGATCGTCGGTGTTCCGATGCGGGAGTCGTTCACGCAGGTTGCCGGCGACGATGCGCTGAACCCGCTCGTTGACCTCTTCAATACGCTTTCGGGCACGAGCGCTCAACAGCACACCGACCACAAGGCAAAGAAGCACACCGGGAATCAGACCAAGCGCGAGCGCCCGACCAACGACGTGTGCGATCTCCTCGACTTCGTCGACATTTCGTCCGATCACCAGCAGATCGCCGTTCGGCAAACTTCGCGCGATCAGGCGGACCGCCTGTTTCTTCCGACCACTATCGTCCACCCTGTCGACCACGGCGCTCTGTACCGCATTATCGATCTCAAGATCGGGCGGCAGACGTTCCAGGTTACCCGCTATTCTGCGACGGTTTGAGTCAAACCATCCCGCGAGCTGAACGCGAGCCGGATCCTGCTTCAGATCCTCATTGATCGCCTCCAGCCTCCGCTCCGGCGACAATTCCGCGAAGACGTCCATTTGCGAGGCGATCACACTGTCGGATCGCGTCGTCAGGTCCGCTTTCGTTTTCAAGTAGACAAACCCGAGCAACGCAACGATGAAGGCCGCAAATATAACGGCCACCAAGAAGGTCCAGCGCAGCGTGGATGAGCGCATCAACTCAGGTAGTTGCATAGACTACTCCGCGAAGGACTACGGAGGCGTTCAACGTTTCTGCTTATTCTGGTGAATATCTGCGAGGCTTCGACGAAAGGGCCATGACTTCGTCAACATAGGTTCCACCCCTGGCGTTTGACGCTTGGCTGATACTCGCCCGGCGCATTCCAGGCCCGGCTCCCAATGGCAGCTTAGTCTGATCAGGGCCAACGGCTCGATCCTACCGAGGTTGATTCGAATGACGTGTTGGTTTCGGCGCCCCATACCTTGGTTTAGCTGCGGGAGAACTCGCTCCAAACACGATGGCATTCGAAAAAGGCCATCGCAGGCGGCGTACGTGATAGCGCCGACGCTCACCGGCTCAGTTGCCGGCTCCCCCGTGATGACCTTCCAGGGCAGTGTGCAGGCAGTTGATCAAAGTGGGTCCGGCGAAGGGTTTGGCGAGGAAGCCAATGGCTCCAGCCTTCAGCGCTCGGGCGCGGACGCTCTCATCGGGGAAGGCCGTGATGAAAATAAACGGTGCAGCGTAACCCTGGGTGCGCAAAGCCGTTAGCAGATCCAAGCCGCTCATAACCGACATCTGCACATCCGCAATCACACACGACGTGTCATTCAGGTGGGCCGACTGCAAGAACTCCTCGGCCGACGCGAATGTATGGACAGTGTACCCATGCGACCTCAGAAGATTGTTCGTCGCAGCGCGGACGGATGCATCATCGTCAATGACGGAAATAACGGTTAGCGTTGACAAGACGGTCCTTCCTGACGCGGGCACAAAGCGCCTGCCGCAGCACAGCTGCCCGCTCGGAAAGTGGGCCGCCAATTAGGATTGTGAAATCATACTTAGGTTTGCTCGCGCTAGGACTTCGCACGGCCGATCCCCAGCGTTTCGGCCTTTCTCACCAAATCGGCCAAGGACCTAGCGCCCATTTTTTTCATAATGTGTCCCCGGTGGATCTTCACGGTAATCTCAGCGAGGCCAATCTCGGCTGCTATCTGTTTGTTCATGAGGCCGGAAGCGACCAAAGCCAGAATCTCCCGCTCGCGGGGGGTCAGCGTCTCAAAAAGCGCCTGCAAGTTCGCGACGATCTTCTCAGCTTCGCGCCTATTCCGATCTCGTTCAATCGCCGTTACCACAGCATCCAGCATGTCTTGATCGCGAAACGGTTTGGTCAGGAAATCGACCGCTCCGCCCTTCATGGCCTTGACGGTCATTGGAATATCGCCATGTCCAGTCATGAAGATTATTGGAATGTGAATGTTTGCCTTAGCTAGTTCGGTTTGAAAGTCCAGGCCGCTCAATCCTGGCAACCTGATGTCGAGGACCAGGCAGCTCGCAACATCGGGAAGTTTACTTTGCAACATTTCGCGGGCCGAACCGAACACCTCAACCTCCAATCCCACGGACTGAAAAAGATTGCTCAACGCCCTGCGCATCGATGCGTCGTCGTCGATAACGAAGACAATCGGCTGCCTGGCGCTCGCGGATTCACGCGGTGATTTGGGGCGCTCGATCACGACTCATCCTCTTGATGCAAGGGCAGGTCGAATTGAAACGTCGCACCCGGCCCCTCATTGCCGGAAGCTGACAGTCGTCCCCCGTGAGCTTCCACGATCGAACGGCAGATGGAAAGTCCCATGCCCAAGCCGCTGGATTTGGTGCTGAAGAAGGCGTCGAACAGCCGGGCCGCGTTCTCGGTAGGGATCCCGTTTCCGCAATCAGTCACACTCACGAGCACTTGTGTCTCGTCCTGGCCTGATCGGATCACCAGTTCGCGCGGCCGATCCGTGACCGATTGCATCGCTTCCATACCATTCATCACCAGGTTGATGATCACCTGCTGCAGTTGGACCCGATCACCCAGGATCATGGGTAGAGCGGGTGCCAATTCCGTTCGCAACGACACCCGATGGCTGATCAACTCACGCTGCACCAACGGGATAGTCTCCCTCACGACGTCATTGACGTCGAGCGGTACCTTCTCATGGCTGGTCTGGTTGACGAGCGCCCGGACGCGCCGGATCACCTCACCCGCGCGATTGCCGTCATCGATGATCCATTCCACCGAGCGGCGCGCTGCATCCAGGTCGGGATTTCCGCGGTCGAGCCAGCGCAAACAGGCCTCGGCGTTGGCGACGACGCCGGCGAGCGGCTGGTTTACTTCGTGGGCGATCGAGGCTGCCAGCTCGCCCAGCGTCGTCACGCGCGTTACGTGTGCGAGTTCCGCCTGCGTCTTGCGTAGCGCCTGTTCGGCGTGATCAGCGCGGATTGTCGCGGTAATATCGGTGCCGGTGCCCCGATAGCCGAGGAAATTGCCGTTAGCGTCATAAATCGGCTTGCCGCTTGATCTGACGTATACCGGAGATCCAGTGCCGCTCGCGGCGCGGTACACAAAATCGCGAAATGGCCGATGTGCGTCGAGCATCGCCCGATGCAATCGCCATTTTTCGGGTTCTGATTCGACGTCAGTTGCAATATCCCAGCGAGCCGAGCCAATTGCGCTAGAGGGCACGATGCCAGCAGCATTGAGGGGCTCCGATATGCGGGTGATCCGGTGGTCTGGTCCGGTTTCCCAGAGCCAGTCGGAGCCCGTTTCGGCATAATCGCGAAAGCGCTGCTCGCTCTCGCGAAGCGCTACCTCGGTCTGCTTGCGGTCCTCGATATCGGTAGCCGACCCATACCATTTGACAATGTTGCCAGCCTCGTCGCGCATCGGCTCGGCTTCGAACAAAAACCAGCGATATTCGCCATCGAAGCGCCGGAGCCGAGCTTCAAGCCCGCCTCGTATAGCGGACTCCCGTATTGCGCTCCACTTTTGCAACATGCCCATCTTGTCGTCAGGATGAAAGGCGCGAGGCCAGCCAGTTTCGGCTTGGTCCAATGAGAGGCCGGTATAGTCGAGGGCCGGCTGATTAAGGAAGTCGGGGATCCCTTCCGGTCCGGCGCGCCAGACCAGCGTCGGGATTGTATCGATGACGAGTCGAAGATGATCTTCGGATTTCTTGATTTCGTCAAAGGCCTTTTGCAGCTTCTCCTTTGCTTCGTGCTGCTCGGTGACGTCGATATGCGTACCGATTAATTCGACCACCTCGCCGTCGCTACTGACGACAGGGTGCCCTACGCAATGTACGCGCTTTATCGATCCATCTGGAATCGCTACTCGAAAATCAACTTCGAAGTCCGCGTTCTCTCGGATAGCCCGGGACGCCGCTTCGACATTGCGGACCCCATCTTCGGGGACAATATGGTCCCGGAGGGCTTTCAGCGGCACAGCGCCCTTTTCCGGATCAAACCCAAACAGATCGTATACTGCGGCCGAACGGTACACAAACTCTCGACGGCTCACATCCCAGACCCAACTGCTTGTGCGACTCAAACGCTGGGCCTCGGCCAAATAGGCCTCGCTACGTCGTAGTTTCCGTTCCGCCTCCTTTGCAACCGTAACATCCGTTACCGCCCCAACAAATTCGATGCTGTCAGGCGCATCTTTGGCAGCGCGAGCCACGGCATGGACATACTTTACTGAGCCATCCGGCATCAGCAATCGATATTCATGGTCGAAATCCTTTCCGTCCCTGGACGCGCGATCGATGGTCTTTTGCACGGCAGCGCGATCTTCCGGATGGGTGCGTTCAACAACCATATCAATGGTGACAGAGGACGCCTCGTCATATCCAAAGATCCTAAAGGTTTCCGACGACCAGGTGACCTCGCCGGTGGCGATGCGCCAGCCGAAACTACCGGTGAGGCTCAATCGCTGCGCCTCGGCCAAATGCGCTTCGCTTTGGCGCAGAGCATTTTCGGTGTGCTTGCGCTCGGTGATGTCCTCGCACGCAACCAAGATGATCAACTGGTCGTCCAACCGCCGTAAGGCTTTGGCGTTTTCACGAACCCAGAGCACTGAGCCGTCCTTGCAAACCTTTCGGATTTCCCAGGTGTGGGTTTGGCCGATAGTTTCTAGGCAAAGGCCCACATTTCTCCGGGCGACGTCCCGGTCTTCTTCGTAGACGACGTTCAGTACGGATTGACCAACCACGTCGGTGGCTGAATAGCCGAGTTTCTTAGCGCCAAAGGTGTTGACCGACAGGACCGTGCCGGTTCCATCGACTATGAAATACATAATCGGGTTGTCTTCGAAGAACTCTCTCCATTGCCTCTCGCTATCGCGTAAATAGGCCTCGCCACGCCGGAGGTTGGCTTCGGCCTGAAGTGCTGATTCCATTCGCTGGCGGTAACTTCGGATCAAGAGCATCACGATCAACGAGGTAAGCAAGGAGGCGACCGCCACCATGATATGTTGCGGATTGTCGATCCGGAAATCGAAAGTTAGCGGAGCAAAAAAGTACACCAGGCTTGCAACAGACATGACAGCAAGCAGCGCCGATGCAGCGATGCTGCCCATCAGTGAGAACAGCACGACAACAATCAAATAGGCGAACGCGGTCGAGGCGAGGTCGACGCCAAGCCGAAAAAGAGCCCAGGTCAAAAATGCCAGCGCAAGGCTGCCGAAAAAAAATTGCGCGGCCAAATTCTCGAAATTCGTGAGCTGGTTACGCGCCATTCGCAGAGCGTCCCCGGTCTTTCTGACGGACAAGATTAGAGCATTTCGGAGGAGAATCGGCAATTCGATTGCCCCCTCAGCGCGGCTTATGCAGGCGGTTCCACCAAGCGAGATTGCCTATCGCGAGCGAGATTGCCACCAAGGTACAGTCCAGTTGCGCAGAAGCGCGCCGCTAACGTCCAGAGAGATGGGACGTGAAACGAAAATACCACAAACCTCCGTATGACTCCCCTGATCCCTTTCGATATCGGACGCTTACCTACGTACAATTGAGCCATCAATCTCAATCGCTTTAGTCTCAATGCTAATCTGGAAAAGCCGATTGCAGGTGGCAAGATGTCCACGATCCCGGCCAACGAGATTGAGCGCAACCGCGATAATCCCGACGGTCGGAATCACATGTGTGCCCTGCCGGCAAACCACACTTATGACGGCGAAGAGCTCCGCTGCTTCGCCCTGGGAGGCGGCACATGAGAGTCAAACTCTGCGCGCGGTGTCCATATACGCCGCAAGACTTGACAGGCCACTACGACCCCGAAGCCGCACGTCATGCGTGCGCGAAGTGCGACGGCGAGCAAAGGATACTCACCAACCAATACCCACGCGAGGTCCACAGGAGACGAAAATGCGCAACAGTCCCCAATATTTTCGGAATGGCGCAGCCACGCGATGCGCCATCTGTGACGGAAAATTTGGTCTCATCCGGTACTACTTCTGGCGAACTGCTCTCTGTTCAAAGAAGTGTGCTGATCGCTTTAAGGCCCGCCAGGACGGCGACCGGAGATGGTTACGCCGACTTCAAGTCGCCTGACAACAACTGCAGCGAGAATCACGCGGAAATTTCTCGCCGTTCAGGATTTCGGAACAAGGAGGCCGCGCATTGAACCTTCTAAGAAAACTCCTCTTATGGAGCTGTCTTTGTTGCCTGTTGGCAATGCCAGTCCAAGCGCAAGAAGGTGGAGAAGATCACGCTGCGCTTCGCCACCATCCTCCGCAGGACCAGCTCCTGCACGAAAGATTTTATTCAACATGGCACATGCCCGACAATCCTGCCCTTAGCTGTTGCAACAAGGCGGATTGCTACCCGACCGAAGTCAAATACGTGGACGGCAGCATCTACGCAAAACGCAGAGAAGACGGGAAGTACATTCTTGTCCCACCTCAGAAGGTAGAGCACAATAGGGACAATCCCGACGGCAGAAACCACCTGTGCGCTCCCCCGCCCAATGTCTCCGATACCGTGTTCTGCTTCGCATTGGGGGGCGCGACATGAGATTCGTGTTGGTGAATGGCAGGACGCCCTGCCCGCAATCTTTCTGTGTGCTGTGCTGTGAGCCAATCGCGGCGAGCTATCTGCGAGAAATCGGTACGCGGCTTTCCTACTGCGATCAAAATTGCTACGCTGACCACTGCAAAACGGCGATCCTGGCGCTCGAAAATCGTGCCAGAGCATCATGAGTAGCCGCCCCCGCCGGGAACGCCGTGCGTCGTGTCAGGGGTGTGAAAGGCGTATCAGACATCATCGCCGTCAAGCCCCGCGCTGAGCCTACCGAGGTCCGGAAGAAAGGACAGGAAGCGCTCAAGCGCAACGCTGAGGCAGAAGCCAATGGCGTCCTTGTCCGAGACCAATGGCAGCGAGGTGTTTCTGAGTGGCACCGTGCGCACCTGGTTCGAGCGCCACGAAGCCGAACGCGTGGCGTGGTCGGCATCGGACGTCACCAAGGTGGAAGCCCGGATCGTCGTCGCCCCCTGACCTCCGCGCGGGCGCAGAGCCAGCCAAGCTAAACTCCTGTGATCTTGACGGCGGAACTCTCGCTCAGTGCAAAGCTCCTTGTACGTTGCCGTCGTGTACGTTGGTTGGCGATTCGCGATGCCATCGGCTCCTTGACTGCCGGGCTTCACCAACACCGGTGCCGGCGACCGTCATGGCCGCGGCAGTGGGAGCGATAACGCTCGCGAGGAGCGATGCCGCTTTCCCTCGCCGCATAGGCCTCCATGGCTGGAGGGTCCGATGCCAATGCGGCCGCCGGCGTGGGCGCTCCGCCGAACATCCAGATTAGGGTGATAGAATGCAAAGAGGCCTGGTTCCTGGATGGCGGCCTGCGCGAATACCCGGGGTTACCGCCGTCACCGAAAGAAGTGCTGCCACGGCAAGAGTCTTGAGTGAAGTCATAGCTGCGCCTCCATGTACGGATCGGTGCGAAAATTCGCGGAGCGCGCAGAAGCAACCAGATGAGCATGCTCTGGTGACGCGGACGTCTCACCTTTGAAGCATCCGAACACTCGGATGTACTAGCTACATATAGGCCGGCGACAATCTCGCCCCACTGAATTACGCGTCACAAACTTCAATGAAACGTTCGATAGCGGCAAAGGCGTTTCGTTTGCTGTGGAACTTCCCCGATGGCGCGGCGCATTGCGCCAAGGCGGGCGAGACGGCCATGGCGGTAAACTGCAGAAGCGATATACAATGGTCAGAGCGAGGACACGCGGGAAGCCATGAAAATCGGATCGCTTGCGCTCACTGTTGTTGCGCTCTCTGCGGCCCCTATCGACTACGGGATTAGGTCTGCATTCGCGACCGACTTTTGCGTCGAACTCACCGCTGCCGAATTCAGTCGCAGAATCGAGCGACGGGGCGATGATAATGCCTGCGCCGGAAGTGATACCTCTAACATTAAGGCCGCAGCTAGAGATCGGGCCAGAGACAATGCGAATAATGCTATTGCACCGCAATGTTTAAGCAACGTCACACTAGATATTGGGCAGCAGGCTTGTACCCGGGTCAATTTGGTTGCCAATACTTCTCCCAATAACTCGTGGGTTGACGTTCCTCCTGCACCGAAGCCAGACGCGAACAAGGTAAAATACATTGGTCAAGGGATCGGCAGCGCCGCGGGCGTGAACCTCTGTGCTATGGCGCATGATATCCGCCTCAGGACACGCAACGTTGTGGACGGGCACTGTTCTCATGGCAGCGGAATTTTGCCGCACAGAACTTTTGTAACTGCCCGAGCTTGGGCACGTTGTGCGGTGATATGCAGGACTCCGTAGCGCATGACAGCGGTGTACTTCTCGTCGGCTCGGGCCGGATAAAATGGAGACACGTCACAGCACGTCGTACGCATCGCCGCTCAGTGTGAGTTATCTTTTCGACATGTAGACGCAAGAGCGAACAAATGACCTCAATTGTTCTTCACGGCCATTGGTGCGTTTTTTATCGCTACTTGGCATGACCGCGCACGAGCTATGCCGCTCACCAAGCCGGGTACGATGATCGTTGAAGAGATCGCGATGGAAGCTCAGTGGCGGCACCGGCATCATCATTGCGTCGTCATAGCAGGCAGCACCTACACTACGCCCACCGGCCCAAACATCGTGGTGATCAAGCCGGCACCTGCCGCACGAAGAAATGACGCTGCCCCGCAAATCGCATCGTGATTTAAGTCGCCCGGCGTGCCGATCGAGAAATGAGGAGTCGGAGCGTGGCGCATCGAGATGCCGCCGTGCGGATTCCAGATTTGCAACGCCTTTCGCTTTGTCGGCCCGCTGCCAATATGACAGTAGCCTTCTAAAGCCGTGTGGCCTCGTCTCAATAGGTCAGAGGCGTTGACAGATCGACGGGACAACCGTTGTGTATCTTCAGGTCTAACGCCGACCGAAAAGGCATCGACGGCCACTTATTCAGATGCGTTAGCAAATCTCGCCTCGACTTTATCGAGGCCCGCACCAGGGCTTCATTAAATCTCATCACAGCTTCATTGAAGCTTCTTTTACGGTTGTGAGGGGCTTCTCGTCGCGACTGCCCTCGGCCTTACAGTCCCGTGGCTGGTACTATTTCGATCTAGTGAGTTGTGAGGTACGATCGGGCATTCCAGTTTGGGGAGGGGGAGACTTCAACCTAGCGGAGGCTTCCATGTCTGATTTAGTTGTCATCGTGTATCCGTCCGAGGAGAAGGCCGAAGAAGTACGCCAACGCCTCATCAAACTGCAGAAAGAATATCTGATTACGATCAACGACGCAGTAATTGCCGTTAAGACCGAAGCGGGCGCCATCAAACTGAACCAACTTGTTAACACGACCGCTTTGGGAGCGGCCTCAGGCAGTTTCTGGGGACTCCTGATAGGAGTTCTCTTTCTGAATCCAATCATAGGCGTCGCGTTGGGCGCGGCGTCAGGGGCGCTCGGAGGCGCGCTGACGGATTTTGGCATCAATGATACATTCATGAAGGAACTCGCAGCGAGCATCCAACCCGGTAATGCCGCTCTGTTTGTTCTCATCAAAAACATGACAGCAGACAAGGTGCTTAAGGAAATCAAGGATTCAGGAGGCGTCGTGCTGAAAACATCGCTTGATGAGACAAAGGAACAGGTGTTACGCGACGCCCTCGCCAAAGCAGCGACTACCGAAACGCCGCCGCAATCGGCAAAGTTGGCCTAATTGCGGAGCTTTAACAGGTTGTTCTCGGTGAGGCCGAGGCGGCTGATTGGGACTTTATCATCAATTCCGGCGGGCGATCGCGACCGGCTACCGGAATGTAGCCTCAAAAGATAATCGTTTTCGAGGTCTGCAGCCTGGTAGCCGAAGGAGGCCGATGAGTGACGACCGATCAGTCCGCTGACAGAGGGCGTCTAGCCGCCGGTCTTAGGTTGGGTTCCCACAACGACCCGCTCAGGAGCCAGCAAACCGAGCCGTCCGCCGTTTTGTGCCGATAAAGTATGGATGTAGAAGTATGTATCGGCGTCGTCGGCCGCTTCCATCACCGGCGACGGCGCCGACACGATCGAAAGCCCAGCACATCTTCCGATCCAGTCAATATGCCGGTGTCCGTGCATTAGCACTGCCCGGCCTCCCAACGCCTGGAGCCGCCGAACAAACCAATTTCCATTTACCGCTGTACCGATTCGCTCAGATAGCACCTTTGCTACTTTGGGATACTCGATAACATGGTGGTGAAGAGCGATGATCCAACACGCCTGCATGCCTTTGGTCACGGGCGCTGAACCGGATGCCTTCGCTCCTGGCGCCCGCCCCGATCCCGGCGCTTGCGGCCGTGTTGCTTGCCGCTGATGATTCCCCGCTGATATTGGGGACAGCACGCCTGCACCTGACTTTCGCCCTCGACCTTCCCGGAGCCCTGTTGCTCGGCGTTGCGGCGCTGTTGTGGATCGCATCAGGTGCTTACGCTTCGCAGTATCTGCAGGGCCGACCGAACCGCGGGCGATTCGTGGTGTGCTGGTTGATAACGCTGACCGGCTGCCTCGGCGTATTTCTCGCTGCCGACATGGTGAGCTTCTATTTTCTTCTAGCGCTGCTTACGCTCGGAGCCTGCGGCCTCGTTATCTACCACGAAACGCCTCGCGCATGGCGCGCCGGCGCGATTTATATCGGGCTCGCCCTGCTGGCCGAAGCATTGCTGCTAATGGCTTTCGTGCTGCTCGCCGCACAAATCCCGGGTGATAGCCTGTTAATCCGTGACGCTGCGGCAGCGTTGCCGACCTCGCCTCAGCGCGATCTGATACTTGCCCTGTTGATCGCCGGCCTGGGCATCAAGGCCGGACTCGTACCATTTCATTTCTGGATGCCACTGGCATATGCCGCGGCGCCGACGCCTGCTTCCGCTGTACTGAGCGGTGCGGTCGTCAAGGCAAGCGTCCTTGGAATGATCCGCTTTCTGGCCTTCGACACCGCGCGGCCCGATTGGGGCACGGCGCTCGCAGCCGCCGGACTTTTCGCCGCGCTCTACGGCGTTGTGATTGGCATCACGCAACGCAATCCCAAGGTCGTATTGGCGTATTCGAGCGTGAGCCAAATGGGATTCATCGTTGCGGTCATTGGTATGGGAATGATCGCAGGAGATGACCGAGCTGCACTGGCATCGGCTTTCTATGCCGCGCACCACGTCCTGGTCAAAGGCGCGTTGTTCCTGTCCGTGGGCGTGATCGCCGCGACCGGAAGCCGTCGTCTATGGCCGATGCTTCTGCCCGTGGCAATAATTGCAGTGGGCCTCGGCGGGCTCCCGCTTACCGGCGGCGCCTTGGCGAAGATCGTGGTTGACGGACCGCTGGGAGATGGTACCGCGAGCAAGATTGCAACGCTGTCTGCTGTCGGAACGACGCTGCTGATGCTGCAGTTCTTGCGCAGCCTCGCGAAGACCGCGTCACGAGACCCGGAGGCGAAAGCGGCCGCCGGACTTGTCTGGCCCTGGTTGGCGACCGCTGCAGTTTCGCTCGTCGTGCCGTGGACGTTGTATCTGGCGGTCCCGAGCGAAACGCTGCCTGACCCGCTCGCTCCTGCGGTGCTATGGAAAGCGCTCTGGCCCGTTTTGCTAGGCGCCGTACTGGCGATCGGGCTGTGGCGTTGGGCGCGTTGGTTGCCACGCGTTCCCGAGGGAGACGTCGTGGTGGCAATAGATGGTGGAGTTCGCCTGGCTGTTGCGTGGGGCAAGACGCTGGAACGAATGGACAACGCTCTTCGTCAGTGGCCGGCGGCCGGCGTGTCGTTACTTATATTGATTGTCGCGCTAGGTGCGGCGCTATTCGCGCGGTAAAACGGTTCGCAAAATCGCCAGATGCTCGCATCATCGGCGCCTCTAACTTCGATGATGCTGTGGAGAACGGCCCGGAGCAATTGAAATGGTCCGCAATATATCTCTTTCCCGCGTGCGCCCGCACCATTCTAGAAGGAGCCAAACGTCGAGCCCAAGGCAATAACCGCCACGAGGGCGATGATCGCGCCGACAATCCCGACCATGACGATATCGAGATAACTTTCGCGATGCTTCGAGCCACAGACAGCGAGCAGCGTCACGACCGCGCCATTGTGCGGCAGGCTGTCAAGAGTACCGGAGCCAATGGCGGCTACCCGGTGCATCAAACCCGGATCGATACCTTGCTCCGCGGCGATGCGCATATAGGTGTCGCCGAGCGCATCGAGTGCGATCGTCATTCCACCCGAAGCCGAACCGGTCAGGGCGGCGAGTACGTTAGTTGCCATCGCAAGCGAGACCAACGGCCCGCCTCCAATTGAAAGCACCCAATCGCGCACCGTCGCAAACGCGGGCAGCATCGCGACGACGGCGCCGAAGCCCACTAGGCTGGCGACACTGAACGCTGGCAAGACAGAGGCGTTGGCGCCGGCATCCATGCTCTCGCGCAAGGTCGGCAGCCGCTGATTATTGACAAGGATAAGTGTCAGGATCGCGGTCGCGAGTGCCACCGCCACCGACCAGACACCTGCAACAGCTGACAGTGAGGTGGCGCCCCAGCGCGCCTCCGCCAGGAAGGAAAAGTCCAGACGCGGCAAAATGACGAGCGACATCAGGAGATTGACGGTCACGACAACAACCAGCGGAAGCGCGGCAATACCAATCGGCACCGGGGTTTCGCCATGACGGCCATGGCCGATCTCCGCAGGATCGAATTCGCGTGCGGTCGTCGCCCGCTCCCGGATAATCTGGTCATCGGCGACCGAGCGCGGGGTCATATCAGTGCTGCCATAGCCCTCACCTGCCCGCCGAGCGCGGGCTTCGCAACGGGCGAGCCACCACAATCCAAATCCCAGCATGATGGCTGAGGCGATGATGCCGAGGCCAGGCGCTGCAAAAGGCGTGGTGCCGAAAAATGGCATCGGAATCGCGTTTTGAATGGCTGGCGTTCCGGGGAACGCTGTCATCGTGAACGTCGAGGTGCCGAGTGCGATTGCCGCCGGCATCAGCCGCCGCGGAATGTCGGCGGCCTGAAAAAGCGCCTGTGCCATCGGCGCCAAAACAAAGAAGGCGACGAACAAGCTGACGCCCCCATATGTCACCAATGCACCCGCGAGCACGACCGCCAGTATCGCGCGGCGCGCACCCAGCCGCTCGGTCATGAAACGTGCGATGGACTCGACCGAACCGCTGTCGTCCATGAGCTTGCCGAACAGCGCACCGAGCAGGAACAGCGGGAAGAATTGAGCAAGAAACTGCGCTGCGCTGCCCATGAAAGTTTGTGTCCAATGGGCGAGCAACGGCTCCCGAGAAACGGCAGCCGCGATAAGTGCGGCCGCAGGCGCCAACAGCAGCACGCTCCACCCGCGATAAGCCAGCCAGACGAGCAGCCCCAGCGCAAGGAGAATGCCTAGAAGGCCCATGGCATCAGACCTGTTCCAGTAGAACGTCCAGATTGAGTGTGGAATGCTTACCAACACTCGCACCATGCGCCGTCAGAAAGGAATCCGCGCAACGACGGCCCTCCTCCCGCAGCATGCTTAGAAAGTCCCATTCCGCGTTGAATTTGGAAGAAGCTCCAAGCTCGTCGATGGTTTTACTTGAGATGAGATGAATACGCATTCCTGCCCATAGAGCCCCCTCGCCAGTGCCGACATCAGCGATCTGGCGTAATAGGGCAATCATACGCAATTCCTTCAGAAGGGTGGCATTGAAGGAAACCTCATTCAAACGGTCGAGGATCTCGCGCGCCGCACGCGGCGTGCCTTGGCGTTCGACGGGGTTGACCGCAACGAGCAACGTATCGTGCGATGTGCACTCGCGCACCAATGGGGTGATGGTCGGATTGCCCGAGTAGCCGCCATCCCAATAGGCCTCGCCGTCGATCTCTATGGCCTGAAACAGCGTCGGAAGGCAGGCGGACGCGAGCAGCACGTCCGGCGTGAGATCACCGTTTCGGAAGACGCGGCCCCGGCCAGTGCGAACGTTGGTGGCGGTCACGAACAAACGGATTGGAGATTTCGCCGCCCGCCCAAAGTCCACGCAGTCGGCAAGTATGTCGCGTAACGGGTTAGCGCCTCCCGGGTTCAGATCATAAGGCGAGAACACACGCGCGGCCAGGTCGAAAGCTAAGAAGAACGGCGAAGTGTCCAACGTCCACCGGCCTAAGAGCATATCCAGAGGGCTTCGCCGGATAGGGCTGAATCGAGCGGAATGCGAGACGCGCCGCCAGAAATTTTCAAGCGCAGCCTGCGCTCCCTTAGATCCGTCCTTTTCATAGCCATCCACCAGCACCACGGCATTCATCGCGCCCGCAGAGGTGCCCGAGATACCATGGATCCGTAGCCATGGCTCCTCGAGGAGCCGATCAAGAACGCCCCACGTAAAGGCGCCGTGAGAGCCGCCACCCTGCAGGGCAAGATCGGCCAAAACGGTCTCGCGGCCAACGCTCGCCGAAGAATCGGAAAGGACGGTTTTCATCACACCCCTCATGGACTGCTGCGGGTGTCAAAACCTAGTGGGATAAAGCCTCACCCGCTATCGGGGTTTACCCTACCTCTCGCATTGATTGCATTTTGGGGGATAGCTGAATTGCAATACTGATACTAGGAATGGTTCATACGCAATAAACCTTCAGACCCACGTCAGTTGCCTCAGATTCGCACAGCGAACACCAAATTCGACCGACTGAACTGGCCCGCCTTACACAATTCGACAGATCGGGGAAAACGGCTGGAGCGTCACGCGGACGCAGACCGACGTCCTCGCGGTGTTTCCCTTTCGAGCGCTAAGGTAATTACCTGATAGCGTAGGTCGTGACGGAGGAACAACGTCTGCGGAAGTGCTATCCGATGGACGCACGTCTCTGTCGCTGCGAGCACATCGACAACGCCAAGTCACCAGAGTAGACCGATGCGCAAACTCAACACGCGAGGTATTATCATTTTCGTAGTGGGCCTCTTGCTGGGAACGGTACTGATTGGGCTGGGAATCGCCCTTGTGATCACGCTCAAGCATCGGGCCATGCCAAGCAACCCGAATGCTGATGTCATCAGGCAGGGCAGGCCGATTCCTGCTGCGCCAGCATAGTAGGGCCGCCATTCTCCGTCGTCAGGTTCAGACCGCGCGTTGCAGTGCCATTAAGGATGTTGCTTCAGCGCGCTTCGATGCCGGAGTCGTTTATCATACGATCGCTTTTCTTCAGGAACGTTCTCCGGCTCTTTCAGCTCGCTGCTAACTAGCCAATGAGAAATCTTGCGCCATGACCCGTCAAGCGCCTTGGACCCTAGGAATAGGCTCAAATGGCCGCATGGTTCCGCCACCTTCTCCAACAATTCGGCCGGTGTGCCGACTAGCCGTGTTGTTGCGAACAGCTGATCGACCGAAACGACTTCGTCGTTGCTGGCAGCGAGAAGAAAGATTGGTACGCGAAGCTGCGTCAGATCAACCTGTTGCCCAAGGGCGACAAAGCGCCGTTCAGCGATCTGGTTTTCCTTGAATAGCCATTTGACGACTTGAAGGTAGAATCCCCCGGGTAAATTTAGCGTTTCGGCATACCATTGCCGAAATCGATCACACAATTCACGCCGTCGCCCCGAGTCAAGGCCCGGCGGATTTTGAAGAACCGCCTCCGCATCATTGAAGCTCGATGAGATACCCCAAGATTCAAGCATACGGTCACCATGGACAATGCCCTTTCCCTGCTGGACAAGCTCGTCAAACATCCTCAGCGGAACATTGGCGACGAAACGGGATAGTTGAGATTCGGCGGCCGCTATGTCGATCGGCGCGCCGACAAGAACTAGCCGTCGCACCTTTTTTGGAAAGCGCGCGGCATAGACCAATGCCAACCAGCCGCCTTGACACAAGCCAATCAGGTCGACCGGCGGTCCAAGTTCGTCTACCGCAACATTGAGGTCGGCGAGGTAGTTATCGATTGAAAAATAACGTGTCTCCGGGGTTGCAGACCGCCAATCGGTGACAAAAATGCGCGACAAGCCACCCTGGCACAACGCCTCGACTACGCTATGACCCGGAGCAAAATCCGCAATGGTTGCACTGTGTAGCGCATAGGGTGCACAAATGAGTGTCGCGAGCCCACCTGTTTTTGTGGAAAAATTCCGCAATCGCATCGATGGGAGCTCAAGAGCGACCGTATTCGATGTCGTCCAAGGCAACGACAAACTACTCGATACACTTCGCTTACCCGATACCGACGAGATGAGATCTTCAAGAAACCGCACGTTGGCCTTCCCCACCAGCGCTGCTGCAGCAAGCGGCCAGACCAGAAACGATTCTAAGGCCGAATCCGACCGTGACATCCCGGCTTCAGCTCTTGGCTGCCCTCCTGGCTCGCTTGTCTCACGCTTCGAATTCATACGCCCAGCTCGATCCTACGGGCAAGTCATGGCCTTGGGTCGACGTACTGCTTCACACGCCGCGGATAGGTATCTGGAAGACCTTTGATTTCGGCGGTGTCCAGCGGCGTCACCGCGCGAGTTTCGTCGAACCACACGTATTCGTCGAATTGCTGCGGCGCTCGCGAACTCGGTTTCGGATCCGTTCCATTCCATCAAGGGATTGAGATCAGTCCCCCACCTATGGGAACGAATCGCGCTGCGTCGGCGAGGTTCCGGACCGGCGTTTCCTGTTCCGGAGAAACCACCGCAACGCCCGGCGCGCAGGTGCGCGCCCCTCACCTTCCTTCCCGGTCCCCCTCCTCGCCTCCCCGATCAATGGAACGAAGCGAACGTCCGCGATACCCTCGCTGCGGTACTCATTTTCTGAAACGCGCGTGACCCGGACCAGTTCCCCCACGCGTTGATCCGCGCCGGCCGAAATCACCAGCCAGCAGCCGATCTTCATTGCGCCTTAAGGGCCTCCGGAACCTGCGGGCCGCAGTTCATTCCGCCAAAATCTACTCACGGCATCGGGATATCATTCAACCTCTTCGGTACTTGATAGCCGCATTGAACGGCCGGTCGCGCGGCAATTCGCACGTACCAGGATTTCACATTTGGAAACTCACTCAGATTTATCTTTTGCCATTCGAATCTGGGAGATCCAGGGCCAGATTGCCATGTCAGCGATCGAGTATGTTTCAGCAATGAAATCGCGGCCGGTTAAACATTTGTCCAGCACGCCGTAGAGTCGATAGGCTTCCTTGGCGAAGCGCTCTTCGGCAAATGGTGCTTTTCCTGGATTGAAGTGGATAAAATTGTGCACTTGCCCAAGTGCCGGACCGACTCCGCCAATCTGCCACATCAGCCACTGAATTGCAGACCATCATCCCTTCGAACTTTCCGGAAGGAAGCGCCCATGCTTATCCGCAAGATACAGCATAATCGCGCCCGACTCCATCAGTGTGGTTCCGTTATCGTGATCGACAATTGCCGGGATCTTATTGTTGGGACTGAGTGCGAGATACTGCGGCGTAAATTGCTCGTTCTTTCCAATGTCAATCGGCTTTACTTCATACTCGACACCAAGCTCTTTCAACATGATGGAGACCTTGCGGCCGTTTGGTGTGCTCCAAGTATAAAGGTCGATCATGATCTTCTTTCCTCCTGATTGCATCTGATTGCCATCGGTCATGGCTGGCGATCAAATCATTGCTCCACGCCCGGTATGTCGAAAGACCTCGGACCGCAATTAGTCAGCGGTAGAGGGCTTCGAGCCTGACAACGTATTAGTCTTTGTGTCACTCGCGAACTTCCTGAGATACGCGATAAGGCCATTTATCCTCGCTTCGTCCTTAATCCCTGAGAACTTTATCTTGGTGCCCGGGACCATCGCCTTTGGATTTTTGATGTATTCGCGCTCGAAAACGCTATTTGGAGCGCCGCCCTGGAATCCAGCTACGCGCGATATTCGGTGAGTTCGAGCGTCTGATGTGCGCTTACTAAAAAGACAAACGCTCCTGACGTAAGTCAGGAGCGTGTCGCCGTTCCGCTGTCGTTTATCCACGGGCCATCTCTCGGTCCGTATCGCTTTCAATCCTATCAGCGCAGATCCGGAGCGAGGATTGCGCCGTGTTGTTCAAGCGCAGACTGCAACGCGTTGATCGGTACGGAACGTACACGCCCGTTATCCGAGAGGCTCAGAGCGGCGCCCGCCCCCGCCGCCTCGCCCATCGCAAAGCATGGACCACCCGCGCGCGCCGACGACTGCGCCGCATGAGAGGACGACAGATTGCGGCCGGCCACCAGCAGATTCTCAAAGCCCTTGACCACGAGGCAGCCCCACGGAATTCCGTAGTACTCGCCGTCCGGCAGGAATTCCCACTGCGTCGCAAGACCGCGGCCATGAATCTCCAGCGGCCAGCCGGTACATGCGATGCGGTCCTCGGGCTTCACGCAGTTGCGAATGTCCTCGACCTGCAATTCGCTGTCGCCGCGGATCACACGCGTTTCGCGAATGCCGACCTTGGCACCTATATCCAGCACGCGTGCGTTCTCGAAGCCGGGTACATATTTGCGGAAGACTTCTTCGTACATGCGCACCTGACGGCGGCCCTCGCGTTCGGCAGCCGAGAGCTGTTCTGGATCAACCAGATTGAACGGCGCGCCGTTTTCGTCACCAAGCTTGGTGACGTTCAGATGCACGACACCGGGCAGCGGATTGACGTGATAACCGATTGCCGTTCGCGGCAACGGAAACCCGTCGGCCACGGCCTGCTCCAGCAGTTCGCGAATTTGAGGGCGCGACAGCTTGCCGGCACGTTCCTGATCGACATTGCCGAGGCGGAACATAGCGGATGCGTACTGGGTTTCGCCGTCTTCGCCGAGACCGAATTCCGCGCCAGCGCGCGCAGCAACATCCCCGTCGCCCGAACAATCCACCACCACCCGCGGCAGGATCGCGGAACGGCCGCCCTTGTTTTCGATAATCACGGCAGTCACACGGCCATTCTCAGTCTGGACGTCAACGGCGGATGTATGCAGCAGAACCTTGACGCCATTTGCAGCCACGATCTCGTCCGCGACCCGGCGCAACGCGATCGACTCGTAGGGAACGCCGATGATCTTGCCATGGCGCCTGGGTTCAAGAAGGCCATCGTAACGCTTCAGGCGATCCTCGACCTCCATGTAGATGCCGCCGACGGTGCGACCGAGCCGTTTGTCGTCGACGATGGCGTGGGTACCGCAGAAACCGCCGAGGGTTACGAGTGTGAGAGTGCCCCCAAGATAGCCATAGGCGTCGATCAGCAACGTATCGGCCCCGGCGCGTGCGGCTGCACAGGCTGCCGACAGTCCGGCGGCGCCGCCGCCGACCACCAGCACGTCGGGCTCGGCATAGATCGGAATGTCGCGGGCAGTCTCCCGGATCGTCTTCGTGCCAGCCTTTGCTGATCGAGCCGAAGGCCGTCCACTTGTGGGTACAGACATCATCATCTCCATGTTCTTGGGAAACCCACGGGGAGTTTCCATGATCTTTCGCACTTGACTGCCGGCATGCCGCGAGCGCGGCATGCCGGCAGTCGCGATCACTTGATCGCGTTGATATCGACGTCCTTGGTTTCGGGCAGCCAGATCGCGCCGATGATGAATGTCATCACCGCGATCAGGATTGGATACCAAAGGCCGAAGTAAATATTGCCGTTCTGTGCCGACAGGGCGAAGACGATGCTGGGCAGCAAGCCGCCGAACCAGCCGAAGCCGATATGGTAAGGCAACGACATCGACGTGTAACGAATGCGGGTCGGGAACAGTTCGACCAGCATGGCCGCCGTCGGGGCATAGACCATGACCACGTAGAGGATCAGGATCGTCAGCAGCAACAGCGTCATGGGAACGTTGACCTCGGCGGGATCCGCCTTGGTCGGGTAGCCGCTCTTCGCCAAACCGTCGGACACCGCCTTCTTGAACTCCGCCTCTTTCTTCTTCGCGTCATCGGGCGACCGACCCTGTGAGCTGTAGGACGGAATTTCGAGTTCGCCGATCTTGATCGTCGCGGTCGTTCCCGGTGCACCCGCCACGTTCTGATAGGTCGCAGCTGCGGCCGTCAGCACTTGCTTGGCGACATCACATGAACTGGTGAACTTCGCGGTGCCGGTGGGGTTGAACTGGAACGAACAGTCGTTGGGATCGGCCGTTACGGTGATCGGTGCGGAGTTCTGGGCTCGCTCGAGCGCAGGATTCGCGTAATGAGTCAGCGCCTGGAAGATCGGGAAGTAAGTCAGAATGCCAAGCAGACATCCCCCCATGATGATCCACTTCCGCCCGATCTTGTCGGCCAGAATGCCGAACACGATGTAGAACGGTGATGCGATCAGCAGCGCCCCGCCCTGCAGAAGGTTCACCGTCGACGGATCGACCTTCAGAACCTGGCTCAGGAAGAACAGAGAATAAAACTGTCCGGTGTAGGAGACCGTCGCCTGACCGGCCATCAGACCGAACAGCACGAGCAGCACGATTTTCAGGTTACCCCAGCGGGCGAAGGACTCCGTCAGCGGCGCCTTGGAAAGCGTGCCTTCGGCTTTCATTTTCTTGAACGCAGGCGATTCCTCCATGGTCAGACGAATCCACACGGAAATCGCGAACAGGATGATCGAAAGAAGGAACGGCAGCCGCCATCCCCAATCATCGAATGCCGGGCCTGTGATTTGCCTGCAGATGAGAATGACGATCAGCGAAAGCAGAAGACCTAATGGCGAGGTGATCTGAATCCATGAGGTGTAGTAACCGCGCCGGTTCTGCGGCGCGTGCTCGGCGACATAAGTCGCGGCACCACCGTATTCGCCGCCGATCGCAAGGCCTTGAAGCAGGCGCAATGCGATCAGAATGATCGGAGCTGCTATTCCGATGGTGGAATAACTCGGCAACAAGCCGACGACGAAGGTCGACAGTCCCATGATGCCGATGGTGACGAGGAAGGTATACTTGCGTCCAACCATGTCGCCGATGCGGCCAAAAAACAACGCTCCAAACGGCCTAATGATAAAACCCGCCGCAAAAGTCAGTAGTGCAAAAATGAACCCCGTCGTCGGATTGAGCCCGCTAAAAAACTGCTTCGCAATAACCGAAGCGAGCGAACCGAACAGATACAGATCATAAAACTCAAAAACCGAACCAAGCGAAGATCCAAGAATGACCTTGCGTTGTTCTTTGGTCGTCGGCGCCTGAACTGTGGCGTGCATTCTTTCCTCCTGAGATCATGATTTTTCAAATGTTTTCTTGTTCTTACGAATACCGACCGGTCCGCTTCTGGATAAAGCGGCGGACCGGGAAACCCTCACACGCGTTCGACCACCTTCTCTCGCGGCTGCGTTTTGAGACCGTAGATTTTCTTTGCGGCATCGGGAGACAGCAGTTCTTCCGCGACGTCGCGCTCGACAAGACCCTTGTCGCGCTGCGATGGAAGGCCATAGCCGCCGCCACCCCCGAGGAACACTTCCACGACGTCGCCCTTGCGCAGATCGAAGGACGATTTCGAGCCGATCTTGATAAGCTTGCCGTCGCGGTGGATGCCGCAGAATCCGGATAGCGCCGGAGTGCCGCCGAAGATGCCGCCTGGCTGGAGACGGAAGCGATCGGCATAGATGGCGAGCTTGGTGCCGTCGCGGAGCACTTCATAGTGTCGGCTGAAGCCCGCACCACCGCGAAAGCGGCCGTGCCCGAAGGAATTCGGCTCGAGCTTGTAGCCAACGATGCGGACGTAATCGCACTGGATATCCATCACCTCGACCGGCGTATTCGAACAGTTCGACAGCGGTGAATCGACAGCGTCGCATCCGTCGCCGATCGCCGACGCGCCGTATCCGCCGCCGAACACTTCCAGATTGACCTGGAAACCCTTCTCGCCGTGATACGAGAAGCAGATGACCGTCGTTGTATCGAAGCCCGGAGCGATGACCTGTTCGGGCACAGCCTGACTCAGCGCCTTCATGATCGCGCCAAATGCACGATAGCCGCCTTCAAGCCGCGCACGCACCGGCGCTGGAGACACCGGATGGAGCAGACAAGCCGGAGGCACAGTTATGTGGATCGGGCGCTTCACGCCTTCGTTGAACGGAATACCTGCGCTGGTGATGACCGACTTGATGCAGCTCAGCGTCGCCGCATAGGTTGACGACAGCGGGACGTTCACGTTGCGCATGACCTGCTGGCATGTGCCGGTGAAATCGACGTAGATATCTTCGTCCTTCACCTCCACCCTGACCTTTATGGGCAACGGCGTGTCGGTCACGCCGTCGTCATCGATCGCGTCTTCACCGTAATAGACGCCGTTGGGCACCTTCTGAATCGCGGCACGCATGCGCCGCTCGGAATATGCAATGAATTCCTGCATCACCTCACAGACGGCATCGGCGCCGTACTTGGTGCAGAGCTGCTGGACCCGCGCCGCTCCCACCGCATTCGCGGCGAATTGAGCGTTGAAGTCTCCGATCGTGAGATCCGGAACGCGAACGTTGGCTTCGATCAATCGCTCGAAGTTTCCACCGTTCCAGTCGCGCGCCATGTTGTATTTCGATGGAGGGATACGAATCCCCTCCTGGAAAATGTCGGTGGCGTCTGTGTCGAGGCCGGGACTGCCCCCGCCGAGATCGAGATGGTGCGCAACGCTGGCGCCGAAGCCGATCACCTTCTCCTCGAAGAAAATCGGCGTGAAGATGAAAACGTCGGGAAGATGCTGGCCACCGTTGTAGGGGTCGTTGCTGACGAGGAAATCGCCCTCCTCAAGCGTCTCGGCCGGATAGCGCGCCAGACAGGGCTGAATTGTCATGCCGATCGGCCCAAGCTGAATCGGGATGAGATCGGCTTGCGAAACCACATTGCCAAAGCGATCGAGCAGTGCGGACGCGCCGTCCCGCGCCTCACGCAGAATGGTCGAATAGGCTGAACGAATGAGCTTCGCACCCATCTCGTTGGCGACGGCATGCAGCGCCTGGCTAATCACCGCATAATCAATGGGCGAGACTTTCATGCCTTGTCCTTTTCCAGAATCAGATTGTCCTGCTCGTCGATGTGGCCGCTCCATCCGACCCCGACGAGAACAGTGGCCGTCGTGCCGTGAAGCACTGCCGGACCCTTGATGGATTCACCAATTTTGAGCAGCCCGTCTGCTAGCCGCTTGGTTTCGTTCCATTTCCAGTCTGAAAACAGCGGAGCGTCGGAAAAATGCTCGGAAGTGTTGGCCTCGCGCATCAAACGCGGTACCGTCGCCAACTTCTTGCGGATGGCGACGCGCAGACAGATGATCTCGATTGCCCGCTTCGACGCCGCTCCATGGAAGAACGCGCGCTGGTGAGCGTCGACGAAGCGCCGCTCCATTTCGTCCTGCGTCAAATTTTCGATGGATTCGTAATCGAAATAGACCGTGACCTCGAACGCCTGCCCGACGAAGCGCATGTCGATGCCGTAGGTCCATTCATAGGGCGCGCCGAGGCCGATCTCCTCCATCTGCCGCTGCAAGCTTTCCCGCAACTTCTCAAAATCCTTGTGGACCAGGGCTGGAGCTTCGGCATTCAGCCGAATACGGTGCGTGAGGCTGTCGTGCTTCACGCAATCCGACGCTAGCAATCCATAGGCAGAGATCACACCGGGATTCGGCGGCACCACGACCTTGTCGACGCCGAGGTCCGTCGCGACGGCAGTGGCATGCAGTGAGCCAGCTCCGCCAAACGGCACGATGACATAGTCTCGCGGATCGCGGCCGCGCTCAGTCGAAACGAGCTGGATCGCGCGTACGATGTTGGCATTGGCCAAGCGGATCGCGCTTTCTGCGGCCTCTTCGATTGAAAGCTTCAAAGCCTCGGCAACCGGCGCGAAGGCTTTGCGCGCCGCATCGAGATCGACCTTGATGCGTCCGCCGAGTTGCGTATCCGGGTGGATCGCGCCGCAAACGACATGCGCGTCGGTGATGGTCGGCAGCGTTCCGCCCTTGCCGTAGCAGGCGGGTCCTGGCGTCGCGCCGGAGCTTTGCGGTCCGACCCGCAGCATGCCGCCGTCATCGATCCAGACGATGCTGCCGCCACCCGCGCCTACGGTGACAATGTCGAGGACAGGCGTACGCAGCGGAAGACGGTCGATCTCCGTCTCGGTTGCAAGGCTCGGCTCACCATCCACGACAAGCGAGACGTCGGTACTCGTGCCGCCCATGTCGAACGTGATGAGATTGCGATAGCCGGATAGCGCCGCCAGGCGCGCAGCACCGACGACGCCCGCCGCAGGACCAGAGAACAGCGCCGTGATTGCGCTTCTTGCCATTGCTTCGGCCGGCAGCAAGCCGCCGTTGGATTGCATGACGGTGAACTGGCCGTCGAACGTCTTGTCGTTCAGCCACTGCGAGAATCGCGACAGATAACCGGCGATGACCGGCTGCACGTAGGCCGAGAGCGCCGTGGTCGATGCGCGCTCGTATTCGCGGAATTCTCTGACCACCTCGGTCGAGCACGTCACCGAAACACCGGGAAGATGAGAGCGCAGCAGCTTTCCGAGCTTCTCTTCATGCTCCGAGTTGGCATAGGAGTTCAGAAGGCAGACCGCGACGGCCCGGAAACTGCCGGCTCGCAAAGCCGGAACGAGGTTTTTAATGACGTCGGCTTCCGACAGCGCCGTCAGCACGCTGCCGTCCGGCAGAATACGCTCGTTCACTTCAAAAGAGCCGCTGCGCGGAACGATCGGTTCAGGCTTCTGGTACTGGAGATTATAGATGTTGCGGCGATCATGCCGCTGCAACTGAAGAAGATCACGGAAACCGGCCGTGGTCACGAAAGCAATCTTGGCCCCCTTGCGCTCAAGGATCGCGTTGGTCGCGACCGTTGAACCGTGGGCGAAGTCCTTGATCCCCTTAACCTCTAAACCCGCCGCACTCACGGCATGGAAAGCCCCTTGCTCGGGGGCGGACGGGGTACTCGGCACTTTTGTAATGGCGATGCGATCGTTATCGATCGCCACGAGGTCCGTAAACGTCCCCCCGACCTCTACTCCCACTCTCATACTGCGACGTCCTCCAAGTGTTCTTATTTCGGAACCGCTGAAATCACGCAGCTCCGCGATCGTGGCATCGAACGACAAGTGACCACGACGTGCCGCGGCGGAGGCCGCCCACCGGATGGCTAGTTCGTTCAGACGATTGAATGTGAAGAATTCCCACAGAAGGCCTGCGACCAGCCGGCAGGCGTCTCGCTTCGAATGCCCTGCAGGCAAAGAACCAGCGGGTCTTCAACTCTTCCTGATTCTCGCTAGCTGACCTCCAATATCGTATAGGATATACAATACCTATTTTAATATCCCATGCGAATCTTTTGTCAACTACGGCGCAATGAGCCCACGGGGCAGCAGATCTTTGTTGTCCGACTGGCAGGAAACTTAGCGAGGCAGCGGAGCGCGATCACAACGGAGCGCGCCGGACATATATGGCCGCACGCTCGTGACCCCCTTCAACGGAGTCGCAAGGGTCAGGTGCTGACCAGGGTGAGAATGCGGTTACGCGATGCAAGGATATGCGCCCGCATGGCTTTCTCACTTGCAGGTCCATCATGCGCGACAAGAGCAGTCAGAATGTCGGCATGCTCGGCAATCGCTTCAGACGTCACGCGGGTGTGGAACACCAGCCTGAAAATATGAACATGCGAATGAAGCCGCGCCAACGTATCGACCAGCAACGAGTTGCCACCGGCCGTGGAAATGACCTGATGAAACTCCGCATCCTTGCGTGCGAACTGGCCATATGCCGGAAACTGGTTGTCTCGCAGGCTTACCATGTCGGCATGAAGCGCACGCAGTATATCCATCTCCGCCTGCGTTATTCGGGCCGCAGCCTTTGCGGCCACCGCCGGTTCTAGCAGAAGTCTCGCTTCGAACAGATGCTCGACCTGCTCCTTGCTGAGCTGGGAAGCCGCGCTGTATCCGACAAGGTGAGCCTTCAGCACGAGCCCTTCGGCCTCAAGGCGACTGAGCGCCTCGCGGATCGGCGTCTGCGACACGCCGAGTTCGCGTGCGAGATTGTCGACGGTAATCTTGGCGCCCGGCTGAATCTTGAGCGCCATGATCCGATCAAGGATCGCGTCGTAGACTTCGTCCACAAGCGCGGCCGGACGATTGATCGTCCTTGGTGCATCATCGTCAGTATTGGCTGCGTGCTTGGAAGTGCGACTGCCCTTTATTCCCGACATTTCAACCCTGCGATTCTGCCTTGACCTTTAGTGCCATTATACCATAAATCTCGCGGCGCAATCAAATATCGTATAGGATATCCGATTGACGATAGCTATCTCCCGGGCTCGAAAAGTAGCGAAGCAAGTCCTCCATCGCGCCGGCGTGCCGGACGCTCACGCCACCCTGCAAATCGATCTGCTTCTGGAAGCGGAGCTGCGCGGACGTCCATCGCACGGATTGCTGAGACTGCCACGAATAGTCGAACGCATCCACAACGACGTAACCGATCCACACACCATCGGCGAACACAGCTGGCGCAGCCAGGCCTATCTCGATGTCGATGGCAAGATGGGCCTTGGCCCCGTCGTCGCGTGCGTGGCATTGGATGCCATCTGTGAACGTGCGCGCGAAACCGGCGTGGCGATCGCAGCGATTCACAACAACAACCATCTCGGCATGATGGCCTGGTACGCGGAGCGCATCGCGACGCGTGGATTGACTCTGATCGCCTTGTCCACGAGCGAGGCGCTTGTTCATCCGTGGGGCGGCCGCCGCGCAATGCTGGGCACCAACCCGATCGCGATCGGCGTGCCCGCCTCGCCCCGTCCCTTCGTTGTCGACATGGCGACGAGTCTCGTGTCGATGGGGCAGATTCATGATCATGCCCACCGCAAGGTCCGCATTCCTCCGAATTGGGCGCTCGATGCCAATGGCGAGGCGACCACCGATGCCGCGGCAGCCCGCGATGGCGCGGTCGCTCCCTTCGGTGAAGCCAAGGGCTACGCCCTCGGTCTCGCGTTTGAAGTTCTGGTTGCGAGCCTGACGGCTTCGGCGCTCGGCCGGAACGTACGCGGCACACTGGATTCAACACATCCCTGCAACAAGGGCGACGTGTTCATCGTTATCGATACCTCGACATCCGGTACGATGGCCGACGCTATCGGCGCCTATCTCGACGAGATCCGGAACGGCTCTCCAGCGCGCGGTTTCAACAATGTCGCGATTCCCGGCGATCGTTCCCTTGCGGTGCGCGAACAGCGTCTCAAGGAGGGAATGCCCGTGGCTGAAGAAGTATGGACACGTCTTCTTCATCTTGCCGGCGAGACAAACTGATCTTCAACCAAGGGTAAAAAATAGCATGACTCAAATCGGCGCTCTTCGAACACCGCGCAACATCATTTTCGGAAAAGGGCAGCGTGGCGCGCTGGGTCTGGCTGCGAAATCGCTCGGCAGCCGCGCCTTCGTCTGCACGGATCCGCGCCTGAGCGCGGAGCGCGATTTCTCGGCCATGATCGACGATCTGAAGGCCAATGGCATCGCGGTACATGTGTACGATCAGACCGTTGCCGAGTTGCCGCTCACCTGTCTCGACGAATGCATTGCATCCGCGAAAAGCTTCGGTCCGGACCTGGTCATCGGCATCGGCGGTGGATCGTGCATGGATCTGGCGAAGGCCGCGGCCGTCATGCTGAGCCACGGCGGCAACATTCGCGACTATTACGGCGAGTTCAAAGTGCCCGGGCCCGTCATGCCCCTGATTGCGGTTCCGACAACGTCGGGCACCGGCTCCGAAGTCACCCCGGTCGCCGTGCTCGGAGATCCGGAGCGCACTATGAAGGTCGGCATCGCCAGTCCGCATATCATCGCACATACCGCGATCTGCGATCCGGAACTGACCTATAGCTGTCCTCCCGCATTAACCGCGGTTTCCGGCGCGGACGCATTGACCCATGCAATCGAGGCCTTCACCGCCATCCGCAAGCCCGAGACGCCTAGACTCGTGCACGAACACGTCTTTATCGGAAAGAACGCACTGTCCGACCATCATGCACTCCTCGCAATCAAACGCATCGCGGGCAGCCTCAGCGTCGCCGTGAGCAAGGGCGACGATGAAGCCGCGCGCGAAGATATGATGCTTGGCGCATTGTCCGCGGGTCTCGCCTTCGGTACGGCCGGAACGGCGGCGGCTCATGCCATTCAGTATCCAGTTGGCGCATTGACCCACACGGCTCATGGCACCGGCGTCGCGCTGCTCATGCCTTACGTCATGGATTTCAATCGCGCGGCTCGCGTCAGCGAATTCGCACAGATCGCCGGCGCCATGGGCGCCGCGCGGAAGGACGCGGCCGACGAGGCTCTTTCGTTCGCAGCGATCGAAGCGGTGAAGACACTGTTCAAAGACATCAAGATCCCGGCAACCCTTGCCGAGCTTGGATTGCCCGAAGACCAGCTCGAATGGACGGCCGAACAATCATTCACCGCACAGCGCCTGATCAACAACAATCCCGTGCCTCTCGACGTCAAGAAACTGCATCACATCATCACCGCGGCCTATCACGGCTCGTCCGTCAAAGCTGCGGCGTAAGCGAAGGAAAAAACTATGAACGCTGTCACTGTAATCAAGGCTCCAACAGTCGATGCCGGCTCGATTCCGGCCGATCTCTTTATCGGCGGCACCTGGAAGCCGTCGAGCACCGGTAAGCGCATCAAGGTATTCAATCCTTCGACGGAAGAACTGCTGGCAACGATCGCCGACGCCGCGGTCGAGGACGGCATTTCCGCTGTGGACGCCGCTGCCGCAGCCGCGCGCGATTGGGCCAAGACCCCGCCGCGCCGCCGCGCCGAGATTCTTCTCAAGGCTTACTATCTGATGGTTGAAAAAGCGGATTGGCTCGCGGAGCTGATTTCGCTCGAAAACGGCAAGGCCCTCGCTGACGCCAAAGGTGAAGTGAATTATGCGGCTGAATTCTTCCGCTGGTACGCGGAAGAGGCCGTTCGCATCAACGGCGACATTTCGATTGCACCAAGCGGCGCGAACCGCATCATTGTCCAGTATCAGCCGGTTGGTATCGCCGTGCTGGTAACGCCGTGGAATTTTCCGGCCGCGATGGCGACGCGCAAAATCGGTCCGGCGCTTGCCGCGGGCTGCACCTGCATTCTGAAGCCGGCCACTGAAACGCCGCTGACTGCGTTCGCCATGGTCGATATTCTGGCCAAGGCAGGCGTGCCAAACGGCGTCGTCAACGTGATTACGACTTCGACGCCCGGTCCGGTCATCAGCGCGATGCTCCACGATCCGCGCGTGCGCAAGCTGTCGTTCACAGGCTCGACGGATGTCGGCCGCCGCCTGCTCCGCGAGGCGTCCGACTGTGTCATCAACTGCTCGATGGAACTTGGAGGTAACGCGCCCTTCATCGTGTTTGAAGACGCCGATATCGACGCGGCAATTGACGGCGCCATGATCGCCAAGATGCGAAACGGTGGCGAGGCCTGCACCGCCGCAAATCGTTTCTATATTCACCGCAGCATCTATGACGCTTTCGCGCAGAAACTGAGTGCACGGATGAGCGCGATGACCATCGGCGATGGCTGGCTGCCTGGCACCGCATGCGGTCCACTCGTGAACGAGCCGAGCCTGAAGAAGGTCGACGGCTTCGTCCAGGATGCCGTATCGCGCGGCGCCAAGGTGCTGACCGGCGGCAAGGCACTCGATCGGAAGGGTTACTTCTATCCGCCGACCGTGCTGACCCACGTCGCGAAGGACTCCGAACTGCTACATGACGAAATCTTCGGACCAGTGGCCGCTCTGGTCGCTTTCGACACCGAGGAGGAAGTGATCGCTCTCGCCAATGACACGGAATACGGTCTGGTATCCTACGTCTTCACACAGAACCTCGCGCGCGGTCTGCGTGTTTCGGAACAGCTTGATGCCGGCATGGTGGCGTTGAATCGTGGACTGGTCTCCGATCCGGCAGCGCCATTTGGCGGCACGAAACAAAGCGGCCTGGGGCGCGAAGGCGCCCATCACGGATTACTGGAATTTACCGAAGCTAAATACATCGCAACATCGTGGTGAACTTACAAATGCCGGCCGAAAGGCCGGCATTTTTCGTTTGAGATGTTCGCATTGGCTCGCCGGAATCCGGGCACGCATTACTTTGGTTGTCAGTGAAGTTGGCCCACCGTACGTGAAGAGGCGACGGCGGAGAGCGTAGGGCAACGGCGAACTCCCCGCATGGCGGGTGTCGCGGGGGCCTGGTCGGGAAAGCCCCAAAACCATCGGATCGCCGCGAGAGCAAAGCTAATATGCGTGTGAGCATGACTGCCGAATCCGAAATAGGTCGCGCGCGTACGAGGCGCGCTGAGGAAGTCGTGCACCATTGTTTCGACCAAGGCGAATACTGCTTTATCGACTTGTACCTTGAAATTGCGGACTACCGTTTCGGTGAGTTCACGGTGTCGGAGGCGTACCGAGCGACGACAATTCGACCGAGGTATGCACAAACCCGTCAGCATGCGACAGTCGTCCCATTCCGATATGTTCGCTGACAGTCGTCCATGCGAAATAGTTTCGATCCCAGTCGAACGACGTTATCCGCACATCGGAGAATTCGAGAAATTTCCGCGTCAGCGGATAAAGGCACTTGTAGACGGCCTCCTTTGCCGAAAACACAAATGTGCAGAATTCGCAAAAGCTGCGGCCATCGGCCGGCTTGAACAGCGTCGCCTCATCCACCATGCAGACGTCGGCGATGTCACGCGTCGCCGCCGGGGTGATGATCTGTTCGGAATCGATGCCGATCCCGGCGATGTCCGCCGCCCATGCCACCGCCGCCGCGGCAAAACCGCCGCTATGGGTGATGGAGCCGACCACACCGTCGGGCCAGACCGGCGCCCGATCCTCGGCCATCCCGACATGGGTTGAACCAGCGCCCAGACAGCGCAGCGCCTGGGCCGCACAGAGGCGGCCGGCGAGAAATTCGCGCTGGCGGTTCGGGACCGCATGCCGGAGCGACTGCGGCAAGCGCAATCGCGCTTCGGCACCAAGCGGAAGCGCGGAAGCGGCGGCGGTGTTGTGCAGCGAATGATAGCGAACGGGCTGCGAAAGCCGATGCAGGTTCGGCTGCGCCGGTTGAATTTCGCGCGCTGTCTGGCAGACCATGACGGTTATCGATGATCAGGCCGGCTCATCGCCGTCCAATTCCAGTTCGGGTTTCGGTCCGATCAGGCGCGAAAACCTGCGGCGCATAAGCCGGCCGAAATCATCCATGATGGTGAAGGCGGCCGGCACGAAGACCAGGCTGAGGAAGGTCGAGGCGAGCAGCCCGCCGATCAAGGCGATCGCCATCGGGGCACGGAACGCGCCGCCGTCGCCTATTCCCAGTGCAGACGGAACCATGCCTGCGGTCATCGCCGCGGTGGTCATGATCACCGGCTGGGCGCGCTTGCGGCCGGCATCGATCAGCGCCTGTGTCCGCTCCACGCCATGAGCCACTTCCGTGATCGCGAAATCCACCAGCAGGATGGCGTTCTTGGTCACGATTCCCATCAGCATCAGCAGGCCGATGATGACCGAGAGGTTGATGGCATTGCCGGTCATGAGCAGCGCAAGGAATGCGCCGCCGATCGACAGCGGCATCGAGAACAGAATGGTGACCGGCTGCGTGGCGTCGGCGAACAGCAGCACCAGCACGGCAAACACCATCAGCACGCCCGCGGCGATGGCGCGCGAGAAACTCGAAAACACTTCGTCCATGATTTCCGAATCGCCGAATTTTGCGATGGTCACGCCGGCAGGCAGGTTTCGCGCCGAGGGCAGCGCCGTCACCTGTTCGATCGCGGTGCCGAGCGGGGTGCTTCCGACCAGATCCGCCTCGATCGCGACCCGGCGCCTGCGATCATAGCGTTCGATGGTGGTCGGTCCCTCGCCGAAGCCGGTGTCGGCGACCGTCGCCAGCGGCACGGTGATGCCGTTGCCGGCCTTGATGCGCAGCGTATCGAGCGTCGACAGATCGCCGCGCGCCCGCTCGTCGAGCCGCACCCGGATCGGCACCTGGCGGTCGACAGCCGAGAACTTCGCCAGATTAGCC
This sequence comes from Bradyrhizobium sp. URHD0069, assembly GCF_000701345.1. Lineage (GTDB taxonomy): Bacteria > Pseudomonadota > Alphaproteobacteria > Rhizobiales > Xanthobacteraceae > Bradyrhizobium. The sequence continues at coordinate 61,607 of NZ_KL370775.1, read as the reverse complement.
GAGACGTCGCCAACCGTTGCGATCCGTGCCGCTTCGGCAATCTGCGCCCCAGAGATGCCGAGATCGGCGGCCTCCTCGAGCCTCGGCACGATGCGGATCTCCGGCCGGGCCAGCGCCGCGGTCGAGACCACATTGGCGAGAACCGACACTTTTTGCCGCGCCTCGCGCTCCATCGCCAACGCCGCCTGCTCGATCGCGGCGCCGTCGGGCCCGGACAGGATCAGCGTGAATTCGCGTCCGCCGCCGCCATTGCCGAAGCTGTAGCGGATATCCGGGATCGCGCCGAGCGCTGCGTGCATGTCGCGCTCGAATGCCTTCTGATCGCCCGAGCGGTCGCCGCGCGGGACGAGGTCGATGACCAGTGTGGTCTTGCGGACTTCGCCGGCCGTGACGCTGAGCCCGTTGCTGCCGGCGGCGCCGCCGACCGCATAGACGCTCCTGACCTCGGGCCGCTGCCTGAGCAACTCCGTGATGCGGTCCGCGGTCGCCACGGTATCTGCGATGGTCGCCCCCGGCGGCAGCTCGATCTGGAGAACCGAACGCGACAGGTCGCCGGTCGGCAGGAAGCCAACCGGCAACGACCCTGCGATCATCAGCGAGCCCAGCAGGACCGGCGCCCCAAGCGCAACCGTGACGAAGCGATGCCGAAGCGACCATTCGAGCAGGCGCAGATAGTGCCGCATCAAGACGCCGCGCGCTTCGACGCGGTCATGAGGCTCGCGCAGGAAATATGCCGCCAAGAGCGGCGTTATCAGCCTCGCGACCAGCAGCGAGAAGGTGACCGCAACGGCGACAGTGAGACCAAATTGCCTGAAATATTGCCCGGCGATGCCGCCCATGAAGGAGACCGGCGCAAACATGGCGACGATGGTCATGGTGGTCGCGACCACCGCGAGCCCGATCTCGTCGGCGGCCTGCAGCGAGGCGCGATAGGCGGATTTGCCCATCCGCATGTGGCGGACGATGTTTTCGATCTCGACAATGGCATCGTCGACCAGAATGCCGGTGACCAGCGTGATCGCCAGCAGGCTGACGGCGTTCAACGAAAACCCGAGCAGGTCCATCGCCCAGAAGGTCGGAATGATGGACAGCGGGATCGCCAGCACCGAAATCGCCGTCGCCCGAAAATCGCGCAGAAAGATCAACACCACGACGACCGCGAGAATGGCGCCTTCGGCCAGGGTCTGCATGGTGGCGCGATAGTCGGTCTTGGTATAGCGCACCGTGCTGTCGATCTCGATCACCGACAACTCCGGACGCTCGCTGGTGAGCGTCTGCAGCTTGCTGGCGACGGCCTCGGCGACCGCCACATCGGAGAAACCTTTGGCGCGGTAAATGCCAAAGGCGACAACCGGTTGGCCATTGAGGGCGGCGAAGCTGCGGGCTTCCGCCGCGCCATCGCTGACCGTGGCAATCTCCTTCAACCTGGTGTTTCGACCGCCCGGCAGCACGATGGTGCGATTGGCCAGTTGCTCGACCGTGGCGGCGCCGGCGAGCATCCGGATGGCCTGCTCCTGCGATCCCAACTGGCCGCGGCCGCCGGCGAGATCGACATTGCTGGCGCGCAGCTGTTCGTTCACGTCCAGCGCCGTGATGCCGAGCGCGATCAGCCGGTCGGGCAGCAGCGAGACCCGGATTTCACGGTCGACGCCGCCGGCGCGCTTGACCTGGGCGACGCCGCGAACGCCCTGCAGCGCGGTCGCGATGACGTCATCAACAAACCAGGACACCTGCTCGGCGGACCGCGAGGGCATCGATGCCGCATAGGTGACGATCGCCATGCCTTCGACGTCGACCCGCTGGATCGACGGTTCCTCGATGGTCTTCGGCAGCTCCGACCGTATGTTCGCCATCGCGTTGCGCACGTCATTCACCGCACGATCGGCCGGCGTCTCCAATTGAAACTCGACGGTCGTGACCGACACCCCATCGGAGATGCTCGAGGTGATGTGCTTGACACCGACCACCCCGGCCGCCGCATTCTCGACGTTCTTGGTGACCTGGGTTTCCAACTCGCTCGGCGCCGCACCGGTCTGGACGATGGTGATGGTGACGATCGGGATGTCGATGTTGGGCATCTGGGTGATCGGCAGCGTCTTCAGGCTGACCGTGCCGAGCGCGATCAGCACGACAAAGAGCACCAGCGACGGGATCGGCTTGCGAATCGACCAAGCCGAGATGTTGAGGGCCATCAACCTCCTCCCGCGGCTTTCGCCTCGTTGCGGACCGGCACGATCGGTTCGCCCGGCCTGGCAAAGGCTGCGGCGCGGACCACGACTTCCTGCCCTTCCATCAAGCCGTTGACGATCTCGACGCGGCTGCCGCGTTTGAAGCCGGTTTCGACGTTGCGGGTTTCGACGACATTGTCGGTTGCGAGCTGGACATAGGCGCCATCCTTGCCGAACAGCACCGCCGACAACGGCACGGTGACGGCTTGCCGCCGCCCGACGGTGATGTTGCCGCGGGCAAAAATGCCGGCCCGCATGGCCGGATGGCGCGACAGCGCGACCGCGACGCGGCCGAGCCGGCTGGCTTTATCGACGCTCACGTCGACCAGCCGCACTGTGCCGCTGATGGCCTCGCTGACGCCGGACAGCAAGACTTCGACGTTCTGACCTGGCTCGATCTGCGGCAGCACCGTTTCCGGAACCGCGGCGTCGAACTCGATTTCGCCATTGCGCACCAGCTGGAACAGAGGCTCTCCCACTGTGCCGGCGACGGCGCCGAGCCGGGCGGCGCGGCGCGAGATGGTTCCAGCTGCCGGCGCCTTCAGCTCGGTTCGCGCGATCTTCAGTTCGATCTCGCTGCGTTGCGCCTCCGCAAGCGCGCGTTCGGCTTCGGCGATGCGCAAACTCGCCTTGGCGGCCGTGGCCTTCGCGGCGGCGACCTTGGCCTGGGTCTCCCGCGTCAGCAACTGTACCGGAGAACTGGTGCCGGTGGCGCCCAAGGTTTGGGTGCGCTTCAGCGCGTCGGCGGCTTCGGCTTCGGCGGCCTGCGTCTCGGCGATCGACGCCCTCGCCTGCGCGATCGACGCCTCGGCTTTGGCGATCATCGACGTGTTTTGCGCCAGCTGGGTCCGCAGCATGCTGCCGTCGAGGCGGCCGAGCACCTGGCCTTGTTCGACGTGGTCGCCGATGTCGGCCAGCAGTTCGACAATGCGCAGGCCGTCAACCTCGGCGCCGACGACGATCTCCTCGCGGGCCACCAGCGATCCGGTGACCGCGAGCATCTCGGTGATCGAATGCCGTTCGGCGCGGGCCAGCGTCGTGGCTACCGGTGCGGGGCTCGGAGACCCGCCGCTGTCCCGTCCGGGGCCAGAGAGTTGCATTGCGACCGCTTCGATCTGTCGGCGCTGCGCGCCGGTCACAGCGAAGCTGTAAACGCAGACCGTGAGGACGAGCATGAGCAGGGCGATCCAGGCGAGCATCACTAACGGTTTCTTCACCCCATTGCCTTCCTGCGGGTCTGCCGTTGCGAAGCGGCACGGCATCCGATGACCGGCGTGGGCATCAGCGATGGCACGCAGAGTACGGAGCAGACCATTGAAGCATCGGGGCCGATCAAATGGTTCTCGACATCGCTTGTATCGAAGCGGCGTCGACGTCGACCGCGCGGCGACCTGCATTGGTGTGACCGCCCGCCGCGCTCCCGTTGGCCGCCAGGCCTTCGACCAATTGCGCGATCTCGTCACGCGCGTTGTGGCGGCCGAACGCGGTGCGCAGCTCCTGCGCGCGCTGTCGATAGTGCGGCTGCGTGAGCAGGGCGCGGACCGCCTCGCCGATCTGCGCGGCCGATGGCCGGCCGGTGCCGAGGTTGATGCCGGCGCCCGCCCACGCGACCCGCGCGGCGATTTCGGGTTTTTCCTCGCTGTCCCCGGCAACGACCAATGGCACACCGAGGCTGAGCGCGTGGGTGACAGCGCCATAACCGCCATTGGTCACCATGACGCTCACTTTCGGGAGCAGGCGGTCGAACGGCAAAAATGACGCCGCCCGCGCATTGCGCGGCAACGGAACGGGGATCGCTTCGACGGGAGGGCCGCCGGTGCTCGCGATGACCAGCAGATCCTGGTTCGCCAGCGCTGTCAGCGTCGGCCCGACAAGCTGCCCAAGGTCCTGGTTGGCGACGGTGCCCTGGGTGACGAGCACGATCGAGCCGGCCGTGCCGACATCGTCCCACCAGGGCGGCGGGCGAAAATCGGTGGATGGCGGCGGCAGCAGCGGTCCGACGAAGCGGATGCTGCCCGGCATTTCGGCGCGCGGATATTCGAATGCTCTGGCCGTGAGCTGCAAATACAGATCGGGCAGCGTGACCGCGGCGTCGAACAGAAATGCCGGCAGCGGGCGCGAGCCCTGACTGGCGAGGACGTCATTGAAGTATCGCTGCACGGAGCCGAACACCGCTTGCTGCAAATGACCGTTCATCACCACATTGCGCGCCCGCTCCTGCGGCGTTAGCGGCGGCGGAAGCGCGGTGCCGAAGAATGCGGTGTCCGCGCTCGACAGGCCGAGAGCCGTGATCCCGAGCGCGACGATCGGGAGTCTTGCTTCGCGTGGTCCGAGCAGCAGCGGAAAGGTGCCGCAGAACATGGTGTCGACAATGATCGCATCGAGCGGGGAGTCGCGATGGATGTCGCGTATCCCGGCGCTCTGATGCGGTATCGCATCGGCACACAGGTGCTGCAATCCGAAGCAGACCTGGGCGCGACCAGGCGGGATATTGCGGCGTTCGGGAAAGCGCTGGTCGAGTTGCCGATAGTCGACATCGATCTCCGGATGGAACGCGACGAATCGCGCGCCGGTCGCCTCAGCTCGCTGCCGGAACACGCTGCCGGTATGCACGACAACTTCGTGGCCGCGACCAACGAGGTGTTGGGCAACCGCCATTAAGGGGAAGACGTGACCGGGTACCGCGGTAGCGGCGACGAGAAACCGCGCCATGTTGCGCTCTCCCTATTCCTTACCCATCAACCGACCGCTGCTCATTCGAGGTTGCCGGCGCCAGAGCATCGGACACCACTTCCGGGAGCCGCAGGCTGGCGAAATAGCGCTCCAGAAGGGCGGGCCTGACCGGCGCGATCGGCGCGCCGACCGCGGCCAAATGTTGCTGGGTGAAGTCCGACGCGATTTCGGGGTGCGATCGCGAGGTGTCCTCTTGTGCCAGGATCGACAGCACGGCTGCGAGATCATCGTCATGGGTTTTCGCAAGCCGCCGTTGCGCAATCTCGGTCCATCGATCAAGCGACACCAGTTCGAGCCGCAAGCCGAGCCGGTCAAAGATCCGGGGGACCTCCCGCACATGAAGCGGTTCGCTGTTGATGAGGTGATAGACGCTGCCCCAGGACGCTTCGCGGCCCGCGAGCCGGACGATCGCCCGCGCCACGTCATCTGCTGGCGTCATGTTCACCAGAACATCCAGGTCGGGAATCACCCCGAGTTCGGCATAGAGCCGGACCAACCGCCAGATCAGATCGGTTTCGTTGCAGATTGCATTGACGCGATCGCCGGTGACGCTGCTTAGGCGATAGATCGACACCGGCAGGCCGCGCGCCTGTGCCTGGCGGGCGAGCGTGTCGCCGACCCACTTGCTTTGGCTATAGCCGCTGACGAGACCCTGCCACGAGGTGAGGTCGGTGTGCTCCGACACCGGCCCGGACTGATGCTTGTCGATCACTGCAAGCGTGGAAACATAGTGCAGGCTCTTGGGCCGTCCATTCGCGGTCCAATCGAGCAGCGTCAGGACGCTGTCCACATTGGCGGGTTTAAGCGCGGAGTAGTTATGAAGGAATTCGACGTTGGCGCCGCAATGATAGATCGCGTCGCACTCCTCGCGCACCATGCGGGTTGCCTTCTCATCAAGTCCGAGCGCCGGCTGTGCGAGATTTCCGGTCAGGATCTCGATACGACGCTCGTCCCAGCATGCCGAAAGCTTTCGCTTGTCGAGCGCCTGCCGCAGACGGATCTCTGCCGATCGGCGGTCCGCGGCGCGGACGTGGCAGGCGATATGCGCATCGGTTTCCTGCAGCAGCGTCGAGAGAAGATGACTGCCGACGAAACCGGTGGCTCCGGTCAGGAAAATGCGCTCGGGCTTGTCGGTCACGCGGGCGCGGCTCGGCTTGATGTGCGGCGGCAGCAGGATGTCGCGCGACAGGTCCGGGGCGCCATCCGAAGCACCGTCGAAGTCGAGCAGCGCGGCGAGGTCGCTGACGATCGGCGTCGTATAGACCGCCGTGATCGGGAAGTCCGGCCGGATCTCGTTGCGGATGCGGCGGCCGAGGCGGATGGCGAGCAACGAATGGCCTCCCAGATCAAAGAAGTTGTCATGGATGCCGACGCGGGCGAGCCCGAGCGCCTCGGCGAACAGCGCGCAGAGTTTCTCCTCCCGTGCTGTCCGGGGTGGCGTGTAGGCGGTGGCGGGTTGCTGGTCCGGGGCAGGCAGGGCGTTGCGATCGAGCTTGCCGCTCGGCGTGAGCGGCAGCGTGTCGAGCACGACGAAGGCGGCGGGGATCATGTAGTCCGGCAGGGTGCGCGCCAGATGCAGGCGCAACATCGTCGGGTCCGGCGCGTGACCGGCGGCGGGGACGACATAGCCGACGAGGCGCTTGTCGCCAACACGGTCTTGGCGGGCGACCACCGCGGCCTGGACGACGCCCTCATGCTGCGCGAGCGCGGCCTCGATCTCGCCGGGCTCGATGCGGAAGCCGCGGATCTTGACCTGGTGGTCGGCACGGCCGAGAAAATGCAGCGCGCCGTCGGGCCGCCAGCGCGCCCGGTCGCCGGTGCGGTACATGCGGCTGCCCGGCGGTCCGAACGGATCGGCGACGAAACGCTCGGCGGTCAGGCCGGGGCGGTTGAGATAGCCGCGCGCCAGACCGCTGCCGGCGACATAGAGTTCGCCCGCCACGCCGACCGGCACCGGCTGCAATCCATCGTCCAGCACGTAGACCTGCGTGTTCCAGATCGGACGCCCGATCGGCGCGAATTGACCATCGCCGTTGTGCTGCCAAGTCTGCTGCCAAGGCGACGACGTCACCTGGATCGTCGTCTCAGTCGGACCGTAGAGGTTGACCAATTGGACATTCCAGGCCGACGTCACGGTTCGCACCAGACCCGACGTCAGCGCCTCGCCCCCGGCGAAGACCTGCCTGAGGCAATGCGTATCCGCCGGACCGATCAGTTCGGATGTTGCCGCGAGCAGAGATGGCACGAACTGGGCAACGGTGATGCCCTGATGCCTGATGTAGTCGATCAACCGCTGTGGATCGCGCGTGACATCGGCAGGCGCAACGCTCAGCACAGAACCTGAAAGCAGTGGCAGCCAGATCTCCCAACCTGCGGCATCGAAGGAGACCGAGGTCCGAGCCAGCACCCGGTCCTGTTCGCCCATCGGGTATGCGCTCATCATCCACAGCATGTGATTGAGGAGACCACCCTGAGAAACGACGACGGCTTTTGGGGTTCCGGTGGAGCCGGAGGTGTAGATGACGTAGGCGGAGTCGAGCGGGGTGAGCGGTGCGATGCGGTCCTGGTTGCGCGGGTTGCTGTCAGGCTGGCGAGCAAGCATGTCGGCGGTGTAGGGATGACCCAGCACAAGGCGCGGGGCGGTCTCGGGCGGGCGCTGGGCAATGGCGTTGGTGGTGATGAGGCACACCGGCTTGGCATCGGCCAGCATGAAGGCGATGCGGTCGGCCGGATAATCCGGGTCGAGCGGCAAATAGGCGGCGCCGCTCTTGAGGATGGCGAGCAGGCAGACGACCAGTTCGGCGGAGCGCGGCAAGGCAACGGCGACGATTTGCTCGGGGCCGGCGCCCTGCGCGATCAAAAGATGCGCGAGCCGGTTGGCGCGGGCGTTGAGGGCGGCATAGCTGAGCGTGGTGTCCTCATAGGTCACGGCGGTGGCGTCACCGCGCCGCGCGACCTGGGCCTCGATCAGCGCCGCCAATGTCGTTCGCGGCACAGTGCGCGCGGTGTCATTCCACTCGACCAGCACCCGGCGCCGCTCCGCCGCGTCGAGAAGGTTTATTGCGCCAATCGGCCGGCCGGGATCGCGCACGATCGCGTCGACAAGCCTTACGAGACGTTGCTGGTGACCGGCGAGATCCTTTGCGCTGTAGAGCCCGGGATTGGCATCGAAATCGATCCGCAGGCCTTTGCCATCGCCGCGGTCGTAGACGAACACGGCAAGGTCGTCGGCCGAGCCATTGGACAGGTTATGCGGCGTCGCGCGATGGCCGGCGAAGCGGAGATCGTAGTCGAACGGTTCGATGTTGATGACGGTCGTAAAAAGGTGCTGGTTGGTCGGAAGCAGGTTGAGATCCCGCCTCAGGTCCTCATACCTATAGCACTGACGGCGAAGCGCCTCGCGGACCTGCCGTCCCACCTCGCGAATCAGCGACATGGCGCTCATGCCCGGACTTATGGCCAAACGCAGTGGCACGGCGTTCGCAACCATACTGGGAATGCGGCGCAGACGTCCCTTGGGCCGCGCCGCGACCGGCAGACCAACGACCAGATCTTCAACACCCGTCACGCGATAGAAATAGGCCGAGATCGCAGCGATCATGATCTGCGGCAGACTTGCGCCGCTGGCCTGCGCCGTCGCGCGCAACGCCTCGACGCTTTCGGCGGAGAGATGAATGGTCTGACGACGCAGGCCGCCGACATTTTGCCGTCGTTGATCGGCGAGACTGAACGCCGCTGGCCGATCGGCGAAGCGCGTCAGCCAATAGTGGCGGTCGCGTGCAAATCGTTCCGAGCTTCGATACGTGGTCTCCTCTTCAAGCAGGAACTCCAGCGGACCGAACGTGCCCTCGTCTGGACAGCGTCCCTCGGCGAACGCGGTATAGATCTCGGCGACGCGCCGGGCCAACAGCCCGCCGCTGAAGCCGTCCATGACGATGTGATGACCGCGATGGTACCAGAAATACTGTTCCGGCGCGGCCTTGAACAACGCGCAGACCCAAAGCGGTCCTGTCAGCAGATCGACCGGCCGGGTCAGTTCCGCCATCATCCAGCTTTCTGCCGCGGCCCGCGGATCCGGCTCGGAGCTGACATCTATCAATGGAAAGGTCGTATCCAATATGGGGGCAATCAGCTGTCGAGGCCCGTCGCTCTGCTCGATGAACCGTACCCGCACGGTTTCCGCCTCGATACCGACTTGCCGCAAGGCCGCCTCAAACAGCGCAGGATCAATCGGCCCGTGAATTTCTATGAATTCGGCAAGATTGAATATCGAATCCGGCGAGCTGAATTTCTGCGCAAACCACATGCCGGTCTGAGCGGTGGTGAGCGGCAGCAGCTGTGAAGAGTTGTTGATCGCGTCCACGGCTTCCCCAATCCTGTATGTCTTTGGCGGATGATCGATGACGGGCTCGGCTAGGCCCGCTGGATATCAGCGCCGGTTCTCGGACGCATGTCCGTCCAATTCCTGTTGACGTATTCGATGCAGGCCTCGCGGCCGTTCTGCTCGCAGGCGATAGACCAGCCGGCCGGAATTTCGGCGGCTGCGAGCCAAAGCGAGTGTTGACCTTGGTCATTGATCAAGACGACGAAGGCGCCGCCTTGATCGTCAAAAGGGTTGCTCACGTGTCGTGCTCCGATCTCGGTTAGAGGGATGAGTTCAGTCGTGCGGCGCTTGCGATCAGGCTGCGGCTGCGTGCGCGAGGCCCACACGTGCTTCAAGCTGTCGGAGGATTTGTGCGGACACGGCAAGCTGTCCGGCCATGGCGATGGTGTTGCCGATTCGGTGCGCGTGGCCGAGACGCTCAAGTTGCCAGCCAGCGCGCCTCAGGACTCGCTCCATTCGCACGTCGACAACACAGGCGATCGTGCTTATGCCGTTTGACAGGCCGAATTTCAGAACGCCGATCAGCAGGTCGTAGGTCGTTTGTGATAGGCCTGCTTCAGCCGCGGTGGTCTTCCCGCTCACGGCAAATCGGCTGGCTTCCCACACCCGTTCGCTGCGAGGCACGGCTGCCTTGGTCACAAAAGACGGAAAGATGTCGCGAAGCATATTCGGGCCGGTCGTCGGCAGAAGGCGGACGCACCCGTTGAGGGTACCGTATCTGTCTATCGAGAGCAGATAGCTCGGCCCCAAGGCGTCGTATTCGTCGAATTCGAGTTCGCCACTTACGGTGACGTCCCAGCCGAGCCGATCCTTGAAAACCGTCTTCCGAATGCGATGCATTTCATACAAATTGCTAACGTGGCGTTCTGCGTTGTCTTTCGTGACAATTCTAATCATTGGCGTCCTCATCCCGTTCATTGGGATGGAACATTACCGACGGTAAACATCAGCTTGAGCTGTCTACCTTTACAGGTATCCTGTGCACGGCGGATGTGAGAAGTTGGAGGTTACGCTTGGACGCGTTCCGCCACGCGGCCAGAACAACGACTAATGGTCCCTGACGCTCGGCCGGCTGAGAAACATGATACGAGGACGCGGATCGGCAAGCCCAAGCGCCGCTAATGGATCAAGTCAGGGCACAGACTTCAGACGCATCGACGATCGGCTACATGCTTATGATGTCGTACATCAGTCCCTTGGCGACCGCCTGCTGCACGGTGGCCACACCGAGCTTGCGCTTGGCGTTCTCGGTGTGAAAGACCACAGTTCGCCGGCTGATGCTTATGATTTCCGCGGTATCCAAAGCGCTCTTTCCCCGAGCCGCCCATTGGAGACAGGACCTCTCGCGCCGAGTCAGGCATGGGCGAAGCGGTGAAATGGGCGCCGGCGTTACATTGCGCAGTTGCGCATGCAGGTAGATCGCAATGAGATGCAGCTGATGGCGGTATTGCTCGACTCGGGCATCGAACGCCGAGCGGGAATCGCATGCGGCGAGCGTGAGCGTTGCAACCTTTCCCTGGCGATCATGGATCGGAATGGTGACGCCATGTCGAATCCCGAACTCGCTGGCCTCTTCTAAAAGGCACTTTTGCTTATTGGTTAGCTCTGTCTCGAATCGGTCGGCCGACCACGCGAAGGGAAGCGTCGTTGCGATCGAGCGCGCGATCACCGGATCGATCCTGTCATACCGATTTGCGCAGTACTGCTCCGCCCAGGAACTCGGATACGTCGTCATTGCCAGTGTGACGTCGTCATCGCCTCGTGGAGCGAAGCTTAGATAGGCAAAACACGGAAAGCCGTATTGATCCAAAGTTTGTTGTAACAAACGCTCAATTTCAGACGTGCTATCGTGCATCGAGAGATTTTGAACGAATTGTTCAAATATTTTATCCATTTTGCACGTCCTCGCCCACGAGGCCTAAACTTTCGATCTGATTCATGACCGATTTGCGGCCTGTGGTAGCAGTTCTGATCTCTGGTGTGACGCAGCCGTCACAATGATCGCAGACCATTGTAGTGGCAACCAAAAACATCATGGCTACCTTACTGCTCGTCGCTTACTGAATTGTGTCAGCCGTCCTGAGGACCCGTTACCCATCGACTGACCTTGTCCGAGTTTCATTCATTCGTGTTCGACGATCGCTGCCGCAACGTTGATGACCGTTCTGCAGTTGCCAATGACAATTCCCGCTAACAAGAGCGCGCCCACGAGGTCCCGTCGTGATGCAGCAGCTCAAATAGGCGCCGATCAACGATATGTTTGCACGAAACGGTCGTATCCGCGCGGATGGACGGATGTTCCACGGCCTCTATCTGGTCCAGATAAGGCGCCCGGCGAGGTAAACGACAAGTGAAATTATTACGCTTTGAAAGAAAGCGTCCCGGGCGACGAAGCCTTTCAACCGCTTGCCACGTCAAAATGCCGTCTCGTGGTGCAATAAACTAAAATTCGGTGCGTCCAGAACGCTCCGGTCAAGCCGACGCGGACAAAAATGACTTCGACGTTTTGTTGGCCTGCGGTAATCGGCGCGCTGCTCCACCGCGGGCACCGGCACCATCCGAAAAAACAACTATGTTGCGTGGCGCCATATCGAGCTCCCGCATCTAAGGGTTGTATCCTTCCACGCTATTCGCGGGATTGTAGAGGAGGCTCTTGGACCACCGCTTAGATTTAAACCGCATCGGAGCGGTTCTCGGGAGACAATCCGCCCAGACTTTCACCCACGGACCCTTGCGTTTTGCGGGGGCGATCGAAATGTCTTTGGCTTAGCACCTGAAATTCGCAAATCGAATGTTATGGAACATGCCGGTCAACTGATAAGCTTTGTGCAATTTGCTTATCAGTCGAGCAAACTGACGCTAAGTGTTAACTTCTTGGTATCCCGCAAGCCAGGCGGAACGATCGGCGGCAAGTCCCGCTAGCCTGCCATTCAGAATGAATGGTTGCGCCCAATCATCCGTGAGCCAGCCCTCGAATCCTAGCTCGCCATGGGACCTACGAGATAGCCCTCGCAACCATGGCCAATGCACGCACCCCTGTTCGAACAGTCGAATAAACAGGAATGCGCGCGCCCTCCACCTCTTCTGTCCAGCGCGCCGCCGCACTCCCATACGCTACCAAAGCAAAAGGCTTGTCGTACTGACGCCGTAGCGTTCTGAGCAGATCTCCCATTTCTGGAAAATCGGCGTTTGGAGGGGCCAGTAGCGTGCAGAGCACAAGATCCACGTTGGGATCGGCGAAAACCGCATGGAGGCCAACATGATGCGCCTCCTTTGACCCTTTCACGTCAATGCCAATCCAGAAATCGAACGGGTTCGACGGCGTCAGCCATTCAGGAAAGATGGTCGCCATTCTGCTAATCGTTAACTCGTCATACGTCGCCAATTCGAGATTATGATCTGCGACAAGATCGGCTGCGATAACACCCAGCGCGCCACTCGTCGTAGCGATCCCGACCCGCTTTCCTTTCGCCTTGGGAAGCATGGCGAGAGCACGAAGAGTATTCACGAAATCGTCTTCGTCTTCGGTTCGAAGTATTCCGCTTTCCAGAATCGCTTCATCGATTGCCGCATTCTCTGACGGAAGAGAACCGGTATGGCAGGCCGAAGCTTTTTTCCCTTCCGCCGTTCGGCCCGGCTTCAAGAGCACGATCGGCTTTGTTCCACGAAGCGCCTTTGCCTTCTGCAGGAACGCTTCAGGATTTCTGATGCTCTCGATATAGAGACCTATAACATCCGTACCCGCGTCACCCGATGCGAAATCAAGGAAGTCGACTTCGTCAACGTCGATCTTGTTGCCAACATCGATGCTCTTCGAAATCGGCAACCGCTGAACTTTCGAGTCCATGATTTGGCGCATCACCGCACCCGTGAAAATTCCTGTCTGGGTAAAAAGGGAGATGCCGCCCTTTTCCCAGCGCGGAAAATTGACGAAGCTGCCCATCATACCGCAATCGGTATTGACCATGCCGATCGTATTGGGACCTGCCAGCAATATCCCCGCCCGTCGCGCGGTCTCTCGCAGCTTGTCTTGTGCGGCCCTGCCCGCCGGACCTGCTTCGGAAAATCCCGCGGTGATTATGCAGGCCGCGCGAGCCTTTGCATCGACGCACTGTTGCATGGCGGCTTCCATCTGCTGGCTTGGAAGCACGATATATACCAAGTCGACAGCTTCCGGCACGTCCGAGAGACGAGCATAAGCCTTCTTCCCCATGACTTCCGGAGACCCTGGATTGATCGGATAAAGCGTTCCCTTGAAGTTGCCGCCCACCAGATTGCTGAACAATACGCCTCCGGACTTATTGGGGTTTGTCGACGCGCCAATGACGGCGATCGAGCGCGGCGCTACGAGCGGCTGGATGTCTCGCATAAATTTACTCCGACGTTTACTCTGTAAAAGAATAGCTGTTTCGGTCCGTCAATTGCCTGCGCAACCCGCTTCCAGCTGGGCCCGCGACGGCGGAACACAATCACGGCCCGCCGTTTTTCTGGATGATCTTCAGGCGGGTTGGAGGCCGTTAGTGATCCACACGTAACAGTATCTTTCCGAACTGCTTTGCGGATTCGAGGTAGGCGTGAGCTTCTGCGGCTTGTTGAAGAGGAAAGATTTTGTCTATCACCGACTTCAATTTGCCCTGACCAAGCATCGGCATCATCGCCTCGAGGTCCATCTTGGTTGCGCTGTTCGAGCCGATGATCTGAAGTTCCTTGTGGAAGATATACTGCACTTCAATTTCGCACTGGTAAGATTTGGTGCCGCCGACCGTTACGACGCGACCGCCTCGCGTAAGGCATCGAACGGATTTGCCGAGAAAATCTCCGCCGACGTGCTCGATGACGACATCAACACCGCGCTTCTTTGTACGCTTGAGGATCTCTTCGACAAAATCCGTCTCGTTGTAGTTGATGACCTCGTCCGCCCCCAGCTCCTTCGCTTTCTGCAACTTCCAGTCGGCACTTGAAGACGTGTAAACATACGCGCCGAGATTTTTGCAGATCTGGATCGCTGCCATGCTGACCCCGGAGCTTGCCGAATTCACCAGCACAGTTTCGCCAGGCCGGACGTTGCCGCGCGTCACAATCATGTGCCAGGCCGTGCCGAACGCATTGGGAAATGCCGCCGCCTGCTCGTAGGTGACCGTATCAGGCAGCGGGATCAGATGATGAGCCGGCAGTTTGATGTATTGAGCATATGCACCCGGCAGATGAGCACCAAGGTAACGATAATTCCGCGAACACCGGTTAGGAAAGCCGCCCATACACTGCTCGCACTTACCGCACGGCACCACCCACCAGCTCGTGACCCGCGTTCCTAGCGGCAGGTCGGATGACGTCTCTGGGCCCAGGGCCACCAGTTCGCCGCCAAAATCCCCACCCAGAATATGCGGAAATTTTCCCTTGTTCGGCTTGTAGCGGCCAGACCTGGCCATCAGGTCGTAGCCGTTCAGGCCGACAGCGTGAACCCGGACAAGCGCTTCGTCCCGGCCTGGGACGGGGGTGGGAACCTCCGTATATTTGAGCACTTCCGGACTACCATACTGATCGTATGCCGACGCCTTCATTGTCCTGGGAATCATTCGCCCGCTGCCTTTCTCGTTTCCGCCCTTTTAGACCCAGAACGGGCGAGTTGCCCGTCTGCTTATTTTTGTATACTAATTTATACAATTCTAGGAATCAACTGCCGCGCGGCGATTCTGGCCGGACACATCCTGAGCACTCGTGCTGGAATGAGAAAAACTTGGAGCCACGGCATGCATTTGGAAAAAGCACGATCGTATTCAGACTTGCGGGAAAGGCTGTCCCGGCGCGATCGCGGCCTCAGCGAAAAAGTCATGTCGCTGGAAGATGCATCGGCCTTGATCACCGATGGCCAGTCGGTCGGAATCGGCGGAAGTATGATGTCACGCACCCCAATGGCGATGATTTGGCAATTGATCAGAAGTGGACGAAAGAACCTTGTTTGTTCGCGCTCCATTACCACCAGCGAAGGTGACCTGCTGCTTGGATCGGGATTGAGCAACCACATCATTACGAGCTGGTTTAGCCAAGGGATCATGTGGGGTATCTCGAAGGTCATGAGAATGCACGTCGAGAGCGGCCAAGCCCGTTACGATGAATGGAGTCACCTGGCCATCGGGATGCGCTTCCGTGCGGGCGCGATGGGCGTGCCCTTCATGCCTATGCGGCCGATGCTGGGATCCGACGTTCTTGCGTCGCGGCCCGAAGCTCGCGTGATCAATTGCCCCTTCACGAGCGAAAATATACTTCTCGTCCCTGCGCTTAACCCGGACGTCGCGATCATCCATGTTCACAGCTGTGATCCGTACGGAAATGCCCGCATCGAAGGTCTGCAATTCATGGACATCGATCTTGCGATGGCCGCCGACAAGGTCATTCTGACAACTGAACGCATCATATCTAACGACCAGATCCGGCGCGCACCCGACCAGACCAAAATTCCGTTTTTCTGTGTCGACGGAGTCGTCGAGGTTCCCTTTGGGTCGGCGCCACATGAATGCTACGGCGTTTACGAGCCCATGATGAACCATTTGGATAGTTACGTGAGGAAGGTAAATTCCGATCCCATCGGTGGGATGAAAAGCTACCTCGACGAACACATCTATGCTCCCCGTTCGTGGAATGACTACCTGAACCTGATCGGCCTTGAAGAGGTTCTGGGCGCAGCGCACAGGGGGAGAAGCAATGACTAAGCTTGCGGAGTTCACCACCAACGAACACCTCGCTATCTTAAGCGCGCGCGAGCTCAGGAATGGTCAGGTCGTTTTTGCGGGCATCGGAATCCCTCTTCTGGCCGCAGCGCTTGCGCAACGAGCACATTGTCCAAACCTCACCATCCTCTTTGAAGGTGGAACGATCGGCGCTCTGGTTGAGCCGGGAAGGCTTCCGCCGTCGACCAACGATCAACGCGGGGCGAAGCGCTCGAATATGGTTCTCGGCAGTTCGGAGGTCCTTCTGCTGTTGCAACGGGGATATGTCGATATCGGCTTTATGGGCGGCGCCCAGATCGACAAATACGGCAATTTGAATAGTTCGCTGATCAACGGGACCGGCAACAAGTCAGCCATTCGCTTGCCGGGAAGCGGCGGCGGCAACGATATCGCCAGCCTGACCAACCTTATGGTCACGATGAAGCACGAGAAGCGTCGCTTTGTCGAACATGTCGACTTTGTCACCAGCCCAGGTTGGCTTCGTGGACGGTCGACCCGCCATGAAAGCGGTCTGCAGAGCGGCGGAGCTTTCCGGGTCGTTACCGAGCTTGCGGTTTTTGGTTTTGACGAGCATTCTAGGGAGATGAAAGTTATCGCCCTGAATCCCGGCGTTTCCCCGTCTCAGGTTCAGGAAAATACAGGTTTCGAACTCCTGTTTGACAGCGACCTGCCCATCACACAGTTACCTACGGGGACCGAGCTTCGTATTCTCCGGGAACTCGATCCTGACGGCGTGCTGACATCCTGAGTCTTCCGAGAAACCGGCCGATTGTAAGAGCTTCTACTTTCCCTTCTCCCGAAGAAGCTGCAGGCGCAGTTCGAGGGCATTGTTGATATGGGCGGAGGCCAGTTGCTCAGCTCGCTTCGAGTCGCCGTCCTGGATTGCTCGAAGAATCCCCAAATGTTCCTTGTGTGCCAGTTCGATGCTGCCCGGCAGCACAAACGTGGAGTGACGCAAAAGCCCCAAGGTGTCGACAATGGTGTTCAGGGACTGGAGCAGATAACGATTGTGCGCGGCGCTATAGATCGCCTGATGCAACTCCGCATTGATGATCACGAGAGCCTCCGGATTGTTTTTGGCCGCCATCTCCCTGTCAGCGATCGCAAAGAGGTTTTTGATCTCTACCCGCGAGGCGTGTTCCGCGGCGCAGCCTGCCGCGGCCCCCTCCAGCAAAGCGCGCACGGCGTAAAGATCCACAAGCTGCTGGGCATCGAGCTGCGCGACCATCGCGCCATTCCAGGAGCCTATGACCAGCAACCCCTCGGATACAATCCGGTGAAACGCCTCCCGTACAGGCGTTCTGCTAATCTCGAGCCAATTTGCAACATCGGCCTCACGGAGATGATCACCAGGCTCGAAGGCACCAGCGCGAATGGATTCGCGCAACACGCGATACGCATAGTCTCCCAATACCTCACCGGGCTTCCTGCCTGCTGCGGACCGCTCAAAGATCGAATGTTGGACTGGGCCCGAGTAGGCCTTGCGCTTCTTTCCGGCTGGACGTTTGGTCACCGCTTTCGGGCTCAACTGGACACCGGTGTTTGAAAAACGCGCTCATGCAAAAGCGTCGCGATATGATTGATTGTAAATGGATTTCGTCCAGAACGCCACAATCACCTTCCGCAAGATCAACCGGCGGTATGCCCCAACCTAATTTTGCATGAGGCGAATTGCAGTGCGCGCGTAGACTCGTGCGCAGTCGAGAACATCCTGTTCGCCAGCATAGTCGTCCACCCCGGCAGACAAAGTCGGCTGCGGTCCGTAGCACGCAGCCGGCACGCCCAGGTCTCGCCACCGCCGCGCATCGCTCCCAGGCAGACGGACGACAAATTGTGGCGCCTTGCCACGTACTGCTGCGGCGGCAGACGACAGCTCTGCGACCACCGGATTGGCGAGCGCCGTCCAGTTTGCATCCCACGCCTTGACTGCTTTGATCGCGATGCCTGGGTCGTTTTCAGCTGCAAGCCGAACCTTCTGCTCGATCGCGGCCCCGTTGATCCCGGGAGGGAGACGAACATCAATTTGCGCGCGGGCCTGCGTTGCAATCAGGCTTCGTACGCCGCCGGCCTCCACCGTCCCGGCATTCAGGGAGACGCGCAGCCCGAGATTTCCATCTCCCCCCGAGATGCTAGAAATCTCCGAAGGGATATCGGCATATAAGTCGTTGATCTGATCAATGCGCGCCAAAAGTCCTGCAAGCTTCGCCGCCGCCGTTTTCCCACGCAGTGCGCCGGAGGAATGTCCACCGTCGCCGGTTGTCTCAATGTCCAGCCATAGCAGGCCCTTCTCGGCCGGCGCGAGCTGCATGAAACCAGGGCCCTCGCCGCTGATCAGGAAGTCACCATGCACATCGGGCCGCATCTTCAGAAGATGGACCGCGCCTCTCTCGCCGAACATCACTTCATCACAGACAGCCGTCATGCTGAGGCGGCCGGGAAGAGATTTTCGATGACGCGCCAACACCACCGAGGCGACGCACATCGCCGCAAGAGCGCCTTTCATGTTTCCCATGCCAAGGCCATAGAGCCGTCCGTCCTTCCTGGTCAGCTCGAGAATCGGAACCGACCATTTGCTTTCGTCGCCGGGCTGCATCGTATCCATGTGCGCGTTGAACACGACGTGCCGACCTACTCCTTCGCAAACGTGCCCCACAATGTTGGGCGCCTCAGGATCTTCGGCTACGGTCTCTGTTCGGATCGCTCCGGCATTCAGGAATTTCTCGACGATTTGTGCCACTTCAACCGTGCGGCCTGGCGGGCTTGCGCTTGGCGCCGCCACGAGCCGCCGGCAAAGGTCGACCAGAGATTCGCGCTCCGCCTGAATTTCAGCATCGATCGTATGAAGAACTTGGTCCAAATTCGACATTTGTGAGCCTCTCACGCCGCTGCGGCTTTGACGACATCCGCGGAACGTCCCACGATCCGCTGGTAGACTTCGGGATCAGTTGCACCTTCGGTTCCGAAAAGCAGCACCACGCTATCCGGACCGAGAGAGAGGCTGGCGCGGCTGCCCGCGTCGCTCGCGGCGAGCGCCAATCCCGCAAGGCCGGCGACGGCCGACTCTCCAGCCACAACAGGTTCATCGCCGAACCTTGCATCTGCCAGGATGCACATCGCTTCAGCAGCGGCATCATCCGTGATCGTCATAAACGCATCTGCGCCTGGCTGCAGGATCTTCCACGCAAGCAGGGAAACCTCGCCGCAAGCAAGCCCAGCCATGATCGTGTCAAGAGCGCCGTGCACTACGGTTGGTTGACCGGCCGCAGCGCTTCGATAGAGGCAATCCGCTTTGTCGGGCTCGACAACAATGTATTTCGGGCGCTGTTCGCCATAGCGCTGCCAAAGGTGTGAGCAAACCGCCGCTGCCAATCCTCCCACGCCACCTTGAACAAAAACATGAGTTGGCTTCTCTTGCAATTGGCTAAGCGCCTCGTCGACCATGATGCTGTAGCCCTGCATCACATCGCGCGGAACGCTGAGATAACCCTCATACGATGTGTCGGAAACGACGTGCCAGCCATGCTTCGCGGCATCGCTGGCAGCCTGCCTGACAGCGTCGTCATAGTTCCCCGATATGCGCCTGACCTCGGCGCCGTAAGCAGCAATCGCGCGGCAACGCGCCTCGCTGACACCTGCGTGAACATAGATAACACAGGGACAGCCGAATTTCTGCGCCCCCCAGGCAACCGATCTGCCGTGGTTTCCATCTGTTGCGCATGTCACCGTAATCTCGGACGTTGTCTCCGAAAATAATTTCGATAACAGGTCCTTGCTGTGGACCGTGACTCCCTTCCGCTGCTTCAGTTCCTGCTGAAGAAGACGAAAGACGGCATAGGCTCCTCCAAGGGCCTTAAAGCTGCCGAGCCCAAACCGCTCGCCTTCATCCTTGTAGATGATTTGCTTCACGCCCAGCGCACGAGCCAGTTTTGGCAATTTCCTGAGCGGGGTTTCGCTGTAGCCGGGCCAGGACATGATCTCCCGCCTCGCGACCTGAAAAGCTGTGTCGCTCAGAATATCCGTTCGGCCCTCGCGGTCGTAAGAAACGGAGCGATCAAGTTGCGGATTGCTTAACAACTGAAACGCACTTGATTTGATAACGCTCATATCGCCCGCCATTTGCTTCGTTAACCGATGATGTTGATGCCTGATCAATAGCCAAGCGCAATTCCGTCGCGTCGGCCGTCGGCCCCGCCCCGTAAAACACCGAGTTTCCGATCAATCCAGATCGCCTGGGCCGTTCCCAATGGGTTCTCAGGACGCGTAACCCGATGACCGAGTTTCCCTAGACCAAGCATGACCTCTTCCGGCACACTTCGCTCGATTTCAAAAGTGTCATCCCGCGCAAACATGCGCGGATGATCGATCGCGCCCTGGACCGACATGCCGTAGTCGACAATGTTCGTCAGGATCTGCACCTGTCCGAACGGCTGAAAGTGCGCCCCCGTCACGCCGAATGGCATCACGGCTTGACCATTCCTCGTCAGCATCGCCGGGATAATCGTATGCATGGGGCGTTTGCGGCCCGCGATGCAGTTGGGATGACCAGCCTCCAGCACAAATGATGACGCACGATTGTGAAACAGGACGCCCGTCTTCTCGCAGGCGATTCCGGAGCCAAAATCTTCGAAGACGGAGTTGATCAGCGAAACGGCCATACGGTCGCGGTCGACAACCGATATGAATACTGTGTCGCGGTGCGGACGTTGAAGAACGGTTTCGAGGTTCAAGATCCGACCAGTCAATGATACGTTTCGGCGCAGATGGCGGATGTGCGCATCCGATAGCAGCCAATCGACCGGAACCTTCCCCGTTCGGGGGTCGGCAACAAAAAGATCTCGTTCGGCATAGGCTTGTCGCGCGATTTCCGCCATGACGTGAAAGCGCTCGACACTCACCGACTGCCAATTCGACAGATCAAATCCTTCAAGAGCCTTTGCCATGAGCATGGGAACGACCCCCTGCCCGTTCGGCGGACATTCCCATAAGTCATAGCCGCGGTAATTCGTGGAAATGGCTGTCACGTACTCGGGCCCGAAGTCCGCGAAATCCTCCAAACGGTGCAGGCCCCCGCGCTCGCGCAAGGTCGCGACCAGTTTTTCTGCAAGATGTCCCGTGTAAAATGCCTTCGCACCCGCGACTGCGATTTCACGAAGGGTCTGGGCCAGCGCCGGCTGTCGATGAATTATTCCAGCGCGCGGGGCTTCGCCATCGAACAAAAACAGCCGGGCTGCCGCCGGGTTTCGCGTTAGCTTGCCGACTTGTTTGCCCCAATCGCGTGCCAGCCGCTCCGGCAGGCAGCTTCCCTCCTCGGCAGCTTCAATCGCCGGCGTAAGAACGCGGCCCCACGGCAGGCGTCCATGATCGAGAACAAGCTTTTCCCACGCTGCCAATGCACCGGGCACCGTCACGGAATGCGGGCTTTCGACTTCGATCTCGGCCATTCTGCGATCGAGATACCAGTCCAGATTGGCGGCCTCGGGCGCCCAGCCGGAGCCGTTCAATGCTGTCGGCGTCGCCTCGCCTTCGCGCATGAATAAAGCAAAGCAGTCCCCACCGATTCCAGTCTGCGTCGGCTCAACAACGGCCTGTACCGCGGCTGCGCAGACGGCTGCGTCGATCGCGTTTCCACCGGCCCGCAGGACATCAAGCGCAGCGAGAGTCGCCTGCGGATGAGAGGTTGCGACCATCCCATTTGCGCCAACGGCCTCTGATCTGCCCGGCAGCTCAAAATCGCGACAGGCGGTCATATCGTTACGCTCCACATCGCAGTTAAAAAAATCACAGCACGGCAAGACTTGCGTTACGCAAATCGGTCACCAGCATCGAGGACGGCGCATGGGTAATGCATAGCGACGGCTTCGCACTCATCACCGCAAACTGCGGCGTCAATCCACACGCCCAAAACAGCGGGATTTCGCCGTCGGCAACCGTGCCGTCACCGACGTTCTGATATCGATTGTTGAGGTCGACGCCGATCGTTCCCGGATTGCCGATGTGAACAGGCGCTCCATGAACGTTGGGAAAACGGGACGTGATCTGGATCGCGCGAATGGCATCGGAGGGACGGAAGGATCGCATCGTGACCACTAGCGGTGCTGCAAACGCCCCCGCAGGTTCGGTGGGCAGATTCGAGACATAGACGCCGGCGACATTGTTGTTGGACAGAAAGCGAAGAGGAATTCCGGCCTCCTGAAGAGCCTCCTCGAATGAAAACGAACAGCCCAGAGCGAACGTTACGAGATCATCCTGCCAATACGCGGAGATATCGGTGACCTCCTCGACAAACTTCCCATCCCTGAAAATATGGTAGCGCGGAATGTCGGTCCGGATATCGAGATCGTCAGCAAGCGACGGTAAGCGCGGACTGCCGACATCTGAACGGCTAAGCAATGGACACGGCTTGGGGTTGCGTTGGCAGAACAGCAGAAAATCTTCCGCCCAGGCCTTGGGAAGAATGCAGATGTTCGCTTGCACATGGCCCGGCGCCAACCCGGCCGTGTAACCCGTGTAGCCCATGCTGCGAGCGGCTCGTCGCACGTCGCGGGGATTTTTTCGATCCCATGAGGTTTCCCCCACCTGAGTGTGCTGCTTCATTTGGCTTCTCCTTTACGACGGTCGAATGGCGTGAGTATTGAGGGCAGGAGATGCTGCCAAGTTCCTTCCGGCAGACAAACGGTCACCGCCAACCACCTCCTCCTTCGGAGGAGCGCACGTTCGTGCTTCAGCGGGATGGCGAAATCATCGCCTGTCCTGTCATTCGCCAACGGCCCAGGGAACGGCGAGCTTTTCGATGAACTCCATCGCGTAGTACAGCACGATGCTCATGATCGTCAGGACAACCAGAGCGGCAAACGCCACTGGCGTGCGCGCCTGCGAAGATGATGCGAGAATGAGATACCCCAATCCTGATTCCGCTCCGACAAATTCACCTATCACAGCGCCGATTACAGCGAATGTGATTGCGATCTTCAGACCAACAAAGATATGAGGCATCGCCGTCGGGAAGCGGATCTTGACAAACGTCTGCAGTTGATTGGCCGACAATGAGCGGATCAGATCCATCACCGCCGGTTGCACGGATGACAAGCCGGTCGCTGTGGCGACAACGATCGGAAAGAAACAGACCAGAAAGACGACCAATATCTTCGGCAAGACGCCGAAGCCGATCCAGAGGGCGAGCAAAGGAGCAATCGCGACTTTTGGAACGGACTGCAATCCAAGAAGAAGCGGATAGATGCATTTACGGAGGAACGGCGAATAGACGACCAGAACTGCGAGCGGAATCGCCAGCGCGATCGCGAGCGCAAATCCGGCAAGCGTTTCCCAGAGCGTAACCAGCGTATGGCGCCACAATTCGCCATGCCATTCGATAAAGGCTTTCGCGATCTCGGACGGTGCCGGCAAAAGCCAGGTCGGAATAGCCAAGTAAATGGCGCAACCCTCCCAAATCAGGAGGAGCACGGCAAATGTCAGCAGGGGCGCGATACTGTCCTTTATCGACCAGCGACCCTCAGGGATCACTTCGTCTTCGATATCGGTGTCGATTTGCGAGATCGTCTGTTCAGTCATGGTCCACTCCCTCAGCTGTGACCGATGACCGCACGGACGCGATCCGAATACGATTTGAACTCCGGCAGAAACTCCATATCGAGCGCACGGGGGCGCGGCAGATCGACCGAAATGATTTCCGAAATCCGCCCGGGGCGCGGCGACATGGCAACAACCCTGTCGGCGAGCAAAATCGCCTCGGAGATATTGTGTGTCACAAAAACAATCGTTTTCTTTTCCGCAGCCCAAATCCGCAGAAGCTCCAGCCCGAGCTCTTCACGCGTAAGCGCGTCCAGCGCCGCGAACGGTTCATCCATCAAAAGCATGGACGGGTTGTGAATCAGAGCGCGACAGATCGCGGCTCTCTGCTGCATCCCGCCCGACAACTCGCCGGGATATCGCGCCTCGAATCCCGACAAGCCTACCATATTCAGAAGATCGCGGGCTCGCGCCCGGGCTTTGACGAGATTGAGGCGAAGGATTTCGGCCGGCAGAAGCACGTTGTCCAAAACCGTCCGCCAGGGAAGCAACACGGCCTGCTGAAATACAATCCCTACCTGATTGCTCGGACTGGACACGGGAGTGCCGTCGATAAGGATCTTCCCCTTCGAAGGCTTGATCAGGGCGCTGATGGCGCGGAGCAGGGTAGATTTTCCGCATCCTGATGGGCCGACGAGAGCGACAAACTCGTCCTTTCCGATCGTCAGGTTGACGTCCTGAAGCGCGACCGTCCTGCCGCTTGAAGTCAAATATGTCTTGTGGAGCTTTTCGATAACGACCTTGTCCGTCGGCCGTTCCGGCCGTTTTCTCTCCTGAAGAAACTTGTTGGACTCTTCCATCAGCGATTCTCGAGATGAGAAAGACACGGTTTGGCTTTTACCCATACGTCGGCGGCCTCTTGAATGCTCTCGTTGAAGTTCGATCCGGTCTCTGGCGCGCCAGAGTAACCCGACGACGCATCAGAGTTCTCAAAGATTGAGAAGAGTCGATAACCTGTTTCTGTTGGTTGTTTGCGATTAACTCACTTGGTCACGAAGCCGTCCGCGAACACGTCATCGGTCGTCACAGGCTTCTTCAGATCGAACGAACTCGCGACAAGGTCGATCGTCCGCTTCATCCGGGCTTTGTCCACGACACCCAACGGCTCTGGCGGCGCCTGCACCAGAGTTGAAATGACCTTCATTTCTGCAGTTCCGACATCGACATCAATCTGGCGCTGATACTTATTCAGAATCTTTGCTGCTGCCTCGGGATCGTTGATCGCATCCTTCAAACCATGCAACGTGGCTTGGACGAAGCGCCGAACCATGTCCGGCTTGGACTTGATGACCTCGTCATTCGCGATGATCCCGTTGCTGTAGAAGTCCATGCCCACATCCGAAAACTTCATAATGGCGAGTTTCTTCGGAGCGACGGCCTTCTGCATCAAGGCTTCGCTGATGGTGTAGTACGTCACTGCATCCGCGCGCCCCAGGGCAAGAGTAGCTGCGATCGCATCGCTGGTGACGAAAACCCACTTCACCTTGCTCGCATCAATGCCGGCGGCTTTCGCATAGGCGGGGAACATTTTGGGAAGCGAACTGGATGCGGAATCGGCAATGGTTCGGCCCTCCAGATCCTTGGGCTTTGTAATTGGCGAACCCTCGATGGTGAAAACGGCGTGAGGCGGTTTGGCGTAAACCTCCGCCACCAACTTCACGGGAACGCCGTCATTGGCGCGGCCAAGAATAACCGAGGCGGCGTCGGCAAAGCCAATTTGCGCGGTACCCGCGGCAACCTGCTTGACCGCGTCTGCCGAGCCTTGTCCGCGGACAATATCGACATCCAGACCGGCGTCTTTGTAGTACCCCTTGTCCAAGGCAACGAAATAATATGCGTGGCGCCCCAGATATCCGAAGTCGGTCACGAACGTCAGTTTATCGGCCGCTTGCGCGCCTTGTGTCGATAGCGACGCGGACAGCAAGAAAGCCGACAAGAATCCCAAAACTGCACGATGGCAAATCATTAGTTTCCTCCATTCGCGGCGAGATCCGGTTCTGATGTGCCGACTTGAATGACGGACGACTGCCGAACACTCTCGCCTTCTCGTCGGCCCTGTTATGGCTTCGACTAGCGGGAACTCACCTTTAACTGATGGGATACTGGATCCAATATTTCGGACTGGCAAGATCTTTTTTCGCTCTCTGGACAGGCAAACCAAGAATCTCCATAAAATCGTCGCCATATGTTATTTTCCTTAGCTGGAAGCACGCTTGCCGCGCCGGATCTTTGGATCCAAACTTAAGCAAGCAATTGTCATGCCATTGGCGCCGCGTGGCTGCAGGTCAAGAGATCGCTATTTCCGCTTTAATTCGTCGGGCAGACAGCTCGACTTTCAGTAATTTGTGGTAGCATAGAGAGGCCGATGCCGGATTCGGAAGTTTTCCTGGATCCAATTGACCCTCCTGCCACCAAATGGAGCGCCTTTTGCTCATAGGTTTATCAACTACGGATCCAATATCCACCTATGACTGATACCGCTCATGCGCCGCGACCGGTATCCACAGCCACTTGGCTTCTGGAAAACCTCCGCACGTCAATCCTGGATGGCACTCGGCCCGCTCACAGTCTTATTCGACAGGAAGAACTCGCAGCGACTTACGGCGTCAGCAGAATGCCGGTGCGTGAAGCGCTGCGCACGCTTGAAGCGGAAGGCCTGGTCGTCAATCGGCCCAATAGAGGCGTGGTGGTCGCCCCTTTGGACCCGGACGATGCGCTCGAGATTTTCGACATTCGCGCCGCGCTGGAATCGTTGGCATTGCGACGCTCCATCCCGCGTCTGGATGAACGTCAAAAGGTCGCCGCTGCCGCCGCTCTACAGACTCTGGAGCAGGCGGCATCCGAACACGCCTCAAATGCGCACCGAGCATTTCATCTTTCGCTGTCGGCCGCGGCAGGCGACCGCCTGCACAAACTGATCGGTCAGTACATCGATGCGGCTGCGAGGTATCTTCGGGTGGAGGCCACGCTGGTCGGAACGATTGATGAGGACCGCTATGAGCACCGCGCCCTGCTCGAAGCCACTCTTGCAGGCGATGTCAGGGGTGCAACGCGATTGATCGAACGGCATGTCGCAGGAACCGGGTCTGAAATTGCCGAAGTCTTGCGCGATCGAGACCGGGTCAGGCGTGCTACTCAGAAATAAGCAAGCTTGGTGTCCGTTATTCTGACTGACTACCCTGGGAGAAGTTGCTGCAACGTTCAACTCTGCCAACGCTCCGAATGAGCGCGCCCGCATAATCGCTACCGCCATACAGAAATTCAAAGTCGGCACCCGACATTCGCACGATGTCTGCGGTGGCGGCGAACGCATCCATGAGATCGCCGTAGTGGGCCTTGTGTTTGACGAGATTGGGCCCGCAATTCGGATCGAACGAGATGGTGATTGATCCGCGCGCATCCTCGACCAGAGCAAGCGCTTGGGCCGCCCCCTTGTCGTCGGCGAGCATCGTCGACCCGACATGGATTGCTTCGATTTCGTCGAAGGGGATGGAGCCGCGGCGATAGATCCAGTTTCGGGACGCAGTTTGCTCGTCATAGAAGGCATACAGCAGCTCGCCAACCGAGCCGTCGGTGAGCCGATCACCTCAACAGGTTCGACTTACGCGGCCCGCCTAATCCGCGCCGAGATAAGCGGCCTTGACCTTGGGATCGGACAACAGCACCGAGGCCGCGCCGGTCGAGGCGATGCGGCCGGTCTCGAGCACGTAGCCGCGGTCGGCGATTTCGAGCGCGGCTGTGGCGTTCTGTTCGACCAAGAGCACGGTGATGCCGCTCGCCTTCAGCGCCACGATGACGGCGAGGATCTGGTCGACGAGAATGGGCGACAGCCCCAGCGACGGCTCGTCGAGCAACAGCAGTTTGGGTTTTCCCATCAGCGCGCGGCCGATCGCCAGCATCTGCTGCTGACCGCCGGACAGCCCGCCGGCGGCGAGGTGGCGCTTCTCGCGCAGCACTGGAAACATCGCAAACACCCGCTCGCGGTCGCTCTCGATCTCGCCGTCGCGCCGCATGTAGGCACCGAGCCGCAGATTGTCCTCGACGCTCAGGGGGCCGAACACCTGCCGCCCCTCCGGCGACTGCGTCATGCCGCGCTCCACCCGCCGGTGCGGCGACAGCTTGTCGATGCGCGTGCCGAAAAAGCGGATTTCGCCGCCGGTAATCGGTTGCACGCCCGACAGCGCGCGCAACAGCGTGGTCTTGCCGGCGCCGTTGGAGCCGATCAGCGCCACCACTTCGCCCGTGCGCACCTCGAGGCTGACGCCCTTCAGCACCTCGATGCGACCGTAGGCGCTGTGTAGGTTCGAAACCTCAAGCACGTGCCGCTTCCCCCGCCCCGTGTTTGCCGAGATAGGCCTCCAGCACCGCCGGGTTGTCGCGCACTTCGCGCGGCGTGCCTTCCGTCAGCGGCCGACCGCGCTCCAGCACCAGGATCCGGTCAGAAATCTTCATCACCAGCTTCATGTCGTGCTCGACCAGCACCACCGCGATGCCTTTTGCAGCAACCCGGCGCACCAGCTCATCGATCTCTTCAGTTTCCACCGCGTTGCAGCCGGCCGCCGGCTCGTCGAGCAGCAGCACGCGCGGCTCGGCGGCGAGCGCGCGGGCGATTTCGAGCCGCTTGCAGGCGCCGTACGGCAGCGATCCGGCCAATTGATCGGCGCTGCCACGCAGGCCCACACCGTCGAGCAGCGCCAGCGCCGCCTCGCGTGTTGCGCGGTTCTGCCGCGTCACCGACGGCAGCCGGAACAGGTCGGCGAACAGGTTGCAGGTTTCGCGCAAATGCCGCCCGACCATCACGTTCTCGGCGGCGGTCATGCGTTGGAAAATCTGCAGGTTCTGGAAGGTGCGCGACAGACCGCGGGCGGCGAGCATGTCGGGCGCAAGGCTCGTCACATCCTCGCCCACCAGCTCGACGCGCCCCTGATCCGCCTCGTAGAGACCCGACACGACATTGAACAGCGTGGTCTTGCCTGCGCCGTTCGGCCCGATGATGGAGAGAATCTGGCCCGCATCGACAGCGAAGCTGACGCCGTCGATGGCTTTGATGCCGCCGAACGAAATTCCGATGTTGCTGGCAGCCAGGATCGTCATACCCGCACCCGCCTTGCCAGCCATCTCGACGCGGTGGGCACGATGCCGTCGCGCATGAAGATCATCGACACGATGATGATCAGGCCGAGCAGCACATGCTCATACTCCTGGAACACCGTCAGCACCTGCGGCAGCGTGATCAGGACAGCGGCGCCGACAATGCTGCCGACCACCGAGCCGAGCCCGCCCAGCACCACCATCGTGACGAGCTCGACCGAGTGCAGGAAGCCGGCCTGATCCGGATTGATGAAGCCGTTCATCATGGCGAGCATGGAACCCGCCAGCGACGCATAGACCGCCGCAATGACGAAGGCCTGCAGCTTGAAGCGGGCGACGTCGATGCCGGCGACGCGCGCGGCGACTTCGCTATCGTGCAAAGCGCGAAGGGCGCGGCCGGTCGGCGTCTCGCCGAGATTAAGTGCGATCCAGGTGCCGACGACCAGCACGCCGCCGGAGATCCAGTACCAGGTGCTCGATCCGCTGGCGCGCCATCCGAACAGCGACAATTTTGCCACCGACATTCCGTCCGGCCCGCCGGTCCAGCGGCTTTCGGTGGTGATCACCAGCGCCACCAGCACGCCGAGGCCGAGCGTCGCGATCGCGAGGTAATGCCCTTTGAGGCGCAGGATCGGACGGCCGACGAGCCAGGCCGACGCTGCCGAGATCACCGCGCCGATGAGCAGCGCACCCCACGACGGCAGGCCGAGATGCGCCGGCCCGATCGCGACCGCATAGGCACCGATGCCGAAGAACCCGGCATGGCCGAGGCTGACCTGGCCCGCCTGCCCCATCAGGATGTTGAGGCCGATCGCCGCGAACGCCGACACCCACACCAGCGATGCGACGCGAAAGTAATAGCTGGACGGAAACAGCAGCGGCAGTACGACCACGATCGCGGCCAGCACGATCAGCGTCACACTGCGATGGCCGAACCATGCCGGCATCAGACCCTCTCCACCACGCGCCGCCCGAACAGGCCTTGCGGCATAGCGAACAGCACGACGAGAATGACGATGAAGGCGAACGCATCCTTGTAGGTCGAGCTGATGTAGCCTGCCCCGAACGCCTCGAGCAGGCCGAGCAGGAGCCCGCCCGCCATCGCGCCGAGCGGATTGCCCATGCCGCCGAGCATCGCCGCAGCAAAACCTTTCAGCGCGAGCAGTGTACCGACGTCATAGCTCGTCAGGGTGATCGGCGTGATCAGGATGCCGGCGATGGCACCGATGGCCGCCGATCCGCCGAACGCCAAGGCCATCACCGTTGCGGTGTTGATCCCGACGAGGCGCGCCGCCAGCCGATTCGCCGCGGTGGCGAGCACCGCCTTGCCGAGCACAGTGCGTTCAAGAAACGCGTACAGCAACAGGACGATCACCGCGGTGCCGCCGAGCACCCAGAAACTCTGCGGCTGCACCGCGGCGCCGAACAGATTGACCGGCGTATCGCCGGAGAATGACGGCAGCTTGTGGAATTGCTTGTCGAAAAGGATCTGCGCCGCGCCGCGCAGCAGGATCGAAGCGCCTATGGTGATGATGATCAAAGTGACGGCGGAGGCGCCGCGCGCCGGCTCGATCGCAAGCCAATACAGCAGAAGTCCGACGGCAACGGCCGCGACAACTGCAATGAGCGCCGCGAGCGGCAGCGGAACGCCGGCGGCGGCAACAAACACCGTCACCATGCCGCCCAGCATGACGAACTCACCCTGCGCGAAATTCACCACGTCGGAGGCGTTGTAGACCAGCGTGAAGCCGAGCGCGACCAGCGCATAAACCGCGCCCACGGTCAGCCCTGACATCAGGAATTGGAAAAATTCGGCCATGACCCTCAGCGGCTCGCGTTGCCGCGCGTTCAAGCATTGCGGTGGCCTCATCCTTCGAGACGGCGCTTCGCGCCTCCTCAGGATGAGGGTCTGGTGTCATACTTTCTGCGTCATACGCGGGCTTGACCCGCGTATCCATTTCTTGCAGCGCGTATCTATCTTCTTGAATAAAGGTGGATTGCCGGATCAAGTCCGGAAATGACGCATCAATTGCAGCACGCTCCCTCTTCCCTCTTGGTGAGGCGCGCGGCGCAGCCGCGCGTCTCGAACCATGAGGCCGTTAGCCCTGGAGTCTCGAACGCGATCATGCTTCAGGTCCCCGGTGCCAGCAGGCTCCAGTCGCCACCCTTGATTTCGAGCATGCGGAACGCCGAGAGGTCGAGCCCGAGGTGGTCGGTAGGCGACATATTCACGACGCCGCCGGTGCCGACAAACCCCTTGGTCTTCTCGATTTCGTCGCGCAGCTTTTTCGGGTCGGTCGAATTCGCCCGCTTCATGGCCTCGACCAGGATGAAGAGGCCGTCATAGGCATGGCCGCCGAAGGTGGAGACCGGCTGCTTCGTGGTGTCTTCATAGGTCTTCTTATAGTCGACCACGACCTTCTTCTGCGGATCGGTGTCCTGCAGCTTGTCACCGACAAGCAGCGCCGCTGCCGGCAGGCGCACGCCTTCCGCCGCCGGGCCTGCGAGCTCGATGAAGCTCTTCGAGGCCACGCCATGGCTTTGATAGAGCGGCGTCGCGGTCATGCCGAGCTGGGCGTAGTTGCGGGTCACGATCGCCGGGCCCTGGCCGAAGCCGGGATTGACCACCGCCTGGATCCCGGCGGTGTTCTTGATCTTGGTCAGCTGCGCGGTCATGTCGCTGTCGCGCGGACCGTAGGTCTCTTCGGTGATGATCTGGATGCCGTAGTTCGGCGCCACCTTGGTGCACTGCGCCCGCATCGATGTGCTAAAGCCTTCAGTGCCGGAGATCATGGCGATCTTCGTCAGGTTGCGCTGCTTCAGGTTCTCGAAGATTTTTTCGCAGGCCATCCTGTCGGTGTGCGGCGTCTTGAAAACATACTTGCGGACCGGCTCGATGATTTCGATCGCGCCGCCGAGCGAAATGAACGGCACCTGCGCTTCCTCGAACACCGGAATCATCGCCATGGTGGTGCCGGTGGTCGATCCGCCCACCATCGCCACGACCTTGTCGTCCTCGATCAGCCGGGTGGCGAATGTGCGCGCCTTGTTGGCATCGCCGCCGTCGTCATAGATCACAAGTTCGATTTTCTTGCCGGCCACGCCGCCGGCGGCGTTGATCTTGTCGACATACATGCGCAGCGTCTTATCCTCGGGCTCACCGAGAAACGACGCGGGCCCGGTGACGGACAGCACAGACCCGATCTTGACCGTCTGCTGCGCGAACGCAGGACTGTGGATAGATAGACCCCACAGCGCGACGGCTGCGGCCATAGCAAGGCTCTTGATATGCGATTGGCACGTCATCTCGTTTCCTCCCTGTGATGGCCGCTCATTTTTGAGCTCGCCTGGCGCTTAGTGTGCATCCTAGCGGCCAAGCCGCGCCCGAGGCACCAAATCCCGCATCGACTTTTATAATTGACCGGACGGTTGGTCAATAGTATTATCTGCTTCACAACGGCGCACAGCCGAAAAATAATAATTGGGAGGAAGCGGTGGATATGAATCTCGTCACGACCAATATCCGCGATGGCTATCGCGTTCTCACACTCAACAGGCCCGACCGGTTGAACTCGTTCAGCGCCGCTATGCACGTTGACTTGTTGGCAGCGCTGATCGCCGCGGAAGCCGACACCTCCTGCCGGGCGCTGGTTCTTACCGGCGCCGGCCGCGGGTTCTGCGCCGGCCAAGATCTATCCGATGGCGTTTTTACGCCAGGCGAAACGCCGGATCTCTCGGTCACCATCGCGACCTACTATAATCCCTTGATCCGCAAACTGCGCAGCCTGCCGATGCCGGTGATCTGCGCGGTGAACGGCGTTGCCGCCGGCGCTGGCGCCAATGTGGCATTCGCTTGCGACATCGTGATTGCCGCGCGCTCCGCAAAATTCATTCAGGCCTTTGCCAAGCTCGGCCTCGTTCCGGATGCCGGCGGCACTTGGATTTTGCCGAGGCTCGTGGGCACCGCGCGAGCCAGAGCGCTCGCATTGCTCGCCGAACCCGTGCCGGCAGACCAGGCGGAAGCCTGGGGCATGATCTGGAAAGCAGTCGATGACGCCGGCCTGATGGCCGAAGCCCATCGCCTCGCCACACATTTTGCGACGCAGCCGACTGCTGGCCTCGCTCTGATGAAAAAGGCGTTAGACGCGTCCGAAACAAACAGCCTCGACCGGCAACTCGACCTTGAATGCGATCTTCAGGGACAAGCCGGTCGCACGTCTGACTATCTGGAAGGAGTGACCGCGTTCATGGAAAAACGCGCGCCGCGCTTCGTCGGGAGGCAGTGATGGAATCGCGCGAGGCGCTGTCCGGCACTGCGGCGCAGACCATGGCTCATTCCTGCGCAGATGCGATGTGGCACGACGACCGCGCCAGCGAGGCGCTGGGAATGTCGATCCGGCGCATTGCGCCAGGCGAAGCCGTGCTGGCCATGACCGTGCGGTCGGACATGACCAATGGCCACGATATCTGCCACGGCGGGTTCATCTTCACGCTCGCCGACTCGGCGTTCGCATTCGCCTGCAACACCTACAATCAGCGCACCGTGGCACAGCAGTGTGCCGTGACGTTCATCCGGCCCGTTCATGCTGGCGAGACCCTCACCGCCCATGCCGTCGAGCGCTCGAAGGCCGGGCGTGGCGGTATCTATGACGTCACCGTACGGGACAGCAAGAACATCGTCGTTGCCGAATTCCGCGGGCACTCGCGCACCATTTCGGGCGAATTGCTCCCATCGAATTCCACCAAAGCTCAGTAAAAAGCCGATTTGGGGGACCTCCATGTTGCAGATGCCGTTGCGTAAACTGGACCAGCTTAAGCCCAAGCCCACCGAACTCGACCGCTATGAAGTCGCCGCCGCGGCGGATCTTCGTGCATGGCAACTCAAGCAGCTGGCGTGGTCGCTGCGCCACGCCTATGACAACGTCCCGCATTACCGCGCCAAGTTTGACGCAGCGGGCACTCATCCCGACCATCTCAAGAGCCTCGACGATCTCGCAAAGTTTCCATTCATAGCCAAAGCCGATCTACGCGACAACTATCCGTTTGGAATGTTCGCAGTTCCCGAGCAACAGGTCGCGCGCATCCACGCCTCATCGGGAACCACCGGCAAACCGACGGTCGTTGGATATACCAAGCGCGATCTTGAGACCTGGAGCGTTGTCGTCGCCCGTTCGATCCGCGCGGCAGGCGGACGTGCCGGCATGAAACTGCACAATGCCTATGGTTACGGCCTCTTCACGGGTGGGCTCGGTGCGCATTATGGCGCGGAACGTCTGGGTTGCACGGTAATCCCGGTCTCGGGCGGCATGACCGAGCGTCAGGTGCAGCTCATTACCGATTTCAAGCCTGACATCATTATGGTCACTCCATCCTACATGTTGGCGATCCTCGATGAATTCAGAAAGCAGAGTCTCGATCCGCGCAAGTCGTCGTTGCGAATCGGCATTTTCGGCGCCGAGCCCTGGACCAATGCGATGCGCGAAGAGATTGAGGAAGCTTTCGATCTCCACGCCGTCGATATCTACGGCTTGTCGGAAGTTATGGGCCCCGGCGTGGCCAGCGAATGCGTGGAGACGAAAGACGGCCTGCATATCTGGGAAGATCATTTCTATCCGGAGATCATCGATCCCCACACCGGCAAGGTGCTGCCCGACGGCGAGGAGGGCGAGCTGGTATTCACATCGCTGACTAAGGAGGCGATGCCGATCATTCGCTATCGGACGCGCGACCTCACGCGCCTGCTGCCCGGCACGGCCCGCGCCATGCGGCGCATGGAGAAGGTCACCGGCCGGACCGACGACATGATCATCCTGCGCGGCGTCAATGTGTTTCCAACTCAGGTCGAGGAGAAGCTCCTGGCCATCCCGGAGCTGTCGATGCATTACCAGATTGTGTTGACGCGGAGCGGTCGCCTGGACGAGATGGAGATTCACGTCGAGGCACGCCCCGAATCCTCCGCTCCCGATATACGCCAGGCAGCCGCCAACCGGCTGGAGCAAGTGATCAAGGGCACCATCGGCATCACATCGCGCGTCATCATCCGCGACCCCGATAGCATCGAGCGATCGGCCGGCAAGGCCCGTCGCATAGTTGACCGCCGACCGCTAGACCTCTAGGGAACCCTCTTCAACATGGCCCGTCTCCGCGCCAACAACTACGACGATAAGCGTCGCGCGATCCTCGATCGCTCGGCGGAGCTATTCTCCGAGTATGGCTATGATCGTGCATCCATGAACAAGATTGCCGCCGCATGCGGGGTGTCGAAGGCAAATCTTTATCATTATTACAAGGACAAGGATGAGTTACTGTTCGACGTCATCCGCGTTCACCTCGAAGACCTGCTGCAGGTCGTAGAGACTGCAGACCAGCCCGATCTGGCACCGAACGCGCGGCTGCGTGAACTGGTAGCGGCGCTACTCGAAGCATATCGCGATGCCGATGCGCAGCACAGCGTCCAGATCAGCAGCATGAGATTCCTGTCGGACGAGCGGCAATCTGCGCTGAAGAACATGGAACGCGAACTCGTGCGCATCTTCTCGAGCGCAGTATCGGCGGTCGCTCCGGAGCTCAAGGACACGACGATGCTCAAGCCCGTGACCATGTCGTTGTTCGGGATGGTCAACTGGCATTACCTCTGGTTCAGGAGCCAGGGTCCTTTCACCCGCGCGGATTACGCCGACCTGGTGACACGACTGATCGTCTATGGAACGCGAGACCTGCAGGTGCAGAAGGCACGCGCGCCAAAACGCGCCGCCACGAGGCGGAAGTAGCGGTGCTTCAATCGCAACCCAGGCACCCCAAAGAAAAGAGCGATCTCATGAAACTCGAAAGCTTTGTGTACGGTCAATGGGCAGCCCCCGGGCTCGAGATGATCGAGATCGCCAGCGCGGTTTCCGGCGATGTCGTCGCACAGGCGGCGAGCGGCGGCCTCGATATGCGCAAGACGCTCGACTATGCCCGTAGTATCGGCGGTGCCAACCTGCGACGGCTGACCTTCCACCAGCGCGCAGATATTTTGAAGAAGCTCGGACAATATCTGACCGAGCGAAAAGAACAGCTTTACAAACTGTCGTTCCAGACCGGCGCGACTCGCACCGACAGCATGATCGATGTCGATGGCGGCATCGGGACTTTGCTCGTCTATGCCGGCAAGGGACGCCGCGAACTTCCAAATGCCAAATTTCTTCTCGATGGCGGCGTCGAATCGCTCTCGAAAAGCGGCGGCTTTGCCGGCCAGCATATCATGGCACCGATGCGCGGGGTGGCCGTGCATATCAATGCATTCAACTTCCCCTGCTGGGGCATGCTGGAGAAACTTGCTCCCGCCCTGCTCGCCGGCGTCCCGGTTGTCACCAAGCCTGCGGCCGTGACCTCCTATGTGGCGCATGCACTGGCGCGCATGATTGCGGCGTCCGGCCTTGTTCCCGAAGGCGCGTTTCAGTTCATCGTCGGCTCGACCGGCGACCTGTTCGATCACCTCACCTGCCAGGATGTGGTGTCCTTTACCGGCTCCGCAGAGACGTCGCAGAAGCTGCAGCGGCATCCGGTCATCGCGCGCGAGGCCGTGCGCTTCGTGGCCGAACGGGATTCGCTCAACGCCGCTATCCTTGCGCCGGATGCCGCTCCCGGCACGCCGGAGTTCGACCTCTTCGTCAAGGAAGTGGCGAAGGAAATGACGGTGAAGGCAGGGCAGAAGTGCACCGCGATCCGCCGCGCCATCGCGCCGTCCGCTCATGTCGATGCGGTCATCTCGGCGCTGCGCGAGCGGCTGGCCAAGGTCACCATCGGCAATCCCGAACTGGAAAACGTGCGGATGGGATCGCTGGTTGGCCTCGACCAGCGGCGCGACGTTCTTGCAAATGTGGCGAAGCTGCGCGCCGAAGCCGAACTGGTCTTTGGCGATCCCGACAATTTCGCTGTCGAAGGCGCAGATGCCAAACGCGGCGCGTTCGTTCCACCGCTGCTGCTGCATTGCCCAGATCCCGCCCGTGCCGTCAGCGTTCACGAGATCGAAGCGTTCGGCCCGGTCTGCACCGTGATGGGCTACGATGCCTTGGACGGCGCGATCGCACTAGCCAATCGCGGCGGCGGCAGTCTCGTCGCATCCATCTATACGCACGACACCAGCACGGCAGCCGACCTCGTGTTTGGCGTCAGTTGCTTCCACGGACGCCTCGTCTTGATCGATCGCGATTGCGCCAAGGAACAGACCGGCCACGGTTCGCCGATGCCACAAATGGTCCATGGCGGCCCCGGCCGCGCCGGCGGTGGCGAGGAGCTCGGCGGCATTCGCAGCCTGCATCACTACATGCAACGCACCGCATTGCAGGGCTCACCGGCCATGCTGACCGGAATCACGGGAAGCTGGTCCAAGGGTACACCGATCGTCGAGAAGGAACGCCATCCGTTCCGCTATCACTTCGAAGACCTGGCTGTTGGACAGACCTTCATTTCCGGGGAGCGCACGATCACCCTGGATGACATCGAGCACTTTGCTCATTTTACTGGCGACACCTTCTACGCCCACATGGACGAGGAAGCGACCAAGGGACATCCGTTCTTTCCCGGTCGTGTCGCCCATGGCTATCTTCTGTTGTCTTTCGCCGCAGGACTGTTCGTGGATCCCGATCCAGGTCCGGTGCTTGCCAATTATGGCCTGGACTCGCTGCGCTTTGTGAAGCCGGTGCAGCCCGGCGAAGCCATCAAGGTGCGGTTGACCGCGAAGGAAAAGTCGCCGCGCAACAAGCAGTATGGCGAGGTGCGCTGGGACGTCGAGATCACGACAGCCACGGGAGACACCGCGGCAACCTATGAACTGCTTACCATGAACGCCGTGCGCCCCTGATCCTTCCATCCGGCACCGATCAATCGGCGCCGGCCATCAAACCCGCAATCTATTCAGGAGATGACCATGATCCTCATCACGGTGATGTACCCCGCCGGGGCCGAGACGAAATTCGACCTCGATTATTATCTCGGCAAACATATCCCGCTGGTCAAGGAGCGCTGGAACCCGCACGGGCTGAGTCAGGTTCAAGTCGCTAAGGGAACCGGCAAGCCGGATGGCAGCGGCGCCGATTATCAGATGATGGCGCTGCTGACTTTCGGCTCTATCGACAATTTCAAAGCCGCGGGCAAGGCGCACGGCCGCGAGATATTCGCCGACATCCCAAACTTCACCGATACGCAAGCCACGGTTCAGATCAACGAGATACTGGCCTGAGCCCATCACAGGGCTGTTGCCGTCAGAGAGGCACTTCATGGCCCAATTCCCCGATTTCGCAGCCGCAGGACCCGCACACCGGGCCCGGCGCGCCCGATTTCGCGGCTTCACATCATTGCCCGTAACGGTTGGATAGTTGCTTCACACTGATTGCAGGATGCTCCGCGATGACGACATTCGGCGAATCCGCTGCCACCAACCTGCTACGGACCGTCTTCGCCCCATGGGTCCAGGATCTCGATCTGTCCATCGAGAGCATCGACGCCAACGGCGCTATTCTGCGTATGCGATTTTCGGATAGACTCTGACCATCCACTTTCTCAAGCCGGCGATGCGTTCCGATCTGCTTGCAGAGGCGCGTGTCGTCGGGCTCGGCCGCACCATGGCTTTCGGCAGCGTGCCAATTACGACGCAGAGCGATGCAAGACCGATCGCGTCGGCGCAAACCGCCTATGCCTTGATGCGCGACGGCAAATGATCAAACCTGATCGTAGTCGATAGTGATGCGGTCCGACACCGGATGGGCCTGACAGGTGAGCACGAAGCCCGCTTTCAGCTCCCATGGCTCCAGCGAATAATTGACATCCATCCGGGCCTCGCCCTCGATGACCTTGGCGCGGCACGTGCTGCACATTCCGCCCTTGCAGGCATAAGGCAGGTCCATGCCCGCGCGAAGCGCCGCGTCGAGGACGGATTCACCATCCACCAGCGGCACGTCCTTGCGCTTGCCATCGACGATGAGGGCTGCGATTGCCTTGGGCGGCGTCTCCGGCGCCACGATCGGCTTCGGCCGCGGCTTGCCGCCGAGGCCCGAGACGAAACGCTCAACGTGAACATGATCGGCAACCACGCCGAGCTCGATGCAGGTCGCGGCGATCTCCTCGCTCATCGCCACCGGACCGCAGATAAAGACGTGATCGACGGCCTGCGCCGGCACCATCGCGCGTAGAAGGATCGAGACCTTGTCGCTATCCAGCCTGCCGTACAGGATTGGCAGGTCCTGTTCTTCTTGCGAGAGTACGTGAAACACCGATAAACGGCCCATGAATCGGTCTTTCAGTTCCTCCAGCGCCTGCCGAAACAGAATGCCGGACGGGGTCCGATTGCCATAAAACAGAAAGAAGCAGCTCTTCGGCTCACGCGCGAGAATACCGCGGATGATCGACATGATCGGCGTGATACCGGAGCCGGCGGCAAAGCCGACATGGATGCGGGCCTGCTCCGGCGCGTGAGCGACGCCAAAACGTCCGGTCGGCGTCATGACATCCAGTTCGTCACCCGATTTGAGTTGGTCCAGCGCCCAGCTGGAGAACGCACCACCGTCGACTTTCTTCACGGCAATGCGCAGCTCGTGGTCATCGGGGCTTGAGCAGATCGAATATGATCGGCGCACCTCTTCGCCATCCATCATGGTCCGCAGTGTCAGATACTGACCGGGAGCAAACGCGTAGTCCCCTGCGAGGTCTTCAGGAATTGCAAATGTCATCGACACCGTGTCGGAGGTTTCCCGACGCAGATCATCAACCGCGAGACGATGGAATTTTGGTGTGAGAGACATCGGCCGGTCGTCCTAATGACATTTGAAATAATCGAACGGCTCACTGCACGCGATGCAGCGCCAGAGCGCCTTGCACGACGTTGAGCCAAATTCGGACAGTACTTCGGTATTGGTCGAACCACATTGCGGGCAAGCGACCTGCTGTTCGCCGAACAACGCGCGACGGCCGCCGCCGGTCTGCGGAGGTGCCACGCCATAGTCCTTGAGCTTTCGGCGACCTTCGTCGCTCATCCAGTCCGTCGTCCAGGCTGGCGATAACACCGTTCTGACCTTCGAATTCGGCATCCCCTCACGCGCGAGCGCCAACTCAATCTCCAGCGCGATCATGTTCATGGCCGGGCATCCAGAGTAGGTCGGCGTAATCGCGACCTCGACCTGTCCGTCAACTACCGAGACCTCGCGCAGCACGCCGAGATCGGCGATGGTTAGAACCGGAATTTCCGGATCTACCACCTGCGCCGCCGCGGCCCAGGCGAGTTCGCGCAACGCGCTATCGTTGGTGCCGGCTGTTACCATTTTGCGCCCGGGAACGAGCGCTGCAACGACTGCAGCTCGCTGAGAAGATGCCCCAGATGTTCACTATGATTCCCGTAGCGGCCGCCCTTCTGCATCCAACCTTTGGTGGGGCAATCCAGCGTCGCCGTCTGCAGAACTTCCTTGACGATTTCAATCCAGCCGGTGCGCAGGCTCTCCGGATCGACGACAAGCTGATCTGCGATGAGACCACGATCGCTTTCATCGGTGTAAAAAAGCTCACCTGTAAACGCCCAGAGATCGTCAACTGCGGCTTGCGCGCGCCGATGGCTCTCTGCCGTGCCGTCGCCGAGTCGGATCACCCATTCGGAGGAATGCCTGAGGTGATATGCGCTTTCCTTTTCCGATTTCGCGGCGATCGCTGCCAGCGTGGCATCCCTCGAATTCATCATGGCCTGCCAGTATAAATCGGCGAAGGCCGAGTACAGGAACTGCCGAACGATGGTGCGGGCAAAGTCGCCGTTCGGCTGTTCGACCAACAACAAATTACGGTACTGACGGACATCACGCAGATAGGCGTAGCCGTCTTCGTCGTTGCCGGCGTCTTCGACCTTAGCAGCGTAGCTATAGAGCTCGCGCGCCTGGCCTATCAGATCGAGGCCCATATTGGCGAGCGCCATGTCCTCTTCCATCATCGGCGCGTGACCGCACCACTCGGACAGACGGTGCCCCAGGATCAGCGCATCGTCGGCGCGACGCAGCGCATAGAGTACGAGAGGACTCTCGACGACCGAGATGGAAGCTGCGGCCATGGCTGGCGATCCTGTTGGCAAGCGTAGCTCTTGTTGCTAGGCGTGATGCTTGCGCGACAAAAGTCGCGCGCAGCTCACTTACATATGTCCGACTTCATCCGGCACATCGTAAAACGTCGGATGACGGTAGATCTTTGACATCGCGGGTTCGAACATCATATCTTTTTCCGCGGGATCCGAGGCGATAATCGCGTCTGAAGGAACGATCCAGATCGACAGCCCTTCGCCACGACGCGTGTAGATGTCGCGGGCGGCCTGGATCGCCAGCACCGCATCGGCGGCGTGAAGCGACCCGACATGCTTGTGTGCGAGCCCGTTGCGGCTGCGGATGAAAACTTCCCAAAGCTGGATGTTCGGCGTGCTCATGATCAGCTCCCTGAAATTCTTCTCAAGCCGCAGCGGTCGCGCGACGCGCCCGCTGCTTCTCCTCGTAAGCTACGGCGGCTTCACGCACCCACGCGCCTTCATCATGCGCCTTGCGGCGCGCGGCGAGGCGATCACGATTGCAGGGACCATTGCCTGACAGCACGTCCTGGAATTCCTTCCAGTCGATGACGCCGTAGTCCCAATGACCAGTCGCTTCGTTCCACTTCAAGTCCGCATCCGGGACCTTGAGGCCGAGGTATTCCGCCTGGGGAACGGTGGCATCGACGAACTTCTGGCGCAATTCGTCGTTGGAAAAACGCTTGATCTTCCAGCGCGTGGATTGATCGCTGTGCTGGCTCTCGCCATCAGGCGGACCAAACATCATCAGGCATTGCCACCACCAGCGATCCAGCGCGCTCTGAGCCATCGCTTTCTGTTCGATCGAGCCGTGCGACAGCGTCACCATGATCTCATAACCCTGGCGTTGATGGAACGACTCCTCCTTGCA
Organism: Bradyrhizobium sp. URHD0069; assembly: GCF_000701345.1. Taxonomy (GTDB): domain Bacteria; phylum Pseudomonadota; class Alphaproteobacteria; order Rhizobiales; family Xanthobacteraceae; genus Bradyrhizobium. The sequence continues at coordinate 19,915 of NZ_KL370775.1, read as the reverse complement.
GACGCGGATCATGGCGCGCGCATAGGGACCGTAAGAACACCGGCACAGCGGAATCTGGTTCATGATGGCGGCACCATCCACCAACCATCCGATCGCGCCGATATCAGCCCAGGTCAGCGTCGGGTAATTGAAGATGGACGAATACTTGGCCTTGCCGCTCAGCATCTGATCAATCAGCTCCTCTCGCGAGGTACCGAGTGTTTCAGCGGCTGCATACAGATAGAGACCATGCCCGCATTCGTCCTGCACCTTCGCCAGCAGAGCCGCCTTGCGGCGCAGCGTCGGCGCGCGGGTGATCCAGTTACCTTCCGGAAGCATGCCGACGATTTCGGAATGCGCATGTTGCGAGATCTGCCGCGTCAGCGTCTTGCGATAGGCCGCGGGCATCCAGTCATTGGGCTCGATACGCTCCTCGTTGGCGACACGCTCTTCGAAACGGGCGGATTTGCCAGCGTCTTCCAAATGCCGATCGTCAGCCTGCGGCGCATTTAGGGCTTGCGTATACATGCCTCTTCCTCCGGTCGGTTTTCTCAAACATATAACAAAAATATCCATATGCAAGACATTTTTGTAACATATCGAGCTACCGTTCGGCGAACCTTCTCGCGAGTTCCTTGCCGGCTGGCGGCAGTTTTCCAGCGGCGCTTTGACCATGCAGGTCCAGCCATTGTTCGGCTTCCGGGAGCAGCGCCCGATAGATGCGCCCGCAAAGCGCTCTGGCCTCTGCGGCTGGCCAGTCCGCAGGCAACAGCTCAGGCGGAAGCAGAGGATCGCGCAGCAGGACACGGCGATACTGATCGATCAAAAGAACACGCACCAGCATCGCATCCGCTGGAGGCAGGGTGTCGGAGCCCGCGACCCAGTTATCGAGCGGCGCAAACAGTTTCAGAAAAACCCGATATGAATCCGCGATACGCGGCAGCGGCCAGGATTCCCCGATCAGGCGTCGCCCCATTTCATTGTCAGCCGAGACCTCCAATCGGATCGCGCCAGCCGCCACCGAAGGCAGCGCAACGCCCGATGGCGCCACCCAAACGCCCGGCATCGGGTTTCCGAAACCTGCCTCGTTCAACGCGGCCCGTGACGCGTCGCGGTCTGCACCATTACTGATCAACACAAGTTCAAGGCGCCCCGCCCAATCCGGCGATTGCGGATTGTATACATGTGCCACGCCCGACTCGAATCGCTCGCGGCCGCTCGCGGCCAACTTGTAGAAGCTATTGCGACCGACCTTGTCGCGGTCGAGCCAACCATCGGTGGCAAGACGTGATACGGCGGTCCGCACCACGCCGCTATCGATCTGAAGCGTTTCCAGAAAGGTCATCAACGTGCCTAGCCATACCGATCCACCGCGCGGAAAGGATCGCGTCACCGTAGAAGGTGATAATCAATGATCCAGTTCGCGAATGCTCTCGCTTGAATTGACCGACAATGCGGGACAACGGATGAGGCGCCATGCATCATCAGTAAAACACGATCTACTCTTCGCCAAGTTCATATCTCGCCGGTGTAGCTTCGACGAACGACCCTGAAGCGGCTCGGCGATTGCGCCCGAAGCCCAAGACACTGAAGTTCAATAAAAGGTAGTCGGGAACGAGCTTCGACTGGCATTTCTTGCCCCCGAAATCCTTGACAGGGAAGCCATCCCGAGAAACAGGAAATCTCTCGCTGGAAACAGGAAAGTACTATGGGCATCCCTGCCAGCCGCTCAGCAAACTGCACCGCGTTGGACATAGCCAAAAAGAGCCTGGCGATTTCGTCAGGCTCGGGTATGGACGTTCAGGTGTGCAGAGACTTCGCAAGCGTATGAATATATTGCGCAGTTGGCCACAGGGCTCGACCATGTAACTTGAGTTATTCTTCGCGAAGCGCTTTGGCGAAACTGTCCTCTATCGGACGGAACAGATACCGCATCATGGTGCGCTCCGATGTTGCGATAAAAGCCTCGGCCGGCATACCCGGCGCCAGCAATGCACGATCCCGGGGCGTCAGCTTTTCAAGATCAAGACTTAGCCGGACACGGTAATACGGCTGCTGGGTCTGCCGATCAGTCAGCTTGTCAGCCGAAACGAACAGTACATGCGAAGGCACGACCGGTGTGGTCCGCTGATTAAGCGCCGCAAGACGAACATTGGCTTCGCGTCCGACATGAACTGCGTCGATATCTGTCGGTTGCAGACGCGCTTCTACGACAAGTTCTGCATTGCGGGGAAGCAGTTCCAAAACAGCCTGCCCGGGAGAAATGACGGCTCCGACGGTATTGACATTCATACGCACGACGGCGCCATCGACAGGAGCGCGTACAATGATGCGGGAGAGAATGCTCTTGTAAGCGATCACCTGCTCCATTGTATCGGCAATGCGCGTACGGGTATCCGACAGCTTGGTTCCCGCTTCGGTCCTGCGATCGTGACCAAGCTTTTCGATCTGTTGCTGGATTTCGGCGATCGTTTGCTTGGCCTTTCCGATCGAGGCTAGCAGCGCCCCGTCCTTGCCCTCCAGATCTGCGTCAGACCGCTGCATGGCAAACACGCGATCCTGACGTGCCAACCCTTTCTGGAGCAGATATTCGAGATCCTTGAGTTCTTCGCGGATCAGGGACATCTGCTTCCGGACCGCGACGCGCTGTGCGTCCGTGCCCATGATCTCCTCATGTAGCCCGCCGAGACGCTGATGCAGAATGCTGACTTCGTTACGATAGCGCAACGTTCGCAGCTCGAATTCCGATTTCTTGGATTGGATAAAGCTCTTCAATGCAGGATCGAGTGCGTCGTCGGTGAGTTCCGGCGGCAGATCGAACGTCTCGCGGCCCGACAATTCAGCCTGCAGCCGCGCTTCATCGGCACGCAGGACGACGATTGTCTTTAGCGCGCGATTCAAGTTGGCTTCCACCAAAGTCGGATCGAGCGCGATCAAAGGTTGGCCGGCGACAACAGATTCGCCGTCCTTGACCATGATCTCTTTAACGATCCCTCCTTCAAGATGTTGGATGGTCTGATTTTCGCCATTGGCGGCAACGTTCCCGCTCGCAACCACAGCGCCGGAAAGTTTCGCGGTCGACGCCCAGACCAAAAATCCGCCAAGCCCAACGCCAATAATCATCAACGCCGCAAGCACCGGCCCGCGCAGCGATGTCTTGACCCTTTTTGCCCAATCATCGTTGGCAGGCGGGATCGTGGCATTTTCCATTGACGTCGTCCTTGTCACGCGCCGACTGCGGCGCGCGGCACCATTTCACTCGCGCGCTGTCCCGGTATCAGATGCGCAAGCGCTTCCTCCCGGCTTTGAGAGGCGGCGATTTGTCCATCGCGCATAAACAATATCTGATCGACAGATTGAAGGACGCCCGAGCGCTGCGAAATCACGATAACGGTAGAGCCGGCAGCTTTGAGCTTAACGATGGTACTATTCAGCGCAGTCTCGCCTTCCGCATCAAGGTGAGAGTTCGGTTCGTCGAGAACAACAAGACGCGGCATTCTGAACACGGCGCGTGCGAGCGCTATGCGTTGTCGCTGCCCGCCGGAGAGAGGCATCCCGCCGGGACCGACCCGCGTGTCAAACCCATTGGGAAGTTTTTTCACCAGTTCAATGACGCCTGCGAGTTCAGCAGCGGCTACAACCTCATCAGGTGAAGCACGGGGATCGAGACGGGCGATATTCTGCGCAATGGTGCCGGGAAGCAGTTCGACATCTTGGGGCAGATAGCCCGTATGACGACCTCGTTCGCCAGCATCCCAGTTCTGGAAATCCGAACCGTCCAGACGAACAGTACCATGCGATGGCTTCAATGCTCCCGATGCGAGCTTGGCCATGGTCGACTTTCCTGCACCGGAAGGGCCGACGATGCAGATCGCTTCGCCCGCTTTCACCGGCAACGAGATTCCCTTGATGGTCGGCTCCGCCGCACCGGGCGGCACATAAATGACTTTCTCGAATGACAGCTGTCCCAGGGGTGCAGGCAGAGGCAGCTTGTGGCCGTCGTCCTTCACGTCGTTCAACGCTCGATTGATCTCTCGCAGGCTGATGATCGTTTGCAGTAGCCCTTTCCATCCTGCGATAAGGTTGTCGATCGGCCCCAACGCACGGGCAGAAACAAGCGATGTCGCGAAAATCATGCCGGCGGTGATTTCCTGCTTCAACACCAGATAGGCGCCGAGCCCGAGAATGCCCAATTGCACGACAAGGCGAATGAAGCGGGAAAATCCCGAAAATACTGCGTTTGCCCGGGTTGCTCTATCCTGTGCATTCAACGCATTGGCGGTGACATCGCCCCAGATGCCGATGGCATTCCCCGACATGCCCATGGCCCGCATGGCTTCTCCATTTCGCGTGAACGCCATGACGAGATGACCCGCGATCGCAGCACCGTCGCTGCTTCGTTGCTGCGGACGGCTGAGCGCCCATTGGTTCATCAGAGTAACGACGAGCAATACGCCTATGCCCAGCAGGACAAGCCCGCCCAGCATGGGGTGAATCATGAAGACAATCAGCAGAAAAAGCGGAGCGAACGGTGCATCGAGCAGGGCCGAGAAAACCGGACTGGACAGGAAGGAACGCGCCTGACCGAGATCGCGCAAAAGACTTGCAGCATCGTGCCCTTGCGCAGAACCGGCCAGCGACGCCGCCAGCAACCGCTGACCGACATCGACTTCCAGCCTGGCACCGACCCTTTGGACGACAACTTGGCGTATACCCTCGATTGCGCCCAGAACTCCCAGAATCGCGACAGCAATCAGCGTCAGATAGGCCAGCGTTGCGAAACTCGATGATGGCAATACCCGGTCATACATCTGAAGCATGTAGACCGGCAGCACCAGCGCCAGCATATTCAATACAAAGGTCAAAACGCCAATAATCAGCAATCCGGTGAAAGCCGAGCGAATGAGAGTATTTCGAAAGATCATTACTTTGATCGCCATGTACCTGAACGTCCGTGATGACGATCAACGATCTGAACGAGACACGGTGATGACGGCGGGCTGATGTCGTGAATGATGGTGGAAAATAAAATCCCTGTGCCCGCTCAGCCCTCAGCGCCACGCAAAACTGCCGTGCTATTTTTAGCCATTCAATCGGTTCATAGTCACCGGCTGCGGAGGATGCGCAGCCGGCTATAATGTCATAAGAATGCTTAAGCGACCGGGTCTTGATGGATGACGACGTGGTCGGCCAGCACACCGTTGCTCATGTTGCCGGTCAGCATCGCCATTGTGACGAACGAGTCCCCGCCGCCATCAACGTCGATCTGGATTTGCGTCGTGCCGTTGCCGAACAACGCCCGCAGGTAACCCGAGCCGACCAGATCGAAGGCATCGTCGCCAGTGAAGTTCTGGAACGTCGAGGCCGATATCACGAAACGGTTTTCGGAAGCGCCCGACATCTTGAAGTCGGTGATGGTGTCGATACCGTCGGCTATGCTGCCGAACACGAATTGATCGTTGCCAGCACCGCCGGTCAGGGTGTCGTTACCCGCATTCCCGGTAATGACGTCGTTGCCCGCACCACCCTTCAGCACGTCGTTTCCGGCACCACCGAGCAAGACATCGTTGTCGGCACCGCCGTCGAGATCGTCACAGCCGTCACCGCCATCGAGATGATCGTTCCCGGCCGCACCTTTCAAAATGTCGTTGTTCAGACCGCCGAACAGTAGGTCGTTGTCGGCGCCGCCGTCCAAGCTGTCGAGGCCTCCGCCGCCGTTAAGGATGTCATTACCCGCCCCGCCCTTCAGCGTGTCGTCGCCAGCATTACCGGTGAGCACATTGTCGAGCGAGTTGCCGGTCAGCTTGTCGGCCGCCGAACCGCCGATGACATTCTCGATGTTTTCGATCGTGTCGGTCTGATAGGTGGTGACGCCATCCTTGAGAGTCAGGTTCACCGCCAGATTCAGCGCGCTGTAATCTAGGGTATCGATGCCATCACCGCCGTCATAGCTGTCACGGCCGTCACCCGTAGCCTGCACAACGAAGGTGTCATTGTCGGCACCACCCTTGATCACGTCGTTGCCGAGACCACCCATCAGCGTGTCGTTGCCGGCATCGCCGAAGATGACGTCGTCATCGGCGCCGCCATCGACGATATCGTTGCCGGAGCCGCCGAAAATCAGGTCGTCGCCGGCTTCGCCGTAGAGGCTGTCGTTATCAGCCCCACCGTCGATACGGTCCTCGCCCAGTCCGCTGTAGATGCGGTCATTGCCAGCGCCACCGCTAAGGATGTCGTCGCCGCCGGTGTAGCCCGAGATGTACATCTGGTCGTCGCCGTCGCCCGCATCGATCACGAAACCGCTGTCAGCGGTCGAGAGCACGAGGTCATCACCGGTGCCGAGCAAGACCGTGCCTTGCACTGTGGTGCCCGCATAGAAGTACACCGTGTCGTTGCCGGCACCCATGTCGATCGCCGAACCGCCGGTCGCTATGAACGAACCCAGGCTTTGCAGGTGGTCGTTTCCGCCGCCCATCGACACACCACCGACGATCCGGCCAGTGCTGCCGTTGATGATCTCATCGTCGTAGTTTCCGACAAGGTTGATCGCCTCATTGCCGCGCAGGTCGAACTTGGCGACCTCCGCGGGCGTAAGGGTCACGCCTTCGGGACCATGGCCGTCGCCCTTGATCAGGCCGTCGTTGTTGATGAAGGTCTCGCCCAGCGCATTGCTGTTGCTGGAATTGTCGACCTGGATGGCGCGACCGTAGCCATAAATCTCAGCGTTCGCACCGTAGTTCAAGATAGTGCCACCGCCGATCGCGATGCCTTCGGACACGTTCGGCTCATCGTCATGCCTACCGTTGGCACCCATGCCGGCGATGCGACCGTAGTTCAGGATCTGCGCCAAACCGTCGACATCCACGGCGTCGCCGTCGGAGTCGAGCAGTGCGGCCGAACGGCCTTCCATGGTACCACGGTTGGTGACGAACACCTTTTCAGCTTCGGTTCCGCCATTGTCGATATTCACCGCAGAGCCGTTGCGGCCGATCATCGTGCCTTCGTTCACAACGGTAATGGCGTTGTCACCGGTCACAACATGGCGCGAGCCTTCCATCCAGCCGCCGACATGGTTGTTGACCTTGCCACCGGTACTGCTCTGGAAGTCGATCAAGTCGCCGCCGCCGACAAAGCCCGGAGCCGTGGTAATCGTGCCCCAGTTGTTAACGGTGGTGTTCTGGCCCGGACGGATCACATCGGTGTCGCTGCCGGTCTGGCGGATGACGCCGCCGGCAAGATTGTTGATCGTGGCATCCGCGCCGCCAGACACGAGGTTCTGGAAGTCGATAACACGGCCGCTGGCCTCCATGATGCCAGCGTTATTGATCGTGACAGCTGCGTCTGCTGCCGCCCGCTGCTGCGGGCTGAGTGACCCCCGAACCACGCCATCAGCGTCGTTGTTGAAGGTGAAGGAGCCGGTCGCGCCCGTTGTGGTGTTAAACACGCGGCTCGATGTTTCTATCAAACCGGAATTTTCGACGACAACGCCGCCGCCGCCAGCCCAGGTCATGGCGGTCGCGCTGATGAGCTTGCCGCCATGTTCAACAGTCAGCGTGTCGTCCTTGTTGAGAGCGATCGTGCTCGTCACCGTGGCACCATCCTCGATCGTGACCGAGGCATAGTCGCTGGCCGCAACAGACCAGGTGCCGCTCTGCACCAGGAGGTTTTCGACGTTGCTCGTCGCACCGAGAGCACCCGTTCCACTGCCAAGCAGCTTCACGGTGTCGTTGCCTTCGCCGCCATCAATCGACGCCGGAGCGCCGGTCGCGATCGCAATTTCGATCACGTCATCACCGGTGCCGCCTGCGACAGTGTCGCCAGCGCCGGCAATGATGCGGTCGTTACCCGCATCGCCTTGAAGCACGTTGACCGCGCTGCTGCCGATCAGGGTGTCGTTGCCCTGGCTTCCGGTTGCGTTTTCGAAATTGCTGACGATGTCGGTCACGTTGCCGCGCACCACCGTGCCGGCTCCGAGATCGATCGTGACCGGGCTGCCTGTGATCGAGTAGCTGATGGTATCGACGCCTTCGCCGCCATCGACAGTTGCCGCGGCCGGAGCCTGGCCGGCATAGAAGCCGTCGTTACCACCACCGAGGCTGGCGATCACTGCCGTTGCCGAACCAAGGCCCGCCGTGAACAGCGTCTGGCTTTCGTCGTTGCCCGTGACAGTCACCTGCGCAAGACCGGTCAGGTTGTCGCGGAGCACCAACCACTCATTGCCCTTCAACTCGACGTCCACCTTCTCGACATTGGTGACCGACAGCAAGGCCTCAGGCGCGCCGCCGGAGAAGTTGTCGACGGAAACCGAGAAGCCGTTGCCGGCTGCGGCGATGGTGTAGGTATTCTGCTCAGATGCCAGACGGCTGATCTTCAGCGTATCAATGTCTTCGCCGCCATCAATGATGTCAGAACCGTCTCCGACGATCGATCCGCCATTGCCCGGATTGTAGAGGAATGTGTCATTGCCGCGACCGCCGAGGGTAGTATCGTCGCCGGCCCCACCTTTGATCAGATCGTTGCCGTCCTCGCCGCTCAGCGTATCGTTGTCGGCGCCGCCGTCGATCTGGTCGTTGCCGAGACCGGCGTAGATCACGTCGTTGCCGGCGCCGCCGCCGAGGGTGTCGTTGCCGCCGGTGTAGCCCGAGATATACATCTGGTCGTCGCTGTCGCCGGCATCGATCACGAAGCCGCTGTCAGCGGTCGAGAGCAACAGATCATCACCGGTGCCGAGCAGGATCGTACCTTGCACCGTCGCGCCGGTGTACAGGTACACCGTGTCGTTGCCGGCGCCCATATCGATCGCCGAGCCGCCAGTCGCGGTGAACGAGCCCAGGCTTTGCAGATGGTCGTCTCCGCCTCCCATCGACACACCGCCGACGAACCGGCCGGTGCTGCCGTTGATGATCTCATCGGCGTAATCGCCAACAAGATTGACCGCCTCGTTGCCGCGCAGGTCGAACTGCGCTGCATCCTCGGGATCGACGCCCTCCGGACCATGACCATCGCCCTTGATCAGGCCCTCATTGTTGATGAAGGTCGTTCCCAACGCACCGCCGTTGCTGGAGTCATCGACCTGGATGGCGCGGCCGTAGCCATAGATCTCGGCGTTCGTGCCATAGTTCAAGATAGTGCCGCCACCAATCGCGATGCCTTCGGACACATTCGGCTCGCCATCGTGATAGCCGTTAGCCCCCAGGCCGGCGATGCGGCCGTAGTTCATGACATATACCAGACCGTCGACATCGATGGCATCGCCATCCGAGTCGGACAGTCCGGCTGAGCGGCCTTCCATCGTGCCGCGGTTGGTGATCTTGACCAGTTCGTTGGCGTTTGTGTCGAAGTTCACCGCCGAACCGTTGCGGCCGATCATCGTGCCTTCGTTGACAATGGTGAAGTCCTGCTTGCCGGTCACCGCATGACGGGAGCCTTCGATCAGGCCACCGGCATAGTTGTGAACCGAGCTATCGCGCCCGCTGTCGAAGTTGAGCGCGTCGCCGCCACCGACCGAACCTTGCTGAGACTTGATGACGCCCCAGTTGTTGACCACCGTGTTGTCGTCGAGGACCATCACGTCCTCTTCGCCATCACCGCCAACTTGCTCGATCACGCCCGTTGCCTGGTTGTTGATGACGACATGAGCGCCGTCTTTCACAAGTTCCTTGAGCTCGAAAATGCGCTCGGAATATTCCATCCGGCCGGCATTGTTAAAAGTGATCACCGATTCCGGCCGCACTTCCTGACGCGGACTGAACGAGCCGCGCACGATGCCGCCTTCAAGGTTATTGAAGGTGAAGTCGCCGCTCTGACCTCCCTGCGTATTGAAAACACGGAAGTCCGATTCGATCAGCCCGGCATTGTCGACCACGACGTTGCTGTTTTCGCCGAAGCCTTCCCAGGAGATGGCATTGTCCGTAACGTCGAGCTTGCCGCCGGCCTCGACAACCAGGTGATCGGTATTGTCGAGAATGATGCCGGACGTCACTGTCGCACCGTCCTCAATCGTGATGTCGGAGTAAACGCTACTGTTCAGGACCGACCAAGTGCCTTCGGCGACCACCAGCTTTTCAAAGCTTGAGAGACCTGTGCTGTTGAAGCTGCCGACGGTCGTCGGAGTCGTTCCGACCAGCTTGACGGTGTCAGCGCCTTCGCCGCCGTTCACCGCACCCGTGATGCTGGAGCCGGTGTGAATGCTCAGCGTGTCGTCGCCGGCGCCCAGATCGACGCTGCCGTTGATCATGCCCTTGTTGGCAACTGAGTCATCTTGATCGCCAACAAGCGCGATGGCCTGACCCGAAAGGCTCTGGATCATACCTTCGTTGACGATGTCGGCGCCGGCAACGGCGGACGCTCCCGAGACGATGGTCGCACCCATGGCCAGGATCGTGCCGCCGGCCTTGTTGTGGATCGTGCCGCCATTGGTGACGATCGCCTTCGCAAAGCTCGCGCCCTGCATGCCGAGCGCCTGGATCAGACCGGCATTCTCGATATCGGCAGCACCTTCCGCCACCACTGCATCGCTGCCATTGGTGACCAGCACAATGCCACCCATGGCAACATTCATCTCGCCCTGATCGGCAAGCTTGACCTGCGACGTTACCGTCGCGCCAGGCGCAATATTCACGGCGTCATACGCATCGCTCTGCAGCGTCCACATACCGCTTTGAACATCGAGCTTTTCGAAGTTCGCATTGGCACCGAGCGAACCGAAACCGGCGCCCATCAGCTTGAGGGTGTCGTTGCCCGCGCCGCCATCGATCAGGCCGGTGACATTCGAGCCGACATGGAATTCGAACGTGTCGTTGCCATCGCCAAGGTTTGCTGCCGAACCGCCGGTCGCGGTCATCGTACCCTTGTTGACGAGGAGGTCGTTGCCCCGACCCATCGACACACCACCGATGATGGTACCGGTGTTGGTCAGGGAATCGTTCAAGTCGTTGATCAGATTGATCGCTTCATTGCCGCGCAGGTCGAAGCCGGCCAAATCGTCCGGATCGACGCCTTCCGGCTGGTGCCCGTCACCGCGGATCAGTCCCGCATTGATGATGGTGGTCGCAGCCCAGGCGTTTCCGTTGCTGGAATTGTCGACCTGAATGCCGCGGCCGTAGCCGTAGATCTCACCACCGGCATGATTGCGGATCGTGCCGCCGCCGATCGCAAGGCCTTCGGAGACGTTCGGCTCGCCGTTGTGATAGCCCTCATGGCCCATGCCGCCGATGAAACCGTAATTGTCCAGGGTCAGCAGAGAATCGACGTCGATGGCGTCGCCATCGCTGTCGGTGAGATCGGCCGAACGACCCTCCATCCGTCCGCGATTGACAACGGTAACCACCTCCGTTCCGGAGGTGTCCATGTTTACCGCCGAACCATTGCGGCCGATCATGGTGCCTTCGTTGTAGACGGTGATGGCGCGCTCGCCGGTGACGGCATGGCGCGAGCCTTCGATATGACCGGTGGCATAGTTGTTGACCACACCATCGAGCTTCTCGTCAAAGTCCATCACATCGCCGCCGCCGACGTGTCCTTCCTCCATCATTATCAGGCCGGAATTGTTGACGACGATCGCGCCGCCGACACGCTTGGTGTCAAGATACAGCATGACCGAATCGCCACCGCCGGTCTGCTGAATGATGCCGCCTTCAAGATTGTTGATGAAGGACCGACGCGCCGTTGTCGGCGGCGTTGGCAAAGGCGATGACCGAGCCACGCGCTTCGATCGTGCCGGCATTGTTGAGCGTGACCGAAGATCCCATGTACAACTTCCCAGTGCTGACCGTCCCTTCGATTTTGCCGCCTTCAAGGTTGTTGATGGTGAGGGAACCGCTCGCATCAGAGGTGCTGTGGATCGCTGTTCCGTCGGCTTTGATCAGCCCGGCATTCTCAACCACGAGATGGCTGTTCGCGCCGCTCCACTGCAGCGCAATCTGGTTGCCGGGGACATCGAGCTTGCCCCGCTTCCACCGTGAACTGACCGCCGCCCGCCACGGTAATTGGAGTCTCAACGATCTCGCCAGCGCCAATGACGTTGCCGGTGAAGGCAGGGTCGTCATTCGTGATCGTCACGGTTGCGGATGCGTATCCACCGTTACCGATGATCGCGCCGACCGGTTCGTTGCCGACGGATGTGATTTGCAGACGGAGTTGCTCGGTCAGCTCGGCGCGGACGTCGCCGTTGATCGTAAGCGTAAACGTTGCCGAGCTTTGGCCATCCGGGATCGTCCCGGTGAAGGGGAAAACGCCGCCGAAATCATCGCCATTGGCGGTGCTGCCGCCCGCCGGAGCGACGACTGTAAAGGTCGTTTCGCCCAGCGTTCCGCCCGTCCGCTCGACGGTGAAGGTCAACGTCAATTCGCCGGCATTGCCTTCGGTCATCTGAAGATTCTGGGACGCTGCCGCAAAATTTACGGTTTGGGGCTGATCGGTATTGGTGATCGTCGCATGCGCGGTATCGCTTCCGCCGACGACGACCTCGTGGCCGGGATTCGATCCACCCTCAAGAACGATGTCGAATGTCTCGTTGCTCTCATAGCGAATGTCCCCGGAGACCGTGATCGTCACAACGGCAGATGTCGCGCCGGCCGCGATCATGCCGGAGAAGGTCGGCAGCGTGCCGCCGAAGTCAGCGGCGTCAATGCCGGCACCGGCAAGCAGCGAGCCGGAAAAGTCGATCGCACCTTCGGTCGAACCCGAGCGCACGACTGTGAAAGTCAGGATGGTGCTCTCGCCGGCCTGCCCCTCCGTGACCGAGACACGAACCGAATCGGGCGCAAAGCCGATGGTCTGCACCGTCGGATCAACGGTGAGTGGATCGGTCGGCAGCGGCAGGTCGGGATGCGTGCCGTCGTTGCCGGCATCGGGATAGGCGCGCTGGCCGGTCCAGTTGTCAGACTGGTGTAGCGCCGCCAGATAATCGGCGAAGGAACTGAAGCCGGAGGTCGGACCGTCATAGACGGAGATCATTGGATAGAAGATCCCCTCGACAGTGTTATTCAAAGAGACCGCGTTCACGCCTTCGACGAGGCTGGTATTGGTCAACTCGCTGCCGGTCAGGTTTCCGGTGGCGAAAGCCGTTAGGAACGTCGGATTCGCCGCGTCGCCGGTATAGGCATAAAGAGTTTCGCCCGCGAACTGATATTGCTGGACAGGCTGGGTGCCGAAATAAGCTACCGTGCCGAGATTGCTGGCCGGGTGCGCCGTGCCGCCAAAATTGCCGGGGATCAGGTCGTTGAGTGTGACGATGGTGCCGGCAGCAACGTCGCTGGTCGCCGTCCAGGTCCAAGTGGCTTCGTTCGTCGTGAACGCCGAGCCATTCCAATTGTTGTCGGTGAAGGCAATTGTCGTCCCGGCGGTGATGCCTTCCAACGCGACAAAATTGAATTGCGACACTGTGTTCGGCAGGACGTTGAAGCCAGTGAAGGCGATGGAACCGGGACCCATGGAAATTCTCCTAAAAAAAGAGCACAGAAAGCTGTTCGCGAAAACTCATGTTTTCGCGTCGATGAATTGAATGGCGTGAGGCAGGCGGCGAGCTAGAGAGGCGAGTTGATCTTCCTGTCGGGGATGGCTGGACAAACCAAACGTTCGCCGAAAACAGGGGTGCCTCCGACTTAGGCGACCTAAGCAGGTGAACTTAACAAAAATTTAACTTCCCTGTGACGACCACAATTGGATCGCCGGTTGCACGTTAGATTGCGTGTTCTGTCTTCAATGGATACGTCCAGATCAAAAGCTGAAACTCGCTGCGCGACATCGCTCGCCCGTTGTGAACGTGCGCATTCCATAGATACTGCCGCGCGAGGTACCGCCGAAAACTTCCACGAATTGCCGTCCGACCCGGGCCACGCAGTGCAGATCGAACCCCGGTCTCCTATCGAAGTCTCCCCAAAACGGGAATATTTCGAATATCAGCCGGAGACTATCGATGAATTCGCGCTAAGATTGTTTGAATTTGGCATCCAGTTGCTGGACTGTCTGGCTGGCGACGCAGTGCTGATCGCACCCGTCTCCAGGCTAAATTCCCTGCAAACAGGGAATTTTACAGGGAATTTTGTGATTTTGGTCTCTCAGACGCCAATTTCGTTGCACGAAACCACTGTGCTGCATGGATTTTTCGAACAATTCCCTACTCAAGCTAACAGGGAAAATATTTCGATGAACAGGGAATCTTTAGCCGTTAACAGGGAGATTTCATCTGCAAAATGCAAGGTGCGTACGGATCGCGCGCGTCGACCGATTACCTCGCTACGCGAGTAGCAGGCTTGGCTGACCGGCCAACCCTGCTACTCCGAGTTCGCGTCACGACTGCTGACCGCGCCGCTGCCGATCGGCAGCAGCGCCATTTCGCTCTGAGCTTGAAGCATGAGTCGCGAATGGGACTCATTCAGCGGGCGTCTGGGCGGCGCTGCCAGGCCCGGCCGACGCCGTCCCCTCTTGGGCGAGGTGAGCGAGGCCCGTGTGCAAGAGGGCAGCGACGATGGCGCCAACGAGCGGGGCTATCACGTACAGCCAGGCATCGTTGAAATTGCCGGTCGCGACCATCGGGCCAAGCGCCCGCGCGGGATTGAATGGTGCGCCCGTGAGGGCCCCACCCATGATGATGTTGAGGGTCAGCGTCATTCCGATCGCAAGCGGGGCGAGATTGCCCGCGCGGCCCGCAACCGCAGTGCTGAGTACGACCGTCACCAGGAAAAAGGCGAGCACGGCCTCGATCATGAAGCCGGCAGCAGGCGTGATCGTGAGGGTCGTCGCGCCGAGAGCGAGGTTGTGCGCGAGCGCAGGCGTGCCGAGGCCGGTTTCCGCGCCTCCCAGTACGACCCGCAAGAAGAGCGCGCCAGCGACACCGCCAATGAGCTGACTGATGATATAGCCGACCGCGTCGCCGGCGCGCATCGCGCCGGCGGCGAGCACGCCGACCGTGACGGCGGGGTTCATATGCCCGCCCGACACGGGGCCGTAGGCAAAGGCGAAGGCCATGATGGCCAAGCCATGGGCGAAGGCAACCGCGGCGATGCCGGGCAGGCCGACACCGTCGCCGACCACGGCCGCGGCGCCGGCGCCGATGAACACGAACGAGAAGGTGCCGATGAACTCCGCAAGGAGCTTGGGTGCAATCCGGTTAGACATTGTTGATCTCCAGAGACGAGCGTGCGCCGCTCGCATTGAATTGTTTAGGGGTAGCCGGCGGCGCGGGAGGAGCGGCCGCCGGTCGCCGAAGCGAGCGGCGGTTACTCCGCGGCGATCATCTGCGGCGTGAAATTGATGCCCATCGCCTTGGCGACGCCAGTGCCGTATTCGGGATCGGCCCTGTAGCAGTGGACGATCTGCCGTTTGACGATCTCGACCGGCACACCTTCCATCGCTGCCTTGTAGTTATGGAAGAGCTGCTGCTTATGGTGGGCCGTCATTAGCCGGAACAAGTCGCCCGGCTGACGATAGTCGTCGTTGCCGTCGCGGTGATTGTAGCGGTCGGCATCGCCCGAGATTTTCAGCGGCGGCTCGCGGAAGCGTTCGTCCTGCACGGGGCCGTTGAACGAGTTCGGCTCGTAATAGGCATCAGGATTCGGGTTGCCTGCGAGCCGCATGGCACCATCGGCGTTGTAAGTGTGCACGGGGCAGCGCGGCTTGTTGACAGGAAGCTGATCAGCATTGACGCCTACGCGGTAGCGGTGCGCATCGGCGTAGGCGAAGATGCGCGCCTGCAGCATCTTGTCTGGCGAATGGCTGATGCCGGGCACAATGTTTGCGGGCGAGAGCGCGGCCTGCTCGACTTCGGCGAAATAATTCTCCGGATTGCGGTTGAGCTCGAGCACGCCGACCTCAATCAGCGGGTAATCCTTGTGCGGCCATACTTTCGTAAGGTC
Source organism: Bradyrhizobium sp. URHD0069 (assembly GCF_000701345.1). GTDB lineage: Bacteria > Pseudomonadota > Alphaproteobacteria > Rhizobiales > Xanthobacteraceae > Bradyrhizobium. The sequence goes on along the minus strand of NZ_KL370775.1, from coordinate 4,079 downwards.
GAAGGGGTTGTACCAGTGCTTGCCGACATCGCTCTCCGGCATGATCTGCACCGAGAACTTCCACTTCGGGAAATCGCCGCGCTCGATCGACTCGAACAGGTCACGCTGGTGGGTCTCGCGGTCATGCGCGACCTTCTCGGCGGCTTCGGCATTGGTCCAGTTCTTGATACCCTGCATGGTTTTGAAGTGGAATTTTACCCAGTGCCGCTCGTTGTTGGCGTTGATGAACGAGTAGGTATGCGAGCCGAAGCCGTCGATATTGCGATAGCTCTGCGGCAGGCCGCGGTCTGACATTAGAATGGTGACCTGGTGCAGGCTCTCTGGCGACAGCGACCAGAAATCCCACATCGCGGTCGGCGACCGCATGTTGGTTCTCGGGTGCCGCTTCTGGGTGTGGATGAAGTCAGGGAACTTCAGCGCGTCGCGCACGAAGAATATCGGCGTGTTGTTGCCGACCATGTCCCAGTTGCCTTCTTCGGTATAGAAGCGTAGCGCGAAGCCGCGGACGTCGCGCTCGGCATCGGCGGCCCCGCGCTCACCGGCGACCGTCGAAAAGCGCAGGAAAGCTTCGGTCTTTTTGCCCTTCTGCAACACCTTAGCCTTTGTGTATTTCATGATGTCATGAGTTATGGTCAGCGTGCCATACGCGCCTGAGCCCTTGGCGTGCTGGCCGCGTTCGGGAATGCGCTCGCGGTTCTGGTGGGCAAGCTTCTCGAACAAAAAGAAATCTTGCATCAGCACCGGGCCGCGCGGGCCCGCCGTGATGCTGTTCTGGTTGTCGGCAACCGGCATGCCGGTGATGGTGGTGAGGGTGGGGCGTTTGGCCATGAAGTGTCATTCCTGTTCACGAGTAATCGAGATCCCGGCAACACGATGACCGCACTGCCTGCAAGATTGGTCTTTCGTGTCGTTTTCGATGTAGGAAGAAAACGAGCACCATGCTCATCACGCTTGAGTGTTGGGCGACACTGCGGCCTCCACACCGTCGGCCCTCACCGCGAACTGACTCGATGGCGGATGCGAAATGTTGGCGGTAGTTCATGGTGCTTCACCGAATGGTGAGATGTTCGCAAGCGATCGATTATGTGCAACCGACCATGGAAAGTTCATCTACCGGCTCATATCTCCTGTCTGCGGAAGGTCCGCCATTCCTGGCCATTGGTCCAATGGATAAAAACGCACAGCTTCATTGGACATCCCGATGGTGATCCTGCCCAGTCTTCAACAACTCCGCTTTCTGTGCGCGCTGGCCGAGCAATGCCATTTCGGCCGTGCTGCGGAAAGTTGCGCGGTCACGCAATCGACGCTGAGCGGAGGGATCAAGGAGCTCGAGGCACGGCTGGGCGTCACGCTGTTTGAGCGCAGCCATCGCCACGTGATGCTGACGCCCTTGGGGAAAGAGATCGCGACGCGCGCCCGGCGCCTGCTGGTCGACGCCGAGGAACTGGTCGGGTTGGCTCGCAACGCGCAGGAGCCATTGTCCGGGCCGCTGCGGTTCGGGATAATCCCGACAGTCGGGCCCTATGTCCTGCCCTCGCTGCTGTCGCATCTGGGCACTGCGCAGCCGAAGCTCAAGCTGTACGTGCGGGAGGCTCCGAGTCCAGTCTTGCTGGACAAGCTCGCTGGAGGAGAGCTCGACATTTTGCTGGTGGCCATTCCCTACGAACTTGGTGATGTCGAGGCGATGGAAATCACGGAAGATCCAATCGTCGTAGCGATGCCGAGCAACCATCCTCTTCGCCATCACAAAGTGGTAAACCGTCATGACTTGGCGCGTGAGCAACTGCTGCTGATCGAGGACGGGCATTGCCTGCGCAGCCATTCGCTGCAGGCATGTCGGATCGTGGATCCGGTTCGCAATGAAATCTTCCAGGCGACTAGCCTGCGAACGCTTGTCCAGATGGTGGCCGCAGGACTTGGCATTACACTAATGCCCCAGATCGCGGTGGATTCGGAGCTCGCTTCAACTCGCAATGTTGTGATTCGCCCGCTCTTTCCAGACAAGCCGTTCCGCACCCTGGTCCTGGCCTGGCGGCCGACAACTTCGCGCGGCGCCGAATTCAGGATGCTCGGAAATCTTATCCGAGTGTGTCTGACCGGTACCAAGAGAGCCTTTGCGCCCGACCATGACATTGAAGCACTGGCAGCGCGCTGAGCAGCGTGCCAGGTCGGCATCCATTGTGGCGATGCCTGTGTGCTAACCGGGCGCAATCGGCTGCTCCGATTAATGCCTTCGAAATTTCCCGTTAGCGATTGGGAGCCGGGCGACCATATGAGGCCTGGGCGAGAAATGATCACTAATGGCTCTGGCCATTGAAAGGAAAGTGTCATGACTGGACGAAGAACGATGATGGTATTGGCTACCGCCTTGTTGGCCGGGTCACTGCTTGCGACGGGTGCGCAGGCTCACGGTGGCGGAGGCGGTGGTGGTGGCGGCGGCGGCGGCGGGGGAGGACACGGGGGCGGTGGCGGCTTCAGCGCAGGTTCTATGGGTGGCTTCGGCGGAGGTCATGTTGGTGGCTTTGGCGGAGGTCACATGGCTGGCTTCGGCGGAGCTCGCACGGCGGGCATGGGCCGAGATCACTATGGCAATGGAAGACGTGGTTTCGGCGGCTATTACGACTACGGCAGCTGTCCGTATTACACGTCATACGACTTGCCCTACACCTGCACCTACTGAGTGGTGATCCTATTCGGAAGTTGCGGGCGCGACTTTCGAAATCTTAAGGGGCTCACCTGGAGAACTGGCGAACCGCGAAACCCTAGCTCTCTCAGGTGAGCCACCACCTCAACTCACACCCCATCATTCCCGCCGACGTTCAACAACCAAGGGCCGATCAATGGTACTTACGCCGTGCGCAGGGTGATCGGCGATTCTGAAACTGAAAGGAAACAGAGCTATGACAAGAAAAATCAAAAAAGGTCAGCGTATCGGCCGCAATCCGAAGACCGGCACCGAGATGCCGAATTCTCCGCGTCGCGTAATCGTGTTCACGCCGTCCGCTCTTCTGAAGCAACGTATCAATGGCCACAGCCGCGGTGGCGTTGCGTGATAAGCATGGCATCACCACACTTCGAGATGCGACCACTCCAGTCGATCTCGCCTGAAGCGTACCGTCTGCTCGTTAATCCGACATACCCACACTTCTCGATCGCGCGAACCGTGCCGGATCGTCAATCGCTGCCTTGAATGCAAGCGCGGTAATCGAGCCCACCCCAGGTATGGTCATGAACCGCTGGGACCTGCGCATCACGACGAGCCAACTTCATAACCTTGCGGTCGAGGTCGCTGACCTGCTGCTCGACGGCATTGCGGGCTTCGAGCAGCGGCCTGATCGCAGCCACCAACTCAGGACGGCCCTCGATCAACTCCTCGGCTCGCACGGCGAAGACATTGAACGTGGCGCGGCCGATCACTAGACCGAGGTTCTTGAGAAGGCCACGGACATGGTTCTCAAGATCGACGCGGCGATTGAACCTATGCCAGACACCGAGCAGCGTTTGACCGGGCCCCTCCTACCCCTCCTGAATGTCCCATTCCAGCCGAGCCTCCGCCGCGCCCAAATGAAGAGGCAGGCAAGGCCAAGAGCACGAAGAGGACGGCGACTTTTACCGAGGTGTTTGACATGGGGGAGCTCCACTAGGATTCACTAGAACGCCCCGTGAAGCTTGTGTAGGTCCGCCAATCCGCCGACACTACTAAATTGAATTTTAGTTTTCGGTGCGGGAACGAAGAGTTTACTGCGTAAGAGAAGCCGTGACCGGCTTGCGGTGGAACGGTTGCGACGGTACCGCAGTTTGTAAAAGCGCTCCCAAGCGATCCTACTGCTTGCTTGTGGCTTTCAAGATCGAAACACCAGCTTGTCGCGCGAGAGAGAGGTTCGATGTCGTATCCTGCTGACCACCGCCGCCTAACCAAACAGAAAATTGTTCGGAGCGCCTGGCGACTCTTCAATCGCCGTGGGTTCGATACTGTGTCAATCGACGACGTTATGGCTGATGCCGGGCTCACCCGGGGAAGTTTCTATAGTTACTTTGAGAGCAAGGGTGATCTTTACGCCGAAGCGGTCACCCAAATT